>BTVE01000071.1:0-24491 GCA_045862915.1 Acidimicrobiia bacterium
CATCACCGCGCAACGGATCAAGCGCGGGGTCCACGTCCAGATAGATCAACCAGTACGACCGCTCTTCGAGCGCCCGTTCCAGCCAGGCACACGCCTCGTCCATCCTCCCAAGCGCCGCCTCGATGGCGGCCAGCGCGTACGCGGTGACAAACGTCGAGCGTGAGCGTTCGTGCAGCTCCGCAATCGCCGCCTCCGCGTCCGTGACACGCCGCTGCAGCGCCCACAGACGACCGAGGGCCGCCACCACATCACGATCGTCCGACAGGCGTTTGGAGGTCTGCAGCGCGGCTTCGGCCTCGTCGTACCGCCCGAGTTGTGTCAGCGCCAGCCCGCGCCGGAAGTGCGCCATGGAGAACTGCGGATCCAATTGCAGCACACGTGAGAACTGCTGCTCCGCCTCGGCGTACCTCCGCTGGTAATAGTCGGGATACCCGGCAATCGTGCCGGTAATCAGTGACAACGGGTCCAGGGCCTGCGCAATCGCCAGCGCCTCGCGCGCGTCATCAAAGCGCCCACGCGCCACCAGATACATGCCGTACCGCTGATGCGCGTCCGCATAATCGGGATTACGATCCAGCGCCCGGAGGAACGACCCTTCCGCCGCGCTCCAGTTCCAGCCGTAGAACAGCTCACACACGGCCAGCGAGTTGTGCGCTTCGGCCAGCGAGTCATCCAGCGCCAGCGCCTGAAGCGCCGCCGCACGCGAGGGCGGATACACGTCGATGGGTCGCGACGTGCCGTACAGACTCAGCAACACGTACGTATCCGCCAGGCCCACATACGCGAGTGCAAAGGCGGGGTCCTGATCGGTGGCATCACGAAAACAGGCGAGCGCTGGCGCCAGCGTTTCGGTCAGCCGCCGGTTGAGAAAGTACCGGCCCTTCATGAAGCTCTGGTACGCGGGCGAGCTGCGGGTCACACGGTGTTCAACATCCCGCTGTTCGTCTGTCGACAGCGGCACACGCAGTGAACTCGCCACCTGCCGCGCCAGCTGTTCCTGGACGGCCATCGATTCGCTGGGGGTCGCGTCCATCTCACCCGTCCACACCTGCCATCCCGACACGGTGTCGACCAGTTCCACGACGACGCGCGACGTCGAGACGCGGCCGACGACCACCAGCGCGACGCCAAGTTCGCGCCCCACGACCAGTGGATCGGAAGCCTGCCCCTTGAGTCGAAACACCACCGCGCGCGCCTTGACGCGCAACCCTGAAATCCTGGAGAGGGTGCGGATCAGCCCCTCGGTCAACCCGTCGCACCAGTAGTCGAGCGCCGCGTCGCCGGTCTCGTTGATGAACGGCAGGACGGCAACCGATCCGGCCACCGGCGCCACCGGGCCGTTGGGGACAACTGTGACCGGCGCGGCAAACCGGTAGCCCGTCCCGGGCAGCGTGACGATGAAGCGATGGTCCTGACGGGATTCGCCAAGGGCCTTGCGGATCAGGGAGATGTTCTGCGGCAGGTTGGCTTCCTCGACAAAGATGCCGGGCCATACCCGCTCGAGCAGTTCACTCTTCGACAGCGCCGCGCCCTGGACGTCCACCAGGGCGTGCAGGAGGTCAAAGGCCTTCGGCGCGAGCGGCACCACCTCGCCCGCGCGCGTCAACCGCCGCTTGCGCGGGTCCAGCCGGAACCCGCCAAACTCAAAGACCTCATCCCTCTGCGTCGTCATCTCCTGAGAAATCCTGAGAACGGACCCGTCGGTCCATCAGGACCTGATGGACCTGATGGACCCGAACTACTTCGCCGCGTCGGGCAACTTGCCGTTGGACTCGACGACGCGACGCGCGAGGTAGTTGACGACGTCAGCGTCCGACCGGAGCTTGGCGAGATACGCGCCCTGGAGCAATTGCGTACGCCGATCCTTCAGGCCATTGCGGATGCCGTCTTTGACTTCGGTGTCGCTGAGGTCGCGCTGCCCTGGTTCAACAACTCGGACCAGCGCCAGCATGGTGGTCACCGGACCGTTGGTGAGCGTTGTCATGTCTCCCGGCTTCATGCCGAGGACGGCACGGCGCAGTGATGGCGCGGCTTGTTCCACCCGCGACAAGGGGACCATGCCGATGTCGCCGCCATTGGGCGCGGAGTTGGGATCTTCGGAGAAGTTGGCCGCGAGGGCGGCGAAGCTTTCGCCCTTCTGCAGCGCCTCGGTCAACATGGCAATCTTGCGCTGCGCCTCGCCCGGCGACCGCGCGTCATCATTCTGCTGGTTGTTGACCTGGGTCGGATCGCTGGTGACGACGATCTGGGCGAGGTGAAACTGGCGTTCCGGCACGTTGAACTGCGCCTTGTTCTGCTCGTAGAACGCGGTGACCTCCTCATCGGTGATCGCCACTTTGTTGGTGACGTCCTGCTCGATGACCTTGCGCGTGGTGAGCTCCCGTGTGATTTCCTCGCGGTACTCAGCCAGCGTGGTTTTCCGGGACTCGAGCTGTTTGTTGAAGTCGGCCTCGGTCATCTCGCCGCGGGCTTCGGTGATGGCCTTGTCGACTTCTTCGGCCGTCGGGGCAATCTGCAGCGCGGTGGCGCGAGCGAGCAGCAGCTGATCCGTGATCAGTTCGTCAATGAGTCCAAGCTTGGCGGCCAGCGCTTCTTCTTCACTCGGCGTGCCCTGAGCCGCAGCCGTCATGCTGCGGTAAAAACGTTCGACGCGGTCGCGTCGGATTTCCGTGCCGTTCACCGTCGCCCAGACATCCGGACCGGGATCGGGTGGTGTGCCCGGGCTGCAGGCGAGCAGGGTGACAACGAGGGGGGCAGCCGCAAACAGTCGAAATCGCATGCGACAAGTCTAGCCTGAAGGCTGCCCTCCTACTGTGAGCGGAGCACCTCGGCAGGGTCGACGTTGCCGGCTCGCCACGCTGGACCAGCTGCGGCTGCCAGCGTCACCAGGGCCAGTGCGCAGCCGACGAGTCCGAGGGTCAATGGATCCAGGGGGTCCACACCGGCCAGAAAACCGCTGACGAGCGAATGGCCGGCCCACGCCAGGAGCGCACCACAACCGACACCACCGAGCGTCAGCGCGCAGACCTGAGCGACCACGCGGCCGGCCGCCTGACGCGCAGGTGCGCCAAGCGCCATTCGAATAGCGATCATGCGCTGGTCTCGCGCAACGGTGTGGGCGACGAGACCGTACAAACCGATACCCGCCAGGAGCAGTGCGATGACGGCAAGGCCGGCGACCAGCGTCGCCCGGAATCGATCCGGGGCCAGGACCGCCTGAACCCGACGGTCCAGGGTGCTGACATCGTCGATCGCCACGGTGGGGTCGATCGAGGCGACGACCCGCCGCAGTTCGGGGACAAGCGTGGCAGGGTCGCCTGATGTGCGAACGGCGACCCAGCCGAGATAGCGCGGATGTGCAACCTGGGCGCGCGGGTAGTACATCTCCGCTCGGGGACGCTCGCGCAGCGAACGATGCCGCTTGTCGCCAACCACGCCGACAATCTCGTGGACGACTCCGCGAAAGCGAATCTGGCGGCCCAACGCGCCTTCCGGAAAGTCGCGCCGCTCCAGCGTTTCGTTGACCAGTGCCACTGGGAGCGTGCCCGCCGTGTCGTCGGCAGTGAACCCGCGCCCGCGTTTGAGCGGCACCCCGAGCGCTTCGAGATACCCCACCGAAATGTTCTGCAGCCGCGCGACGGGAATGTCCGGCGGCACGTCGTTGAACCCCACGCGCGTGAAACCATCGCCGAATTCACCCGGCGCAAAAGGCAGGAGTGTCGACATGCCGGCGTGCTCGACCTCGGGCAGGACGCGCACACGTTCCAGCAGCGTGTCGTAGAACCGCACCTCGTCCTCGAGCGTGTCATAAGTGACTGGGCTCAGCGCGATGTTGAAGGTCATGACACCCTGCGGCTGGACGCCGACGTCCGTCGCGCGCATGGCGAAGAACGTCCGCAGCAGCAGGCCTCCACCGACGAGCAGCGCGGTCGACAGTGCCACCTGCAGGACCACGAGGCCGGCGCGCACCCGGCGTTGGCTCTGCTGCTCGCCGGCACGTTCGCTTGAACGGAGCGCCTCCTGAATCCGTCCCCGCCGCGCTGCGACGATGGCCGGGATGACGGTCAACACGGACGCAGCGACGGTCGCGAGCAGCGCCACACCTGCCGCCGGCCAGCCGATGCGGACGACGCCGACTGACGGCAACGTCTCCGGGTAGACCGCCAGCAGTCCTTGCAGCGCCCACGGAGCCAGCGCCAGGCCAGCCGCGCCACCCACAAGACACAACCATGTACTTTCCACGGCCAACAGCCGGATCACGCGCCGCGGCTCCGCGCCGAGCGCCGCGCGCACGGCAAACTCACGCTGCCGCCCCTGGGCGCTGACCAGCAGCAGATTGCCGACGTTGGCGGTGGCGATCATGAGCACGAGCACCATGGCGCCTGCCAGCAGCCCGATGACCGAACGGGTCCGCCCGACGAGCCCTTCGCGGTACGGCACGACGAACAGGCGACGATCGGCATTGCTCTTGGGATGGGCCGTCTCGAGTTCCCGCGCGACTCGCGTCATGTCCTGACTCGCCTGCGCGAGTGTCGTACCGGGGTCCATGCGCGCCACGACCCGTTGCCACACGCCAAACCGGTTCGCGAAGTCCGCGGCCGGGGGCGCCAGCGGCAGCCACACGTCAATGTTGTCCGCCGGGAACATCATCGGAAGGTCGGGGAGCACACCCAGCACCACGAACCGTGTGCCGCCCAGGTCGATGGTCCCGTTCACGATGGCGGGATCACTCTGAAACGCCGACCGCCACAGCCGATGTGAGAGGACCGCCACCCGCTGGCCCGGCGCCAGGTCGTCGTCGACGAAGAGGCGCCCCATATGCGCGCGAATCCCCAGCGTGGTTCCGACCGTCGGGCTCAGCGATGCCACCCCCACGCGGACGGGTCGTCCGCCGGCGATAACCGTGCCCTCAAAGGTCTCGAACGCCGTCACGGATGCAAGGGTGCGCTCACGATCCGCCCAGTCAGCCACGTCCATGGGATTGGCGTACGCCCCCGCCGCGCCCGCGGGATCGAAGGGCGGAGACGTCGGAGACGGCTGGTATGTGGCGAGCCAGACCATCCGGGCCTCATCCGGGTAGGGCAACGGGCGTAACAGGACGCCATCCACAATGGCGGCAATCGCCGTTGTCGATGCGATGCAGACGGCCACCGTGAGGATCACGGTCCCTCCGACCGCCGGTCTCTGGCGCAGTCCTCGTCGAGCCACCCGCCAGTCCTGACCAAGACCGCGCAGCCAGCCGGTGGACACCCGCTCGTCGCGCCACGAGGTGACGGCCCCGAGCTGCCGCCACGCCCACCGGGTCCGCGCCCAGCGACCACGCGCGGCAACCCGTTGATGCTGCTCGGTGAGTTCGCGCAGGACCTCCTCGCGCGCATCACGCGGCAGCAGGCGTACCAGGAGGCGCAACCACCGGGGCGTCACAACCGATCCTCCAGACCCTGCCAGAGTGCGAGACGGGATTCACGCGACGCGCGCAGGAGCGGCAGCACCTGTCGTTCGTTGAGGGCGTAGAAGCGCCTCGGCCGGCCTCCCCATTCGGGATCGGGTTCACCCACCCGCGAGGTCAACAGCCCGCGTTGTTCGAGACGACGCATGACCATGAATGTCGTGGCCGCCGAGACGTCGCGGCCCGTGAGCACGGCCAGCTGTTCCGCGACTTCCAGCGCGTAACTCTCTGCACCGATGCGCAGCAGGACCAGCAGGATCTGCTCTTCAAGCTCTCCGAGATTGGCGCGGGGCATGTATCCTCCCGCGTCCGAGGCTATTTCATAACTTTGTCAATTTGCAACCTGTGCGGCACCGCACACCACGGTCACCGGCACATTCCCGCCTATGACGGGCAGGTCATGATACGCCGGGCCGCAATGATCGGCGACGGAGGCTGCTGCTCGTCGAGCAGGATGTTGATCAGTCCGCGGAGCGGCTGCGCCAGCGGCACGAAGTATCCGCCATCACGTGGCTCCACACGGACGCCGTGGGCTGCGAGGCGGTCACCAATCGACGTCCAGAAGGCTTCCGGCAGCTTCGTACCATCCTGCAGCTTGCGGTTGTATTGCTCCGCGGTCAGGAAGTACCCGCATGGTGGTGTGGCGAGTTGTTCGTCGGGCCCCGGCGCGCCAGGCGGTGGCGGCGTGTCGCCGGGATGCGGCGCAGGAAATGCAGCGACATCCCAGTCGCCGTGAAACACGATGGGGCCGGTATTGGATTGCTGATACGCGATGCCGTCTGCAATGGCCTTCGCGATCGCAGGACGATTCGCGCGATGGAACGACAACGCCTGCCGGATTGACCACAGCTGCGAGTACGCCTTGCGGCGGCGGTTCTCGGCCGAGTTCGGCGTCTCGAGCGGCCGCGTGGGTCCGCCGCCTGAACGCGCCTCCACCAGCGTCGTCACCATGTTCTTCAGGCCCGTCACACGCGTGAAGGTCTGCGCGCCGGGAATGCCGGCCGGCGGATAGGGACACGGCCACCAGCCGTCCTTCGCCGACGCGTCGTAGAAATACCCCTCCACCAGGCCCGTCTTGGAGATCGCGTGCACGGACGGCGCGGTGTTCGAGTGGCGCGGCCAGAGCAGCGGCAGGTCACACGTGCGGGCATTGCCGTACTCGTGACCATCCACCATCACTTCCGGCGTGTAGTCACGCAGGAAGGCGGCAAAGATCTGCGACTCGGGTTGTGTCAGTCGCGCGTGGTCGCGGTTGAGATCCTGGCCGGCGGAGTTGCCGCGTGTGTTGTTGGCGCGGCCGTCGGCATTAAACGACGGCACGATCAGCACCGTGGCATTCGAGAGGATGTCGAGCACCCACGGGTCATTCGAGAACGCCAGTTCACGGATCATCATGAAACAGCCTTCGCGGCCGGACGGTTCGTTGCCATGGACGTTGCAGTTGGCACCCGCCGACGGGCCGTTGCTGATCTGCTCAGCGGTCGAGGTGGGGCGCGGATGGCCAATGATGAAGAGATTCATCGTGCGGCCCTGCGGCGTCTTGCCGAGAGGCACGACGCGCACTCGCGGACTCGCCTGCGCGATCCGCGTGGTCCAGTCGATCTCTTCGTCGTAGGTCGTGTAGTCCGCGCCTTCGCGCGACTCGAAGCCTGTCTGAAACGCTGCGGGGCCGACAGGCGCGATCGTCAGTGCATCCACCGGTGCGGAGAACGGTTGCGGCGTCTCCCCGATCAGCGCGCGCACACGCCAGCGGAGGCGATGGCCCGGCACAAATCCCGCGTCCGCAAACACGGGTGACTGTGGCCGCACCTGACGATTCGGCATCCACACCCCGGCGATGGCAGGCTCGCCGAGGACGGAGCCGTCATCAGCCACGCGTGTGCGTTCGATTTCGTAGCTCGTCGCACCAGCGACCGGTGTCCACGTGAGAGCGGCATATCCATCGCGTGGCGCGACCGCGAGGCCGATCACCTGTGTGCCCGCCTGTGCGCGCACCGTCCATCCCCCCACCGTGGCAATCACCACGGCCAGTACCCCCGCCGTCAGCAGTTTCATGGTGCGCCCATTGTAGGGCACCCGCACTCAGGCGCCGGGCGGTGGTGGTGGCGGATCGTCGCCGCCGTCGGACTGGCCGCCGCCACAGACCGGCTCATCTTCGCCGCCGACACCGCCTGCCCCTCGCGCGAGGATCGTGCTGGTCAGCGCCGTCGGATACGGATAGGTCTTCACGTCAGTGGCAGCACTGGTCAGGTTGTAGAGCAGCGCGTACTCGCGCAACCGGTAGAATCCGTTGTCCTCCGTCCAGACTTTTGGCGCGGCATCCGTGTTGACCATCATGAGGTCGGCCCCCGTCGAGGGAATCGGGAGACGCAGGGTCTGCGCATCTGCGCCGCCCGTCCGAATCACGAGTTCATACGAGCCGCCTGCCACCAGCGGCAGCGTGAATCGCACCTGGTCGGTCAGCTCCTGCGTCAGCGTCACGTCGCCGGACGACGTCATGAATTGCCACTCAATCCCACGCGCCCAGGCCTTTGAGGCCGGCAGTTCGGTCAGATAACCGCCCGCGAGGATGACCCGGGCGTTGAGCGTCGGTGGCACCTCGGCCAATCGAGTGATGGGTTCCGGCACCACCCGGCCGTTGAACACGTAGTCGAGATACGGCAGGTATCGTGCACCCGGGCGGAGCGTCTGTTCCTCTATCTGGTCGACGCCATCACGACTGATGCGGACATCCGCACCCGCCAGCGTGATGGGCGCCTCGAGCATCGATCCGGAGAGCGTCGTCGTATGCCCCGCCGACGGCAGCAGCACGGTGGCGCCGTTGAGGCGGTTCACCAGCAGAAACATCTGCTGGAACGTAAGCGTGAAGACTGGCGACTCACTCATGACTGACAAGCCCTCCGATGGTGGTGAACGCCGCCCACACACTTGACGGCACACCCGACTGCCGCGCGCGGCGCTGGCTCTCGGCCAGCGCCTGACTGGGCGGGACGCCTGACCGCAGGCGCGCATGCACCTCGGTCCAGAACGTAACCGGCGCCGCATCATCCACCGGCCATAACGCGGCGACCACCGACGACGCGCCGCCGGCGAGAAACACGAACGGCAAGCCGACCATGCCTTCACCGGTGAAGACGCGGCCGCGTGCGCCGTCACACGCCGACAGGACGACCGTTGCGCCGCGGGGCACGTGTGCCGTGCGGAGATCGCCGAAGGTCAACGTGGAGGGCTCCATGGTCGTGGACAGCAGCAGCCGGGAACGACTCGCGACGACGGCGTCGGTGACCACATGGCCGGCAAAGTGCACAAGATCTGCGGCAGGCAGCGCGGCCAGGACCGCCGGCACTGTCGCGGCGGAGTCCATCAGCACCGTCGCTGACGGATACACCGAGGCCAGCGACCGTACTTCGACGCGGGTACCCGGCAGGGCAGCGAGCTTCTCATGGGGCTGCGCATCGCCGGATGCGATCAGCAACGCCTGCCGTGGTGCGCGGCCGGCGGTCGCCGCCTCCTTCAGCATCGTCAGGCTGGGCGCGGACTGCGCCACGAAGGCGTCAACCAGCACGCGGCCGGGCTCGCTCAGTGGAAGGGCGGCAAATGGCACACGGTATAACGCGCCATCAGGAAGAAAGACGAGCCGCGGCGTCCGTTCGGGAGACAGCGTCGCAGGCAGGAGCAGACGGGCGAGTTCGCGAGCGTCGGTGGGCCGCCCTGCGGCGACGGCCGCCGCGAAGGCATCAACCTGGGCCGTCAGGGAGGCCGACGCGATCGGCAGGACGTCGAGCGTGACACCGGCGCGGGAAATCGTCCACCTGTAGAGCTCGCGATCCTGCACCGCGTACGCCAGTGCGAGCACGTCGTGCGGCAGCCAGTCAAACAACGCGGCTCCCGACAGGGTGGCGCTCTGTACGCCTCGGGCGCGGGCATCGAGCAAGGCGCGTCCGCGGGAACGCTCCGCAAATTCCAGTGAGCCAAGGGGATCGTCGTGGCGCACGCGGATCATCTCGCGATAGATGCCCCACAACTCGTTGCGGGAATCGACGCGCCACTGTTCTTCACGCACCTCGGGCCGGGGGTCCTCGAACAAATCCGCGGCCTCCGTCCAGTCCCGCTCCGCGGCCTCCCTTCGTCCCGCAGCCGCGTGGAGGCGGCCCCGCCCCAGCAGCGCGCGCGCGCGGCGGCTCAGCTGTTCTGAGGGTCGCGAATCGGAGATCAACCTGTCGTAGGCAGCCTGAGCGGTGTCGCGTTGGGTCGGGGCCAGGAGGGCGGCAATCGAAATGTCTGCCTGGGTCTCGTACTGGCGCCGGAGTGTCTCGTCGGGAATGCTCGGCACCAACGCCGTTGCCCGGTCCAGGAACACCCGCGCCTCGGCCGCCCGCCCGAGCGCGCGGCGGCTGTTCGATGCGTGGAGCAAGGCACTGACCGAAAACACCGGGTCTCCCGCGGGCAGACTGTGGGCCACGAGTACGTCAGCGAAGTACGCCGCAGCCCCAAGGAGTCCGAACACCTCTCCGTTCCTGACGGCATTGCCCAACGCAAGCTGCCGTCGCCTGCCCCCGAGCGCTGGAAGGGCCTGCAACGCCGGGACCAGGCCGGCCCACGTCGCCGTCCGGTCCGTTCTGGCGCGGGCGACCTCGGATCGCAACATGGTGAGCGAGATCTCGTACTCGGTGTCGCCTGCGGCAGTGGCGAATTCGAGGGCGCGACTGTACGCGGCGTCCGCCTCGACGTAGCGGGCCTGACGAATGAAGTCGAGGCCACGGATGTACTCCATGCGCCCCCGCGCCAGCATCGACAGCTTGGAGTCGCGGAGCAGACGATTCGCCACGGGAATGGCGTCGCGCGCCCGGCCCTGGAAGAAGATCGTCCACGCCTGTTGGGCCTGCGCGTCGGCCGTTGGCATGCCGGCGCAGCGGAGCGCGGCCTCTGCCTCGCGCGCGAGGGCCTCGGCCTCCGCCAATCGCGAGTTGTCGAACGCGATTCGTGACTCATCCAGGCGTTCAGCGGCGGTGGTCGCGCACGCTCTGGCCGCACCGCTCAGCGACGTGGGAATGACGACCGGAATCGGAATCGTGCCGCCATGGTCGGCAATCGGCTCGCGCTCCAGCCGTGCCAGATGTGTCCGCGCCTCGTCCGCCCATGGCGACGACGAATCGACGGCGAGGTACGCCTGCCAGCGCTCGATGGCCTGCTCTCGCATCCCGAGCGCCTCTACGGCCAGCGCATGATTGAACAACGCAAGCGGCGTGTGCTCATCGCGCATCAGGGCGTGCTGCGCGGCGTCGAGAGCCGACACGGCGTCGGCAGGCTCACGCGTGCCGCGCCATCGCTCGAGATGCGCCGCGGACAGACTCGTGAAAACCGACGCGTCGGCGTCCTCTCGTGCCGCGGCGGCCTCGAGCGACGTGATGGCCTCGTCGAGTGAGCCGGTCACCAGTTCAGCCACGCCGACGGCGGCGATGGTGCGCGCTGATGGATGTTCGGTGGCCAGGCGGCGCAGCTTGACCAGCGCCTCCTGCGCCTCGAGTGGCAGCGTCGGCCGGACCACGCCACGAGTGACGGCCGGCGGTGGTCCCCACGCAAATGCTGCGTGTGCGCGGCCCTCGATGGAACGCGCGGGCAGTGCCACGGCCAGCTCGGCAAGGACCACATCGGCCTGATCGGACGCGGGACGGGTGAACCGCCACGCGGCCCAACAGACCGACAAGACAATCGCGGCGGCCGCGGCCAGCCACGCGGCCCGGCGGCCCCAGTAGATGGCACCCTGTGCCGGCGGTGCCTGCGGCGCAGACGCCGGCCGCGGGTGTGCCTCATCAACAAAACGCATCGTGTCGCCGGCAACCTCGCGGCACCAGGCACAGTCCGCCAGGTGCGCCACCACACGCGCGCGCTCGTCGCCGGACAACCGCCCTTCGGCAAACGCTGCGAGTTCCATCGCGCTCGGACACGACGACCAGTCGGTCATGACGATGCTCCTGTGGTGTCCGGTGAGGACAACAAATCAAACCCCTGCCGACTCAACACTTCGGCAACGTGTTCGGACGACACGCCGGCCGATACCAGGTCCCCGCGTACCGCCTCGAGCATCCGCTCGACCCGGCGATACAGCAACTTGCCGTCGACGCCGACCGCTCGTCCGATCGCCGACATCGGCAGGCCCTGCTCGAACCGCAGCCGCAGAATGAGTTGATCCTCCGCGGACAGCCGCGAGAGGGACGAGTGCATGAGGCTCGCGACGCGCCCGGCCAACGCCGTCACCTCTCGCGCGTCCACGGACGCCTCGGCGGTCGTGTCGCCGGGTACATCGACCAGCGCCGCGTCGGACACAAACGTCGGCCGCGAAGGCGCCGGCAACTGTGCGGCAAGGGCATCCAACGTGCGCGCGGCATCCGGATCACCCGACTGTGACGCGAGGATGTTGATGGCCTCCTGCATGGTGTGGCCGTCACGCGCGGTGAGCCGCTCGAGTTCGACCGCCAGCGGTCCGAGTCGACTGGCCGTGGCCGTCGGGCGCCACCGGCCCCATCGCGCGCGGTGCCAGTCCTGCAGTGTCCGGCGGATGACGGCGAACAGATAGGTGGACCACTGACTACGTCCGGCAAAGGCGCGGAGGATCGCGTAGTCATCTTCGATGAACTTCAGGTGGACGGCAGCCGCGAAGTCTTCGGCGTCCGGCGGCGACAAACGGTGTCGCGACGCCAGAGCCTGAGTGATCCGCTCGATCTGCGAGCGATGTGTCAGTAGGACGTGCGCGAATTCCACAGGCGGCACTGGCATTCTTGCCGCCGCCGCCGCGGATGTCAACGCGCGTGAGCTGCCCTTCGGTGCACATCAGCTGGCGGCCTCATTGCAGATGTCGTCGACCAGCGGAGATCCGATCGCGTGCAGGTAGTCCACATCAGCCACGGCCAGCCGCATCAGTTGTGTCTCGCCGCGCACCGGGTTGCGCACACGGCGCAAGGGACGGTACCCGAGGCGTTCAAAGAATCGTCGTTCACCGTCGGCACAGTCGAGATAGTCGTACGCAATCTTCTCGCGCTGGAAGATGGTAAACAGCCCCCGCGCGAGTGCCAGTGGCACTTCGAGGCCCAGCATGTCCCACGCTGTCACCCAGCCAGAGGTCACTGAGGTGATCCGCCGCTCACCGGGCTCAAGGTCGCGGAGCTGATAGATCTGCGCGTACGGCCCGAGTCCTTCGTGCGCCAGGTTCACGCGCACCGCGCCGACCAGGTGGCCGGCCGCGGCTTCGCGTGCAGTGATGAGAATTGCGAGGGCGTCCATTTCGTCGAGCAGGCCGCCGCCCGACATCTTGGCGCCGGGCAGCAGGGTCTCGGCCGGCCTGACGCCGCGTTCGTGCCGAAACCGGAAGACTTCCGCGCGACAGGCCGCCGTCGCGGCTGGGGCCACCACCAGTGGTATCGTTGCCATCTCTACGTCAGTCGGACAGAGGTTCGGGATTTCTCACGCCCATGCCGCCGGTGAATTTCTCCGGACATGGCCGTCACACGTGTCAGGACCTGCTCATGGCTCACGATGGCGCCGCCCTGCCGGAGTTGTCACTGCGAACCCTGGATCGCCTGCTCGAAGGCTGCCAGGTCATCAGTCGTGACTTTCGCTATCTCTACGTCAACGACTCACTCTTGCGTCAGGCACACCAACAACGTGAAGCCCTCCTCGGTCACCGCATGGCCGATGTGTTCCCGGGCATCGAGCAGACCCCGATGTTCGAAGCGCTTCGGGACGTCATGGATGGCGGGCCAGCCCGTCAGATGGACAACACCTTCACGTTTCCGGACGGACGTGTCGGTCATTTTGAGCTGAGCATCCAACCCGTCCCCGACGGCGTCTGCATTCTGTCCATCGACGTGACCGCACGGGTCGAAGCCCAACGGCTTGCGCAGCGGCAACAGCGGCTCGAGTCACTGGGCACGCTCGCAGGCGGCGTGGCGCATGACCTGAACAACGCTCTGGCCCCCATCCTGATGTCGATCGGTCTGTTGCGCGACATCGGCGGATCGGATGAAGACCTGCTGACGTCCGTGGAGGACAGCACCACCAGAGCGGCGCGCCTGGTGAGGCAGCTGCTCACGTTCTCAAAGGGGTCGGATGGACCACGCATACCGATCTGGCCGCAGGCCGTGGTGCGCGACGTCGAACGTTTTGTCGGTCAGGCTTTTCCGAAATCCATCGAGGCGCGCTACAGCCTCGCTGCCGACCTTCCACCGATTCTCGGGGACCCCACCCAGCTGGGCCAGGTGCTCCTCAATCTGTGCATCAACGCGCGTGATGCCATGCCCAACGGCGGCACCTTGTGGATCGACACCGCACGCACCACCGTGGATGAAGCCTACGCCTCGGCGGTGATGCACGGCGTCGCCGGCGACTACGTCACCATCACCGTCAGGGACACCGGCTCGGGGATCCCCGCCGACGTGCTCGACAGGATCTTCGAACCGTTCTTCACGACAAAAGGCCCGGAACACGGCACGGGCCTTGGGCTCTCGACATCACTGGGCATCGTGCGCAGCCACGGCGGATTTGTGCACGTCTACACGCAGCCTGGAGTTGGGACGTCCTTCAAGGTGTTCCTGCCGGTCGCCGAGTCTGATGAGACCCCGGTCCATGACACCCCGGTTGACTTCCCCGCTGCCGGTCGCCTGGCCCTGGTCATCGACGATGATGAGCGGAGCCGGCAGGCGGCCGCGACCACACTGTCCACACTCGGTTTCAGGGTCGTCACGGCCAACGACGGCTCCGAAGGCCTCATCAGGCTGACCGAACACCGCGACGATGTGGCGGTGGTGTTGCTCGACCTGCACATGCCCGCCCTGGACGGTCGCGCCTTTCACGAGCGGCTGGACCGCACACATCCGACGCTGCCGGTCATCATCATGAGCGGGCATCTCAACGGAGACCTCGACGGCCGCATTGGTCAGGCGCCGACGCTGCAGAAGCCGTTCACGCGCGCGGCACTCGTGCGCGCGCTCGAAGCGGCCCTCGGGCGTCAGTCGCGATAACGCGGCACCGACGCAGGAATCGACTTGTCGATGGCCGGACGTACGGCGCTGTCAGCCATCGCCCAGACGGTGGCCATGATGGTGCGTGAGACACGCTCGATCTTGATGGGATCGAGGTAGCGGGCTTCATCGGCCGGCTGGTGATACCGACGGTGCAGTCCGGTGTTGAAGCCAATCGTCAGGATGCCGCGCTCCAGGAAGGGGCCCGCATCGGTGCGCGGGTAGAAAAACTCACTGTCCCATCGGTCGTCCGCGCGATTGAAAGTCATGTCGAGATACCCGCGATTCACACGCTCAATGAGCGCATTCGTCGCGTCGCTGAGCACGCCCGGTCCGATCAGATACACCTCATTGGGCCCGGGCACATCCGGTGACTCTGCGTCGGCGGTGCCGGGCGCGCGTGTCGCCCCGATCATGTCGACGTTGACGTGAGCCACCACCGAATCAAGCGGCACCGGAGGATTCGCCACGAAGTGCCGGCTGCCCCAGAGACCGACTTCTTCGCCGCTGTCCCAGACAAAGATGATCGATCGCTTCGGGCGGGGCGCCCTCATCATCTGCTCAACAATCGACAGCAGGCCCGCGCTGCCCGACGCGTTGTCGTCGGCAGCGTTGTAAATGTCGTCGCCCTCGACCGCACGCGTCCCGACCGCGCCGTCCAGATGTGCCATCACGGTGATGTGCTCCCGGCGCAGCGTGGGATCGCTGCCGTCGATGCGCGCGACGATGTTGTACGGCCGGTAGGTCGTACGCGCAACCGGCAACGAGATGGTCACGGTCTTCTCCAGCGTGAAGGACGCCGGATAGTCTTCCCCGTCCCCGCGGGCCACCAGGGTCCGGCCGTCATAACGCTCGCCGTCAAGCAGCGCATGCGCCGCCCGCTCCGACAACAGCGCCGTCGTCACCTGGGCGGCCGCGTAGGCAGAAGGGACCCAGGGATCGAGTTCACGGCGCACGAGGTTCTGCCCGCGCAATTGTTCCCACCACCCGGGCTGGCGGCTGGACTGCGGGATCATGAGCACGGCGACCGCACCGCGCCGCGCGGCCTCGGTCATGACGTTCGACGCGCCGACGCTGATGCGACCGAGCTGCTGAATCGCCACGCCTTTGGGCAACGCTCTCGGGCCATGGGTCAGGACAATCTTGCCGCGGACATCGAGCCCCTCCCAGGCGTTGATGCCCCGGTCAGGGACGACCCAGCCGTGGCCGACGTACACCACGGGCCACGTGCCCGACAGGGCCTGCCCCGAGAAGGACCGCAAGACCACGTCGTCATCAAGCCGGAACGTGTCCGCGCCAATCCGAATCGTCGTGTCCGCCGCGTTCACACGCGCATCAATCATCGTGTACCGCTGCTGGTAGCTGCCGTTGTCGCCGGCCGGCGCGACGCCTGCGGCCTTGAGCCTGGCCACGATGAAGTCGGCAGCCTTGTCGAAACCGGGCGAGGTCGTCGCACGCCCCCGAAGGTCGTCAGACGAGAGGAAGGCGAGGTCGGCGGCAACGCGATCGGCAGTGATGCCATCGGCGGCGGTACGGACGGCGACAGGGAGCGGAGCAGCGGTGGCCTGCGCCACCAGGGCAAGCAGGGCGAACGTCCTGAGCAGCATGCGCGCATTCTCGCACGGGGTCTCGGCGGGGCTGACCACCTTCGCCGAGGCTACTGTGGTCCGCCGAAGCTTCAGCGAAGGCGGAAGCCCCGCCCCACGGCTGCCCCCTACACCTGTCGAAGGGTGCGCGCCGGCGACTGCCGAAGCAGACGGCGGGCCGGCAGGTAGGTCGCGAGGAGGGCCGCAGACAACATGACCATTGCTGCGATGGCCAGCGTACGCATGTCATCAGGCGTGACCTGGAACAGGAGCCCGTCCAGCAGATTCGATGAGAGCCGCGATGCGGCAAGGCCCGCCACGACCCCGACCGCAGCCAGCACGAGGCCGCGTCGCACGATGAGTCCCACAAGCCAGTGGGGTTGTGCGCCCAGCGCGAGGCGAATACCCATCTCACGCGTCCGCTGGCTGACGACGTAACTCATCAGGCCGTACACGCCCACCACTGCCAGCAGCAACGCGGCGATGCCAAACGCGCCGACCAGCCACAATGTGAATGTCCGCCCCGCCAGGGTTGCGTCGAATGCCTGCTGCATGGTCGTCATCGTCACCGGCACTTCCGGATTCACCTCACGAACAATCCGGCGCGCGGTGTCGGACAGCTCCGGTGACGCGGGCCCCTTGACGATCCACCAGGCGCGACCGGCCTGGCGTGGCCGCTGCCGGGCCGACACGTAGAGCATCGGCCGCAGATTCGACTCCAGCGACACTTCACGGACGTCGCCGACAACACCGACGATCTGAATGCCCCGTAGATCGCCGTCCATGTTGCCGAACTGAATCCATCGGCCAAGGGCAGAACGCCCGGGCCACTGGCGTTCGGCCAGCGTCTTGCTCACGACGGCGACATGCGGCGCGCCCGGGCCGTCGCGGTCGTCGATCAACCGGCCTTCAAGCAGCGGGATCTCGAGCGCCTCGAAGTATTCACCGCTGACGTGCCGGTATTCCGCCGATCCGAAACGGTCCTTGTACTGTTCGGCATTCCGATCAAAACCCTCGAAGGTCGTGATTTCGTTGGCGCTCGTCATCTCGAGGAACGTGCCGTTCCTGAGGGAACGCACACCCAGGGGAAATGCGCTGACCAGGCCGACATGTGTGACACCTGGCTGCCGGCGCAGGCGTTCGGTGACCTCATCGTGAAACGCGACCTGCCGGGCCATCGCCGGCGCCGATCCGTCTCCGGGCATGACGGCCTCTACAATGAGACCGTCATCAAGGCTGAATCCCGGATCGACGGACATCACCCCGACCAGGCTTCGTCCGAGCAATGCCGCTGCTGACAACAAGACGAGTGTCAGCGCGACCTGCGCGACGATCAGTCCTTCGCGCACACGCGCCTGGCGCCGGCCTCCGCCGCCCGATCGGCCCTGTTCCGCAAGCGAGGTGACCACCTCAGTGGAACGTGATCCCATCACCGTGAACACGGTGACGCAGACGGCAGCACCAATGGCGACCGTCACGGCAAAAAGCGCCGCGGGCCAGCTCACGGCCACTTCGTCCAGCCGGGCGACTGATGCCGGTCCGGCCGCGACAAACAGGCGCACGGCCAGCACGGCACCACCGATGCCGACGCCGGCCCCCAGCAGGCAGATCGCGAGGGACTCCGCCAGAATCTGGCGGCCGAGCCTCTGCGGTGTCGCGCCCAGCGCCAGTTGCAGCGCAAACTCCGCGCGGCGGCCCGACGCGCGCACGACCAGCAGGTTTGACAGGTTGGTCGTCGCCACCAGCAACAACACGACGGCCGCAAGGAACAACAGCTGGATCACCGGCCTGGATGCCTGAGTGGTCACATCCAGCAGTCGCACCACCTCTGCATCGGTCATCCACGTGCGGTCGCCGTGTTGCGCCTTCAGCCGGCGGGACACCGCGCTGATCTCGGCGTGCGCCTGCGCGACGGACGCGGATTCCGCGAGCCGGGCGATCACCAGCGCGTTGTGCGACGTGCGTGAGGGGTTGACCGGGAGTGTGCCGCGCGCGGTCCACACACTGGTGCCGTCCGGGAAGGAGAAGCCGTCGGGCATGACGCCAACCACGGTGTAGTGGTCGTCGCCAATGCGGATCGTCTCGCCATTGGGGTCTGCGTCCCCACGCCAGCGGCGCCAGAAGGTGTCGCTGACGACGGCCACCAGCGGCGCACCGACCCGCTGCTCGTCGGGACGGATCACACGTCCGCGAGCGGGGCGCACACCCATCACCTCGAAGAACTCCTCACCCACTCGTGTCATGGATGCGAGTTGCGCCTCGTTGCCGCTCACGATCGGCACCTGGCCCCACTCGGAGTAGTCAGCCATCGCCGCAAACGCCTTCGCGGATGCCTTCCAGTCGGCGTAGTTGGGATCGGCCACACGATTGCGAACGCCGGAGTTCAGCTGATACACCTGCACGAGGCGATCGGACTCCGGATACGGCAGCGGCCGCAGCAGCACGCCCTCAAACACACTGAACATCGCCACGGCCGCCGTCACGCCCAGAGCGAACGTCAGGACCGCGCCGACGGCAAATCCTGGTGTCCGCCGCATCGCGCGCAGCGACAGCCGGAGATCACGCACCAGTTCCCGCAGGACGACCCCGCGCTGGGCGTCACGCGCGGCCTCGCGGGCAGGCTCGACGCCGCCAAACTGAATCAGCGCCTGACGCCGGGCCTCTTCTGACGACAACCCCTGGCGTTCGAGCTTGCGGATCAGCTGCTCGAGGTGAAACTGCAGTTCTTCCGTCAGCCGGTCGTCACGTTTCACAGCGTCGCCTCCAGAACGAGGTTGATGGCGCGGGCCATCCGGTGCCAGTCCTTGATCTCCTGCGTCAGATGGCGACGGCCGGCCGGTGTCAACGCGTAGTAGCGCGCGCGGCGGTTGTTCTCCGTGGTGTCCCATTTCGATGAAATCAGCCCTTGCCGCTCCAGCCGGTACAGTGCCGGGTACAACGTCCCTTGTCCGAGACTGAGCACCTCCTCGGACCACTGCTCGATGCGTTCCGTGATGCCCCAGCCGTGCATGGGCTGCAATTGCAGGGCACGCAGGACGAGCATGTCGAGGGTGCCCTGCAGGATTGCTGTCGCTTCGCGGTCGAGTCTCGGGGACATGGCCTCTCCTTCTGACGATCGAAAGGAGTACTCGGTTGCCCGTCGTACGTCAAGCGGGATAGCCTGAGGTTCTTGCGCACCATACTGGCGGTCCTGTTCGTGGCGACGGGCGCTGTGGTACTCGCGCAGCCGACCCGGCCCTCGCCGGCGCCTCGGCTGCCGGCGACGACATTGGATGTCCGCTCGCCGGAGGCGAGAACGACGGGTGACCCGGGCGCGATGCGCGTGCGTACGCTCCCCTGCCGGACGATGGCGATCTCCTCTTCCGTGCGGCGTCGTATCGTCGACATCGCCGTGCAGGAGTGGGCCTTTTTTGGTTACACCGTCGTCGATCAATCCGTTGGTGAGAGTGATGACGACCCGCCGCCGATGTTCATGCGCGGCCGTGGCCGCGCGCGGGTGACACCCGAAGAGGGCGCGCGCGTGGCAGCCAGCATTGCCGGGTTCTGGTCCGTGACACCCGAGGGTGGCTGGATTGTCGACCGGCAGAATGCGGCGTGGACGGGAGAAGCCGGGCTCGGCGCGCGGTGGAACAGCCCCTGGTCTGCGGCATTCATTTCGTGGGTGATGTGTGAAGCCGGACTCGGAGAATCCTCCGCGTTCATGCGCGCGGTTGCACATCATCGCTACATCGATCAGGCGATTCGCGCGCGTGATGGCCGTGACGAGTCGTCCGCGTACGTCGCGTACGACGGTGGCGAAGCGCCTGTCCTGCCGGGTGACATGTTGTGTTCGGGCCGGCGGCCCGCCTACCGCTCGCTGGCAGAGCGGCGCCGGCAGGTGGGGCAAGGCGCCTCCACACACTGCGACATCGTTATCGCGGTGGACGTCGAACGCTCCCGGTTTCTCGCGATTGGCGGCAACGTCCGTAGCACGGTCGGTCTCAAGATCATCCCTGCCGAACTCGATTCGCGCACGAAGCGGCTTCGACCGTTCCGGTCGGACGATGAACGCATTGGTGACAATCCCTATCGCGGTGTGCGGCCGATCTTTGCGCACCTGAAGCTTCGCGGCACTTCAGTCGAGCTGGACGCGTTGTCATCCAGTGCGACCGTTCGTGCCCTGTCGTGCGCCGGTGCACTTCCTGAGCAAGTGCGCACTCTTGGAGTCACCGTCAGCGGGACGTGCTGATCCTTTGGGCGCCACGGGAGATTCACCATGGAGCCGTGGAGGCTCTGGCGAAACTCCATGACGGCCGCTATCCGCGAGGCCGCGGATCAATCGAACCCGGTGAAGCGCGGTAGGCGTCCCTGAGCGGCGAGAGATCAATCCCCAGGACCTGTTCGTCGGCAGCGCGAGGCGGACGCTTATGCTCGAGGTCCCGCTTCAATCGATGCGCTGAAAACAGAAGGCGGGTCATCCACAAAAAGGGAAGCAGGACCGTCAGCGCCAGCACGCCGACACCGGCCATCCCGACGTACTTCGCCCAGGCAGGCGAGGGACGCTCCAGGAGCATCGCCGGCAAGATCGATGCGACGAAGACGAGCATCCCAATCGTCATCCAGCGAGCAACACTGTCGGACCCGACAATCAGGTCTCGCTTGATGGCCCGCAGAAGCATGAAGCCGATCGCGGTGCCCGCGATGCCGTAACGTGCGACCGGCCATGCCTCAGGTAACTGGAGCGCGAGCAGGCCGATGACGCACAACACGGGATCCACCACCTTCCCTCGCTCGCCTCGTTTCCACGCCAGGTAGGCGCTGCGCGCGTGGACAACGACCAGCACCAGGAGAGCGACATCGAATGTTCTCATCTGAGACCGGGGCTCATCATACGCCCGATTCAGTCAGCCGCATCCGGAAGTGATGCGCCACGATATCCATCCGGTGGAGCAGGTAGAACCGGTGTGCGCCGAATCGCTGCACGCCTGAATCCAGTTCAAACGTCTGACACTGCCGGGCGCGTGCCTCGGCGATGAGCCAGTCGAGCAGCGCAGCGCCGTATCCTGCCGAACGGCAAGCGGCGTCCGTCACCAGGTCGTCCACGTAGAGAACCCGCCCTGAATACAAGTTCTCGATAAAGCGATACCCGGCAACGGCTCGGACGATCCCGTCGTCACGCAGCGCGGCGAGCATGTAGCCGTTGGCCTGTTGCACCCGGACTCGTGCGACGAACGACTCGGCGTCGGTCAAATGCGGGCGCAGCTGACGCATCACATCGACGCATGCGGCGATCTGGCTGTCGGTCTCGGCGCGGTCAATCACCGGCATGTATCCCCCTCGAGAAATGACAACTATAGGGCCTACAATCGACGCGTGCGAACAGTGTCCCGACTTTTCCTGGTCGTTCTGGTTGGACTCGTGTCCATGGCGCCGCCGGCGGCTGCACAGACAGGCGAGCAGCGCGGCCCTGTTGCGGGAGACTGGGCCGGCACGTGGTACGGCACGCTGACGAATTTGCCCGTCAGGGACGGCGCTCCCCTCGTCGGTGTGAAACGCGAGATCGGCGGCATCCCGACAACCGACGACTCCTGCACCACATGGAAGACCACCTACTCCGAGAACTTCATTCCTCGGCAAGTGAAGGACTATCGGCTCTGCCGTGGCAAAGGCCCCGACGACTGGTTCATCGACGAGGGCAATGACGTGCGCCTGTCCGCGCGATGGCTCGGCGACGTACTGGTGTCCACCTTCACGTTCGACTCGACATTACTCGTCGCGACGACGCGGGTGCGGGGTGACGTTCTCGAGGAAGAGATTCTCACCGCGGACCTGAAGCCTGCCGTCGCCGGTGTGCAGTCCCTGCCGTCGAGGGGCATCCAGCGTCTGTCGCTCAGTCGGGAACCTGACTGGGAGCCGTCGGGTTCGACGTCTTCGACCGGCTGCGACAGCTGGTTCGAGAATCGTGGGCGGTCCGAACGCGGTCGGTACGACAGCACCTTCACGCTGGAGAATCGATCCACGTCGCCAGAGTGCATCGCGCGCCGGGTCACCATCTGGATGGCAGCACCCGTCGCCCGTGAGGCACTCACGCTCACAACCCCGCCGGGCTGGACACTGACCATCCTTCCCTGTCCTGGCTCCACGTCGGTGTGCGGGTGGGCCTGGCACCACCCGGACGGCGTGGCGCCATCCTCGGTCGCGCGCGGATTCGGCCTGGTGTATCACGCTCCCGTGCGTCTGCGGCTGTGGCAGATCGAGGTCGGATCACGCCGGGTCGGGATGCCGTACGGCTACGTCGGCGGCCTGGACTAGCCGCCGAGCAATGGCGCGTGCGTGCTACGACTCGACGGAGTACTCCATCAGAGCGATACCGCTCTTCGGGTAGATGTGGTGGCGGGTCAAGGCGAGAGTGGTCTTGCGGAGCGGCCCCGCCATCACCGGAATGCCCTCACCGAGCAGCACGGGCACAACGGCGAGCTCGACCGTGTCGACCAGGCGTTCGTCGAGCAGGCTTCGCAACAGGCGGCCTCCGCCGAACAACCAGATGTCTTTGCCTTCGGTGGCCTTCAGCGCGCGCACCTCGTCGCCCAGTCGTGAAATGACACGAGGCCCCGTCGGCGTGGCGGTCATGGTCGTCGAGCACACCACCGCCGGTTTGCCGAACACGGTCGCGCCGCTGGCCTGTCCCGAGGCCTGCATCGATTCCCACGTGCCGCGCCCCATCAGCAGCGTGTCGAACTGCGCGAACAACGCAGCGAAGTCGATATCCGGATCCATGGGAATCCAGTCGTACTCGCCGTTCGGTCCGGCAATGAAGCCGTCAAGGCTCGATGCAACCTGGTATCGGAGACGTCGTGCGGCCATCTGGCAACCTCGTGACGCAAAGACAATGAGGCGGAAGGTCGTCAGACCCTCCGCCTCCACTTCGGAACCCCGGAACTCCGGAACTTCGGAACTTCGATCAGGCGCAGCCCGACGTCGTGCCGCAGTTGGCGCACTTGTAGCAGGCGCCCGAGCGCACCATGATCGAGCCGCAGGTCGAACACGGCGGCGCGTCTTCCTGGTTCTGCATCGCGGCGAAGGCGGCCTTCTTCGCGTGTGTCACGGCCGGGTCACCGGCGCGGGTATCTTCCGGCGTCTTGGGCGCCATCTCGCGCACGTCGAGCACGAGCTGCTCGGGTGACGTCGGTTCCGGCACGTTCACGCCCGCGCGATACTGCGCTTCCTGCGAGAGGAACTTCGCCGCCAGCCACCGGAAGATGTAGTCGACGATCGACTTCGCGAAGCGGATGTCCGGATTGCGCGTCATGCCCGCCGGCTCGAACCGCACGTGGCTGAACTTGTCGACCAGATCCTGCAGCGGCACGCCGTACTGCAGCGCGTAGCTGATGGCCTGGGCAAAGGCATCCGCAAAGCCGGAGATCGTCGAGCCTTCCTTCGCCATCGTCAGGAAGAGCTCACCGGGCATCCCATCTTCGTAGAGACCAACGGTGATGTAACCCTCGTGACCGGCGATGTCGAACTTGTGCGTGATCGACTGACGCTCGTCGGGCAGCTTGTGACGACGGGGACCGGCGTCGGCCATCGGGGCCGCATCACTCTCGAGCACACCCGCGCGCAGCACGGCCGCCTTTGACGTGTTGAGCGGCTGGGTACGCTTGCTGCCGTCGCGGTAGATCGACACGGCCTTCGCGCCGATGCGCCAGGCGTCGACGTAGGCCTGCTCGATGTCCTCGACCGTGGCTTCTTTCGGCACGTTGACCGTCTTGCTGATCGCGCCGGAGATGAACGGCTGCACGGCGCCCATCATCTTGATGTGGCCCATGTAGTGGATCGAGCGGGCGCCCTTCATCGGCTTGAACGCGCAGTCAAACACCGCGAGGTCCTTGTCCTTCAGGTGCGGCGCGCCCTCGATGGTCTCGTGTTCATCGATGTAGCCGAGGATGTCGGAGATCTGCGCCTGCGTGTAGCCCAGCTTGCCGAGCGCCATCGGCACGGTGCCGTTGACGATCTTCATCATGCCGCCGCCGACGAGTTTCTTGTACTTGACCAGCGCGATGTCCGGCTCGACGCCCGTGGTGTCGCAGTCCATCATGAACCCGATGGTGCCGGTGGGTGCGAGCACCGTGGCCTGCGCGTTGCGGTAGCCGTGCGCTTCGCCCAGTTCGACACACTCGTCCCAGATCTCCTTCGCCTTGTCGAACAGCGGCTTGGGCACGTTGGTCTTGTCGATGTCCTTGAGCGCGGCGCGGTGCTTGCGCATGACACGCAGCATCGGCTCGCGGTTCTTCTCGTAGCCGGGGAACGGCCCGCCGTGGTCACGCGCCACACGTGCGCTCTGCGCGTAGGCCGCGCCGTGCATCACCGCCGTGATGGCCGCCGCGTAGTCGCGACCGGCATCGCTGTCGTACGGCAGGCCGCGCGACATCAGCAGCGCGCCGAGGTTCGCGTAGCCGAGGC
>BTVE01000072.1:0-24212 GCA_045862915.1 Acidimicrobiia bacterium
CCATCACACAACGGCGCGGCGCAATCGCCAGGACGTTGGCGCCCATGCTGTCGAACTCCTCATCGGGCACTTCCACGAACCGCAGGCCTCGGTCGAGCAGCCACTCGCGCAACGGCACCGGCATCAACGGCGAAAACACCACCGCCAGGTCACGGTCGACAGGGCTGAGGATCGACATCAGGTGGAACACGTCGCCCGGGCCGCGGTAATGCGGCAGCGGGACGACCTGCACGTGCACCCCCGGTCCCACCCACCCGGCAAACTGACGGATCCCCTCGTCGTTGGTGCGATAGCCGCGGCCGACCACAACCGTCTGGTCATCGAGCCACGCGACATCGCCACCTTCAATCTGCCCCGGCGGCGTGATCACGCCAACCACGGGAATGCCCAGTTCCCTGAACGCCCGGCCGTGCGCCGCCGGCTCTGCTCTGCGCGCGGGTTTCCCCATGTGACACAACACGACACCCCGCGGGGTCACGATCGAGGCGTCGCGCACATAGATCGCATCAAGCGTCAGCGACTCATCGTCGGGCAACCGCTCGAGCGTGGCACCTCCGCCGGCGAGCAGGGTTTCGAAGGCCGCGAACTGATCGAGGGCGCGGGCCGGGTCAGGCGCCGCCGTGAAGTTGAGCGACTGCCAGTCTCTGGCTCCACGCGCACCGTTGCCGAGCGTCGCCGCGGGATTTCCAATGAGCAGGCGCTGCAAGGCGCCGAATTCATTCAGGGCCGTCATGCCGATGGCACCGCGGAACGCCGGACCCACAGATACACGGGAAGGCCCGACAACAACAGAAGGAATCCATACAGCACCGTATCAGCACCGGCGCCGTAGATGGCAAACATCGCATACACGAATGCGATGACGCTGATGACGGCGGCGACTCCACGTGGCGGCGGCTGTCCGGGCATCAGCCAGACGGCGAGTGCACAGAAGACATACGGCACAAGTGTGCTCAGTGTCGACAGCAGGATGATGAACGTGAAGAGATCCACGAGTCCCCTGGAATAGTTCATCGCCACGATCGCCGAACTGACCAGGCCGGCGATCACCATGCCGCGTACCGGAGTCCCGCGTGTGGAGAGGTCACCGAACTGGCGCGGAAACAAGCCGTCGGCAGCGACGGCCATCGGCAGCTGCCCGGCAATCAACACCCAGCCATTGAGCGCACCAAGGCACGAGATGGCTGCGCCCACAGCCACCAGACGCGCCCCACCCTCGCCGAGCAGCCGGCGTGCGCCGTCGGCAAAGGGTGCGGTCGACTGTGCCAGCACCTCGGTGTCGACGAGGCTCATGACGCCGACTGTCGACAGGATGTACACCACGGCGACGAGCAACGTGCCCACGACCGTCGCACGCGGAATGGTCCGTTCCGGATCCCGCACCGCGCCTGCCGGGACAGTCGCGGACTCCAGGCCGAGAAATGCCCACAACGTCAGCGTCACGACTGACACGACCTGTCCAGTCACCGGCGTGTCGGACACGGGCACCGAGATCACGGCGGTGTCAAAAAACCACAACCCGCCCAGGCCCACCACGACAAGCGGCAGAATCTTCAACGCTGTCGTCGCGACCTGCACACGTCCGGCATGGGCAACACCGGCGGCGTTGACAAGAACCGCCAGCCAGATCAGCGCGACGGCCAGGCCACCGGCGACCACTGGTGTGCGCACTAGTGACGGCAAGAACGGGTCGAGGTACCCGACACACGCGACCGCCAGCGCTGCCAGCGCTGCCATCACGGACATCCAGTAGCCCCAGGCCACCAGGAACGCGGGGACGTCGCCAAAGGCGAGCCGTGTATACGCGTACGGTCCGCCCGCCGCCGGCCTGAGACGCGCCAACCGCGCAAACACGAGGGCCAGCGCGAGCGCGCCCCCGGCCGAGACGATCCAGCCCACCAGGCTGAGACCGCGAAACGCCGCGAGCGAGGCCGGCAGCAGGAACACGCCGGAGCCAATCATGTTGCCCATGACAAGGGCGACGGCGGCCCAGAACCCGATCACACGAGGTGCGGAGGGCGTCGACATGTCTGCCTAGGTGAGGAACTCGTGCAGCAACGCGTGGAAGTGGTGGACGCCCTGCTCGAAGCGTGGCGCATAACGGCCGCGGTCGTAGACACGCGACCGCAGATTGCGATGGACGACTTCGCAGATCTCGCGGTCCTCTTCCTGCACCATCTCGCTGAAGGCGACACGCCGGGCCCATGCGTCGCTTGCCGGATCGGCACTCGTGTCGAGTGTGAACCATTCAAAGACGACCGTCGTGTGGTCCACACCACGCGGCACCACGAGGTTGGTCTGCAACTGGCCGAAGTACACGTTGAGCATCATGTTGGGAAACAGCCAGTAGTACTGCGCCGCATCGTTGGCCGCGTCTGGTGTGTAGAGGCGCTCCACGTCGGCTGCGGACGCACCCCGCAACGGCGCGTGCTGAATCGAGTAGTAACGTTTTGGTTCGACGCGGTACTTCGCTGAATCGAGCTCCTTGTGCAGAGCCGGGTGGACGACCGGGATGTGATACCCCTCGAGGTAGTTGTCAACGTAGACCTTCCAGTTGCACGTGACCTCGTACTCGCGCCGGTCAACACAGGCGTACGACACAGCCGGATCAAAATTCACCAGGGAGGGCAGGTCATCCACGAAGTGGCTGAGCGGCGGGGCCTTCAGGTCCAGATTGGCGAAGACCAACGGTCCCCATGCCTCGACCTGGACGGGCACAAGATGCATCTCCTCAGCGGCAAAGTTTCGCGCGTCCTCCATGCCGGGGGTGCGCAGCAACGCGCCGTCGAGGCCATAGGTCCAGCCGTGGTACTTGCATTGCAGCGTATGCCGAAGCCCGCAGCCCGTCGCGACAGGGCCGGCGCGATGCAGGCAGACGTTGTGAAACGCACGCAGCGTCTCACCATCACGCACGACCACGATCGACTGCCCGGCGACCTCCGCCGTGAAATACGCGCCCGGTGTCTGGACCGCCGCCGTGTGCCCGACCAGTTGCCAAGTCCGGCCGAAGACGCGGTCCTCTTCCAGCGCGAGCACCACCGGGTCCACGTACATCCGCGCCGGCAGCGTTGCCGCGCGGTCAATGTTCAGGTCGAAGGGAAATGGGCGTGACATCAGCGTCGCCGCGCCTTGATGACAACGTCGATGGAATCAGGCCGGGGATTGATGAACGCGATTCGCACGCGGCCGTCGGCTTCAAGCGAGACCGTGCCGGGAATCGTCGAATCAGTCAGGTACCAGCCTTCGGGCAACACCACGTCGTTGGCGGGCCGGCCGAAGTTTCGATTCCACACGAGCTGGCCGTTGACCAGGCCGTAGCGTCCCGGATCCGTGTAGGTTTCGGTGATGCGCAGGCGTGACGACTTGCCCTGCTCCACCGCCGGAAAATGAATGATGACCACCTCTGCGTCCTTCTCCTTGACCGTCTCGACGCGAAGCGGGGTGCCGGTGTCGAGCAGGAGTGCCGACGGATCGGACACAGTGGCCCCGCCGCGCACGACATTGCGATAGGTCGCCACGCCGGGCCGACTCTCCGTGTAGTCGTGGTACAGCCGGAAGCTGTGCGTCTCTGGCTGCTGGAGGAAATACACAATCTCACGATCCTGAATCGCACGCTCCGTGACACGCAGATTCGCAAGCGCGTTGGCGGGCGGCGTCGCCGCAGTCCCAGGCGACACGACTGGTGGTGACGTGACCGGGTCCACTGCAGCCGCGGACGCCGGACGTTTTCGGAGCCGCAGGCGCAACGGCACCTGCACAGGCATGGTGTTCCACGAGCTGACGTTCAGCCGGCCATCCGCCTCTTCGATCACCTGCGCCGGCACGTTGGACTCCAGCAGTTCCCAGCCCGCCGGAAGCACGATCGCGTTTCGCGGCCCGTCCGGCGTCACGGTGAACACGGCCTCGGCGTTTGATCCGTTCAAGACACGCGTGTTGGTCGCGGTGTACTGGAATCGGAGTCGATTCTCGCCAGGCGCGGGCACGCTCCGCAGGGGAACCACGATCCGCCCATCCTGCATCTGATGCGCCACTTTGGCCCCGGAGTGGCGGTCGGTCACCGTGACGTCCGAGAGTGTCGTCCCCGGAGTACTCGAGAGCGCAAACGTTGCGCCCCCGATGGCACTGAGGTCATCGATGACGCGGTACACGCCCGCGGCCGGGTCGGTCAGCTCAAACCGGGTGTAACGGTCCGCGACCGTCTGCTGCCCCCATAGTGTCGATGCGGCTGCCGCGACCAGGATGGTCCCGGCGGTAAGATGTCGCGTGAACATGGAGCGGATTATAGGCGGGGTCTTCGGCGCGCGCCTGATGAACGCGCACACCGCAGCCATCGGCGAATTCGCCGATGCCATCGATGCCGTCCCCGCGGACCGGTGGTTTGAGGCGCCGGCGGCCGGCCGCTGGAGCGCGGCTGCCCTGTCGCTCCACGTCATCGATGCCTACAGCTATTGCCTCGGAGCGCTCGACGATGGTCCGCAGATGCGGACACGGCTGCCGGTCTGGCGGATGTGGATGCTGCGTGAGCTCGTGATGCCGGTGCTGTTCGTACTGCGCCGGTTCCCGCGCGAAGCGCCCGCCCCGCCCGAAGTCATTCCCGACCTCTCCGCAGCGGAAAGCCTCTCCCAGGCAGAGGCGCGTGCACGGCTGCTGGAGACGTCTGCCCGCGCGATCAGCGCGCTCGCTGCCGCCGCGCGTGAGCGCCCCGATGTCCGGATCACTCACGCGTACTTCGGCGCGATGTCGCCGCGGCAGACCGTCATGTTGCTGACCGGCCACACGCGACATCACGCCGAAGGACTCAGAACCCGAAGCCGCGTCAGCGGCCTTTGACCGCCTCCAGCTTCAACCGCGCGGCCTCGGTGTTGAAGGCGCCAAGTTCCTTCTGCAGGATCCGGTCGAGGTTGTCGGTCAGCACCTTGAGTTCACCGGACAACGCGTTGAAGATCGGCTCCGCGTTGCCGATGGGCTTGCCGTCGCCGCTGTTGATCATCGACATGAGCGACGCCAGACGGTTGTTCACCTTGATCGGGAAATTGAGCGGGTCTTGGCCACTCTGGTTCTTGACCTGGTAGATCTCCCCTTCCACCTCGCTCAGCGCCGCGACCAGACTGTCGGCGGCGGTCTTGAGCCGGCCGTCCTGCGACTTCGACAAACGGTCGGCCACGTCGGCCTTGATCCGGCGAATGTCAATCACCGCCTGATTGGCCTCACTCGTCTTGTCGCGAATGCGGATGACCAGGTCGAACTGCTCCTGCAGATCGGCATTGGTGACATTGGTGTGCAGCGGGTGTTTTGCCACCTGGAACGACTGCGTCTGCGTGACGCCGTTCACCGTCATGCGCACCTGGTAGGTGCCCGGAGGCGCAAACGGGCCCTGCACATTGCCGCCCCACAAGATCATGCCGGGGAAACTCGTGGCCGGCGGATACCGCAGGTTCCACGTAATCGTCTGCATGCCCTCCGACATGGACGCGGTCGTGCCGCCGCCACCACGGCCACCACGTCCACCGCCCCGACCGGCGGCAGGCGCCGCACCACGACCACCCGCAGCACCGGTGAACGTCTGGATAACCGTTCCCTTCCCATCGAGCACATCAAACGACAGCGTCTGCACGGGCCCGTTCACCAGATACCGGATGGTGGCACCGTTGGTCGAGCGATACGCGGTCTCCGGTGCGAACAGAAACGCCGGAGAGGCTGCGGCGACTGCCGGCGAATACTGGCGAATGGGCGCGATGTCGTCCAGCACGTAGAAGCCCCGGCCGTGCGTCGAGATGACGAGGTCACGATCTTCGACAATCAGGTCCGACACCTGCGTATTGGGCAGGTTGAGCGACAACGGCAACCACGTCCCGCCATCGTCGTACGAAATGTGCACCCCTTCCTGCGTGCCGGCATACAGCAGGCCGCGACGTTTGGGATCTTCGCGCACTGTATGCACGTACTCATCCGGGTCGATGCCGTTGACGATCTTTGTCCACGTCCTGCCGAAGTCGTGCGTGCGGAAGATGTAGGGCGCAAAATCATCGAGCAGCGGACGCTTCACCGCCATGTACGCCGTGCCCGGATCAAACGACGACGCGTCGATGATGCTGACGCGGCCAAAGTCCGGCATGTCGGGCGGCGTCACATTCGTCCATGTCTTGCCGCCATCACGTGTGAGATGCACCAGGCCGTCGTCAGATCCCGCCCACAGGATGTTGACGTCCGTCTTGCCGGGCGCCAGCGCAAACACCGTCGCGTACACCTCAGGCCCGTTCATGTCGCCCGTGATGGGCCCGCCCGAGTGGCCCATCGTCTTCGGATCGTGTCGTGAGAGATCGCCGCTGATGCGTTCCCAGCTCTGCCCATCGTTGGTCGTCTTCCACACGTGTTGCGTGGCCGTGTAAAGGATGCGCGGATCCACCGGCGAGAAGATGATGGGGAACGTCCACTGAATGCGCTCGACGAGCGCGCTGGACGGCTCACCTGAGAACATGCGAGGGTAAGGGTGCACTTCGCGCGACTGGCCCGTCCGTCGGTTGGTGTATTCGAGCCAGCCTCCATTCACTGCGCCGGCAAAAAACACATCGATATCCTTCGGGTCGGGAGCAATGTAGGCCGGTTCGAAACCGCCCGGGTTGTACATCAGCGGTGTGCCGCCGCCGCGACCACCGGCCGTTTCGTTCTCGATGCACACGGTGTTGCCGTCCTGCTGCGCGCCGCACACGTGATACGGGACGTGTTTGGTCGTCACGACGTGGTAGTACTGCGGCGTGGGAAAGTCACGAGCGGTGAACGGATTGCCGCCCGTGTAGGTCACCGCGCCACCCGTGTCGCTGGCGTGCACGATGTGTTTGGGATCCTTCGGATCGATCCAGAGGTCGTGCGAGTCGCCGCCGGTGAAACTGACCAGCGTCTTGCCGCCGTCGGTGGACTTGAACGTGCCGACATTGAGCACGTAGACCGTGTCGGCATCCACCGGGTCCGCCGTCACGTGGGTGTAATAAAACGCGCGCTGGCGGATGTTGCGACCGCTGTTGACCAACGTCCACGTCTCGCCGGCATCGTCAGAGCTGAACAGGCCGCCGTTGGCGTTTTCAATGATGGCGTAGACGCGGTTCGGATTCGCGGGTGATACCGACACGCCCACGCGGCCAATCACGCCTGAGGGCAGACCGGGGCGGCGCGTCAGTTCGGTCCAGGTTTCGCCCCCGTCGGTGGACTTGAACAGGCCGCTGCCCGGACCACCACTCGACATCTGGTATTCCACGCGATACGCCTCCCACAAGGCGGCGTAGATCACGTTGGGATCCTTCGGGTTGATCGACAGGTCGATCGCGGCCGTCTTGGCGTCACGGAACAAAGTCCGCTTCCACGTCTTGCCGCCGTCGGTGCTCTTGTAGACGCCGCGCTCCTCGTTGGGCGCGCCGTGGTGACCAAACGCCGCCACGTACACGATGTCGGGGTTGGTGGGATGGATGCGAATCTTCGAGATGTTCTTCGCGTCCTTGAAGCCCAGGTGCGTCCAGGTTTTGCCCGCGTCGGTGGACTTGTAGACGCCGTCACCCGACTGGATGTTGCCGCGGATGCACGTCTCGCCCATCCCGATGAACACGATGTCGGGGTTGGTCTCCGAGACGGCGACCGCGCCCACCGACGCGCTGCCGACCTGGCCGTCGGTCACCGGCGCCCAGGTTTCGCCGCGATTGGTGGTCTTCCACAGCCCGCCGCCGACGGCGCCGAAATAGGCTTCGTCGGGACGACCAATCACACCGGAGACGGCCAGCGAGCGCCCGCCACGGTCGGGTCCCAGGCTGCGCCACTGGAACAGGTTGAGGTACGGCGGCAGCGCGGACGGGGCCTGCGTGTCGGGCACATGGACATGCCCGTGGGCGTCCACAAAGGCCGATTCGGCATGCACAGGCGCCGACGGCAGGCCGGCAGACACCACGGCCAGCGCGAAGCCGGCGCAGAGAACAGCAGTACGACGAAGGGCGAGCGACATGGGCAACCTCTTTCTGTTGCCAGATTCTAGCCCCGCACGCGGCCCCCGGCGGAGCGAAAGCTCCGCCCCACGACGACCCGCCGCTACCGGCGTCGCGCCGCCAGCCTGCGCGAGAGTGCCAGGCCGGTCCGATTGGTGGCGTGATCGACGGCCGCGTAGAGGTCGCTGCGCGTGTCGTGCACGACCAGAGCGGCGCGGTCGGCCAGCGAGACCTGCACCTGGCAGCGCTTGTCGACGCCGCCTCGCGGACCATTGAGGTCCGTGAGGCGGACGGCGACCCGTGTGACGCCCCGTCCCAGACGTCCGATGGCTGACTGCAGTCGACGCAGCACGTGGGCATGCAGCGCGTCCGTAAGTGCGAATCCTCGAGCGTGAACGGTAATCGTCATCGGCGACTCCTTGGTGGTGATGGACCGATGCTACGCAACCGCACGCAGCCAGAAAAAGTTGATTCTTTGGTGGTTCAACTTTGAGGATTCCTATCAACGCGCCGCCGGTAGTACGCTAGTCGACATGCCGCTGGACCGACTCGACGTTTCCCTTGCCGCCGATATCGCCGACCTCGAACAACAGGGACGCGCCAAAGCGCCCGAACGCATCATCAATGGCTACGTCGCCGGGGTGGGCACCCGCGGCCCGAGGTACACGCTGGAGGGACGCACCGGCGAGTTCCTCCGCATGAACTCGAACAGTTACCTGTCGTTGTCGCATCACCCGGCGCTGCTCCATGCCGCCGACGAGGCGGCCCGCATCTTCGGCACCGGCCCCGGCGCGGTGCGTTTCATCGACGGCACCTCGATTCATCACGTCGCACTCGAGGCGCGGATTGCCGCGTTCACGGGCCGGCCGGCCGCCAAGGCGTTTAATTCGGCCTACACCACCGTGCTGGGCACGGCGATTACGCTCTCCGGACCCGACACCTACTGGATCGGCGACGCCCTCAATCACAACTGCATCATCCGGGCGATGCGCATCGCCAACATTCCGTCCGATCGCCGCGCCATCTTCGCGCACAACGATCCGGCAGACCTGGCACGTTGCCTGGACGCCGTGCCGGACGGTGTCGGACGCGTGATCGTGATCTTCGACGGCATCTTCAGCATGCGGGGGGACGCAGCGCCGCTGCGCGACCTGCTCACGGTGACCGCCGCACACGACGCGCGCTTCCGCGACGGCGTGATCACGATGATGGACGACTCCCACGGCATCGGCGCATACGGCGCCACGGGCCGCGGCACCGAAGAACATGCGGGCGGACATGTCGACATCTTCATCGGCACGTTCGGCAAGGCGTTTGGTGTGAACGGAGGGTTTGTGGCCGGCAGCCCGACGTTGATTGAAGCCGTGCGGCAGAAGGCCGACACCTACATCTACACCAACCCGCTCGGAGCCGCCGATGCCGCGGCGGCGGTGGCGGCCATCGATATCGCCGACAGCGCGGAAGGACGCGAGCGCCTGACGAACCTCGCTGCGCGCACGACACAGTTCCGTGTCGGCCTCGAATCACTCGGCCTCGAGTCCATTCCAGGGCCACATCCGGTCGTGCCGCTGCTCGTGCGCAGCACCGACAAGGTCCGCGCCATGGTGCAGGGCCTGTTTGAACGCGGCATTCTCGCCGTGGGACTCACCTTCCCTGTCGTGCCCAAGGGTGACGAGACGATCCGCTTCCAGATCAACGCCGCCCACACGGAAGCCGACATCGCCGAACTGCTGGAGGCCCTCAAGGACCTGACGCGCTGACTCAGGCGGCTACGCCTGTCAGGCGCGGCCGTTGGAGGCGGCCATCAGGTTGCAGAGCCTGTACAGCAGCCGCGCGCCGACGTTGGCGTCCCAGTCGTCCCCCTTGGGACCCGGTGCCACCTCGTTGAGATCCAGACCGATGATCGTCCGTCCTGATCGGACGACCGCCTCGACGAGGTACAGGACTTCTTCCACCTCGAAGCCACCCGCCACCGGCGTCCCGGTGTGCGGACAAAACTTCGGATCAAGCCCGTCGATATCGAAGCTCAGGTACACCTTCTTCGGCAGTGTCGCGACGATGCCCGTGCACTGCTTCGCCCACGTCGTGCCCTCAAACCGCGCACGTTTCAGATCGCGATCAAAAAAAGTCGTGACGCGTGGGTCGGCCGCGATGACGGAGGCTTCCTCGTCGCAGTAGTCACGGATGCCCACCTGCACCAGCGAGCGAACGGCCGGCACCGTCAGGGCGTTGGTCATGATCGAGGCGTGTGAACAGGTGAAGCCTTCGTAGGCGTTGCGCAGATCCGCGTGCGCATCGATCTGCAGGATCCCGAAGCTGTCGTGACGCGCTGCGAGGGCCCGCATGAATCCCAGCGGCGTGCTGTGGTCGCCGCCAAGTAATGCGACCAGTTGGCCGGCATCCAGCCACTGCCCTGTGCGCTGTTCGACCCAGTTGTTGAGCCACTCCGAGGCCTTGTTCACCGCCGCGCACTGATGTTTGAGTGCCTGCGCGCGGTGTTTGCGGCTGCGCGTCGCCACCTCGCGCGGCATTTCGTCCATCGCCAGGCCAATCTTCCAGGCATCAGGGACGGCCGGGTCGTAGAGATCCACCTGCGATGACGCGGCAAACACTGCCGCTGGACCTCGCGCGGCACCGTCGTGGTACGACACCGTGACATCCCACGGCACCGGCACAATCACGACCTGCGCATCGCGGGTGTCGAACGGGAGGCCGTAGATGCCACGAGCGGCGCCAGCGGGACTGTTGGGATCAAACGAGGCCACCTTCGATACGCGTGAGGCCTCGGGAGAAAGCGTGGGGCGACGAGCCATACGTTCCAAGAATAGCTGTGAACCCTCGATCTCAAGGAACCAGGCCGGGACGGCCGTCGTAAGGGGAATAAAGCTACACTGTGGCTTAATATGGACGACGGAGGGTGGGCGTGGGGTACCTCGGTGAATTCGAACAACTGATCCTGTTTTCGGTGGTCGCCCTCGGCGATGACGCGTACGGCGGGACGATACGAGAGGCCATTGAGGAACGGACCGGTCGTGTGGTGTCATCGGGCGCCATCAATACGACACTGGGCCGACTCGCCGAGCGGAAGTACGTCACCGCGCGCGTGGCGGAGGCGACGCCCGGTCGTGCCGGCCGTCCGCGGAAGTACTACGCCATCACACCCGCCGGCGCCCGCGCGCTCCAGTCAAGCTACGAGACCATCCAGGCGATGGCGGGTGGTCTCACCGCCCGCGTCACCGCACTCGCGGAGGAAGAATGATCCGTGCCATCGCGCGCCTGCTGATTCGGGGGCCAGAGGCGCCATACGTGCTTACCGACCTTGACGATGCCTTTGAGCGGGATGTGGCTGCGGGCCTTCCCCACTCACGCGCCCAACGTCGGTACCTCATCAACATGCTGGCATCCGCGCTGAGCGTCCTGGGCGCGAGGCTCCGCGCCGGCCTTCCGCGTTTCTCGATGATCGACGCGCGGCTCGGCTTGCGCATGCTCACCAAGTACTCCGGACTGACGCTGGTCGCCACGTTTGCGCTCGCCGTGGGGATTCCCGTCGGCCTCATGCCCATGCACGCGGTGGACGCGTTTGAGGCGCACCTGCCGGAAGACCCTGAGGGCCGCATCCACACGCTGAGGTACTGGAACGTCGGGCAATGGACGTCCACGACCACAGGGGATTTGCACACGTGGCAGCGGTCCCTCACCAGCTTCGAGCGACTCGGCGCGTCACGACAACACACCTACGAGGTTGAGTTCGGACAGACCGGGCTGCAGTTGTCGGGAGCGGAAGTCACGGCGTCGACGTTCGAGATGCTCGGCACGGCACCGGTCCGAGGGCGGACGCTCTACCCAGCGGATGAAGCGCTCGGTGCGCCGAAGGTCGTGATCATCCGCGAAGACGTCGGCCGCGCCACTGGTGTCGACCCGCTCTCGCTGGTGGGCACCACCCTGCGCATCGGCGGCGTGCCGCACGACATCGTCGGTGTGATGCCGGAACGTTTTCAGTTCCCACGCAACCAGCAGTTGTGGCTGCCTCTGCGGGAACCACCGGTGGCGACACCGCGCGAGGGCCGGCCGCTCACGATCTTCGGCCAGCTCTGGCCAGGCGTCACGCCGGAGGCCGCGCAGGCGGAACTCTCAACCGTGCAGGCATCGCTGGCCGCCGAGTTGCCGGACGTGTACGCCCGTCTCAGCGCCGAAGTGGTCCCCAGTTCGTTCATGACGTTTGCGTTTCCGAAGGGTGGACTGCGCGCCATGCCGGAGTTCGCGATCGTGCAGGTGCTCACGCTGGTGCCGCTGCTGATCGCGTGTGTCAACGTCGGATTGCTCATCTTCGCGCGCACGAGCACACGCACCGGCGAGTTCGCGGTCCGCACGGCGCTGGGCGCCAGCCGCAGCCGCATCCTCACGCAGGTGTTCACCGAATCGCTGGTGCTGGCGCTGCTGGCCACCGGCGTGGGCCTGGGGCTCCTCTACGTCCTGCCGTCACGCGTACTTGGCCTGCTGGAGTTCTTCCCGATGCCGTATTGGCTGCAGCCGGAACTATCGACCGGCACGGTCCTGCGCGCGTGTGGTCTTGCCGGTGCGTCGGCGGCCATTGCCGGCGTCATTCCAGTGCTGCGGACGACGTCGATGTCGGTGCAGCGTGGACTTCAGCGCGCTGCGGGCCAGCGCTCGGGCACACGGTTTGGCCTGTCCTCGAGCGTGATGATTGTCGCGGACGTGGCGGTGGCCGTGGCCGCTACGGGATTTGCCATCGGCATCGCCCATCGCGTGGCGGTGACCCTGGCCAACGAGCAGACGGACGGCATTCGTGCCGAGCAATTCCTCTCGGCGACGCTCACGGTCCCCGATGGGCAGGCGCAGGAGGCCATTGTTGAACGCCTCCGGAATGAACCGGGCGTGCGCTCGGCCACTGCTGCCACCGTGTTACCGCGCATGGATCATCCGACACGCCTGGTCGAAATCGACGGCGAGGCGCAGCCGCTCATCGCCAGCGGGCATCGCGTGCGTGTGGCAGCCGTGGCGCCTGGATACTTCGAAGCCCTCGGCGCGGCCCCCACGGCAGGACGCACGTTCGACAGGCGTGATCTCTCACCCGGGGCGGCGTCGGTGATGGTCAACACCACGTTCGTCGAACGGGCGCTCGGTGGCCGCGGTGCTGTCGGCCGGCGCCTGCGCTACGTCACCACGGACGGCGCGGTGCCGGGCCCCTGGCATGAGATCGTCGGCGTCGTCGGCCATCTCGGCATGCACTCCCTGACGCCGACGGAAGACGATGGGGTGTATCAGGTGATGGCGTACGGATCGACGCCGAGCATCCAGCTGGCGATCGCGGCCGACGGCGATCCCATGGCGCTGACGTCGCGGGTGCGCACGATTGCACGCGACGTTGACGCACGCGCGGTCATCACGGGGCCAACAACACTCGATCAGGTGTTTGAAGGTGACTGGTATCTCATGACCGCCATCGTCGGCGGCGCCACGCTGCTGGTCGGCGTGTTGCTGGCGCTGGCGGCCTCGGCCCTCTACGCCATCATGTCGTTCACGATTGCCGAACGCACGCGCGAGTTTGGTATTCGCATGGCGCTGGGCGCCGACCGGCGTCGCATCGTGCTGCAGGTCGCCCGACGCGCGCTCACCCAGATCGGCATTGGGGTCCTCATCGGACTGCCGCTGGCGGGCAGCATCTTTTTCGAGATGCAGGAGCAGTCGACGACGGCGCCGTCCGCGTGGCTGGCGGTTGGCCTCGCCCTCGCGCAGGGGCTGGTCATCATGCTGCTGGTCGCGTTTGCGGCCTGCCTCGGCCCTACCCGGCGCGCGCTCCGGATCTCGCCGGTGGAGGCGCTCAGGCAGCCGTGAGGCGGGCCACTTCGGCGTTGCCGGTGTCTCACCATTCAGGGAGGCACCCATGGCTCGACTCAGACCGTCGTCGGATCTCAATGTCACTCCGTTGATCGATGTGCTCCTGGTGCTGCTGGTGATCTTCCTGGCCAGCTTGCCGCTGACGCAAAAGGGACTTGATGCCGACATACCCCAGGAGGTCCAGCGGCGTGACGCGCCGGCGCCACCCCTGGGTCAGGTCGTGCTCGAGATCCACGCCAACCACGATGTGCGGCTCAACTCCGAGCCGGTGACCATGGCGGCGCTCAGTGAGCGGCTGCGTGTCCTGTATGCCGACCGCACCGACAAGACGATGTTTCTCATCGGCGATGGGTCGTTACGTTACGGCGACGTTGCGGGACTGATCGATGTCGCCACCGGCGCGGGTGTCACACATGTGGGGATCGTGACGGAGGCGATGCGGAAGCGTTGAACCGGTGCATAATCCGTGCGTCGGATGGCTTCGGGCGGCGGAACGCGAATCTCTCATGGACTGGTGGCGCTCAGTTCGGCGGCCATCGTGGCGGTGTACTCAACGGGTTTGCTGCGCACACGCGCAGCCGCCGAGGAGCTGGATGCGGCCGACCATGAACGCCGCCCGGTGATTCCGGCGCCGCCGGCTGGCGGCGAGTCGTCGGCGCCGCCGATCATTGAACCCCCGGACGATTTTGCGCCGACGCCCACGGCCACACCGGCCCCTGCCCTTCCGGTGCGGGCCGCGGAGGTGAAAACACCCTCACCCGCGCCGGTCAGCACACAGAGCACCCAGGCTCCGCAGCGGCCCCAGAACCCTTCGAACCCTGAACCCGACGAACCCAGGAACCCAGCACCCAGAACCCAGCACCAGGAACCGGCCCAGGCTCCAACTCCGGTTCCCGTTCCAGCGTCCCCGATCCCCACGCCCGTCGCTGCTCCACCTGTCGAAGACACGCCGGCACCGGCACCGGTGCCTCCGGTTCCGGCCCCGCTGATGCCCAAGGAGAAGTACCGCGACGGCACGTATACCGGTTGGGGCTCGAGCCGGCACGGCGACATTCAGGCCACGGTGACCATTGAAGGCGGCCGTATCACGGCGGCCTCGATCTCCCAGTGCCGCACACGTTACTCGTGCTCCTGGGTTGCCCACCTGCCGCCGCAGATCGTCGCGCGGCAAAGTCCCGAATGTGACTACGTCACGGGCGCGACACAAAGCGCCAACGCGTTCTACTGGGGCGTGGTCGAAGCCCTGGGCAAAGCCAAGTGAGTGACGCACCACTGGTGCGGGCGGATGTCTGCTTCGGAACCCTGGTCACCATCACCACCGTCAACGACACGCCGCTCGCCGCCTCCGCCATCGATGCCGCATTCGAGTGGTTCCGGCGAGTCGACACCGCCTGCAGCCGGTTTGATCCCTCCAGTGAACTCCGCCGGCTGATCGACCGCGTCGGCGAGCCCGTCGAGGTCAGCGACCTGCTCTTCGAAGCCGCCCGCTTCGCACTGGCGATGGCCGAGGAAACCGACGGCGCGTTTGATCCCACCGTCGGACGACTGATGGAACGCCGCGGCTTCAATCGACGACACACCACCGGCGAATTGGTCAATACCATCGCCGCCGTGCCGGACGTCTCCTGGCATGATGTCGTGTGTGATCCCGAGTCGCGCACCCTGACGTTGCAACGGCCACTGGTGCTCGATCTCGGCGCGGTCGCCAAAGGAATGGCTGTGGATCTGGCCGCACAGGAATTGCGCGAGTGCCGCGACTTTGCCATCGACGCCGGTGGCGATCTCTACTTCGGTGGCCATCGCGCGGATGGAGAAGCGTGGACGGTCGGTATCCGGCATCCCAGGCAGGAGGACAGCGTGATCGACACCCTGCACCTCTCGGATGCGGCCGTCTGCACGTCCGGCGACTACGAGCGGCGAACACACGACGGACACCACATCGTTGACCCGCGGACGGGAGGTGTCGCGAACGGACTCGCCAGCGCCACCGTCGTTGGACCCACCGCCATGCTCGCGGACGCGGCAGCGACGGCGGCATTTGTGCTGGGTGCCTCCGAGGGGCTGGACCTGTGCGCGCGCCTGGGGCTGCAGGCGGTGCTGGTCGACGAGCGAATGCACATCCATGCCACGGCCGAGGTGCCGCGTGCCTAGCAGCAGCCTCCGACGGTTCTTCCGCACACCGAAGGGCCTGCTGATTCTGATCCTCATCGGACTGGTGGGCATCGCCGCCGTTTACACCGGCCCCGCGCAAGTGGTGCCCGGTGTGACGGCCGCCGTCGTGGTCGCGAGTGTGCTCGACGTGTTCCTGCTGCGGATGCGCCAGCCTCGGTGGCGCGTTCCTGACGGCGCCGTGCTGACAGGCCTGATTGTCGCGATGGTGCTGAGTCCGTTTGAACCCGTGTGGGTCCCTGCCGTGGTGTCCGCCATGGCGGTGGCGAGCAAGTACGTGTTGCGCACCAGGGCGGCCAACATCTTCAATCCGGCCGGGTTGGCACTGGTGATCTCCTACTACACGTTTGACACCGGCCACAGCTGGTGGGGCGCGCTTCCGGAGTTGCCGGTCTGGGCCCTCTCGGCCGTGGTGGCCGGCGGAGCGTTCATCACCGATCGTGTCAACAAGGTCCCGCTGGTGCTCTCGTTTCTCGGCACGTATTTCACGTTGTTCACCGTGACGACATTCGTGGCGGACCCACGTCCACTGGTCGAAATCTTCCGGGCGCCCGACCTGCATGCCGTGATCTACTTCGCGGTCTTCATGCTCACGGACCCACCCACCGCGCCGATCAAATACCGCGACCAGGTGTTCTGCGGCGTGCTGGTCGCCGTCACCAGCTACGCACTCTTTGAAACGGTCGGCGTCGTGTACTACCTGCTGGCCGGACTCCTGGTCGGCAACGTATGGGAAGCGTGGCGGCGGTTCATTGCGCTGCCGGTCCGCCCTGGGAGGTGACCGTGTACCCGAACGGCGCGCGGCTCGGCAACGCCCCATCGAGGACCTGGCGGATCACCTCGAGCAGGTGTGCGGGTGACGCCGGCTTCTGGACAAACGCATCCCCGGAGCGCACGTGGATCTCCGTACCGGCGATCTCAGCGCTGTAGCCGCTCGTGAACACCACCGGCAACTCCGGACGTTCGGCGCGGATGGCCAGCGCCAGATCACGGCCGTTCATCTCTCCGGGCATGACCAGGTCGGTGACCAGCAGCGAGACGTCGCGCGTGTGTTCCGTCCACACACGGAGTGCATCGGCTCCGCAGTCCGCCTCCAGAACGGTGTAGCCCTGTTGCGCGAGTACCGCGCGTGTGCCGCGCCTCACAGCCGCATCATCTTCGACCAGCAACAACGTTTCGGTGCCGCCTCGGCTGAGTGACGCGGCGGCCTGACTGCGCGCGCCGGTCACCGACGACGCGAGCGGCAGGAACACCTCGAACCGCGTCCCCGTACCGGGACTGCTGTCGACAGCGATCCAGCCCTTGTGCTGCTTCACGACGCCAAACACCGTGGCCAGGCCCAGGCCGGTGCCCTGCCCCGGACGTTTGGTCGTGAAAAACGGTTCAAACATGTGCGCCATGATCTCCGGTGGCATTCCGCAGCCCGTATCGGTGACGCGCAGGCAGGCGTAGTGCCCGGGCGCGCCATCGGGATGTTGCCGTGCTGCTGCCGCATCGACCTCGCAGACGGACGTCTCAATCGTCAGGGTTCCGCCGGCGGTCATGGCATCCCGGGCGTTGACCGCGAGATTCATCAGGACCTGATCCAGCATCCCGGCATCGGCATGCGTCATCACGGGCCGAGGATCAAGCCTCAAGTCGAGCCGGATGTCCTCGCGAATGAGCCGCTGCAACATCCGGCTCAGTTGAACCACAACATCGTTCAGGTCGAGGTCCCTCGGCTGCAGCACCTGCCGACGGCTGAACAGCAACAGCTGACGCGTCAGGGACGCCGCGCGTTCGGTCGTCTCCTTGATCTCCGCGAGGCCCTCGCGCACGTCATCGGACAGGCGTTCCTCACTCATGAGCAGTTCGGTCTGCATCATCAACGCCGCCAGGATGTTGTTGAAATCGTGGGCCACGCCACCGGCGAGTTGCCCGATTGCTTCCAGCTTCTGTGATTGCCGCAGGCGGGCCTCGAGGTCCCGACGCTCGGTGACGTCCTCCTTGACGGCCAGAAAATTCGTGATGCGACCGTTGTCATCCGTGATTGGCGAAATGGTCGCCAACTCCCAGAACGTGCCTCCGTCCCGCTTGCGATTGCAGAATTCGCCGTGCCAGGTATCGCCGCCGCGGATCGTCTTCCACAGGCGCGCATACTCGTCGGGCGGGGTCGAGCCGGTCTTGAGAATCCGGGGGGACTCGCCGCGCACTTCGTCGAGCGTGTATCCGGTGAGCTGCGAAAATTTCGGATTGACGTACTCGATGCGCCCCTCATCGTCGGTGATGACGATGGAGACCGGGCTTTGCTCCACCGCCCTCGACAGCTTCCGGACGAGGCGTTCGGATGTCTTGCGCTCGGTGACGTCCTGCAAAAACCCGAACCACAACACACTACCGTCGGGCTGCCGCTGCGGCACCGAGTGTCCCTCAATCCATATCTCCCCCTTGGGAGTGTTCACTGCGCGGAATTCCTCGCGCCAGGGCTGCAGCGTCCGTGCGGACTCCAGAATTGCCGCGTTCACGCGAGCCGCATCGTCGGGATGCACCAGTTGCATGATGCCCGAGGCATCATTGCGGACCTGATCGGCGGTGAATCCGAAGAGCGGCTCGATCGCGGCGCTGGCGAACGGCATCGCCGTCGATCCATCCGGCCGCATCAGAAACGAGTAGATGGTGCCGGGCACCGTGGCGGCAATCCTGGCGAGTTGCTGCTGCAGGAACAACTCGTGTCGCATCGACGCTTCGACGCGTTTGCGGTCCGTGATGTCGCGCGCGAAGACCAGCGAACTCGGCTGACCTTCGAACGCGATCGACACGGCAGACACGTTCACATCAACAGGCACGCCGTCCAGCCGCAGGAAGACCCTGTCCACTTCTGTTGTGGCCTCGTGCACCGTGTCCATATGCCGCATGCGTGCGAGGGCCGCCTCGCGGCAGTCGGGATGGAAACGATCGAGGACACGCTGGCCGAGCAACTCGTCGGCGGACTGGGCTCCGAACATCCGGACCGTCGCGCGATTCACGTACGCGAAGTGTTCACCCGTCCGAACGAAGATGGCCTCGGGAGCCGCCTCCACCAGTGTCCTGAACAGCCGTTCACTCTCGTGCAGGCGCGTCTCAGCCCGATGACGCGCCGTGATGTCACGGCTCACGCCGAGCACGCCCAGCACCGTCCCGTCAGGCGCGTAGCAGGGTGTCTTGATGGTATGGAACAGGGTAGGTCGGCGGTCCGGCCCCGTCACCCACTCGTCGTTCTCCTGCGAATGCCCCAACCGCACGATCGCCTGGTCGACCTCGACAAATCGCCGAGCGGACTCGCAGGGCACCAAATCGAAGTCGGTCGTCCCAATGATCTCGGACTTCGAACGCTGCACGAACGCCGCGAAGGCGGCGTTACACGTGACGTACTTCCCGTCGACGTCCTTGACGAAGATCAGGTCAGGGACCGCCTCGATCAGTGTGGCCAGCGCCATCTCAGGACGCCGAGACACCGGCTCCGGCGGAGAAGGCACGATGACAGGAAGCGCTGGGGAGGCTTCGGTGGGTCGGTTCACGCCTGCACGGGAGTGCACGGACCGTGCCCGGGGCAGGAGTCAACGGATCTCCGGGATTCAGGCCGAATTCGGTGATCTCACCAAATGGTGAGATTCAAGAGAGGGGTTGGATTCCCCACCGGTCGGAGATATCGCCCGACCCTTCTGGTCGCAGATGACCGGAAACGAACGGGGCGGGCGGCCCGTCAGGACCACCCGCCCCCAGTCAATGGCTCAGCACTTCGCACTTCGCACTGGTTCTTTACCAGTTGAAGCGGATCATCAACTGGCCGAGACGGCCACCCGGATCGTACGTGTTGCTGGCGTCGGTGTAGGCACTGGTGACCTGGAAGATCGTCGCGCCGCCGCCGGGGTTCGCCACCGGGTTGAAGTTGATGTTGTCGAACAGGTTCAACACGTCACCACGGACTTCGATGTTCATGTTGCCCTTGATGGTGAAGCGCTTGGTCACGCCGATGTCGATGCGTGTGAACCACGGTGCGCGCACGAGCACCGCACGCGGCGCGCAGTCCCCCGCGACGATCTGGATGCACGAGGCCGAGTTGGCCGGCGCAATGTATCGTCCCGTCGGAGCGCCCAACGAGGAATACCCGTCGTCAGTCGTGCTGCTCACGCTGAACGCGCGACGTGTGTTGAGGATGACGTCCTCCGGCAGCATCCAGACCTCGGTGCGTCCGGTGGACGCGTTGGTGCGGCGGTAGAACTTGTACATGTCGGTCAACTCGTCGACCGTCATGCCCACCAGCCGGACGTTCCCGAAGTTCATCGTACGTGCCTGGATACGGCCCACCGCGTTGACGCTCCACCCGCCAAGAATGCCGTCGAGGATCGGGTGCATGTTGGCGCCGTAGCGCTGACCGCGCCCGACCGGCAGCGTCCAGTCGGTCTGGAACTTGAACGCGTGCCGCACATTGGCCGTGCTCACCATCGTCCGGCCGAAGCTGAAGCCGTCAAATGCCGAGCCGCCTTCGATGGCGTACTGGTAGTTGACGTTCGCCGAGAGGCCGCGCGAAAGGCGACGCCGCACTTCGACCTGCAGCGCGTGGTAGTCACTGAACGCGCCGCTGTCGGTCACGTTCACGTCGTCGATGGCGGGGTTGGGCACGAAGAAGTTCGCCGGCAGGCCCGCCCGAATCGCGTTGGCGCGACGTGTCGAGTTGCCGTCGAGGTCATTGGCCGCCGACGTCGGATTCGGGCTGGCGGCCGAGAGGCGGCCGGCAAACGTCGAACTGCGCCACGTGCTTGTGCCGCCGGTGTAGGCCGCAGGATTGTTGGCGTCGGTCCGGCCGTTGAAGTACGCCAGGTAGGTCGGCAGCGGGCTGGTGCCCGTGCCGGCGCCGAAATAGGCAAATGAACCTGAACGGCTCGACACACCAGACGCGTTGTTGGCCTGCAGGTTGGCCATGGCGGTCCGGAACTCATCGAGGAAGCCGTTGTTGAGCAGGCTTTCCCCGCGGATGGTGTTGTAGTTGAGCGTCGACCACTGACTGTCGCCGCGGGTGCCGACGTACCGCACCTCCATCGCCATGTCGTCGCCCAGTGAGCGCTGCACACCGACTGTCCACGTCATCGCGCGGCCGATCTGGATGTCCGGCGCGAATGCGCGCAGGTCATCAGCCCGGTTCGCACGTGCCTGAATCGGGAACTGCGGCGTCTCGTTGAACTCGCCGTTGTACAGGCGGTCCCGCTGGCTGAGCAACACCGGCCACGCCTCGCCGTCGGGCACGAGCCCTGTGTTGGCGTCGCGTGTCAGCGTGATCGTGCTCCCGGGGTTGGACCCGAAGGCTCCGGTGAACACACCCATGCCCTGGCGTTCATACGCCACCGACCACCCGGCGCGCAGCGTCGCCTGGTCGGGGTTGCCGAGAATCGCGCGCAGCCACCCTTCCTGCACGTTGGGGCGCCATGCGACGCTCACCGACGGGGCAAAGTTGTTCCAGTCGGTCGAATATCCCTGCGTGTCGCTGGTCAGCTGTACGTACTCGATGTTCTGCTTGCCCGACTGCGCGGTCGGGTCGAAGAAGTTGCATCGGCTGTAGGTGCCACCGCCGGGATTGACGCCAGAGATGCCGCAGACGTCCGCCATGGTGACCGCCGACATGACGTCGTTGGTCGCCGTGAACGGCATCTGCACGTCCCAGCGAAGGCCCGCCGTGAACGTCAGGGTCGGTGTCACACGCCACGAATCCTGGGCAAACGCCGAATACATGTCCAGTCGGCCGGCACGGGTGCGCGCCGCAAACGGCACGTACGTGTTCGTGACCGGGTCAAGCGCAGCCTGACCGGTGACCGCCGTCACGCGCCCCGTCAGCAGCGCGTAGAGGTCACGCGCGTCCGCCAGTTCGCCGCTCGATGCCCCTGGAAAATTCGCCGTCGTGAAGAGATCGGCCGCCGGGTCAAACTGGGTGCTCATCCCCAGCTGGATGCCCGGGACGATCTGTTTGGCGTTCTCCTCCGCCGTGTTGCGCAGGAACTCCGCGCCGAACTGGAAGCTGTGGTTGCCGCGCTGCCAGCTCAAACGGTTGGTCACCGTGTAGGTCGGGGCGCTGCGCCAGCTGGGCGCGTTGGTTGTATGCCAGTTGGTCAGCCCCATGTTGCCCGAGAAGTCGATGGCATACCCGCCCTGATCCTCAAACGTCTGCGGACCGTTGCTCGAATCGTTGCCGAAGTTCGACGCGCCGCCCAGGGCCGTGATGCCCATGGTCAGTTCATTGACCACATTGGTCGACAACGTCGAGCGGAGCGTCGCCGTGTACCGCGGACGCGTCGAGCTGAAGAGCCGGTAATTCGGCGCGCCCACAAACCGCGCGTCTGCACCGTTGAGGTAGTCGGGATCACGCTCGGCGTAGATGTACGCCCACGTCCCGGTCAGACGATGGTTGTCGGTGATGTTGTAGTCGAGCCGCACCGTCGGCTGGTGTTCAAACAACTTGCCCGGGCTCAGATACACGTAGCTGTTGAGCATCGGGTCGGCCGTTTCGTTCACCGTACCGGTCGAGGCCGTTGAGGCGGCAATCTTCGCCAGCAGCGACGTGGTCGTCGGATCCAGCGTCGAGATCTGGCCGTTAGCGGCGGCCAGGGCGAGCACGTTCACTTCGTTCAGCGCACTGCCGTTGGTGTAGCGGAACCAGCCGTCCAGACCGCGCGGGTGCAGCACCGTGCGAGTACGCGTGAAGCTGTTCGGAAACCGGATCTGCTCGTAGTTGGCGAAGAAAAACGCCTTGCCGCGGCCATCCACGATCCCGGGGATGTAGATCGGACCACCGGCCCGCGCGCCGTACTGGTTCAGCTTGACGTCGTTTTTCGGCAGGTCGTTGATCTCGTTGAAGTAGTAGTTCGAGTTCAGGCTCGGGTGCCGGAAGTATTCGTAGAGGCTGCCCGAGAAGCGGTTGCCCCCCGAACGCGTCTGGAACTGGATCTGCACGGCGCCCGAGCCGCCCTGCTGCACACCACCCGCCGCCATCGTCACCGTCACCGCTTCAACGGCGTCCTGACGCGGCGTCACCGACGCAAAAAAGCCGTCGGTCGAACGGTTGAAGTTGTCGTTGTTGTTGACGCCGTCCATCGTGATCTGCACGAAGGACTCCGGCAGGCCGTTGGCGCGTGATTCACGGTTGGTCGTCGACGTGTTGATGCCGGGCAGGAACATGACGGCGTTGATCGCGTTGCGCGTCGGCGTCGGCATGCGGTTGAGCTGATCGGCATTCAGCGTCGAGGCCACGGTGGCCGTCTGCGTATTGACGAGTTCACTGCTGCTGGTGACGTTGACCGTCTCGGTCAATTCGCCGACCTGCAATGTCATGTCGACCGTCGCCGGGGTATCTAGCGCGATGCGCACGTTGTTGACCTGGGCGGTCTTGAAGCCCGACAGGGCCGCCGTCACCGTGTAGGTGCCGGCCTGCATGGCGGCAAACGAATACACGCCGCTGGCATTGGTGATTGTTTCGAGGGTGGTACCGGTCGTGTTGTCCTTCACCACCACCGTGGCGCCTGGAATGACACCACCGGCCGAGTCCTTCACCACACCGGACAGCGTGGTGGTTGCCTGCGCGAACGCGAGGGTCGTGCTGCCGGCAAGTACGAGCGCGGCCAACAGCAAGCGCCTGACGTAACGGGTCATCTACTTCTCCTCCTTGCAGTCGCCCACATGCGGTGTCCACACGGCACACCTCGCATGAAGCGACTAGAAGGGTCACGGTATCCTCCAGTTCCGTGCGTAACAATCCTGTGAACGCACCACGACGACGTCCGGTCAATCGCGCAGGCGTGGAGCCTTCAGGTGAGAAAGGTGCTTCCAATGTGCGCGGACGTCACATCGTGGGCGATATCGAGGCAGGTCAGCGTCAGGCAATGGGGGGAGAAAGGCACGACGAGCGTTCCGCGGGCGCTCACCATGAAGGCATGGAGCACATGGAGGACCTTAAAGCAGGACTCTCCACGTACTCCACGACTCCATCGTGCAGCCCTGTGGGCTGGTGGCCGTTTGTTCCTCAGCGCCGCTTGGCGCTGGAGGACTTCTTCGCAGCCGGACGGCTCGTCGTCTCTTCGACGTCCTCATCGGACTCGTCGCCCGCCATGGCCGCGGCGTTGATGCCGGACTCGGCCAGCGCCGACAACTTTTCGTCGGCGGCCTTTTCTTCTTCGAGGTTGGCTTCCAGCAGTTCGACCACGTCATCGAGCT
>BTVE01000073.1:0-24176 GCA_045862915.1 Acidimicrobiia bacterium
ACCACCCCGCGCGGGGCCGGTTCCAGCGCGGTGACCACCGCGTCGGCCAGCGTGGTGCCCGTGCGGCCGTCGGCCGCCGTGCGGGTGGACACACTGGCCGAGGTGTCCACGACCACCGCGCGTGGAGGCCGCGCGTCGGGAGACGGCGGGCGCACGAGCGCCGGCGCGGCCAGCGCGGCCGCAGCCGCGGCCACGATGGCCGCGCGCACCGCGAGCAGCGGCAGGTCGGTCAGGCGGTGACGCCAGACCGACGTGGGGGGTGTCTGCGGCACGAAGCGGACCGTCGGAAATGGCCGACGGTCCGCTTCGTGGCGGGCGAGCCAGTGCACCAGCACCGGCAGCGCGACCGCGGCCAGGCCCACAAGCGCCCACGGCGCCAGCCACGTCATCGCGGCTGCCCCCGCCGAATCAGATACGCGCGCAGCGCATCGGCCGGCGCTTCGTCTGTTGTCATCAAGGCGTAGTCATGCCCGTCCCGCCGCGCCCCGGTACGCCACTGCTCCAGAAACGCCGTCACCCGATCGCGATACACCGACCGTGCCCCGCGTGCGTCCACCACCACGCGGTCACCGGTTTCCAGATCTTCGAATTCGACATCGCGGCCGAACGGGAGGTCGATCTCGTCGCGACTGATCACCTGCAGCACCGCCACGTCATGGCCGCGCCGCGCCACCCGGCGCAGTTGGACACGGGTGGCGTCTTCCTGATCGTAGAAGTCGGAGATCGCCACGATGACGCCCCGGCGCCGCAACAGGTCCGCAGCTCTCGTGAGCACACGTGTCGGATCCCACTGCGCGTTGGGCTGGAGTTGATCCAGTTGCGCAAGCAACACGCGCAGGTGAGCCTTGCCGCCGCGCGCGGGCACATACACGAGTTTGTCGCCCTGCATCGACATGAGACCGACGGCGTCGCCCTGCCCCACGATCAGATGCGCCAGTGCCGCCGCCATGAGAATTGCGTAGCGGAACTTGTCAGGCGCCTCCTGCCTGTCGCGGCCTGAGGGTGTCGGAGGATAGGCCATCGACGCGCTGGCATCGACCACCAGCACCACGCCCATGTTCGTCGTCTCGCGAAACTGGCGGGTGTAGAGGCGGTCCGTTCGGGCGAGGACCTTCCAGTCGAGATATTTCAGGTCGTCGCCAGGACGATACGCGCGGTACTGGCTGAATTCATTGCTGAAGCCGTGGAACGGGCTGCGATGCGCGCCGCTTCTGGCGCCCTCGACAATCAGGCGAGCGGCCAGTTCGAGATTGTCGATCGCGGCCACGACCCGCGCGTCGAGCACGGCGCCGGGCCGGCCGGTCGCGCGGGGGGTGCTCACATCGTCACCACATCGAGCATCTTCGCGATGACCTGATCGGGATCGACACCGTCGGCTTCGGCCTGGAAGTTCAGGAGCAGGCGATGGCGCAACACCGGGGCCGCCACGGCGCGGATGTCTTCGGGCGCAGGCACGCTGCGACCATCCATCAGGGCGCGCGCCTTGGCGCCCAGCAGCAACGCCTGACCGGCGCGGGGACCAGCGCCCCATTTCACCCACTCACGCACGACCGGTGGCGCCGATTCATCAGCCGGCCGCGTCGCGCGCACCAGACGCAGCGCATACGACACGACGTTGTCAGCCGCCGGCAGGTCGCGCACGAGCGCCCGCGCCTGTTCCAGTTCCTCACCGGTCGCGACGGGTGTCACCTTGGCTGCCGCCCCGGTCGTTGTTTCCGACAGGATGCGCCGCTCTTCATCGGCAGACGGGTAGTCGATCACGACGTTGAACATGAACCGATCGAGTTGGGCTTCGGGCAGCGGATGGGTGCCTTCCTGCTCGATGGGGTTCTGGGTGGCCAGCACGAACAGCGGACGTGAGAGCGGATACCGTGTGCCGCCCACCGTCACCTGGAACTCCTGCATCGCCTCGAGCAAGGCAGCCTGTGTCTTGGGCGGCGTGCGGTTGATCTCGTCGGCGAGGATGATGTTCGCAAAGATGGGCCCCGGGATGAACCGGATCTCCCGTTTGCCCGTGGAGACGTCCTCTTCGATGACGTCCGTGCCCAGAATGTCGGAGGGCATCAGGTCGGGCGTGAACTGAATGCGGCTGAACTTCAGGTCGACGGCTTCGGCCAACGTCTTGATCAGCAGCGTCTTGGCCAGGCCCGGCACACCTCGGAGCAGCACGTGGCCGCCTGCCAGCAGCGAGATCAACACTTCGCGCAACACCGGCTTCTGACCGATGATGACGCGGGACACCTCAGACTCCAGCCGCGCAGCCAGCGCCGCGGACTGTTCAAACGGTTGGCGGACGCCAGACGCGGAAGACATACGGGAGGAATTGTAGTTCCGAAGTCCCGAAGTTCCGGAGTTCCGACGTGCCACGACCCGCCCTGGTAGCGCCTCGGCACCTCGGACTCCGGGACCTCGGCACCTCGGGACTTCGGCACCTCGGAACTTCGGAACCCCGGCCATGTCCCGCCCTGTCACACCTGCCGATAAGACTTGTGGTCATGGAACGTCGCAACAACGTCGTCGACTTCGCTGCGTATCGGTTTGCCCGGGATTTGCGGATCAAGGATGCCTCGGAGGCCTCGGCCCTGGCCGAGGAGTTGCGTCCGCAGCGGCCCCAGGCCCCCCTCAGTGACCAGGCGGCGGCGCATCGGGCCCGGATGCTCGAGCACCTCTCGGCACACCAGTCGATACACTAGGCGGCACGGCCCGGCAGGCTGCGCGGGAACTTCCCGGGCGGCGAGGCGTCTCTACCCGGGTATTGCACCGGAGGAACCCACATGTCCCCACGCCCAGCCTCGATCCGCATTGCTGTCGCCCTCACCGTCGCCCTGTTTGGCGCCTCGGCCTGCAACCTGCAGCTGTCCACGGATGTGGAAGCGAAGGACACCTGGTCGCGCACCTACCCCATCAACGCGGATGGACGCCTGGTCATCAAGACCAGCAATGGCCGCGTCGAGGTGAATGCCAGTGACCGCGCCGACATTGAGGTCTCGGTGGAGCGCGTCGTACGAGCGGCGAATGAGCAGACGGCCAACGAGCAGCTGAAGGCGTTCGAGATTGCCGAAACGGCGTCGGCATCGGAAGTGACGCTCGACAGCACGACGCGCGGCATGCAGATCGGCGTGCAGCGACGCGCCAACTACATGGTGTCCGTGCCTCGCGGCGTTGCTGTTACGCTCGAGTCCTCCAACGGCGACATCCTTGCGACCGGACTCGGCGGCGCTTTTGAGGCGTCCTCATCAAACGGACGGATCCGCGGTATCGATCTGCAGCACAGCGCCAAGGCCTCGACCAGCAACGGCGTCATTGAACTGGTGATGGCGGCCCTGGCGCAGCCGGGGGTCACCGCCGAGACATCCAACGGCATGGTCACGGTGACGCTGCCTCGCACGGCCGCGGCCGATGTCAGCGTGCGCGTGACCAACGGCGACATCTCACACGAGGGGCTGGACCTGCAGGTGCTCGAATCCTCCCGGCGACGCCTGGACGGCCGGCTCAACGGCGGCGGCATCCCCGTACGCGTCGAGACGACCAACGGCGCGGTGCGCCTGCGCGGCGGCAGCCAGTAACGGCGGCGCCGGGCACGGCCGACCTTAACGACGCTTTTTCTTGATCTGCGCGAGCAGCTTGGTCAGTACCTGCCCGGGCCCGACTTCTTCGAATTCGGGTTCGGGCTGGTCCAGCAGGTAGATCATCGACTCGAGCCAGCGTACGGAGTTGCCGATCTGCTCCGACAGGGTCTGGCGCACCAGATCCCCTTCGTAGGGCTTGCCGCTGACATTCGAGATCACCGGAATGGCCGGAGGCGTGAACGACACGTCCGCCAGGATCGCGCCGAATCGCGTCTGCGCCTCGCGCATGTACCGCGAATGGAAGGGTGCGCTGACGTTGAGCGGGATGTACGCCCGCACACCGGCCGCTTCAAACTGGGCCTTGACGGTCGCCAGGTCGTCTTTCGGACCTGCAATCACGGTCTGATCGAATGAATTGAAGTTGGCGACATCCAGACGACGGCCGGCTTCGGTGCTGTCGAGTACTTCCTGGATGTGCTGTGGTTCAAGACCAATGACCGCCGCCATGCCTCCGCCGCTGACCTCTCCCATGATCTGCCCGCGCTGCCGGACGAGCCGTAGTCCGGTCGCAAAGTCGAAGACGCCGGCGGCCTGCAACGCGTTGTATTCGCCAAGGCTGTGTCCGGCCACAAACGCAGGCACGGGTTTGCCCTCGTCCTGCCGCGCGCGATACGTGAGGGCGTTGACGCAGTAGAGAGCCGGCTGGGTGAACTGCGTGAGACCGAGTTCACCACGCGGATCCTCCACACACAGTTCGCGGATGGAAAAGCCGAGCACGTCATCGGCCTGCGCGGTCCAGTCGGGATACCGCTCGAACAGCTCCGCGCCCATACCCTTCGTTTGTGAACCCTGCCCGGGAAACAGACACACCATCGTCATGAGCACATTATCTGCGATCATGCTCGTGCAGATGAGGGCCTGGCATACAGGAGCGCTCCCGGAACTGGGACCACACGGCATGGCCATCGCCTGGTCGGACACGCATGCGCTGACCGATGACGTGGTGAGTCGTTGGATCGCGGACCTGCCGACGAGGGAACGCGGACGGTACGGTCGATTTCAGCACAAGGCGACGGCATACGAGTACCTGCTGGGACGCCGGCTCGTGCGTGCGTGGCTGAGTGCCCTCGCGCCATACGGACCTGTCGAGTGGACGTTCACAGAAGGGCCCCGCGGCCGGCCGGAGATTGCTGCGCCCGCCACATCACTGCAATTCAACCTTGCGCACTCCGGAGGAGTGGTCGCGTGTATCGTCACCAAGGGCGTGGACGCCGGTGTTGACGTGGAAGACCTCCAGCGGCGCGCCATCACACGCGATCTCTGGCACCGCTTCTGCGCGCCATCAGAGGCGGCGGATGTCGACGCACAGCCACAGGCGCACCAGCAGCGACGGTTTCTCACCTATTGGACGCTGAAGGAGGCGTATCTCAAGGCGCGTGGCCTGGGCATCGCCGTCCACCTGGCGGACATCGCGTTTGATCTCACAGCCCTGCGGCCACGCATCACGTTCCAGAGATCGCTGGCCGGCACTCCCGACGCCTGGCAGTTTGACGTGACCGAGGTGGCACCACATCACCTGATCAGCTGGTGCGTCGCCGGTGATCCGACACAACACGTCGAGGTCTCCGTCACGCACGTGCCGGTCTCAGCACTCTGTCCCCTCGCGTGATGCGCCTGCTTGCGATCAGCGACCTGCACATCAGTCACGCCCGGAATCGGGAGGCGCTGCAGACCATTGACCACCATCCGGATGACTGGCTGATCGTCGCCGGCGACATCGGCGAAAAGGCTGACCACCTGCGCCTGGCGCTCGACGTCCTGATACCGCGGTTTGCCAGGATCATCTGGACGCCCGGCAATCACGATCTGTGGTGCCCGGCCACGGCCACCGACCGTACACGCGGCCAGGACCGCTACGACGAACTCGTCGCCATCTGCCGCTCGTACGGCGTGGTCACCCCTGAAGATCCGTTCGTGGAGTGGGCCCCTCGCACTTTTATTTGCCCGCTGTTCCTGTTGTACGACTACACGTTTCATCCGACCGGCGTCACGAATCCCGTGGCATGGGCCCGCGAACACGGCATCGTCTGTGGTGATGAACACATGTTGTCGCCGGCACCGTGGCCGTCGCGACAGGCGTGGTGTGATGCACGAGTGGCGTACACGGAGGCCCGGCTTGCCGCGTTGCCTGCGGATGCGGAGACAGTACTCATCAGCCATTGGCCCCTGCGCTACGACCTGGCGCGGCCGCCGCGCATTCCACGGTTTTCGATCTGGTGCGGCACTTCGCGGACACATGACTGGCCCACACGTTTTCGTGCGCGCGTCGTGGTCAACGGTCATCTGCACATGCGCACGTCGCTCGTACGTGACGGCATTCGGCACGAAGAAGTCTCGTTGGGTTATCCGCGCGATTGGCAGCACACACGCGGCATCAACTGGTATCTTCGCGATGTGCTCGACGGCTCTGACGCGCGAAGACGCTTTATTCCAGCGCGTGATCCGTTTATGATGCTGCCTTCATGAGGAAGCTTCGCGTCCTTCTCCTCATTCACCACTATCTCGTGCCACCCGACGATGTGAAGGGTGTGGATACGACGACGCAACCGTGGCGAACTGAATATGACGTGCTCAAGACGTTGCGAGACGATCTCAAGCACGACGTACGGGTCCTGGGTGTCGCCGATGAGCTCACACCCATCAAGCAGGCGGCCGAAGACTTCAAGCCGCACATCGTCTTTAATCTGCTCGAGGCCTTCCATGAAGTCGGCACGTACGACCAGAACGTCGTGTCGTATCTCGAGCTGCTGCGGCTCCCCTACACCGGCTGCAATCCGCGGGGCATGATCCTCGCGCGCGACAAGGCGCTCTCGAAGAAGCTGCTGCAGTATCACCGCATTCCGGTGCCCGAATTTGCGGTGGCCCATCGGCGGCGCCGTTTCAGCCTCCCGAAGCGCATGACGTTCCCGGTCATCGTCAAGTCGCTCACGCAGGAGGCCTCGATCGGCATTGCGCAGGCCTCGGTGGTGGACGATGAACGACGGCTCAACGAACGTGTGCAGTTCATCCACGAGTCCATCGGCACCGACGCCATCGTGGAGCAATACATCGACGGCCGCGAGCTCTACTGCTGCATCGTCGGCAACGAGCGCCTGCAGGTGTTTCCGATCTGGGAGATGTTCTTCGAGAAGATGACGGACCGGCACCATCGCATTGCGACGTCTCGCGTGAAATGGAGCAGCTCGTATCAGGACAAGGCCGGCATCATGACCGGCGCCGCCGAACCGCTGCCCGAGGGCGTCGAAGCGCGCCTGCCAGGCCTGTGCAAACGTGTCTATCGATCGCTGATGCTCAGCGGTTACGCCCGTATCGACATGCGCATGGACACCACCGGCAAGGTGTGGGTCATCGAGGCCAACCCGAATCCGCAGATTGCCAACGGCGAGGACTTCGCCCGGTCCGCCGACATGGCCGACGTCGAATACCCACAGCTCATGCAGCGGATCCTCACCGCCGGCCTCCGCTGGGAACCCGAGCGACATGGGTGATTTCAGATGCGATTGCAAATCTCCTCCCACCGTCCCGGCTGCAACGAGAGCGGCCAGTACTTCTTCCGCAGCGCAATCACCGCCGGTACGTAGTCCGGTTTGGTGATGTCGCCGGCCAGCAGGCGGTCACGCAGGCGCCGGATTTCGAAGCGGTACAGGTCGTTGAGCGCATCGCGCACGAACGTCGGCGGGGTTGAGGCCGTGGGGCGGAGACCGAGCGTCAGCAGGTAGTCGGCCAGTTCGGGGGGATAGTGCCACTGCGGCGTCACGTATCCATTATGATGAGCCTGCTTGGAGGACCCCACGATGAGTCGCCGATTGTTTCTACCGCTGCTCCTGCTGACCGCCGTTGTCGCCTACCCGGCGGCGCAGGCCGGTCAGGAAACCATCAACAAGGACATGAACTCCCGGATCCGGACCGAGGGCTGGGACCGTTCGCAGGTGATGCAGACGATGCACTTCCTGACGGACGTGTACGGGCCGCGACTGACGGGCTCGCCGAACCACGAAAACGCGGCCAAGTGGGCCATCGCACAGATGGAGCGCTGGGGCATGACCAACGGCAAGCTCGAGCCGTTCGAGTTCCGCACCACCGCGGGTGTCGTGCCGAACGGTGGGTGGCTGAATGAAAAGGCCACGGGCCACATCCTGGCGCCGGTCAAGGACAACCTGGTGTTTGAAGTGCTCGCGTGGACGCCGTCCACCAAGGGCACGGTGACGGCGGAAGCGGTGCATCTGATTCCGCCCGTCGGCCCGGTTGTGGAAGCGCCCGTGTCGTCCAACGTCGCGGGTGCGCGCGGCGCGGGTCGCGGCAGCGCCGTGCAACGGCTTGGCCCGACGCAGCAGGAACTCGACGCCTACTTCGCGTCCATCGAGTCCAAGGTCCGCAATGGCATCGTGCTGGTTGGCGCACACACTCTTGTGCCATTCCAGGAAGTGCCGCCTGCGAAGCGGCGCTCCGACGAGGACATGAAGGCGCAGTTCAACCCGGATCCCAACGCCGCGGCCGGCTCGGTTGGCCGTGGTGGGCGCGCCGGTGGCCCACCGGCCGCTCGGGGTGGTGGACGTGCAGGTGCCCCGGCGCCTGAAGGTCCGGCACGCTTGACGACCGGTGAAGTCAACGCCGCGATCGACGCCTTCCTGCTCCGCGTGGGCGCCGGTGTGCGCGTGAACGACGCCGGGCGTGAACACGGTCAGATTCGCGCGTTTGCGCACTCGGCCTACGACCACACGAAGACGGTGCCGACGGTGGTACTGCGCAACGAGGACTACGGCCGCATCACCCGCATCATGGCCGACGGCACTCCGGTGCGCCTCGAGTTCACCATCGTGAACAACCACTACCCGGCTGGCAAGACCTCGTACAACGCCGTTGCCGAAATCCGCGGTTCGGACAAAGCGGATGAAGTGGTCATGCTTGGTGGCCACCTCGACTCGTGGCACTCGGCGACCGGTGCCACCGACAACGCCGCCGGCAGCGCCATCATGATGGAAGCTGCGCGCATCCTTGTCGCCCTGGGCGTGAAGCCACGCCGCACCATTCGCGTCGGCCTCTGGGGTGGCGAAGAGCAGGGCCTGATCGGGTCGAGAGCGTACGTCGCTCAGCACTACGGCTCGTTCGAAGATCCGCTGCCCGAGTACTCGAAGTTCAACGGCTACTTCAACATCGACTCCGGCACGGGCCGCATCCGCGGCATGTCCGTCTTCGGTCCACCCGAGGCGGGCAACATCCTGCGCCAGTACTTCCGCGAGTTCGAGGACTACGGCATCTATGGCGCCTCGACCACCGCAAGCCGGGCGACGGGCGGCACCGACAGCACGTCGTTCAACGCGGCGGGCCTGCCGGGCATCGGGGCCTCGCAGGACCCGATGGAATACAACAGCCACACGTGGCACACGAACCTCGACACCTACGAGCGCATCGTTGAAGACGACATGAAGAAGTCGGCGATTGCGGTGGCCTCGGCGGTCTATCACCTGGCGATGCGCGACCAGATGTTGCCGCGTTTTGACAAGGCAACCATGCCCAACCCGCCCGGTGGCGGCCGCGGCAATGGCCCGAACCAGCAGTAAGGCTCTTCGATCGACGCCGGAGCGCGGGACACCTCGTCTCGCGCTCCGGTTTTTTTTGGCCATCGCGCTGGTCACGACGCTGGCCTACATGCCGGCGTGGCATGGCGCCCCCGTCTGGGACGATGACGCCCACATGACGGCGGCGGCGCTGCAGGGAACGGATGGCCTGCCGCGCATCTGGACCGAGCTGGGCGCCACCCAGCAGTACTATCCGCTCACCCATTCCCTGTTCTGGCTGCAGCACCAGCTGTGGGGGCAGGACACGACGGGATATCACCTCGTCAACATTGCATTGCACATCCTCAGCGCGGGACTGGTGGGACTCATCCTCACGCGCCTGAACGCGCCCGCCCCCTGGGCCGTCGCAGCGGTGTTTGCGCTGCATCCCATGCAGGTCGAGAGTGTGGCGTGGATCTCCGAACTGAAGAACACGCTCTCGGGAGTGTTTGCGCTGGGCGCCACTCTGGTCTACCTGCGATTTGATGACTCCCGAACATCGCGCGCCTATGCCATCGCGTCGATGTTGTTTGTCTGCGCGCTCCTCAGCAAGACGGTGACCGCGATGGTACCGGTCGGCCTGCTGGGTGTGTTGTGGTGGCGTCACGGCGGTCTCGACATCCGTCGCCATCTGATCCCGCTGGCGCCATGGCTGGTGACGGGCGCCGCAGCCGGACTGTTCACGGCGTGGGTGGAGCGCACCATCATCGGCGCCGCAGGCGCCGCGTTTGAGTATTCCCTGATCGAGCGCGGCCTGATTGCGGGCCGGGCGCTGGTGTTCTACGCGACCACGCTGCTGTGGCCGGCGGGATTGGCGTTCAACTATCCGCGGTGGACCGTCTCTGCGGCGACGTGGTGGCAGTACCTGTTTCCGTTCGCCGTATTGGTGTGCGTCGTCAGCGCGTGGCGGTGGCGCGGTGCGACACGAGCGCCAATTGCCGGACTCTGGTGGTTTGCCGCGCTGCTCTTCCCCGCGCTTGGATTTTTCAACGTCTACCCGTTCCGGTATTCGTTTGTCGCGGATCACTTTCAGTACCTTGCGGGTCTCGGCGTCATCACGCTGGTCGTCGGGCTGCTGGCCACACGCCTCCCGCGCCCTGCCGGCAGTCAGGCAGTGCTGACCTCTGTGCTCGCCCTTCCCCTGGCGTTCCTCACCTGGCAGCAGAGTCATCACTACACGGACGCCACCACGCTGTACATGGCGACGCTGGAGGCCAACCCGCGCAGTTCACTCGCCCTGACGAATCTCGCCGTACCGAAACTGCGGGGCACGACCGGTGACATCACCGAGGCTGTGACTCTGCTCACGCGCGCGGTCGAGGCGGACCCGGCCAATGCCGAGGCACAGAGCAATCTCGGATTTGCCCTCACGCAGTTGGGCAGGCTCGACGAGGCGCGTCCTCATCTCGATGCCGCGCTGCGGGCGAATCCGCGACTGGCCGGTGCCCACAACAATCTGGGCGCGCTGTTGCAGCGTCAGGGCCTCGCCGATGAGGCCATCGTCCACTACGGCGAAGCGGTGCGACTTGATCCGGCGGACGTCGAGGCCCGTATCAACCTCGGTACGCTCCTGCGGATGCGCGGCAACCTGGCCGAGGCGGGACCGCAACTCGATGCGGCTGAGCAACTCGATCCGCGTCGACCGGAGCCGGCCGTGCAACGCGGCCTGGCGCTGGAACAACAGGGCGATCTCGCCGGAGCCACTCGGGCGTACCAGGCCGCACTGAGTCGGCGGCCGACCGATGAGGCCGCGCTGGAGAATCTGGCGATCGTGTTGTTGCGGCAGGGCGCGGTGGCGGAGGCGGAAGGGGTGCTGCGACGCCTGCTGGAGGTGGCGCCGCGTCACCTGAACGGCCTGTACACGCTGGCCAGCGCGCTGCAGATGTTGGGGCGGCCTGCCGACGCCATTCCCTACTACGAACGTGCCATTGCGGAGGCGACGCCAGAGCGGGCCGGAGAACTGCACAACGACGCGGGCGTGGCGTACGCACAATCGGGACGCATGCGGGAGGCCGTGGCACATTTTGCCGAGGCCGTCCGCCTGCGTCCCGATCTGCCTGATGCCCGGGCCAACCTGGCCCGGGCTCAGGGTCGCTGACTATCGCAGTCCTTCTGTCGCGGACAGGAGGATGCCGTTGAAGAGGAACTTGAACGTGCCGTGCGGCTGCGAGCGGAAGGCGATCTCGGGGCCAAACACGTAGAGGTGGCCCTTGCCCACTTCCGCCTCAAACGCCGCCACGCCGTCTTCGAGGTATTCCTGACCCCAGGCCCAGCCGCTGCGCAGCGGGTGTGGTCCGTCGTACCACGCGATCGTCCGCACACCCTTCGAGAAGGCCGTCGGCAGAAGACGGAACGTCGGGCTGTTGTCGAAGAAGACGCTGATCTCAGACGGCAGACCGTGAGCGATCGCCGCAGTCGGATCCACCGCCGCGCGCAGCACCGAACCCGGCACGTAGAACTTCGTGCCCGGCAGATTCTGCAACTGACCGTCGTCATTCCGCTCGACGAGGTGGTTGGTCACGGGCAGGTCGAAGTGCTGGGCGATGTTCGTCGACGCCCCGCCGATGGTCAGCACCGTGCCGCCACCCTGCACGAACTCCTTCAGTTTCTCCATGGACGCCGCGGTCATGGCACCCTGACGCCCGCGGAACTCCTCGGGAACCTCCAGAGCACCGCCGCCACCGGCGCCACCGCGGCCACCGCCGCCGCCACGACCGCCGCCCGCGCCGCCGACAGCGGGGATACCGCTGTCGTTGAAGATGATGATGTCGAACTTGTCGCGCAGGTTGCCCGCGTCAATCGTCGGCGGATACACGACCGTATACGGGAACTCGAAGTTCTCGAAGATCAGGCGTGTCCAACCCGACGGCATCTGCCCGCCGTACTGATCGAACAGGCCAATACGCGGTGCGCGCAACACCGTCATGCGGCCCGTCGGCGCCGTCGTGGCGGCCTGGAACGAGACGCCCAGTTCAGTCGCAGCCTTGTCGAGTACGGCCTTTGTGTTCGCCTTGGCCTGCACGTAGAACGTGCCGTGGCCCATCGGGCCTTCCGCCAGCCACGACACCGTGTCGCCGTTCTTCATAAGACGGTTGATCGCGATGTAGGCATCGTTGGAGCCGTGATGAAAGAAGTAGCCCACCGCATTGGGCGCCGTGGTGACCGTGCCGGCCGGGGTGGACGCCATGCCGGGGATCTTCTCGAACGGTCCGTTGAAGGGTTCGAGGATCCGATCGAACTGCACGCCCATCTGCATCGCGAGTGTCCAACCGGCGCTGTCGTAGGGGCGATTGGGCGGACCGCCGGGATATGGGAAGTCGTCCGGGTGGTCCTGTGGTTCGAACATGTCGAGCACGTGCGCGCGGAAGGCCTGCGCCGACTTCACGATGTATGAGTTGGCCGGGTACTGTTTGTTGCCCACCGTGAACGGCGCCGTCGCCTTGTGCACGGTCACGCCGGTTTTGATGAGCGCGTTCACGAACCGTGTGGCCGATCCGAAGTCCGGCTGGTCGGCCGTGAGGATGAAGCCCTTCGGGTCGCGCAGTTCCGGTGCGTGGAGTTCGTTCCAATAGGGCGACGCCACGTCGGCGCCTGCGCCGCCACCACGACCACCCCCGCCACCGGCCGCCGCACCGCCGCCACGACCACCGCGACCGGCGCCGCCCGCTTCCGCCATTTTGGCCTGCACAGCTGCCACACGTCGCGGACTCGGCGTCCACGTGTCCGTGTTGCCTTTCGCGATCTGGTCACGGCCCATCTGGTAGATGTTGTAGAGGAACGTCTCGCGGTACCGCGACGCCAGGTCAAGGATGGCGTAGTTGGCCGTCACCGAGTAGTCCACCGACTGACGGAAGTGCCAGCGCTGCGGCGCAATCGGCGACCACAAGCTGGAGTTCGGCAGCACCTTGCCGACCACAAACGGGATGTTGGTCGGGTTGGGTCCACCAATCGTCTCCGTCAGGATGCCGATCATGTTGTGGAAGTAGGCCGTCGTGCGGAGTCCGCCGTTCCACCACGTGGAGTACGACGCACCCGCGCGCGTGGTCACACCGGGCTTGCCTTCTGCGAGAAAGCGCGTGGCCATGGCCGAGCCAACCAGGTCGATGCCCGACGGAATCAGCGGGTGGAAGTTGTAGTTGAACGGGTCGCGGAAGGGCGGCGCAAACATCACCGTGCCGGCCGGGCCGGTCTGGTGGTGGTTGTACATGATCTGCGGGAACCACTCCTTGTACATCACCCGGTTCATGTTGGTCGATTCGTCGAGCGCCGACATGTAGAAGTCGCGATTGTTATCGTGACCGGCGTACTTCTGATAGAGCACGGGAATCCCCGCCGTGCTGCGCTGCTCCGGATTCGGATTGCGCATGTACCAGTTCGAGACCAGCTCCATGCCGTCCGGATTCGCGTGCACCGCAAGGATGACGACATCGTTGAGGATACGCACGGTCTCGTCGTCGGTCTTGCTCGCGAGCTGATAGACCGTCTCCATCAACTGCTGGGCGCCAAGCACTTCGGTCGCGTGCAGGCCGCCATCAATCCAGACGACCGCTTTGCCTTCCTTCGCCAGCGCACGCGCCTGTTCGTCAGTGAGCCCCTCAGCTGTCGCCAGACGTGCGGAGATCTCGCGATATCGATCCAGCCGCTTGTGGTTCTCCGGCGAGGTGATGATCATCATCAGGTGCGGCCGACCTTCGGCCGTCTTCCCGATCTCGACCAGCTTCAATCGCGGCGATTCCTTCTCGATCTTTCGCCAGTACGCTTCCAGCTGCGTGTAGTTGGGCAACACGTAGTCGGCGCCGATTTCGTGGCCGAACTGCGCCTGCGGTGTCGTGACCGACGACAACGTGGCCGGCGCGGGGCGAGTCGCCTGGGCTCGCAACGTGTCGCCGCCCACACCAATCACCAATGAAACAACGATGAGAGATAGGAGCAATTTCTTCATAAACGGGGCGTCCATCCTTCCGCGGTAACGATACACCTATTCGAAGTGCCGGAGTCCCGGGGTTCCGGAGTCCCGAGGTTCCGAGGTGCCGAAGTCCCGGAGCTTGCCGCGCCGGAGCCTTGGCGGAGGCGGGTGGCGAACGTCGGGCGGGGCTTCAGCCCGCCGACTCGAATGGTCCCGGCGCTAACGTGCTGCGGCCGGCACGCGCCGGGCGGCGATGATCGTGACCGGCGGTGCCAGGTTCTGCCCACTCACGGGTTCCTGCTGAATGCGGCGCACCACGTCCAGACCGGAGATGATGCGGCCAAAGGCGGCGGCGCCTTGCCCATCGTCAAAGCGACCGCCGCCGAAGTCGAGCGACGGCTGGTCATCGAGCAGCACGAAGAAGTCCGACGTCGCCGAGTCAGGTCCACTGCGCGCCATCGACACCGTACCCGCAGTGTGCCGGATGCCGGTCACACTGGTCCGCTCGAGGGCAATGGGGTCAAACCCCTCCGAACGCCTGGTTGGATTGATGCCGCCCTGGATGATGTGCATCATCGGTCGCTTTGGCGGCGCCGGCGTGTAGTTGTCGTTGCGGGTGGCCCGATGAAACCGGCCTCCGTCGTACAACCGGGCGTCAACGTATCGCAGGAAATTGGCCGCCGTGACCGGAGCGCGTGCAGTGTCCACGGCCATGGTGAACTCGCCCATTGACGTCATCACGGCAACGAGGGCTTCTCCTGGCCCCAGCGGGGCTCCAGCGTGAGGCTCATCGGCGCGACGAGTTCGACGAAGCCGACAGTGTCGTAGAAACCAGCGAGCCTGCCAGTGACCCGGTAGAACCCCCGAGGCAACTTCACCTCCGGCCAGGCACCATTCGCATCGGTCACCGTCCGAACGTCAACAGGTGCTCCCCATGGCAAGGCACTGGTGATGTGAATTGACACACCAGGAAGCGCACCGTTCTGGGGGGCAACGACCGAGCCGCTCAGCGGAAACTGCCGTGTTTCTTGCCGGTCTCGACCGCCCGCGTCTGCGACGCCGGTCAGAAGCAGAAGAAGCGCAAGGCGTAGAATCACTCCGCAAACTTACTGCAAATTCTGTGAAATCCTCCACGACCCCATGGTGAATCCCAGGCACGCGCTGCACAGCGTGTCAGGCTGGCTTTTGGACTGTCCGCACGAGTCGAGCCGCCACCAGGCCCACCACTCCGACCGCGTCCGCCAGCGGCGCCGGGTGGAACAGCAACAAACCGGCGAGGGTCAGCAGCGCCCGCACAAACGGCGATGAGCAGCCCCACGCACCGGTGAGCGCCGCCGCAAGCGCCGCGGTCCCAGCAAGCGCTGTCAGCGTGGACAACATGATGTCGATCCACGGCCCTTCAAACAACAGACCCAGGCCGCGCGGATCGAGCGTAAACGCGATGGGCACAAGGAACGCCGGCAGCGCGTACTTCCACGTCAGCATCATCGTCCGTAGCGGCTGCCCGCCAGTAAGGGCGGCGGCCGCAAACGGCGCCAGCGCCGTGGGCGGACTCACCTCGGACAACACCGCGTAATAAAAGACGAACATGTGCGCCGCGACCGGAGAGATACCGACATCCGTCAGCGCCGGCACCACCATCACGGCCGCGATGATGTAGGACGCCGTCACCGGCACGGCGAGGCCAAGAACCCACACCGCGACCGCGCTCCACAACACGGTCAACGCCACCGTGCCACCGGCCATCGTCACGATCAGTCCCGCCGCCTTGAGCCCCAGCCCGGTCAACGTCACAATCCCGACCACCGCGCCTGCGATGGCTGTGGTGGACAAGACGGACAACGCGTCGTACCCACCCTCGGTAAACGCACCAGCCAGTTTCCTGGGCCCCAGCGGCTCCCGCACCAGCACACTTACCCCGAGCGCCGCCACAATGGCCCAGAACACCGCACGAAACGGCGTGAACCCAACGCCCATCAACACGGCCACGAGAATCAACGACAGGAAGTGCAGATAACCAGATTTCCCGATGACCGATTCAGATTGCCGATCACCCGATTCCCCGATCTCAGATGAGCGATTACCACTTCCAGATTCCAGATCATCGATTAATCTCGAATCTCCCTCAATCATCAGCGTGATCGACGCGTAGTAGAGAATCGTCGGGATCGTCGCCATGACGAGTACCTGCAGGTACGAGATGCGCAGGTATTCCGCGATCAGGAACGCCGCTGCGCCAAGGGTCGGCGGCGACAACAATGCGCCGATGCCCGACGCCGCGAGCATCGCGCCTGCGGTATTGGCCGCGAAGCCCGCGCGACGCAGCAGCGGCCACGCGAGTGATCCCAACGTCACCGTGGTGGCCACTCCAGAGCCCGACACGGTCCCGAGGAGAAATCCCGCCAGCGACACCGAACGACCGGTGGCCGCGGGCGACGACGTACCGCCGGTGCGCGCGAGTGACCAGTTCAGAAAGAAGGTTCCTGCACCCGAGGCTTCGAGCACCGCGCCATAGAGGCTGAACAAGGTGATGTACGTCACAGCCACGTCGAGCGGCACACCGTAGATGCCCTCCAGCGACATGTAGAGGCTGCCGACCAGACGCACGAGGTCGTAGCCCCGGTGGGAAACACCCACCAGGCCGATAGTGGCCAGCCATGGCCCGATGAACGCGTAGGCCAGAAATCCCACGGTGACGATCGGGAGCGCCCATCCGGTGGTGCGACGCACGGCTTCCGTGACCACCGCCAACGCCAGCACACCGGCAAGAAGGTCGCCACCAGTCGGGGAGGCCGCGCGATACCAGAACGGCTCACCCTGCGCGAGCGGCCAGCCGAGTCCCACCAGCGCCGCCACCACCCAACACAGGTCAATGGCGCCGCCCCATCGCCCGGCCGCGGGTTTCCAACGCAACGTGGCCCACACACCGATGAGCAACATCAGCGGACGATAGGTCTGAGGACTGATGACGGTCAGCACCCACGTCAGCGACAACGCCGACAGCAGGAATGCGAGGACAGCTGCGGAGGAAGGGAGCCGTGAGGTCACGGACGCATCAGTACGCGATGCGCAATGTCACGCCCAGCGAGTTCTGGTAATACACCGGCGACTTGGCGTGGGTGGCATGGACGCCTGATAGCCCGAGCGTCCCTCGACCAAACTTCGGCGACTGGAACAGCGGACGACTCACCGACCACTCGGCCGTCGCCTGCGCGAACGGCACCACGCCACCGCGTGAACGGCCGGCGCCATACACACGAATGCGCGCATCGGCTTCGAGTCCGAACTTCAGGGGACGCCGCAGGGAGACGCCGAGCATGCCGACCGGTGCCACCGACTTGAGGACCGACACCGGCTGCGCGTTCAACGCGCGACCTTCGGCACGGCCGGACACGAGTTCCCGCACGTGCAGGCGGCCGCCCCCGACCTCAACCGACTCGACCAGGTTCCACCACCGACGACCGTCGATCCGCCGTAATGAGGCGATACCGATGTACAGCTGACGCCGGTCGTGTCCTTCGAACTGGAATCCGCGAATGCGAAACAGCTGCCTGGCAGCCCAGACCTGTGTGTAGACAAAATCACCGGACAGTTCGGATGTCCCCGTGCGGCGTGCGCGCACGCCCATGGCGGCGTGGATGAAGCCGTACGGACTGGTCTCCGACGGCTGGTACCGCGTGCCCGCGCGCAGCAACCCCTGGCGGCTGATACCGAGCGCCACGCCAACGTGATTGGGGTCGGTCGTGGTCATCGGCGCGGCCAGCGACATCTCGAGCTGCCATCGTGGCGCGCGTGGCGCCAGTTCCTGCGTCGCGGCCGGATCGGGCGATGCCACGACGTTGCCGGCCACCAGCGCGGTCGTCAGCCACCAGCCCCACATCAGCGGAACACTCCGATCGCGTGGTTGGCCAGCCAGGTCAGCGATCCAGGCTCGGACTCGGGCAGGTTCACGGCCGCCGTCCCCAGGCCCAGACGATCGTTGGACCAGTCCTGGAACACGACGGCGTTGGGGCGCCCGACGACGCCGCTGACCTCATACGCCAGCGCCATGGCGGAGGCCACAGCTTCAGCGTCGGTGCGCCCGTCGTAGCCGGTCACGATGACTTCGAACTCGATCCCCCGGCTGGCGAGAAAGTTCGCCAGACGTTTGATGTCCTTCCGCGAGTCGGCATCCGACGTGAAGCGATGGCGGACATCGTAGTCAAGCCGGAAGAACGACAGCGGCACCTGTTCGTTGTCCAGGAGTGCGGTCACGAACGTCATCAGTTCGTCGACCGTGAACGACGGATAGGCCTCGATGAGGCCGAAGCGGATGTCGGGATACGTCTGGCGGATGGTGTTGACGAAGCGATCCACTTCGACGACCACCTGATCGACCGTGAAATCACAGTGGCCCAGACCGCTGCTCGCTTCACGCACCGGCAGGCCGGCCGTAAACGGCTCGTCCATGGCCACGGCCGTGACGTGGGCCCCCGACGCGTACACCGTGGCGACGTCGGAAATCAGGACCTGGCCGAGGCGCTGGCCGTCGCAGGTGTGTTCCTTGACGGCGCCGGCCTCGATGTTGATCTGGATGCCGCGTTCGGTGAGATAACGGAATGCTCCGACGTCGCTCAGCCGCGACCCGGTGTTGCCGCCACATCCGGCACAGGACGGTCGGAGGTTCTGCTGATAAAACTGGAATCCACGAGCGCGGCTTCGCGCCTCGGCCCACAGGTCCTGGCCCTCAGGCTGAAACATGCGGACAAGGTCGGCTGACCCCGATGCGGGGGCCAGGATCATGAACCGATCAACAGAGGCCTCACCGGGGCTGGTCGCGCGCCCGCAGCCGGCCAGGGCGAGCACGCCGACTAGGACGATCACTCTCGACACCATCAGAGCGCAAATAGTCTACTCTCGCCAGTCCCTCGACGAAAAGTACTTCCGCGCGCCCTCGTGGAGAGGCACGGGAAGCACATCAGGACCGGCCGGCACCGCGAGGTGCCTGGCTTCCGGATGGGCCGCAATCAGGGCGGACTGTGACTCGAAGAGCACGCGGGTCAGCGATTCGACCAGCGCGGGGTCCAGGGCCGCGGAGACCACGAGCAGGTTCTCGACACCGATGACCGGCACGTCCGCCGTCTGCCCTCGATAGGAGTCGGCCGGCAGCGGCAACACGCGATACAACGCGGCACCCCAGCGCTGCTGGAGTCCGGGTGCCTCTGACGCCTGCGGCACAAACACCAGCGTCATTCCGGGCGTGGCGGCCAGATCCTGAATCGCCGGCGTGGGCAACCCGCCGCTCCAGAACAACGCATCCACCTTGCCGTCCTTCAACGCGCCTGCGGCTTCGCTGGCGCCGAGCGCGTGGCGCACGATGTCCGACCGGGGATCAAGGCCCGCCGCCGTCAACACCCTGTCGGCAATCAGCTCGGTGCCGCTGCCCGGCGCTCCTGTGGCCACCGTGCGGCCTCGCAGATCTGCCACTGCACCGATGCCGTTGCCTGCGCGTGTCACCAGATGTGTGTAATTCGTGTAAAGCGCGGCAATCGCATGCACGGCGACCGGCCCGGCCTCAGCAAACGGCCCCGTGCCTGCAGCTGCCTCGACCAGAGTGTCCGCCAGCGTGAACGCGAGATCCGCGCGCCCCTGCTGCATCAGTTTCAGGTTGTCGACTGACGCGCCGGTCACCTCCGCGGTCACCTGGAGCCCCGGAATCTGCTCGGTGTAGAGCCGCGCCAGAGCACCACCGTAGGGGTAATACACGCCGCCGGTCCCGCCCGTCGCGATCGACAGAAACCGCACGTCACTCTGCGGCGCGCCACACGCCGCGAGCCCAAGAACCCAGAACCCGAGCGCCCCGAACCGTCGAACCAGAGACGTCCTCAATCCAGATGCCCCTTCTCCGAGTCGCCCATGACGATGTCGCGATGCGGGAAGTACTCACGCCAGCGCCGGCTGACCAGGCCCGCCACTTCGGGACGACACGTCACTTCTTTCGGATACCACGGCTTCATCCGCGCATCGATGCACACCGGTCCGGTATAGGCGATGTGGTTCCGCACGATGCGGGTCGATGACGCGTGAATGTCTGAACCGGGATCAAACCGCGTAAAGGTCGTCCACAGGAAGTTCATGGCACTGCGCGTCGCGCGCGCGGCATCGTCGCTCACAACCAGCAGCGGCCAGCCCGCAAAGGCCGGGTGTGCCGCCATACGCGCGGCGGCATCGCGGTCGTCGGCAAAGCCGGAGGCCTCGATCACCAGACAGCCGCCGCAGAACACACGAACATCGCGCACGTCGGACGGCGGCGGCACCGGCGGCGTGAACACACGCGGCAGATCGCGCACGGGATCGCCCAGGCCCAGCCACACACCCTTGGAGCCCTCGTTGACTGCGGGGCCGGCGTAGTCAAGCGTATCCATCGAGACATTCGAAAAGACGTAGAGGTCCGTCTCGGGATTGGTGCGGGCGAGCAGGTGTTCGAGTGTGGCGCGGAAGTCGCGCAGGTCCACGGGCTGATCGGTCACCAGCAGAAACTTCTGCAGGGACAGTTGCCCTTCGCCGAGGATGCGGAAGGCACTGGCCATCGCTTCGCGGCGGTACCGCTGCTTGACGATCGCGCCGGCGAGGGAGTGGTATCCGGTTTCGCCGTACGACCACAGATCCACGACCGCCGGCATGACCAGCGGAAACAGTGGCGAGAGCAGGTCCTGCAGCAGATCGCCGATGAAGAAGTCTTCCTGACGAGGCTTGCCGACAACCGTGGCTGGATAAATTGCATCGCGTCGATGCGCGATCTGGGAGACCTGGAAGACGGGATAGTCGTGCTCGAGCGAGTAATAGCCGTAGTGGTCGCCAAAGGGACCTTCGGGCCGGCGTTCGTGCGGCGCAACACTGCCCATCAGCGCAAACTCGGCATTGGCCACGAGCGGGTGGGGATGCCCGTTCGGCCCGGCCACCTGCGCGAGCTTCTCGCCTGCAATCAGGGACGCCAGCAGCAGTTCGGGGATGTTCTCGGGCAGCGGTGCAATTGCCGACAGGATCATTGCGGGCGGCCCACCGAGAAACACGGTCGCGGGCAGCGCCTGTCCTTTTGCTTCAGCGATGGCGTAGTGGAATCCCCCACCCTTGCCGATCTGCCAGTGCATGCCCGTGCTGGTCGCGTTGTGCACGTGCAGCCGGTACATGCCGAGGTTGGGTCCACCCTTGTCCGGATGTGTCGTGTAGACGAGCGGCAGCGTTACGAACGGACCACCGTCTTCCGGCCAGCAGGTCAGCGCCGGCAGGCGGTCGAGTCGCACGTCGCGGGTGACCACATCAAGCACGGGGCCCGAAGTTCGGCGCTTGAGACCGACACGCGCAGCGGCACCCGCGACATCGCGAGCCTCCCAGAGTTTCGCCGGTGTCGGGGGCAGAATCGTTTCTGCCAGATGCACCAGGCGCTTGATGAATGCCAGCGGCCGCTGGCCGAAGGCCAGTTCCGCGCGGCGCGCCGTGCCGAACAGGTTCGTGACCAGCGGGAAGTCAGCGCCCTTGACGTTGGTAAACAGCAGCGCGGGGCCGCCGCCGGCGATCACGCGGCGATGGATTTCGGCGACCTCCTCGACGGGATCAACCGGCGCATCGATCTCGACGATGTCCTTGTCGCGTCGCAGGCGCGCGAGGTACTGGCGCAGGTCAGTGAACATCGTCTACCGCGTCAGCTTGCGGTACTTGATGCGGTGCGGCTGATCCGCGTCCGCGCCCAGGCGCCGCTTCCGGTCGGCTTCGTACTCCTGGTAGTTGCCTTCGAACCACTCAACGCGGCTGTCGCCTTCAAACGCCAGCATGTGTGTGGCGATGCGATCGAGAAACCAGCGATCGTGCGAAATGACGACCGCACATCCGGCAAATTCATCGAGGGCCAGTTCCAGAGCTCGCAGTGTGTCAACGTCGAGGTCGTTGGTGGGCTCGTCCAGCAGCAGGAGGTTGCACCCGCGCTTCAGGAGTTTCGCCAGGTGCACGCGGTTACGCTCACCGCCTGAGAGGGTCCCGACCTTCCGCTGCTGATCACGGCCGCGGAAGTTGAACCACGAGCAGTACGCACGGGCGTTCACCGTGCGCTTTCCGAGTTCCACCTCTTCGTTGCCTTCGGAGATCTCGTCATAGACGGTCTTGTCGGCCGACAACGCATCACGCGACTGATCGACGTAGCCGATCTGCACCGTCTCGCCGACCTTGAGCGTCCCGCCGTCGGGCTTCTCCTGCCCCACCAGCATGCGGAACAACGTGGTCTTGCCGGCGCCGTTGGGACCAATCACGCCCACGATGCCGCCGCGAGGCAGGGTGAAGTCGATCTCGTCCATCAACAGCACGTCGCCGTAGCCCTTTTTGAGGCCGCGTGCTTCGACGACGACGTCGCCGAGCCGTGGCCCGGGTGGAATGTAGATTTCGACACGTTCCAGTTTTTCGGCCGTGTCTTCGTTGAGCAGCTGTTCGTACGCGTTGAGACGCGCCTTGCCCTTGGCGTGACGGGCCTTGGGCGACATGCGGATCCAGTCGAGTTCGCGCTGCAGCGTACGCTGGCGCTTCGATTCGGCTTTTTCTTCCTGCGCGAGCCGCTCCTGCTTCTGTTGCAACCAGCCGGAATAGTTGCCCTCCCACGGATACGCCTTGCCGCGGTCGAGTTCGAGAATCCACCCGGCCACGTTGTCGAGGAAGTAGCGATCGTGTGTGATGGCGACGACCGTGCCCGGATACGTGTGCAGGAAGTGTTCAAGCCACGCCACCGACTCGGCGTCGAGGTGGTTCGTCGGCTCGTCCAGCAGCAGCAGGTCCGGCGACTGCAGCAGCAGCCGGCACAGCGCCACACGACGCCGCTCACCGCCCGAGAGTGTGGAGACATCGGCGTCAGGCGGCGGCAACCGCAGCGCGTCCATCGCCTGCTCGACACGGGCGTCGAGGTCCCATGCGCCGGCCGCCTCGATGGCATCCTGCACCCGGGCCTGCTCCTCGAGCAGTTTGTCCATGGCGTCGGCATCCATCTCTTCGCCGAACTTCGCGTTGATCTCATCAAACCGGGTCAACAGGGCACGCGTGGGCGCCACACCCTCTTCGACGTTGCCCAGCACGTCCTTGTCAGGATTCAGCGTCGGCTCCTGCGCCAGATAGCCGACCGTCGACCCTTCGGCGCGAAACGCCTCGCCGATGTAGTTCGGGTCGAGCCCCGCCATGATCTTGAGCAGGGTGGACTTGCCGGAGCCGTTGGTGCCGATGACGCCAATTTTTGCGCCCGGGAAAAACGACAGCCAGATGTCCTTGAACACAACCTGGTCGGGCGGATGAATCTTGCCCAACCCCTTCATGGTGTAAATGAACTGCGCCATACGAAACGTCTGATTTTACTCTGCCCGCGTCCAGCGAGGCGGAGGCGGCAGCGGGAGAGCGGCCTGTTCCGGCGCGGGCGTGAAATCTTCTCCAGGATTGATGAAGCGATCCCGTTCGATGCCGTATTGCCGGTCGTACAACTCGCGATACCGCCCGCCTTTCGCCAGCAGTTCCATGTGTGTGCCCCGCTCGGCGATCTCCCCGTCCTCGATCACGAGAATCTGGTCGGCGGTCACAATGGTGGAGAGCCGATGCGCTATGACGAACGTGGTTCGGCCCCGCCGCAGCGCGCGGAGGCCGTCCTGAATCATCGCTTCGCTTTCGCTGTCCAGGCTGGATGTCGCTTCGTCAAGCAGCAGGATGCGTGGGTCCGCCAGGATCGCGCGGGCAATCGCGATGCGTTGCCGCTGTCCGCCTGAGAGCCGCACGCCGCGTTCACCGACGATGGTCTGGTATTGCTGATCAAACTTGTCGATGAATTCATCGGCGTGGGCGACCTCGGCCACTCGGCGGATGTCCTCGTCGGTCGCGTCGGGGCGGCCGTACGCGATGTTGTCGGCCACCGTGCCGTCAAACAGGAAGTTGTCCTGCAGCACAACGCCCAGGTGCTGGCGGTATTCGGCCAGGCGCAGCGTGGCGAGATCGCGCCCATCCACGAACACCTGTCCCTGCGTCGGCGAGTTAAACGCCATGACCAGGCTGAGCATCGTGCTCTTGCCCGACCCGGACGATCCC
>BTVE01000074.1:0-23698 GCA_045862915.1 Acidimicrobiia bacterium
ATGTGTGTGTACAGCCGGTGCGCCCCGTAGGTGGCCCGGATGATCCGGGTCTGGCCGCCAGAGGAACTGTGGGGATGGCCCGGGTTCCGGGCGTCGATGAGGGTGACGCGGGCGCCACGCCGCTGGAGGCTCAGGGCCGTCCATCCGCCAAAGGCGCCGGCGCCGATGACAATCACACGAGGAGACACCGGCACGCGTCGGTAGAATAGTCCGGATGGCCGCCCTGATTGAAGCAATCGATATCAAGCGCAAGATGTACTTCGAGTACGAAAACGCGCCCTACAACTGTCTGGAAGTCGAAGTGTCCAAGCCCACCGCTCGTGGTGGCCAGACACTCGTGCGCGTGAAGATGCGCAACCTGCTGACCCGCGCGGTGTTCGACCGCACGTTCAAGGCGGGCGAGAAGTTCACCGAGCCCGATCTGGTCAAGGTGCCCGCAACGTTCCTGTACGCGGACGCCGACGGGTACCATTTCATGGATCAGGAGAACTTCGAGACACTGACGCTCAAGGCCGACACGCTGGGCGATGATCGCCTGCTGCTGGTGGACAACCTCGAAGTGCAGGTGCAGAAGTACAACGGCAATCCGATTGCCGTGCAGTTTCCGCCGCATGTCGAGTTGACGGTGTCGTCGGTGGAAGGCGCCGTGCGTGGCGATACGTCAAGCGGGAGTGTGACCAAGGCTGCCGTGCTTGAAACGGGCCTCGAACTGCGTGTGCCCCTCTTCATCAAAGAGGGCGAAAAGGTGAAGGTCCACACCGAAACGCTGGAGTTTGCCGGTCGCGCCTGACCGGCACACTCCAGCCGTCCCGCCTACTTCACGCTGAAGATCGCGTCGTCGATGGCGACGTTGTGTTCCACCGACGTCAGCTTGATGGTGATGTTCTGCACGTCGCTGGAGTTGACGACCGAGAACGGCACCTTGATGCCGTCGACGTCGCGATAGTCGGACACCGTGCTGACCTGCTCGAAATTCCCGGTCTCGGGCGAGGTCAGCTGAGAGACCATCCGGCCCACGAGCCACGTCTGCGGATCGAGATACATCTTCGAGGATGATCCGGCCTTGGGCGTCAGCTGCAGGACGACATACTTCACGCCTGCGATCGTCTCTTCCGGGAGCAGCGCGACCTGCATGCCCTGTTCCTTGTAGTTGAGCAGCGGCGTCGGGAACACGTTCTGCTTCATGTTCTCGAGCTGCGTGCCCGTGATCTGGGTATCACCCTGCAGGTTGTTCAGCATCCAGCCCACGTCGCCGTTGAAGCGCTGGTCGATGATCATCGTCTCGCTCATGCCGAAGGCCGACAGGTCGAGCTTGATCAAGCCCCGCGACATGTTCGGTGCCTTCGAGTAGGTCTCGATCGTCCCGGGCAGGTCGCCGTTCGGCGTGCCGACCGTGACGGCGCCCACACCCTTGCGGGTAGTGATCTTGGAGAGGGCCGCACGTCCCCCGAGCGCCGCGAGGTATTTCTCGATGACCTCGTCCGCGGTTTGAGTGCGGGCGTTGATGGGCAGGGAGGGTGCAAGCAGGGCAGCGAGAACAAAGGCGAGGGTGAGTCGTTTCATGGCTATCATCTATACGAACACAACTGTGTCCGGTTCGACGCATTTTCCTGCTTACCCCGCCGCGCGCGCGGTGGCCCCCGTGATCGAGGCTCATTTCGCGCGTCATATCGCCTCTGCCATCACCAGCGGTCAGGCCGGCTTGTCCGTGGCGCCGGCCGCACGCGACATCGAAACGGTGATTGATGCCGCCTTCTGGGCCAGTCTGCGCCGCGAAGAGGGCCTGACGCCGACCATCTCCCTGGCCCTCCTGCCGGCATCATCGGCCGGGCAGGCGATGACATTTGCCCGTCCGCTTGCCCTGCGCCCCGCCAGCCTCGCGAAGCTGGCCCCGGCAGTGGAGCGTCCAGGCATTCACCTCGGCGTCTGGCACGACGATGGGCACCTGGTCGTGTGGGGCACCACACGAGCCATCCCGCCGTATTGCTTCGTGCTCGAGGTAATTGGGTCCGGGCTGCTGGTGGTGAAACATCGCAGCGACCCCTTCGGCAAGTTCGTGAACATCGCCGTGCTCGAAGGCGACGACATCAAGATCATTGATGATGCCGCCAGCGCCGTGCCGGACTGCCCGGGTCTGGTGAAATCGCTGCTCGGCCAGTGGCGCAACGAACGTGAAGGCGACCGGGTGAGTGTCATCGTGCAGCTGGCCGCGTCGATGCGGGCGCACCACAAAGGCGGCGCGTTGCTCGTGGTGCCCGATGGTTCCGCGCACTGGCGTGAGTCCATCGTCGAGCCGATCCTCTACGACGTCGAACCCGACTACCCGGAACTGGCGCAGTTGCTCGAGCAGCCGGAGGCCACACGCCGGACGCTGGAGTGGCGTGAGGAACTGCGACGCGCCGTGGACGCCGTGGCGGGGCTGACGGCGGTGGACGGCGCGACCGTCATGACGCGGAGTGGTCACGTGCTGGCGTTTGGCGCGAAGATCGAGCGGCGCCGGAAACATCCGTCAGTTGATCGGGTCCTGGTCAGTGAACCGATCGAGGGCCGCACGCTCCAGTCTGTTCACCCGTCACAGTTGGGCGGGACGCGGCATCTCTCCGCGGCACAGTTTGCGCAGGATCAACCGGACGCGCTGGCGCTGGTGGCATCGCAGGACGGCCGTTTTACGGTGTTCACCTGGTCACCGTGTGATCACGTCGTGCACGCGCACCGCATCGAAGCCCTGTTGCTCTGACCTCACGTGGGCAGGCCGGTGAGCGGCACGCGCGTGACCGTGCCCTCGATCGTGCCGTCGTCCAGCGCGATGTACATCTCCTGGTCGTGCACCGACACCGCGAACGTCATACGCCGGTCGAGCCGTGCCATCAGCGATTCGATCATCGTGCGTTCGAATCGATAGATCTCGAGCGCCTCGGCGCGATGGATCCGCGACTGTGACCATGAACGGAGGGCCTGTGCCGGATCGCGATGGGCGTACACCACGACCCGGTCGGCGGCTTTGCCTGCGCGGTGCAGCCGATCGGCGTCCGGTGTGCCGATCTCGATCCACGTCCTGATCCGTCCCGTCAGATCGCGGACTGATAGTGGCGGATCCTCGGGGTCCGACAGTCCCTTCGAGAACGTGATGCCTTCCGCGTATTCGAGGCAGTAGGCCAGCACACGCGCGAGGAGGTAGTCCTCGGACTCGGATGGATGCCGGGCCACGCGCATGTCCAGGTGCTCGTAGATGTGACGGTTGCCATCGGAAAGGTCGATCTCGAAGGTGTAGATCGTTGAGGTGAGCGCCACTACTGGAACTCCGGCGCGACGCGTTCCACCTGGTCAGGCGATCCAATGACAGCGACACGGTCGCCGCCGAGCAACAGGGTCTGGGGATCCGGATTGGTCATGACCTGCCCCTCGCGGGCAATCGCGATGACCGAGACGCCGGTGCGCGACCGCACGGCAGACTCCGCGAGGGTGCGACCCGCCAGCGCGCTCTCCTGCGACAACGGCAGCCAGCGAATTTCCACGTGCCGCGCCGCGCGAACCAGATCATCCAGAAGACGTGACCGCGGGCTGCCTGGCGCGACCTGCCCGCCCAATCCCTCGCGGCGGACCTCTTCGGTGTACCGGTCGACGTCGGTCACGTTGAGATCCAGATCCAACAGTGTGCGACGCACCATCGCGATGCCGCCTTCAAGCTCAGGACGGATCACGTCCGTCGCTCCGGCTTCCCGAAGGCGACGCGCGCCGTCCCATGATGAGGCGCGGGCGAGGATTGGCAGCGACGGAGCCTGTTCGCGCGCCATGGTCACGACCGTCAACGCCGACACATCATCAGGCAGGGTGACGACGAGCAGGCGCGCGTGGGGCAGTCGCGCGTGTTGGAGGATCTCGGAGTTTGCCGCATCGCCATACAGCACGGGCGTTCCCAGACTGCGGAGCTTCTCGAGCCGACGCGGGTCGTTCTCCACGACGAGCCTCGGCACGTCCAGCCGTGTCAGGACTTCGTTGATGTGCCGCCCGACTCGTCCGGAGCCCACGATGACCGCGTGGCCATGCAGCGTTTCGTTCGCGGGTGGAGCCTGAGGCCCATGCCGGTCGAGATACCGCCAGAGTGCGGGATGAGACCTGAGATATCGCTCGACCGGCAGGATGAGCCGGAACATCAACGGATTGATGGTGATGGACACGATGGCGCCGGCCAGGATGAGCGAGTACTGATCCGACGTCAGCAGCCCCAGCGCCAGGCCGGCCTGTCCGACGATGAACGAAAACTCACCGATCTGTCCGCGACCTGCGCCAAGGATCAGGGCTGTTCGGGCGGGATACGGCAACACGAAGCCTACCGCGGCAGAAATCAGGCCCTTGACCACCACGATCAGCAACACCAGCACGCCGACTTCCGTCCAATGCTGGAGCACGTAGACCGGATTCACGAGCATGCCGACCGACACAAAAAACAGGACGGCAAACGCTTCGCGAAACGGCAGCAGGTCGGCGCTGATTTGATGGCTGAACGGCGATTCGCTCACGACGACGCCGGCCACAAACGCGCCCAACGCCAGTGAGACACCGAACAGGGCCGATGAGGCCAGGGCCGTGCCAGCGGCCAGGGTGAGGGCGACCAGCACGAAAAGTTCGCGCGATCGCGTGCGCACCACGCGCCCGAGGATCGCAGGTACCACCCGTTGCCCGATGACGATCATGAGCACGACGAACAACACCGCCTTGAGCACCGCCCACCACGGCACCCACCACGCCTGGCCGCCCGGCCCGACCACGGTCGGCAGAAGTACAAGGATGGCCACGGTGGCGAGATCTTCGAAGACGAGCCATCCGACGGCCACCCGTCCATGGTCCGTCTCGAGCCACCCGTTGTCCATCAGGCCGCGCAGAACGACGATCGTCGACGCCACGGACACGGCAATGGCGAAGACCCAGGCGCCGCCGTTGCTGAATCCCCACGAGGACGCCAGCCACCAGCCGAGCACCGACACGAGCACCATCTGGACGAGCGCGCCGGGTACCGCGATATCGCGCACCTCCCAGAGGTCCTTGAACGAAAAGTGCAGGCCGATGCCGAACATGAGCAGGATGACGCCGAATTCCGCCAACTGCGAGATGGCGTTGGTGTCGCCAACCCAGATCGGCGACAGCGGACTGATGGCTACGCCGGCCAGCAGGTATCCGACGATGGTCGGGAGACCGATACGACGGGCGAGCAGTCCGCCGGCCAGCGACAGCGCGAGGGCCACCGAGATGTTGACGATCAGCGGCAAGTGATGCACGAGAGAAGAATAATGGGGATGGAGGTAACTGTGGTGCAACGGTGGCTGGCGAGCCTGGCGGTCTGTGGTGCGGCCGTGATGGTGTCTGTGAGTGCGGCGATGCCGTTGCAGTCCGATCTGGACGCGTTCATGGAAAAGGTTGTCGCCAGGCGCGACGACAACTGGAAGAAGTTCCAGCAGTACATCCTCGATGAACGCGAACAGGTCGAGCTGCGCGGTCCCGGCAAGATCCCGCTGTGGGGTGAGCGCCGCGAATACACCTGGTATCTGCGCGATGGCTTTTTCGTCCGGAGTCCGCTCAAGTTCAACGGCGTCTCCCTCAGCGAGGAGGAGCGCCGGAAATACGAAGAAGATTTTCTTCGCGCGGAAGAACGGCGGGAGCGCCGACGCGCCGAGCGCGAGGGCGCCGCAGCCTCAGCTGCGGACCGGGGGGCCGCGATCGAGGGCGACGCGCCCACTGACGCCCAGGGTCTGATCCGGCAGACGCGGGAGCCGCAATTCATCTCGTCGGCGTACTTCCTGAAGTTCAAGTTCGAAAAAGGGAAGTATGCATTCGTGGGACGCGAGACGGTGGACGGCCGGGAACTGCTGCGCATCGAGTATTACCCGGAGATGTTGTTCTCGAAGGAGCAGAACTCGCGGCAGCACCGGCGGGACCTGGGCGACCGCAACAAGGACGACAACTTCGACGCACAGCTCGAACGGCTGCTCAACAAGGTGTCGCTCGTGACGTTGTGGGTGGAACCCTCCGAACATCAGATTGTGAAATACGAGATCGACAACGTGCACCTCGACTTCCTGCCGGGCGCGTGGCTGGCGCGGATGTCGGACGCGAAGGCGTCGATGGAGATGCACCAGCCCTTCCCCGACGTCTGGTTGCCCAAGGGGATCGAGATGTATTTCGCGATGATGCTGGCCGTGGGCGAGTTCGACGCGCGGTTCCGCATCACGTACGACAACTACAAGCTCGCCACGACGACGTCGAGAATCAAATGAGCCGCATCGTTGCCTGTATTGCGCTGGTTCTGGCCTGCGCCGCTCCCACTGCCGCACAGACGGCGGAGACCATCGCGGAGATCCGTGTCCATGGCAACCACATCGCCACCACCGACGAGGTGATTGCGCTGGCGGGAGTGACGGCAGGGTCGCCGTTCACTGCACAGACGCTCGGGATGATTGAGCAGAGACTCCGTGCGGCCGACAGGTTTGACAACGTGGAAGTGCTGAAGCGATTTGCGTCCATCAGCGATCCCTCACGCATCGCCATTGTCATCATCGTCAACGAAGGGCCGGTGAAGATCGAGTTCGAGCGTGTGGCCGGCGAGGAGGTCGCACGTGTCGAAAAACGTGGCGGCTGGGGTGACCTCATGTGGCTGCCGATTCTGGATGGCGAAGACGGCTATGGGCTGACCTACGGCGTGACCATCTCGAAAATGGATGTGCTCGGTGAGCGCAGCCGGTTGTCGATGCCGCTGTCGTGGGGCGGCACACGCAGAGCGGCGCTGGAACTCGAGAAGAACTTCGAGGAGTGGTGGCTGACGCGGATTGAAGTGGGCGCCGCCGTGCAGCAGCGCAAGAACCCGGCCTTTGATGTGAAGGACCGCCGGGAGCGTGGCTGGCTGCGGCTCGAACGCGCCATGGGCCCGGTGCGGCTCGGTGCCACCGGTGCCTGGGATCGTGTGACATTTGACGGCTTCACCGACGACATCTTCACGACGACCGGCGATGTGACGTTTGACACGCGGCTTGACCCTGGTTACCCACGCAATGCCGTGTATCTGTCAGCGGCCCTGGACCGCGTGCAGTTCACCGCTGGGCATTCGCTGTATCGCACGCGGCTTGACGGTCGCGGATATCTCGGGCTCATCGGGCAGACGGTGCTGGCCGTGCGAGCCACCCGTGAAGGCGCCAGCGGTCCGCAGCCGAGATTCCTGCAGCCGCTGCTCGGGGGCTGGTCGAGTCTTCGTGGGTTTGAAGCCGGTGCCTTTCACGGAGACATCGTCACCACCGGCTCGGCGGAGCTGTTCGTACCGCTGACGTCACCACTCAAGGTCGGGAAGGCCGGCGTGAGTGCGTTTGTGGATGCGGGCGTGGCCTATGACCACGGCCAGGCGTTCGACGATCAGACGAAACGTGTCGGCTTCGGCGGCAGCCTCTGGTTTACGGCCACGGGCTTCAAGTTGAGCCTGTCGGTGGCACACGGACGCGGCGGAAAGACACGCGTCAACTTCGGCGGCGGGTTCACATTCTGAAACGGGCTCACCGAATCGCGATGATGGACTTGCCGGTGCGGAAGTACATCCGGCCCTCCGAGATCGCCGGTGTCGCCATCGAGTAGTCACCCAGAGGATTCTTCGAGAGCAGTTCGAAGGTTCGGCCCGCCTTCACGACATACACATCACCGTCTTCGCTGCTGAAATAGATCTTGCCGTCGGCAGCGACCAGCGACGAGGTGAAGCCGGTCGTGCCGTCGCCAAGGCGTTCCTGGTAGATGCGCTCACCGCTTGTGGCGTCAAACACCGAAAACACTCCGTTGTTCTTGGAGACGTACAGCAGCCCGTTGTAGAGCACGGGCGAAATCATGTAGGCGCCGTCGCGCGGGTGACTCCACGCGATATGCGCGTTGGATGTCTCACCTGCAGCCAGCGAGATATCGCCACGCGCATCGTCGCGAATGGCAAACACCGGTGCTCCTGGGCCATGCGCGCTCGTCAGATACACGAGCCCGTTGCCCACCACGGGTACCGGCACCGGGATATCGCCGCCGGCGCTTTTCAGCTTCCAGATCTCGGCTCCGGTCCCGAAGTCATACGCGCCGATATGCCGCCAGCCGTTGACGATGACACGCGTTTGGTTGCCCACCGTGTGGATGGCGGGTGTGCTCCAGGTCGGCACGTCCGCCCGCGCCGTTCGCCAGAGTTCGCGTCCGGTGGCGAGATCGAATGCCGCGATGAAGGAGTCCTTCTGGACGTCCGCCTGCAGGATTACGCGGCCCTGGTGAATGACGGGAGAACTCGCGAATCCCCATTGCGCCGTCGGCGCCATGAAGTAGCCGGAGTCAAGCACGCCAAACTCCTTGCGCCACGTGAGCGTGCCCTGCATGTCAAACGCAAACAGTCCCTCGGAGCCCAGCATCGCGACGATGTGTGTACCGTCGGTGGCGAGGGTCGAGTTCGCATGAGTAGCCTTCGTATGGCGCTTGATGATCGGCACACCCTTGTGGATGACACGATCGAACATCACCTTGCCGTCACGTTTGTCGAGGCAGATCAGCCGCCAGGTATGTTCGGTGCTGTCGGTCACCGAGGCGATGTCGCCATACAGGCCCAGGCGCATGCTTTCGTTGCCGCCGGCGCTCCTGGCGGTCGTCACACAGAGCTGATTGCCCCAGATGACCGGGCTCGAGTGGCCAAGGCCGTCAATCGGTGTCGACCACGCAACGCCTGCGCCTTTGGGCACGTCCCAGGTGGTTGGTGTCGCCGGTCCCTCCGCGACGCCGGCTCCATTGATGCCCCTGAAGCCCGGCCAGTCGCGTCCCTTCTGTGGATCCGCGCTTTCGCCAGACGGCGCCGCAACCGCTGCTGCCGCCACCTTTGTCCCCAGCCACGCCTCGCGAAACGCCTTCTGCTGTTCTGTCAGCGGCGCGCCGGCTTCTGCGGCATCGATCACGGTCAGTGCTGGATTGGCCTTCAGGGTGACGGTCGTCGTGACGGTCTGGTTCCCGCGGCGACGGACCGTGAGGGTGGCAGACTCTCCGGGCCGCTTCCGGCTCAGTGCCGCGAAGGCCTCAACAGTTGCCGGTTGACCGTCGATGCTGGTGATGACGTTGCCGTATTCGAGTCCGGCCTCGTACGCGGGCGTGCCAAACGCGATCGGATTGACGGTGTTGCCCTGCGGTGGATTCACCATCAGGCCGCCGTCGGTTGGGGCGACCTGCACGTTGCCGATCCAGCCGGCTTCAGGATTGCGTGGTCGCACGACATACCCTGCGTTGAGCATGAGGCGTTCGTAGTTCGCCACCTCGCGCCCCTCGACGTATTTGTCGAAGAACTCGTCCGCGAACGCGCGGTTCTTCGTCAGGTCCGCCAGGCGATCCCGAAGGTCGCGCAAGGTGTACGGCTTGGCCACGAGTCCGATGGTCGGAGATGCCGGCTTGCCGTACGTGGTCCAGAGGAGCCGCATGTAGTCGTCCAGCGTCAATGCGCCATCCGACATCTCCCGCAGGGACAGGTCAAGAGCGAGGGCCACGGCCGCGCCGTACGTGTAGTAGGAGATGAACGAACGCCCGAAATCAGTCTTGTCGATGGATGCCGCCGCGTCCGTGTACGGCGCATGCTGGCTCATCTGCACCGGTGACCGCACTTCGCGGCCCGACCCGGTGACCACCGTGTTGATCGTACCGCCGAAGGTGAGTCCTCCCTGCGTGTTGAAGCCGGCGCGCACCAGGGTCAGGACTCCGTAGTACTGCGTGAACCCTTCGGCCAGCCACAAACAGCAGGAGACGTTCGCGTCCGTGAAGTTGAACGGCTCGAGATCTGCCGGCCGGATCCGCTCGACGTTCCAGGCGTGGAAGAACTCGTGAGAAATTGTGCCCAGCGCCTGATGCCGCTGCTGTACATTCGCAATCGACAACCGGCTGCTCGTGAACGTGGAGTTGCGGTGCTCCATGCCGTCGCCGTCACTGTGCGGCGTGTAATCCAGCAGGAACGTGTAGTTGCCCGTGTCGAACACCGGGTATTCGCCGAAGATGGCGCCCTGCTCGCGGACGACACGCTGGACATCGGCCGTCAATGCGTCGAGGTCGGCCTCCGAGCCGTCGTGATGTGCGGCGACACGAATGTCGAATGTCTTCCCGTCGGGATTGCTGACCTGGAAGGATCGCAGCCCGAAGTTCGACACCTCGGTCGGGCTGTCCATGAAGTACTGCAGATTCGGCGCCGTGAACGTGTAGGGGTCACTCGTCGGGAACAGCTGCGTGCCGACCTTCCAGTTCGAGCCGTCCGGCGGCGTGAACGTGATCCGCATCGGCCGTGACTCCAGACCCACGGCCCACATGAACGATGCCGGCATGTTGAGCCGCGCGTGCGTGTTGTCGACTGCCAGGTAGGTGCCGTCGCCGCGATCACCAAAGATGCGGTACGTGACCTTCACCGTACCGTCGTGGCCAGCGACATTCCACTGGTACGGCGTCGGTCGAGTTGGCGTGAGCGCCACGCCTTTGCCGTTCACTGCTTCGAGCCAGAAGATGTTCTTCGCAAACTCGTGCACCGCGTAGCGGCCTGGCGACGACCGGCTCATGCGCGCCTGCAGCGGTCGCGTGCCCAGCCCGGTGAATGTCACCTCCACCTGCATCCAGTGGTGGTGAGGCTCGGGGAAGGAGACGCGATACGTGACGGGGGCCGCTTGTGCAGCGCGCGCAGGCGGTGTGGATGGCGTGGGTGATGCAGGCGGACGCTGCTGCGCCGTCGTCGTCACTGCTACCGCAAGCATGCACGCCACAATCGTCAATCGTCGATTCATCTCAGCTCCCACTCCGTTGCACGGCGGGGCTGAAGCCCCGCCCCACTTTCAGTCTCGTGCCGCCCCGTGGCACCCCTTGCCGCTGCTTGCCGTCCCTTGCCTACTTCCCGATCCACTTCACCAGTTCCGGCAGTGTCGGCGCCTTGCCCTGCATGAGGATGCCGACGCGGAAGATGCGGCTGCCGGCCCACACGCAGAACACGGTGGTCGCGATCAGGCCGGCTACCCCAAGCAGGACGTGCCAGATGGGTGGTCCGGGTGGCATCGCCATGCGGAGCAACATCGCAAACGGTGTGGTCGTCGGGAAGAACGACAGCACGGTTGCCACATTCGACTCGGGATTCTGAATGACGATGAATGAGCCGAGATACGCGAGCATGATCAGGATCATCGCGGGCTGCATCATGCTCTGCGCGTCCTTCAGGTCGGAGCACGCGGACCCCAGCGCGAGGAACACCGAGCCATACAGCAGCGCCGCGCAGATCATGAACACGATGAACCACGCGATGATGCTGACGTCAAGCAGGTCCCAGCGCTGCGTCGTGAAGACCACGTAGAAGCCACCGGTGAGATAAACCGTGGTCAACAGCAGCGACACCGACACGACGCCGAGAAGTTTGCCGGCCATCAACTGGAAGGGCGTGACCGAGCCGAGCAGCACTTCGCTGATCTTGCTCATCTTTTCCTCGATGATGGCGTTGAGCAGATGAGTGCCCGACGTCATCACCGACATGAACATCAGCACGAGAAAAAACGTCGGCATCGCCACGCGGGCCAGGGCGTCCACTTCCTGCGCGTCCGTGACGGTGCCGTCGGCGCCTCGTTCGACCAGGCCAAACGTGGACAGCGGGGTCCGGACGTTGAGGCGTTCGATGAGCGCCTGATCGATACTCGCGGCATCGTAGCGGCGTTTGGTGATTTCCTCATTCAGCGTCGTCCGCAGCCAGTCCGGCAGGGGCTGGTATGACGTGTTCTCCGCGTAGTAACGAACTGTCGGCACGTCGCCCGCCGTGGCGGTCAGCGCCTCCGCAGGAATCTCCACGAACGCAAACAGGTCCTTGGAGCGGACGCGCTCAGACAATTCGATCTTCAGGTCGTCGCTTGAGCGGCCGGCGGCATCCAGCCGTTCAGGCACGAACTCCGGACCGCTCCGGACGCCGTCTTTCATCGTGCCCGCGTTGTGCTCTTGCGCTGCGGTGGCGATGGCGTCGTACAACACGCCGGTGTGATCCACCACCACGAAGGGCCGGCGTTCGTTGTCGATCTGTCCTTCGACATAACTCATGAAGAAGAAGAAGGCGGCCATGAGCACGGGCATGAGCACGATGCCGATGATGAACGCCTTGGTCTTGACCAGGGTCGTGAATTCGGACTTGGCGATGGTGAGGACGCGACTCATGACTACGCTCCGATCAGCGCGCGCTCATCGTCGCGCAATTCTTCAGCGGTGGGACGGGCGATGCGCACGAAGATGTCGTGCAGCGAGGGGCGCCGGATCTCGAATCGCTGTACCGTGGTCTTCTGCACGAGCGCCTGCAGGAAGGCCTGCGGGTCGCCGTTGAGTTTTACGTCCTGGTAATTGCCGTGGTCGTTGACGGTGTCCACGGACGGCATGCCGGCCAGCACCGCCGCGCCGCCGGAGGTACGGACCCGCGCGGTGTCGTAGCCGTATTCGTTCTGAATGTCGTCGAGTGTGCCGTCGAGCACCTTGTTCCCGCGGAAGATCATGAAGATCCGCTCGCACATCAATTCGGCGGCGTGCATGTCATGCGTCGAGAACACGATCGTCGTGCCGCGGCGCCGCATCTCGAGCACGGCGTCCTTGAGCGCTTCCGCGTTGACCGGATCCAGGCCGGAAAACGGTTCGTCGAGGATGAGCAGCTTGGGCTTGGACACGACGGCGGCAATGAACTGGACTTTCTGCGCCATGCCCTTCGACAGTTGCTCAACCTTTTTGTCCGCCCAGTCGGAGAGCTCCAGGCGGCCGAGCCAGTCCCTGATGCCTGATTCGATTTCGGACGCGGGCTTGCCCTTCAGCTGTCCGTAATACTGCAGGACCCGCTTGACGGTCATCTTCTTGTAGAGGCCGCGTTCCTCCGGCAGGTAGCCGACATCGTCACGGACATCGGCCGCGCTGTTTTTGCCCAGCACTTCGATCTGTCCGGAATCCGGCACGATGATGTTCATGATCATGCGGATGGTCGTGGTCTTGCCTGAGCCGTTGGGGCCGATGAAACCGTAGATCGAGCCCGCGGGCACGGCGATGGAGACGTTATTGACGGCCTGGTGCTCGCCGAAGCGTTTGGAGACGCCGTTGACGGCGATTGCTGGGGTAGACATCAGTGTGCTCCGAGGTGAAATCGGACCTCTTTGGTTGGGATTGACAGGTTTGTGAAACCTTTCACATCATATGCGGGCTGTCCCGGGTACGCCGCCCGTCCGGGGCACTCGATCGCTGGAAGTCGTCCCGCGCGCGTCCATTCTGGCCCAGATTCTGAGCCTCGCGCAGCGTGTGTGCAATTGGTGATCGATAGGAGTAGGCTAGGGGCGCCAAGCCCGCTATGAGCCAGCTATTTCCGAAGTCTGCCAACGCTGCCGCGCGGTCCACCCTCTTTGGCGTGCTCACCCTGGTCCTGTTTCTGGGATGGGTGGTCTTCACGCTGATGCGGTCGTCATGGGTGACCCGTCAAAACGAATTCGTCGAGCAGCCGATTCAATTCAGCCATGCGCACCACGTGGGTGGGATGGGATTGGATTGTCGGTATTGCCATACGTCAGTGGAGAAGTCGGCGTTCGCCGGCATTCCTCCCACCAAGACGTGTATGAACTGCCACTCGCAGATCTGGTCGAACGCGCCGATTCTTGAGCCGGTGCGGGCCAGCTTCCGGAATGACACTCCCTTGACTTGGATTCGGGTGAATGACCTGCCCGACTTTGTCTATTTCAACCATCAGATCCACGTGAAGCAGGGCGTTGGCTGTGCGACCTGCCACGGCCCGGTCGACAAGATGCCGCTGACCTACCAGGCGACCTCGCTCCAGATGGAATGGTGTCTGGCCTGCCATCGCGAGCCGGAGAAATACCTGCGGCCGCGCTCCGAGGTCTTCAACATGGCGTATGAGGCTCCGGCCAACCAGCTGGAAATCGGCCTCGCGCTCAAGAAGGAATACAAGGTCGCCGGCCCCGAGCATCTCACCAGCTGCTCGGTCTGCCACCGCTGAGTCACTTGCCCATGACCTTCGCAGATATCCGCTCCCGCCTCGCGAGTCCGACGACGCCCGACGGGCCCGCCTATTGGCGCAGCCTGGACGAACTGGCGAACACGCCCGAGTTTCAGGACTTCGTCTCCCGTGAATTCCCGTCACAGGCCTCCGAGTTCAACGACCCGGCCGGCCGACGGCAGTTCCTCAAGTTGATGGGTGCGTCGCTGGCGCTGGCCGGCGTCAGTGCCTGCACACGGCAGCCCGACGAGAAGCTGGTGCCGTACGTGCGCCAGCCCGAAGAGGTCATTCCGGGTCGCCCGTTGTTTTTTGCGACGGCCATGGATCAGGGCGGCTTCGCGATGCCGTTGCTGGCCGAGAACCACCTCGGCCGGCCGACTAAACTCGAGGGCAATCCCGAACACCCCGCGTCGCGCGGCGGCACCGATGTCTTCGGCCAGGCGGCTGTGCTCGGGTTGTACGACCCGGACCGCTCGCGCACCATTCGGTATCGTGGAGACACGCGGACCTGGACGGCGTTTGTTTCGGCGCTCCAGGCGGTGATGGGGACGCAGCAGGGGCTCATGGGCGCCGGACTTCGGATCCTGACCGAGCCCCTGTCTTCTCCGTCGCTGGCTGACCAGATTCAGCAGTTGATGGGTGGATTGCCGGAGGCCCGCTGGCACCAGTGGGATGCGGTCTACGGCACGGTGCAGGGTGGCGCGCCCTCTGCGACGCCGCTCTACGACTTCACGAAGGCGGACATCGTGGTGTCGCTTGATGCCGACTTCATGGGTTTTGGTCCCTCGTCGGTGCGCTACACGCGCGACTTCTCATCGCGCCGCAAGATCGGCACGCCCGCCGATCAGCAGAATCGCCTCTATGTGATTGAACCGGTGCCGACCGTGACCGGTTCAAAGGCCGATCACCGCGTCGCGGTGAAGGCGTCGCAGGTGTACGCGGCGGCAGCGGCATTGGCCAATGCGGTTGGTGTGGCGGCTCCGGCGGCGACGACGCCCGAGGGACTCTGGCAGAAGGTGTTGCCGGTGCTGGCGCAGGACCTGCAGGCGCATCGCGGCCGCTCGATCGTGATGGCCGGCGCGCAGCAGCCAGCCGCTGTGCATGCGCTCGCCCGCGCCATGAACGAGGCATTGGGCAACGTCGGATCCACGGTCAGCTACGTCGCGCCGATCGCGGCCACGCCGGCTGATGGTGTCGAGTCGCTGCAGGCACTGGTCGCCGACATGCAGGCCGGCAAGGTTGATGTGCTCGTGATTCTCGGCGCCAACCCGGTGTTTACCGCGCCGGCCGATATCGACTTCGCGGGCGCGTTGTCCAAGGTGGGCCTGCGTGTCCACATGGGGCTCTACTACGACGAAACGGCGGAACTGTGCGACTGGCACATCCCCGAAGCGCACTTCCTCGAATCGTGGGGCGACCTGCGATCGTTTGACGGCACGGTCACGCTCCAGCAGCCGCTGATCGCTCCGCTCTACGACGGACGTCAGCCGATCGAAATCCTGTCGACGATGAACGGCGCGCCGGGCATGTCTCCGGCCGAACTCGTGAAGGAGTACTGGACCAACCAGTTCGCGGCAGGTGGATACACGGATGCCTCCGGCGCCGCGTTCTCCGGCATGGACGCCTTCTGGCGTTCGGCGCTGCACGAAGGTTTTGTGTCCGGCACGTCGATGCTTGGCACCAACTGGGAGGCTCCGGCCAATGATGCTCTGGACGCGCCCGCGATGTCCTCGGGTGACGGTCTCGAGATCGTGTTCCGTCCGGACCCGCACGTGCTGGACGGCCGGTACGCCAACAACGGCTGGCTGCAGGAACTGCCCAAGCCCCTCTCGAAACTGACGTGGGACAACGCGGCGTACGTGAGCTACCAGACGGCGCACGACCTGCAGGTCAAGAACGAAGACGTCATCGAGATCGCCTACAACGGCCGCACGACGAAGATGCCGGTGTGGGTGATGCCCGGCACGGCCGACGGGGTCGTGGTGGTGCATTTCGGCTACGGCCGCAAGAAGGCCGGTCGTGTGGGGTCGAACATCGGCCACAACCCGTTCGGAATCCGCACCGCGCAGCAGCCGTGGTTTGGCGCGGGCGCGCAGGTCACCCGCACGGGCGAGTCGTACGTCCTCGCGTCGACGCAGACACACTTCGCGATGGAAGGCCGCAACCCGGTCCGTGTGACCGACGCCGCGACCTACCAGGCGGATCCTGAAGTCATCAAGCACATGGCGCACTTTGAGGTGCCCGAGACGTTGTCGCTCTACCCGCCCTTTGAATACAAGGGCAACAAGTGGGGCATGGCGATCGACCTCAACGCCTGCAACGGCTGCGGCGTGTGTGTGGCGGCGTGTGTCGCCGAGAACAACATTCCGGTCGTCGGCAAGGAGCAGGTCAAACGCAGCCGCGAAATGCACTGGATTCGCGTCGACACCTACTTTGAAGGCGATCCGACCACACCGTCGGGCACCTATCACCAGCCGATGCCGTGTCAGCAGTGCGAAAACGCGCCCTGTGAAGTGGTGTGCCCGGTCGCCGCGACGGTGCACAGCGATGAAGGCCTGAACGACATGGTCTACAACCGCTGCGTCGGTACGCGGTACTGCTCGAACAACTGCCCCTACAAGGTGCGCCGCTTCAACTTCATGCTCTACGCCGACTTCACGACGCCGGAGCTGAAGGCCCAGCGCAACCCCGACGTCACGATCCGCAGCCGCGGCGTGATGGAGAAGTGCACGTACTGCGTGCAGCGCATCAATCACGCCCGCGTGGACGCCAAGACCGCGGATCGGCCGATCGCCGACGGCGAAGTCGTGACGGCGTGTCAGCAGGCGTGCCCGGCGGAAGCCATCGTGTTCGGCGATCTCAACAATCCCGAGAGCAAGGTGGCCCAGCTGGTGCAGCAGCAGCGTAACTACGGCGTGCTCGAGGATCTCGGTACGCGCCCGCGGACGACGTACCTGGCGGTGGTGCGGAATCCGAATCCGGCGCTGCCTGTCGAGTTGCCCAAGACTTCCGGTCACTGAGGCCGGGTAAACGGAGATGTCGGTGGACGCGACCCCCAATACACAACACCCGCTCGGCGGACCGCCCGTGCTGGCGCCCGGTCACAGCTACTCCAGCATGACCGACAAGCTGCTGGCGATCGTGTTCTCGAAGAACACGCCCACGGCCTGGTTCATCTTCATGGCCGTCGGGTTCACGCTGCTGTCGATGCTCGGCGTGTCGCTCAGTTACCTGGTGCTCAAGGGCATCGGCATCTGGGGCAACAACGTTCCGGTCGCCTGGGCCTTCGACATCATCAACTTCGTGTGGTGGATCGGCATCGGCCACGCCGGCACGCTGATCTCCGCCGTGTTGCTGCTCTTCAAGCAGGACTGGCGCACGTCGATCAACCGCTTCGCCGAAGCGATGACGTTGTTTGCCGTGGCCTGTGCGGCGATCTTCCCCATCTTCCACACCGGCCGTCCCTGGCTGGCGGCGTACTGGCTGTTTCCGTATCCGAACGTGATGGGCCTCTGGCCCAACTTCAAGAGCCCGCTGATCTGGGACGTCTTCGCCGTGTCGACGTACGCGACGGTGTCGGCGATGTTCTGGTACGTCGGTCTGATCCCCGACCTCGCGACGTTCCGCGACAAGGCGACCAAGCTCTGGCAGCGGCGGATCTACGGAATCCTCGCGCTCGGCTGGCGTGGATCCGCGCGCCACTGGTTCCGGTATGAGACGGCGTACCTGATTCTGGCCGGCCTGTCGACGCCGCTGGTGCTCTCGGTCCACACGGTCGTGAGCTTCGACTTCGCCGTGTCGAACCTGCCGGGCTGGCACGCGACGATCTTCCCGCCCTACTTCGTCGCCGGCGCCATCTATGCCGGCTTCGCGATGGTGCTCACGCTCGCGATTCCGCTGCGCGCGATGTACAAGCTGCACGACTTCATCACCGATCGCCACCTCGAGAACATGGCGAAGGTGACGCTCGTGACCGGCCTGGTGGTCTGTTATGGCTACGCGTGCGAGCTGTTCTTCGGCTGGTACAGCGGCAACCAGTACGAACGCTTCATGCTGCAGAACCGTGTGCTGACCGGCCCGTACGCGTGGTCGTACTGGATGTTGCTGCTCTGCAATTTCCTGGTGCCGCAGCTGTTGTGGATCAAGAAGTACCGCACGAATCTGGCGGTGCTGTTCACGGTGGCCATGTTTGTCAACGTCGGCATGTGGCTCGAGCGCTTCGTCATCATCGTGACCAGCCTCCACCGCGACTTCCTGCCGTCGTCCTGGGACATGTATTACCCGACGCGCTGGGACTTCATGACGTTCTTCGGCACGATTGGTCTGTTCCTCACGCTGATGTTCCTGTTCGTGCGGGTGCTGCCGATGATTTCGATCTTCGAAATGCGCACGCTGCTGCCTGAGGCGCATCCGAAGCGCAAGTCGAACGAAGGAGGGGCGCACTGATGGCCCACCACGCAACAGAAGCCACGCCCTACTGGGGTGTGATGGCGGAGTTCGACTCCGCCCAGGCCCTGCTCGACGCGGCCCACAAGGTGCGCGAAGCGGGATATACGAAGACCGATGCGTATTCGCCGATGCCGATTCACGGCATGGCCGAAGCGCTGGGCATGAACGAGCACAAGGTGCCCAAGTTCGTGCTGGCCGGCGGCCTGACGGGCCTGGCGGCCGGGTGGGGTCTTGAGTACTGGACCTCGGTGATTGCCTATCCGCTCAACATTGGCGGGCGGCCGTACAACTCGTGGGTGGCGTTCATCCCGCCGGCGTTTGAGACCACGATTCTGTTCTCGGCGTTTGCCGCCGTGATTTCCATGATCGTGTTGAACGGCCTGCCGCGCCCGTATCACCCGGTCTTTAATGCGCCTCGGTTCCAGATGGGCGCCAGCTCCGACCGCTTCTTCCTGGCGATCGAGGCGGCCGACCCTCGGTATCACGAGGAAGAGACGCAGGCGTTTCTCGCGGGGCTGCACGCCCGGGAAGTGGTGAAACTTGATCACTAATCGCACGTTCAGGACGTTTGCCGGCCTGGCGCTGACGGCCGTGCTGGCGGCCGGCTGCCGTCAGGACATGCACGACGCGCCGCGGTATGACCCGCTCGAGGCGTCCGACCTGTTTGCCAACGGATCGGCCGCGCGCCCGCTCATGGGCGGCACCGTCGCACGTGGCCAGCTCAACGAGGATGCCTACCTGCACACCGGGAAAGATGAGGCCGGTCAGCCGGTGACCGCGTTCCCGTTTGCGATTACCCGCGCGGACCTGGACCGCGGGCAGGAACGCTACGATGTGTACTGCGCGCCCTGCCACAGCCAGACCGGTGACGGTGACGGCATGATCGTGCAGCGCGGCTATCGCCAGCCGCCGTCGCTTCACCTGGACCGCCTGCGTCAGGCGCCGGTCGGATACTTCTACGATGTCATCGCCAACGGATTTGGCGTCATGCCCGACTACCGTGCGCAAGTGCCTGTCGACGATCGTTGGCGCATCGTGGCCTATGTGCGCGCGCTGCAAATGAGCCGTCAGGCGACTGTTGCCGACGTGCCGGCTGATGTGCTGGAGCAACTGCGGCGGGGCGCGACGTCAGTCCCGGCGGCAGGGTCCGCGCCGGCGACCGGGGAGATTCACCGATGAGCGACTTCAACGCCGCAGCGCTGCTCAAGGAGCGGCCCGAGGCAGACCTCAGCCGGCTGTCGAGCCGCAGCATGATGTTTGGTGTCCTCGGCCTGGTGGCGACCGCCGCCGGATTTTTCATGGTCGACCGGGTGCAGTTCTTCCAGTCGTACTTGATCGCCTACATGTTCTGGATCGGCCTCACGCTCGGTTCGCTGGGCCTGTTGATGATTCAGTACCTGAGCGGTGGTGCCTGGGGCCTGGTCGGCCGCCGCGTGTTTGAAGCCGGCACACGCACCCTGCCTCTGATGCTGCTGCTGTTCATCCCGCTCGCCATCAATCTGCCCACGCTCTACAAGTGGGCGCGGCCCGAAGCGGTAGACGATCCGCTCATCGCCCCGAAGCTGCCGTACCTCGACGCGGAGTTCTTCTACCTGCGCGCGGCTCTCTACTTCGTGATTTGGTTCGGCCTGACGCTGCTGCTGAACAAGTGGTCCAAGGAGCAGGACGAGACGGCACCTCAGCCGCCCGGTCCCACTGACCGCCGCTTCCGTCTGCTCTCCGGGCCCGGCATGGTCATCCACATCATCGCCGTCACGTTCATGAGCGTGGACTGGGTGATGTCGCTTGACCCGCACTTCTACTCGACGATCTTCGGTGTGTTGACGCTGGGCGGCCAGGGTGTTTCGACCCTGGCGTTCACCATTCTGGTGCTGCAGGGGTTGTCCAACTCGCGGCCGGTGTCGGAAGTGGCCGACGCCGAGCGCTTCCACGACTTCGGCAAGCTGCTGCTCGGCTTCGTGATGTTGTGGGCGTATTTCAACGTCTCGCAGCTGCTGATCATCTGGTCGGCGAACCTGCCTGAAGAAATCCCCTGGTACATCGAACGCCTGCAGGGGCACTGGGCCCCGTGGGCCGTGGTGGTGCTCGTTGGCCACTTCGTGCTGCCCTTCATGCTGCTGCTGTCGCGTGACCTCAAGCGTCATGGCCGCGTGTTGTCGCGTGTCGCGTTGCTGGTCCTCGTGATGCGCATCGTCGACCTGGTGTGGACGGTCGGCCCGATCTTCCGGCACGAGTACACCTTCCACTGGCTCGACTTCGCCGCGGTGCTGGCATTCGCCGGCCCGTGGTTGTTCCTGTTCTACCGCAACCTCGGCAGTCGCGCGCTGGTACCGGCGAACGACCCCTACTTCAAGGACGCAGTGGCCAATGGCGGACACTAATCACCACCACATTCCCACGGAAGGCGACGGCATCTCGTATTCGGCCCTCGGGTGGTCGATGCTGGTGCTCGCGGTCGTGACACTGGTCTGTTACGGCATCGTGTGGGGCTTCTATCACTTCCTCGAATCGCGATCGGCCGCGGCGGACACCCCGCGTAACGCGCTGGCGGCGCCGGCCGTCACGCCCACGATTCAGGACGGCCGCATCGTCTCCGGCAACACGTCGCCCACGCCGCTGCTGGTCGACGAACCGCTGAACCTTCAGTCGCAGCGCACGAAGACACAGCAGGTCTTGTCGTCCTATGCGTGGGTGGATCAGGCGGCCGGCACGATGCGGGTGCCCATTGATGTCGCCAAGGACCTGGTGCTCAAGCACGGTCTCGACGTGCGCGGAGGGGGCCAGTAGTGCGACGGTTCTTCCGGTCCGCGGCTGTCCTGGCGACCCTGTGGGTCGGCGTGGCCGCGGTGTCCCTCTCAGCGCAACGCGCGATGTTCGGGTCTGCGCCGCCGGGGCAACCCTCGATGGCGCCGCTGCCGATCCTCAAGGACGTGCGCATCGACCAGAAGCTCGATCAGTCCGTGCCGCTCGATCTGCCGTTCACCGACGAGCAGGGGCGCGACGTGACGCTCTCGCAGTACTTCGGCCAGCGGCCGGTCGTCCTCGTGCTCTCGTATTACGAGTGCCCGATGTTGTGCACGCAGGTGCTTAACGGGGTGTTCTCGTCCATGGAGCCGCTCCGGATTGATGCCGGCCGCGACTTCGAGGTCGTGGTCGTCAGTTTTGATCCGGGCGAGACGCCGGCGATGGCGCGCGCAAAAAAGGCCGGGTACGTCAAACACTACGAACGACCCACTGCCGAGGCCGGGATTCACTTCCTGACGGGCCGTCAGTCCTCGATTGACACGCTGGCCGATGCCGTCGGCTTCCGCTACGTCTATGACGAAGCGATCGATCAGTACGCGCACCCGGCGGCCATCACCGTGCTGACGCCGCAGGGCAAGGTGTCCAAGTACCTCTACGGTGTCGAGTTTGCGCCGATGGACTTCCGCTTCGCGGTGGTCTCGGCCGGTGAGGGCCAGATCGGCACGCTGGTGGATCAGGCGCTGCTGTATTGCTTCCACTACGATCCGGCGACGGGCAAGTACTCCGTGGCCATCATGACGTTTGTTCGCATTGGCGCCGTGCTCACGATGCTTGGGCTGGGCGCGTTCCTGTTCATTCACCTGCGGCGCGAACGCCGGCAGCGTTCCGCGGTCGTGCCGACCGCAACGGGTACTCGCTAGAATGTCGAGCCATTTCCCCCTGTTCCCCGAAGCAGCGTCGTCGGTCGCGTCCGACGTCGATCTGCTGTATTTCTTCATCCTGGCGGTCTGTTCGTTCTTCGCCATTCTGGTGTCCGCCGCGGTGCTGTATTTCGCGGTGAAGTATCGCCGCCGGCACGCGGACGAAGTGGGCGCCGACATCCACGGCTCGATTGCGCTGGAGCTGCTGTGGACGGTGATTCCGTTCGTGCTGTCCATGGTGATGTTCGTGTGGGGCGCCGACGTCTACTTCCGGCTCGCCAAGCCGCCGGCTGACGCGATGGAACTGTTCGTGGTCGGCAAGCAGTGGATGTGGAAGGTGCAGCATCCCGAGGGCGTGCGCGAGATCAACGAAATGCACGTGCCGATCAACCGGAACGTGCGGATCACCCTGGGCTCCGAAGACGTCATTCACGACTACTACATTCCGGCGTTCCGCGTGAAGATGGACGCGGTCCCCGGCAAGCTGACCACGATGTGGTTCCGGGCGACCAAGCCCGGCACCTACCAGATTTTCTGCGCGGAGTACTGCGGCACGCAGCACTCGGGCATGATCGGCCATGTGATCGCGATGGAAGAGCACGACTACGAGGCCTGGCTTGCCGGCGGTCGATCGACAGGGACGACGGCCGGCAACGGCGAAACGTTGTTCCTCAACCTCGCGTGCGCAACGTGCCACAAGAGCGACACCTCCGGTCGGGGCCCGGTACTGGCCGGCCTCTTCGGCAGCACCGTTGAGTTGCAGGACGGTCGGCGCGTCGTGGCCGACGAGAACTACCTGCGGGAATCCATCATGAATCCCATGGCGAAGATCGTGCGCGGGTATCAGCCGCTCATGCCGACGTTCCAGGGAACGGTGAGCGAGGAAGATCTGCTTCAGCTCATCGCCTACATCAAGACATTGCAGGCGTCCGAACCGGCCCAGGCGGCCTCCGGGTCGGGTGGGCAGTAAGGCGCCAGGGACCGTTATGACTCACGGCACTGTGAACAACACACCAGCCAGCTATCTCGACGCCCCGCACGGCATTGCATCGTGGCTCCTGACAAAGGACCACAAACGTATTGCCATGCTCTACCTGATCTCGATCACGATCTTCTTCGCGATCGGCGGCGTCTTCGCCGCGCTCATCCGCACGGAGCTGCTCACGCCGCAGGGCGACCTGCTGTCGGCGGATCTCTACAACAAGGTCTTCACGCTGCATGGCGTCGTGATGATCTTCTTCTTCCTGATTCCGTCGATTCCCGCCACGCTCGGCAACTTCCTGATTCCGATTCAGATCGGCGCGAAGGACCTGGCGTTCCCGCGCATCAACCTGCTGAGCTGGTACATCTATGTCATCGGCGCCACCGTGACGCTGCTGGCGGTGTTCATGGGCGGCGTCGATACGGGGTGGACGTTCTACACGCCCTACAGCTCGATGGCGTCGAATACCAACGTCGTCATTGCCGCGCTGGGCGTCTTCATCACGGGGTTCTCGTCCATCCTGACGGGGTTCAACTTCATCGTCACGATTCACCGGATGCGGGCGCCGGGCATGACCTGGTTCCG
>BTVE01000075.1:0-23617 GCA_045862915.1 Acidimicrobiia bacterium
GTCGAAAACACCGCCGCTGTGCTCGTGACCGCGGAATTGCCGACCGGCGCGCGCCTTGGGCAGCGCATCGATGTGATTGCATCGTCGATCGGCGATGCGAAGAGCCTGCAGGGCGGCACGTTGCTGCTCACGCCGCTGCGCGACAGCCGCGGCGAGGTCGTGGCCGTCGCGCAGGGGCCGCTGTCCGTCGGCGGGTTTGGCGGCGGCACGGGCGGCAACAGTGTGCAGGTCAATCACCTCACGGCGGGACGTGTGCCCGGCGGCGCGCTGGTGCAGACGACCACACCTGGTGTCTTCCAGGCGGAAGCCACTGAACTCACACTCGTGTTGTACGAGCCCGACTTTTCCACGGCCGCGCGCCTGGCCTCTGCGCTCAACGAAGACTTCAAGACGCGTGTGGCGCGCGCGACCGATGCCGCGTCGATCACGGTGGCGATTCCTGATGAATATCGCGGCCAGGTGCCGCAATTGATGGCACGGCTTGAGGCCGTGAGTGTGCGTCCTGATGCCGCAGCCCGGGTTGTGATCAACGAACGCACCGGCACGGTCGTGGTTGGGGAGGGCGTGACGTTGGGTCCGGCCGCCGTGGCCCATGGGTCGTTGTCTGTGCGGATCTCCACGTCGTACGACGTGTCGCAGCCCAATCCGATGGCGAAGGGTGAAACCGTTGTGGTCCCCAACGAGCAGGTCGACGTGCAGGAAGGCACGGCACAACTCGTGAAGCTCGATGAAGGCGCCACGCTCGAGGCGGTGACGCGCGCGCTGAATGCCCTGGGGGCCACCCCGCGCGACATCATTGCCATCCTCCAGGCCCTCAAGGCCTCCGGCGCCCTGCGCGCAGAACTGGTGATCCTCTGATGTCGAACATCTCCACAACCGCACCGTGCACGGTGGACACGTCCACCACCGCCGCGGCCACCTCGCAGATTGGCGCGGCGACACCGCCGCAGCGCAGCGAGACGCTCCGCCTGCTGGCCGCCCAGTTCGAATCGATGTTGCTGAGCCAGATGCTCAGGGACATGCAGTCGGACGTCAATCGCTCGGACGACAGCGGCTTTGCCGCGCCGCTGGCGGAAACCATCTACACCGAACTGGCGGCCGCTCTGGTCAAGGCGGGCGGCGTGGGCCTGGCCGATTCGCTGGAAGACGCGATTGCCCGCACGACGCCTGGAGGGGAAGCCGAGACAGGCCTGCCGGCCTCGCTCCCGTCGCTCCCGGCGCTGCGTCAGTACTCACCCTGGATGCCCGAGGGGCCGGTGTCCTTCGCCATCGATCCTGAACGAGTGAGTTCGGCCTACGGCTGGCGGAAGGATCCGATCTCGGGCGCCGACCGCATGCATCACGGCGTCGACATCCCGATGACGCTGGGTGAGGACGTGCGGACGCTGCAGGGCGGCACGGTCATCGAGTCCCGTGTGAATGGCGGCTACGGGCACACCGTCGTGGTGGACCACGGCGAGGGCCTGACCACCCGGTACGCGCACCTGTCGACGCGGCACGTCCAGGTGGGTGACACCGTGACGGCGGGGCAGACCGTCGGCCTGGCCGGCCGCAGCGGTCGGGCGACCGGCACCCATCTGCACCTTGAAGTCAGGGCCAACGGGGCCTCCATCGACCCATTTGGACAGGAATCGGCACGATTGTTGGGAAATTCAGCCCTCAGCCCTGAAAAAAGTCCGGAACCTGCCGATGACGTTAGGGAAGGAGTCCGTCGATGAAGATTGAACCCGGTACTCAGCCCACCACCGCAGACCGCCTCTCCAACAGCCAGCAGGTGTCCGGCGTCGACGCCGGCGCCCGTGGTGCCGCGGGCACCCGGCCCGGCACCGATGCCATCGCCGTCTCCGGCGATGCGCACCTGGTGGCCGAAGCTGCCACGCGGATTGGCGACATCGGGCAGGACGTGGTGCGGCCAGACGTGGTCGAGCGTGCCAAGGCGGCGCTCGAGCGCGGCGAGGTCGGAGCCGATGTGGATCGGCTGGCCGACCGAATCATCGACCGCCTCCTTGATGAGTGATGCCACATGACCCCGACCCCGCCCACACTTCGTGAGGCTATCGCCGGCCTGTCCGCCGTGCTGGTCCGGCTGGCCGACACCCTCACGAAGGGGCACGCCGCGCAGGTGCTCGACCTGGAAGCCGACCTGGCTCGTGCGCTCGACACGTTACGCCTCTCGATTCGTGCAGGACACCGCGACGTGTCCGGCGCGGCCCTCACAGAGGTGCGGGAACGTCTGGCGCAGTGTCGGCGGCTGGGCGGCACCGTCCCGGCGTTGTTGTCGGTGATGTTTCCGGGCCAGCTGACCTACGGGCCCGCGCAGGCGCGCACAGGAACGAGGCTGCCGGGTGCCTCGTCGCTCACGCGGGTGATTTGAGTGTCGAGCATCTTCGGTTCTCTCACATCGGCGTCCAACGCCCTCGAGGTCCAGCGACGCGGCCTTGAAATCGCAGGCCAGAACATCGCCAACGTCAATACCGTGGGCTACAGCCGTCGTGTGGTCCAGCTCGCCGAACGTCCACCGGCGGTGCCCGGTGAAAGTGGCCGCGGTGTGGAGGTCGCCCAGATTGTCGCGGTGCGCGACCTGTTCCTTGAAGCGCGTGTGCGCCTCGAACAGCAGGCCCTGGCACAGGAGCAGGTGCGGGCCGACGCGCTCTCGGTCATCGAGGTGCAGCTGGGGCAGCCCGGCAATTCGCTCGATGCCCAACTCTCCGCCTTCTTTAATTCTTTCTCCGCGCTCGCCGAAGACCCGGCGTCACTCACGTTCCGTGACGCCGCCGTGCGTGAATCCGATCGCCTGGCGCAGGGGATGCGTGACATGGCGGGCGCCTTTGAACGGGCGCGCCGCGATGCCGACGTCGGCGTGCGCAGCGTCGTGGATGACGTCAACCGTGTCGTCACCGACATCGTCCGGCTCAACGATCAGATTGGCGCGTCTGCCGGACTCGACGTCGAGTCACTCGTGGATCAGCGCAATGTGCGTCTGCAGCAGCTCTCGGACCTGGTGGACATCACGGTGACCGACGCGTCAGGCGTCATGACCGTGTCCCTGTCGTCGGGCCATGCACTCCTGAGCGGATCACACATCGTCGGGCTCGAGGTTACCAATGACGCCGGCACGGGGCTCGCGCGCGTGATGAGCCGCGGCGAAGACGTGACCGCCGGCATCGCCGGTGGCCAGCTGAAGGGCTGGTTGTCGGTGCGTGACGATGTGATGCCCGTGTATCAGGGCATGCTGGACCAGCTGGCCGAGGGCGTGGCGACCGCCGTCAACGCCGTGCATACGGCCGGGACGGATGCCAACGGCGATCCCGGTGTGGCGCTGTTCACCATCACGCCCGGCGCCGGGGCCGCGGCCTCGATGCAGGTCAACGCCGCGGTCATGGCTGACGCGCAACTCATCGTGGCGGCGGGAGCCACCGCCAATGCGGCCGCGCGCGAGATTGCCGGATTGCGCGACGAGGCCGTCGTGGGTGGGACGAGTTCAGCGTCGGAGTACTGGGCGCAGATCGTGTATCGCGTGGGTGGTGATGCCGTCTCGGCCACACGCGCGCAGGAAGGCCGGCAGCAGGTCGTCGAGCAGCTGCAGCGGCTTCGCGAAGCCACCTCGGGCGTGTCGCTGGATGAAGAAGCGGCGTCACTCATGCGGTTCCAGCGGGCGTACGAAGCCAACGCGAGATACTTCGCGACGATCAGCGACGTGCTCGACATTCTCATGGGGATGGTGACGCGATGATCCGGGTCACATTCGGCGAACAACACGGCGGCGTGTCGCAGTTGCAGACGGCCGCCCAGGAACTTGCGCTGGCGCAACGCGCGGTCACCAGCGGTCGACGGGTCAACGTCGCCAGCGACGATCCGATGGCGGCGCGCAAGATCGTGCAGGAACGTGCGGAGCTGCGCGCGATCGATGCGTATCAACACTCCGCGGACACGGCGGCATCCCGCCTGTCGGCTGCGGACACGGCACTGTCCGGGTTGATCGAGTTGTACACGCAGGTGCTGTCCACCGCTGCGGGGGGCCGCGGCACGACCGCCACGGATGAAGCGCGCGCGGCTCTCGCGGCCGCGATTCGCGGCAATCGTGACGGCGTTCTGACCCAGGTCAACGCCCAGTTCGGCGGCCGTCCGTTGTTTGCCGGCACGGCGAGTTCCGGGCAGGCGTTTGACGGCGCGCCGGGCGCATGGAATTACCAGGGCACCACCGATGTCGTGCAACTGGAAGTGCAGCGTGACCGCATCGTCTCGGTGACCTTCAACGGCTTGGACTTGCTGCAGGGCGCGGAAGCCCAGAACGTGCTCGATCAGCTCGATGTGCTGGCCGATGCGGTCGAGAGCGGTGACCAGACCGCGATGGCGGATGGCATGGCCGCCATTGAGCGGGCGATGAGCCGCGCCACGCGCATGCAGGGCCAGCTGGGTGCGGATGAACGCGGTATCGAAGACGCCCACGCCCAACTGAGCTCTCTGCGCCTGGCCAGTGATACCCGCCGCGCCAAGGCGGAAGATGCCAATCTCGCTGAAGCCATGACGCGACTGAGTCAGGCAGACACGGCCTATCGCGCCGTGATTGCGGCGGTCAGCCGTGAAGAACGTCTGACGCTGCTGGATTACCTCCGATGATGACCATGCTCCCCGCTGAAACCACGGTGCTGTTTCCCGCCGGCCTGCCAGGATTTGAGTCGTGCCGCCGATACGTGCTGATTCAGGCCGAGGCCTTCGCTCCCGGCGTCTGCCTCAAGGGCCTCGAAGGTCCGGCACCGGCTTTTCTCGCCGTTGATCCCCGCCGCATCGATCCCGATTACGTGACGGACTTGTCGCCGGCCGATCGCGCACGGCTGGGTGCCGATGCCGAGACCGCGTGTATGTGGCTCGCGCTCGTCACCACCGGCCCCGGCGAGCCCCGCGCCAATCTCGCCGCGCCGATTGTGATCAATCCTGCCACCATGCGCGGCATCCAGGTGTTGCCCGCGGACGCCGCTGCTCCGGCCGATGTGCCGTGGACGGAGGCGCCATGCTTGTCGTAAGCCGACGCGTCGACGAAGCCATCGTCATTGGAGACGGCATCGAGGTGCGCGTGTTGCGGGTGGGGAAGTCCGGCGTCCGCCTCGGCATTACGGCCGCGCCCGACGTCCCGGTGCATCGCCGTGAGATCTACGACTCGGTCAGCGCGATCAACCGATCCGCGGCCGCCTCTGAGGACGACCTGCGTGCCCTCTGCCAGCATTTCCTGCGCGACACTCGCGGTTGAACCGTGGGCCGGCGTCCCCGGCCCGGTGATGCGACCGCTGCTGCACGCGGAGTGCACCCGCTGGGCCGTTGACCTCGGGTGGGATCTCGCGCGCGACTGGGCTGCCGTCGAACCGGCCCGGCGTTCGGGCCTGCTGCCGGGGTGGGTGGCGCACACGCCTGACGGCCACATCGCCGGATGGGCCTTCGCGGCTGACGGCCTCGACCGACGACAACTCGGCGCGCTTGTTGCCGACGACGGGGAGGTCGCCGTCCGGTTGCTGCGTGGTGGTGTGCTTGCCGGCATCGAGGCGCTTGGCGGTTTCATCCGTACGACACCAACGGTGAACGCCGGCGTGTTTCAGTCGGTGTCACACTCCGTACAGCCGTATCACTACCTTGTCCGTCAGCTCGGGTATGGCGAGCCGTTCGGGACCGCCGAACTTTCAAGTGAGACCTGGCAGGATGCCGATGCCGAATCGGTGGCGGATCTGTTTCGACAGGCGTATGCGGCGGACCGCAGCCTGCGTCCGTTTGCACGTGTGGGCACGCACGAGGATTGGTGTGATTACGTGGATGCCCTCACGCGGCGGCCGGGATGTGGTGTCTTCAGCCCTGAGAGTTCGGTGGTGGTGAGGGAAGGGCACACCCTGCTGGGTGTGGCCCTGGTGACGTCGGTGGGACCAACCACCGCGCATCTCGCGCAGATTGCGGTTACACCTGCGGCACGGACGCGTGGTCTGGGCGGAGCCTTGTTGGCTGAAGCCATGCGCCGCGCATCACGTCACCTGCGAGCCTCGCGGCTCTCACTGCTGGTGTCGGACGCCAACCAGTCGGCGTGCCGCCTCTACACCCGCGCCGGCTTCCACCCCGAAGGCGAGTTCCTCGCACTCTAACCTCGGAACTTCGGAACTTCGGAACCTCGTCACCCCTTCCTGTCCATCAGCACCGCTCCCTCGACCGGCGGCGCCAGAGCACGGCGATAGGCCGAGAGCGTCGTTTCTCCGCGCTCGAGGCTGGCGAGCACGGCGCGGCGCGCGATCTCGGCTTCAGCAAGCGCATCGAGTGACTCGCGATCCGTGGCGAGGATTCGCGCCACATGATCGGCCGTGTGCTGGTGCAGGCTTGCGGCGCCGGCGTATCCAGGCAGGCGCTTCGCACGTTCGGTGTGTTCCTCGAGTGTGCGGCGGATCGGGCGCAACCCTTCTTCGAGTGTGAGCAGGCTGCGGGTCAGCCGGTCGCGGGTGTCGGCGGCGACGTGGAATCCATCGAAGTCACGCGCGGCCGTCGCATCGCGCTGCAGGCCGGCGGTGTGTTCCAGCTGTCGCAGCACCGTCCGGATCGCTTCCAGGCCGGCATGCCAGAGGTCGATGAGCCGGCTCAGTTGATCGTCGGTCGGTATCGGGGGAGGCATGTCAGGCGGCTCCCACCGAAGACGGCTGCCCGGAGGCAATGTTGCGCCAGGCTTCGGCCAGCGAGGCGAGCACACGTTGTGCCTCGGCCAGAGGGGCGGGGTCGTGTTCCCGCGTCACGCGCAGCAGCCGGTCCTGGACGAAGTCATACAGGCGGTCCAGCTCGGCGGCCATCTCGCCGCCTTTTTCCATGTCGAGTGTGGCCTGCAGTTCGTGGACGATGGCCAGGGCCTTGCGGATGGCGACGCCTCGTGCGGGCAGATCGCCGGTGGCGAACGTCCGCTCGGCGTCTGCGAGAAAACGCAGGGCGCCGTCATACAACATGACGACCAGTTCGAGCGGCGAACTCGTCTGCGCCTGCGCGGTGCGGTAGCCCTGAAGGGCGCGAGCGGCATTGGTCATGAATTTATCCTCCGAATCCTGACAGGGAGCTCGACTGGCTGCGCAGCCGCGACATCGCCATTTCCGCAGCCAGGAACTCCTGCTGCAGCGTCCGGCGCTGGACCGCGAGCCGTTCTTCCATGGACGACAGTTGTTTGTCCATCGCCTTGATCTGCGCGTTCAGGCGGTCGCGGCTCGTCTTGATGAGGCCGTCGCCGGCCGTGAACAGGTCAATCGTGTTTTCAATCGACCTGAAGGCGCCGTCGGTCGCCGTCAGGAACGCAAACATGTTGTCGGGCTGTTCGGTCAGCGCGGCCTCGAGCTTCTTGGCGTCGAGCTTGAGCGTGCCCGTGGACGTGAACTCCAGTCCGATCTGCGACAGTCGGCTGATGCTGTCGCTGCCGTAGGCGGCCGTCAACGCGGACCGCACCTGCGTACGCAGCTGACGCGCCATCGGATCGCCGGCCAGGTGCCCGGTGTCGCCCTTTAACTGGGCCGTCTGCTGGTCCGTGAAAAACGTGTTCAGTTCGTTGAACGCCTTCACGAAGCCTTCAAGTCTCGTCTTGAGTGCCGCCGGACTGGACGTCACGTTGATACCAATCGACTCGGCCGGGTCGGCCTTGAGCACCGTCAGCGTGACACCCGGTACCGCCGAATCAAACGTGTTGGTGGACGACGTGGCCTGGACGTTGTTGACCAGGATGGACGCGTCACTGGCCTCCACCGAGTTCGCGCCAAAGCTGAGCGTCGACCCGGTGAGGTTGTTCGTGATGGTGAACGCTTCGGCGGCGCCGGTCTCCCGGCCGGTCAGCACCAGGCGATACGCATCGGTCCCCGCGCGTACGACCGAGGCCGACACGCCGATGTCCGCGGTCTTGTTGATGGCCTCCGCCAGGCCATTGAGTGTCACGTCGCTATCGATCGTGACCGTCACGCCGCCAATCTCCAGTGTGCCGCCGGTGGCGACGATGGTGGTGTTGGCGTCGGTGTAGGTATTGGCCGCGGCCGTGACCTGCGCGCGGGCCAGTGATTGAACGACGACGTCGTATCGGCCCGCGATCGCGCCGGTGCCGCTCGAGACGCCGACGGCGGTCGCATCGGTTGTGGACGCGGTGACCAGGTCGCCCGACGACGTATCCGCGAGATCGTCGGCGGCCGTGCGCAGGGCGTTGGACAGGGTGCCGAGTTTTCCAAGAGCGGTCAGCTGGGCCTTGAAGCCCGACTGGCGGGTTTCCACCGTCGTCAGCGGCTGGCGGGCCTGCTGCATGACGCTCTCCAGGATCATGTTGAAGTCGATGTTGTTGAATCCGGAGAAGGTGATGGGGGAACCCATGGGTAACGTCCTCGAAATGGAGGCCCCCCGGCCCGGTCATACGCCGGCGCCGGGGGGATTCCTGCGAGCCGACGGTTAGCGCAGCAGCGACAGAACCGACGACCCCTGCTGGTTGGCCTGCGCCAAAGCCGCGATGCCGCTCTGGGTCAGGATGTTGTAGCGCGTCATGTTCGCCGACTCTTCGGCGATGTTCGCGTCGCGGATGCGGCTTTCGGCCGCCTTCGCGTTGACGTTCTGCGACTGCGCCAGCGAGATGGCGAACGACAGTCGGTTCTGCAAGGTGCCGATCGTGCTCTGCGAGGAGCCGAGGGCCGACACGGCCGACGCGATCGTCGCGACTGCCGTCTGTGCGTTGGCCGCAGTGTCGACCGCCGCGCCCGTGAGGCCGAGGTCAGCCACCGCCGCCGCGGTGATCGTGCCGCCGACCAGGCCGTCGGCGCCATCGTTGCTCACGAACACTTCGAACGCGACGTCCGCGTCGAGGCCCACGACCGACACTTCACGGTCGATTTCCGTCAGCACGTCCTGGAATTCCGCGTCCAGCGCCGTGCGATCCACCGTGGCGCTGTCGGACGCCGCCTGCGTGGCCAGCGTCGCGAGGCGGTCGAGCAGGGTCGACACGTTGTTGAGCGCGCCGTCCTGGATCTGCAGTGACGACAGACCGTCGTTGGCGTTGCGAATGCCCTGGGAGAGCACTGCCTGCTGCGAACGGTACGAGTTGGCCACCGCGAGGCCGGCCGCGTCATCACCGGACTGGTTGATGCGGAAGCCGCTCGACAGGCGCGTGATGGCGCGCTGCAAGCCGACGCTCGTGGAGCCGAGGTTGGCCTGGGCGTTGCTGGCGGAGATGTTGCTGACGACTGAGAACGAAGCCATGATCTATTCCTCCCTGAGTGGTCCGGGCCAGCATCCTTGCTGGCCCTGTCGGGCAACACCATGTCGCCCGTCAAGGAGGTAATCGGTCGGCTCCGAAATTCTTTCAGTCGGTGTCGGCATGTCTTTCGCACCACCTGCCAATGCAAGGACCGGCCCAGGTCGGATCCGGGCCGAAGAACTCGGGTTTCCGGCCGATTTGATCTACAGACTGACGGCGATCCGTCGGGCAGTGTCGCAGCGCCGACGCCGGAAGGGGTGTCGCGGGCGGGACGGGAGCGGAGCGAGCGATGAAAAACGTGGGACGCTGGGCACTCTGGATCACCCTCGGCGCCGGCGCCTGGTGGGCGTCTCGCCGATGGGGGACCGCTGCGGCCGGACTCTGGCAATGGCAGGCGGCCGCTATCGTTGGTGGCGGTACGTTGTGCGCCCTGGCCGTGAGTTACCCCATGGGCCTGCTGCGGGATGCCCTGCGCACGGCCGCACGGGCGTGGCGGGAGCTGCCCGAAACCCCCGAAGCGCTCATTCCACAGTTTGCCGAGTGGGCGTCGCGCGCCAAACGGGCCGGCATCATGTCGGTCGAGCGGGATGTCGCCCGGGTGGATGATCCGTTCCTCGCCCGGAGCCTGGCCTTGATGGTGGCCGGCCTGGACGCCTCGGTCGTACGGCAGACACTCGAAGTCGATCACCGTGTCTTGCTCGAACGAGAGGAAGAGCAGGCCCAGGTGCTCGAGTCGGCCGGCGGGTACGCGCCGACGCTGGGGATCATTGCCGCCGTGCTCGGCCTGATGCGAGCCATGAACGATTTGTCGTCACCCGCGCAGGTGGGAGCCGGCATCGCCTCGGCGTTTGTGGCCACCCTGTACGGCCTCGGCGCCGCCAACCTTGTATTTCTGCCGCTGGCCACCCGCGTCCGTGCCTGGTCCCGTCGCCATGCGCTGCGGCGCGAGTTCACGATTGACGGCGTCCTCGCCCTGCACGGCGGCCTGCATCCGCGGCTGATGGAAGAACGCCTCACGGGCTACATCTCGCCAGGCGGAAGAGATGTCGAGGTGGCGTGAGAGTGCGAAGTGCGAAGTGCGAAGCGCCGAGGCGTCCGGGAGAGAGTGACCATGACTTCCAACACCGGTAATCATTACGGCCGCACGAGGTTCACCGCCAGGCGCGGCGCTGATCGCAGCGCGCGCTGGATGGTGTCGTACGCCGACATGGTCACGCTGTTGTTCGCGTGTTTCACGGCGCTGTATGCGTCCACGATGATGCCGCAGACATCCGTGGCGGCCGCACCACCGCCGGTGGTCGATACCACCGACAGCGACGCCAGACTGGTGGATGCGCTGCGCCAGGCCATCAGCCGCGAGGAAGACTCGGAGCGCATTCAGATACGCGCCGAAGCGCGCGGGATCGTCATTTCGCTGCCCGAAGCCGGGACATTCGGTGTGGGCCAGGCGGACCTCTCTCAGGCGGCCCGTCGTGTGATTCGCGAGTTGTCCCTGGTGCTTGAGCAGGAGGCCGGCGACATCCGGATCGAAGGCCACACCGACGACACGCCGATCACTACGACCCGGTATGCCTCGAACTGGGACTTGTCCGCCGCGCGCGCCACCGAAGTCATCCGCTTCCTGCTGGCGCAGACCTCGATCGCCCCTCCTCGGCTCTCCGCCGCCGGCTATGGCGAGTTCCGCCCCGTCGCGGTCAACGACTCGCCCGACAACCGCGCCCGCAACCGACGCGTCGACATCGTTGTGGCGAGATGAGATGTGAGATGCGATTCGCACTGAACTGATCGCCCACTTTGCCGATTGCCTCTAGAGAAGGAGGCCGAGGTCGAGTGGAAGTTCATACACACAACTTGTCCCCGGCCGAACGCATGGCCCGAGTGCAGTTCGCCATCGCGGAATCTGCCATCGGATCCACGGCCGGGTTGTTGACGTTGCTGGGCACGTTGTATCGGTTCCAGCCGGACCGCGCTGCGCATGTGCAACGTGTGGCCGTGACCTCGCTGACGATCGGCGACCGATTGCGATTGCCGCGACAGGACCTGCGCCACGTCGAACGCGCGGCCCTGATGCACGAACTGGGGCGCCTGCTGCTGCCCGACGATCAGTTCGCGCTCGACGATGGGCCGGACGGGCGGCGGGTGCATCAGGCCCAGGCGGCGGTGCAGGCGTTGTCGGTCTCGCCGGTGCTGCTGCCGGCCGCGCGCATCATCGGCGCGTTGCACGAGCGCGTGGATGGCAGTGGGTGGCCGCTGGGACTGGTGGGGGAAGACATCCCGATCGGCGCGCGCATCGTGAGCGTGGCCGATGCGGTGGACGCACTGGCCGCGTTGTGTGTGGAGATGTCGATGCCGGCCGATGTGCTCGCGGTGGAACTGGTCGAGCATGCCGGCACACGGTTTGACCCGGCGGTCGTGGCCACCGTGGTGCGATGGCTCGACCAGGCACCGCTCGGGGTGCCGCCGGTGAAGGCGCCGGCGCAGGTGTTCGTCTAGGCGGGGCAGGAGGCCTCGCTCAGGTAGAGGAGAAGCGTCATGTTGCTCATTGGTGGATTGGTCTTCGTCATCGTCTGCGTGCTCGGGGGATACCTGATGCATGGCGGCGATGTGCTGCTGCTGAACCAGCCGGCCGAGTTCGTCATCATCGGCGGCGCCGCGTTGGGCACGCTGGTGGTGAGCACGCCGATGCACGTGCTCAAGGGGATCGGCGGACAGGTCGGCGCGTTGATGTCGCCGCCGGCCACACGCAAGGATTTCACGACGCTGCTCGCGATGCTGTATCAGATGTTCCGCCAGGGACAACAGGGCGGCATCATGAGCCTGGAATCCCACATCGAAAATCCGAAGCAGAGCCCGATCTTCAGCCAGTACCCGTCACTGCTCAAACGCCACGAGTCGCTGGCCTTCCTGGCCGACTCGGTGCGCGTGATGATCGTCGGCGGCATCTCGCCGCATGACTTCGAGGCCCTGATGACCGAAGACCTCGAGGTCCGGCACAAGGACCAGCTGCAGCCCTCGCAGGCGCTCTCGAAGGTCGGTGACGCACTCCCCGGTCTTGGCATCGTCGCGGCCGTGCTCGGCATCGTCATCACGATGCAGGCGATTGATGGTCCGCCCTCCGAGATTGGTCACAAGGTCGGCGCCGCACTCGTCGGCACGTTCCTCGGCATCCTGCTGTCATACGGGTTCGTCGGCCCGGTGGCCACGGCGATGGAGCATCGGGTGCACGAAGAGGGTTACTACGACCAGTGCATCAAGGCCGGCTTGCTGGCCACGTACAAGGGCTGTGCACCGGCGATTGCCGTGGAGTTCTCGCGTCGCGCGATCCCGGAAGAAGTGCGGCCCACGTTCGAGCAGGCCGAGCAGGCCTGTCGCGGCGCCCGTGAGGTGCCGAAGGCGGCGTAGCCATGAGCGCACAGGCAAAAGGTCACTCGGAAGTCATCATCGTCCGCAAAGGGAAGGGCGGACATGGGGGACACCACGGCGGCGCGTGGAAGGTGGCGTATGCAGACTTCGTCACCGCCATGATGGCCTTCTTCCTGGTCATGTGGATCATGGGCCAGAGCAAGGAAGTGAAGACCGCGGTCGCCGGCTACTTCAGGGACCCCGGCGCGTTCGAGACCGTGCGCGGCGACGGCGTGCTGGAAGGCGGCAAGACGATGGAGGCTGGAGGGCTGATGTCGGACGGCAACGGCATCAGCATGGCGGCCGAGCAGCAGGCGCTGGCCGCGGCGGCCGAACGCATCCGGCAGGACATCATGGCCGCGCAGAACCTCGCGGAGCTGCGCGACCAGATCGAGTTCAAGCTCACGACCGAAGGTCTGCGGATCGACCTGGTGGACCAGACCGGATCCAGCTTCTTCGACAGCGGCCGCAGCGTCCTGCGGGGTGAAGCGGCACAGATTCTGACGGTGATTGCCGGAGAGATCGGCCGGCTGCAGAATGACGTGGTCATCGAAGGCCACACCGACAGCGCGCCGTATACGAACAACGCCAACTACGGGAACTGGGAGCTGTCGGCCGACCGCGCCAATGCCGCCCGCCGGCAGATGGAGCAACACGGCATGAGCAGAGGCCAGGTGCAGGCGGTGCGTGGTTTTGCAGACACCCAGCTGCATGTCGCCGAGGCGCCGCTCGACCCCCGCAACCGGCGTGTATCCATCGTCGTGCGGAGCCGCGCGGCTGCGGTCCTGGATGACAGCGTGCGGCGCGGGTCGGAGACGGTACGTTCACCCGAGACCGCGTCCGAGCCTGCGCCACCGGCCAAGACTGCCGACCACGGTCCGTCCAAACACTGAGGGACGGGGAATCATCCGGACCGCTGCGGACTTTGCCGCGGTTGAGGCCGCAGAATGGCAGCACGACCGCGGCCGGGCAACGACGACGGACCTGGCCCGGCTCGTGCATTGCCGGGACGAGTGAGGATTGGTGTCGCCGCCGCCGGGTGGCTCTGTGTCGTGCTCGCCGGATGTGGAGACGAGACGTTGCTGCGGGTCGAACGGGCCGTCGCCACCGTCATGTTTGCGGACGCGCCGGTGGCCGCGTTTCTGACCATCACCAACACCGGGCCCTCCGACACCCTGACCAAGGTCGAGACCGAGATCGCGGAATACGCCTGGGTGGCCACCCAGCAGCCGCACCGGATGCGCATGGTCGGGGCGGGGCTGCCTCCGATTCTCATGCCGGCCGATCCGCTGGTGATCCACTCGCGCAGGTCGACGGCGCTGACGCCCGGCGGCAACCCGATTGTGTTCTATGAACTGCGCCGGCCAATCAGGCCTGGAGATACCGTTCCACTCCGTCTGACCTTCGCGAGTGGCACGGTGATCGAGACCACCGTTCCGGTTGTGGAGTTCGAAGACGTCGAGTCGGTGATCGAGCCTCGCGCGGCAAGTCGCGCCGCGCGCGCCGGCGCACCCTCACTCGCGCAGGGCGCGGACTTGTATCGGGCCAACGGTTGCGCCGCCTGCCACGGCCTTGGCGGCAGGGGCGACGGACCGGTGTCGAACACGCTTGATCCACGGCCGCGGGACCTCACGGATCGCGCGTCCTACCGCATGGGGGCCGAGGCGCCGGTGATTGCCAGGACCCTGGGCGCCGGGCTCGCCGGGGCCGGCTCCATGCCGCTGTTTGCGCATCTGACCAATCACGAGCGCCTCGCCCTGGCGCTCTACATCCGTTCACTGCAGGTGCAGCCCACTCACTGAGGAGCTTCTGATGTTGCGACGACTGATCGTGTATGCATGTATGGCCGGCGGACTCGTGCTGTCGGGACACTCGCTGCTGGCCCAGGCGCCGGCGCTCACCGTCCGGGACGCCTGGGTGCGCGCCACGATGCCCGGTCGAGAGATGACCGGCGCGTTCATGATCGTGGAGAACAGCGGCGCGTCGCCGCGCGCGCTCGTGGCCGCGACCGCTGACGTGGCATCCCCGGTGGAACTCCATGAAATGAAGCGCGAGGGCGACATGATGCGGATGTCGCCGGTGAAGAAGATCGACGTCCCCGCCCGCGGCAGTGTGGAGCTGCGTCCGGGCAGTTTTCACCTGATGTTGTTTGGCCTCAAGGCGCCGCTGACGGCGGGACAGACGGTGGCCCTCACGCTCGAGTTTGATGACGGCACGAAAATTCCGGTCAAGGCCACCGTCCGCGCGCCGGGTGGATTCTGATGGTGCGATACCGGTCACGTCTGTCGGCGCTGTCGCTGGTCACGGCGTGGATGACACTGGCAGTCGCCTGCCAGACCGCAGCGCCGCTGCCGCCTCCGCAGGACTTCACGCTGACCGATCATCACGCGCAGCCCTTCACACTCTCGTCGCTCCGTGGTCACGTCGTGCTGATCTTCTTCGGCTACTCTCACTGTCCGGACGTGTGTCCGACGACGTTGTCGAAGTTGTCGTCGGTCTCGCGGCGCCTGGGTGCGGACCGCTCAGTGATGAAGGTCGTATACGTGTCCGTCGATCCTGCGCGTGATACGCCCGAGGTGCTGGCGGCCGACCTTGGGTTCTTTGATCTCGACGCGGTTGGTGTCACCGGCACGAAGGCCGACGTGGATCGCGTGGTGGAGCAGTTCGGCGCGAAGTACGACATCGTCCAGACGCCGGAGTCCGCAGGCCAGTATGTGGTCAATCACTCAACGACGTTGTATGCGGTAGACCCGGAGGGGCGGATCCGAACACAGTTTCCCTACGAGGCGACCGTTGACGAGATTGTGGCGGGCGTCCGCGCGTTGCGGACGCGGTAGCGTGATACCCTCATGCCACCAAAACAGGCGGCACGCGTCGGTGATTGCCGGCGGACGGGCTTCCCAGCACCTGGGTTGGCGGTGACTGTTCACGGACGAAGGCGGAGCCTTGGCTGACGAACTGGTCGTGTTATTCGTGGGAATCGGGCCCGACGCGGAAGCGTTGGCGGCCCTGCTCGCGAGTGCAGGCATTCCGGCGCACCTGACGCGGGTGTCGTCGTGGCGCGCGCTGTCATCAGTGGCAGCCGGCTGGGACGTAGTCATTGCAGGCGGTGCTCTGGCGCCCGCGCGGTCCGATGACATCGCCGAAGGGCTCCCTCCACACTTTGATACGCCGGTGCTCGCCGTCGGCGACGGACCTGCCGATGTTGCGGAGGCGGCATCGCGGGTCGAGTGGTTTGGCGCCGCGGAACTGCCGCGACTGGTGCCCGTGCTGCGCGCGCTCAAACGTGCGGCTGTGGCCGAAGGCCTCCGGCGTCAAGCGGATCATCGTGCCGACGTGCTTGAGCGTCAGTTGCGGCAGGCCGGCCGGCTGCATGCCGTGGGCCAGATGGCCGCGGGCGTGGCCCACGAGTTCAACAACGTGCTGACCGTCATCGGCGGCTATTGCGAACAACTGCTGCCGCAGGTGGCTGGTCAGGAACAATTGGAGCGGCTCGTGCGCCCGATTCAGCAGGCAGGGTTGCGCGGGGGGGAACTCAGCCAGCGCCTGCTGACGTTCAGCCGCCAGCAGGGGCCCACGGTGGGCGACGCCAGCCTGACGGCGGTCGTGCGTGAAGCCGCGGCAATGCTGGTGCCGCTGCTGGGCGAGCGCGTGGCGCTGCGGACCTATCTGGATCAGAATCTGCCCCGAGTACGAGGGCAGGCCGGACAACTCATCGAGGTCATCACCAATCTGGCCGTCAACGCACGAGACGCCATGCCGTCCGGCGGCACACTGACGATCGAAACACGCGCCGCGGACCCGGGCGCCGACGGCGTGACCGGCGTGACCCTGGTAGTGCGGGACACCGGCTCCGGGATGGACGACCAGACCCTTGCCCGCGCCTGTGATCCGTTCTTCACGACCAAGGATCAGGGGGCCGGCACCGGCCTCGGTCTGGCCCTGGTGCGCGACATCATCGAGCAGTGTGGTGGCGCGCTGATGCTGTCGTCCCAGGTGGGAGTCGGCACCGAGGTCACGATCACATTGCCAGGCGTGCGTCCGGATGCCACCGAAGAGGTGGCTGTGGTGCCGGAGGCTGCGGCGCCTGGAGGTTTCGAGACCGTGCTGGTCGTGGAAGACGACCCCGCCGTGCGCGAAATCGTGACCCAGTTCCTCCGTGGTGCCGCCTATTACGTGCTTGAAGCGCGCGACTCGGACGAAGCCGTGGCGGTCGTGCGCAAGGACCCCCGCATCATCGACCTGCTGGTCACCGACATTGTGTTGCCGGGGCAAAGTGGACCGGAACTGGCGGGGGTGCTCCGGGAATTTGCGCCAAAGATGCGCACGTTGTTCATTTCAGGCTATCCTTCCGACGCCGTCGGGGGCTCCCGCTCGCCGGCATTCCTGGCCAAGCCCTTCTCGCGGGCGGCGTTCCTGCAAGCCGTTCGTCGAGCGCTCAGTGCGCCGCGGCACCGGGACTCTGAAACCGGGGAGCCATCAGGTCGATTAACAGATCGTGAGCGACGCTCCGCAGAAGGATCGATCCGCAAGGGATCGCACTGAATCTGGCGCAGACGGACGCGCGGCCATCCCGGCCGACGTGCTCGAGGCGGAGCGCGCCGATGCCATCGACCAGCTGGCCGGCACCGTGGCTCACGAATTTTCCAACCTGCTGACGGCGATGACCGGGCGGCTGGAACTGCTGCTCGACCGCTTTCCCACCGCGGGCACCGAGCGGCAGCTGTTGCTGGACGTGAAGGCCGGCGCCGACGCAGCCGGCCGGATGACCCGCCAGCTGCTGGCCATCAGCGCCCGGCAGGCGATGAGCCCGGAGCCGACCGACCTGAATGCTGTCGTGCAGGAGACCGCCGACGTGTTGCAGCAGATTGCCGGCGGCGCTGCCGAGGTGCGGCTGGACCTCGCCAGCAACGTGCCGCTCATTGAAGTGGACCCTCGACTCGTGCGGCAGGCGCTGTTTGGCCTGGTGGCCTCGGCCCGCGATGGTCTGCATGGGGACGGCCGCATCACGATCCAGACGGTCGTCGAAACCGACCTGCTGGGGCCGTCCGTCCGCCTGAGCGTATCCGACACCCGCCCGTGGTCAGACCGCGACCTCGCCCGCATTTTCGAACCGCAGCCGTCGACCGGCCGCCAGACGCGTGGAGCGGGGCTGTCGCTGGCCGCCATCCGGGGCACCGTTCGCCAGTGTGGTGGCCGGATGACCTGTGAACGTGTCACGCCTATCGGTGTGGTGTTCCACCTGCGGTTTCCCATTCCAGAATCGGTCTGACCTCGAATCTGGGGCATACTGAGGGTGCCAGCCTCATTTGCCTTGTCCGGAAGGAAGCGTCCCATGGCCACTGTCATGACGCGCGTCTGGATCGCCACTGCCATCACCGCCGTTGCCGCCGCCGGAGTTGCGGCCAGGTCCACGGTCTCGAGCGTCGAGTACCGCCAGGTCCTGCGCCTGCCCAGCGTCGTTAATGGCCAGAGCCTGTATTCGTTTGCGCACGACCCGGTGGACAACCGGCTGTATGCGGCCAATCAGCAGGGCCTGTTCTGGGTCGACCTCGCCGAGCCGGACGCGAGGGTCAAGGGGCCACTCATTCGAGAACGCATCACCTCCATCGAGGTTGCGCCTGACACCGGCCGCCTCTTCTACACCACGATGGACGAGGTGGGGATGGTGAAGCTGCGGACCAACGATCCGCCCGTCCGCATTGCTGGTCACGAGTGGCGAACGGCGCGGTTTGCCTATGAGCCCACCCGTCGACAGATGTATCTGGCGACCCGCGACGGGCGTGTCCGTGTGTTTGATGCGGAGACGGGCGAACGCGCGACCGACGTGACCGTGCCGGGCGAGTTCGCCAACATGCTTGAGGCAATCCCCGGCAAGGTGTTCTTTTCGCTCAACAACAAGTCCGGCCTGTACGCCATTGATGCCGAGACCAAGACCGTCAGCGAGTGGCCGGTTGAGGGACCGCTGGTGACCCCCGCCTATCTGGATGCCGACCCCGAAGGCACATACCTGTTTGCGACGTACGACCGGTTTGTCGTGGTGATCGATGTCGCCTCGCGCAAGGTGATCCATCGCCTGGCTACGGCCGTGGGTGGGCGCATCGCCTACGACGCGACTCGCCGTCAGCTCATTACCGCTGAGTTTGCGGAAGCCGGGCAGCCGCGTGTGGAGCTTCGCGCGTATGCCGTTGGGCCTGACGGCCTGACGTGGGTGTCCGACCTCGATAATCCCCGCGACGGGCAGATTGGCCTTGAGTCCTTGCGCACCGGAGGCTTTCTGCAAAGCGGGCGTTTATCGCTATTGGTGTGGGCGCCGGTTGCGGGATCGGGGCCTGGCGCGTTACACTAGGTGTTCCTGACGCGGGGTGGAGCAGTCCGGTAGCTCGTTGGGCTCATAACCCAAAGGTCGCAGGTTCAAATCCTGCCCCCGCAACCAACTTCAAAAGGCCACGGCACACGCCGTGGCCTTTTTCTTTTGTACGGCAGGGGCCGTGCAGCGAGGAGGACACGTGACGGACGACACTGACGCATCACTGGTCGCGGCCTTTGAGGCCACGGCCCTGGCCGACTTCCCGCACGACGCACACGTGCGTGTGGCGTGGTACTACCTGAAGCAATCATCGCTGCCTGAAGCAATGGCGCGGTTCATCGCCGGCATTCAACGGTACGCGGCATCAAAGGGCGCCGCGCACAAGTACCACGAGACGATCACCATCGCGTGGCTGCTGCTCATCGCCGAACGCGTGGGCGACTCGCCAGATCTCACATGGCTGGCATTCGTGTCGCGCTATCCCGAGCTGTGCGACCCGTCGCTGCTGTCGCGCTACTACCGGCCCGAAACCCTTGCGAGCGAGCGCGCGAGGAAGGGGTTTGTGTGGGGGGATCGGTAGGCAAGGGGCGGTAGGGGGCGGCAAGGGGCGGGAAGGCGTGTTGATATAACTCCATTTAATAGTAAGTGAGTGTATAATGACACGTCATGCCGGCCCTTCCGAAATCGCTCCGAAAGACCGGCGTCTTCCGCCTGAAAGACGCCAAGGCGCTCGGCCTGCATTCCGAACAGGTCCGCCGCCTGACGCGCGACGGGCACCTCACGCGCCTGGGCCGAGGCCTCTACGCCCCCGCCACCGCTGAACCCAGCGAGTACCACACGCTCGCAGAGGTCGCAAAGCGCGTGCCCAAGGGAATCGTCTGCCTGCTGACGGCCCTCCGCTTCCACGCACTTGGAACGCAGCACCCGCGCGAGGTGTGGCTGGCCGTCGATCGGCGGGCGGCGATTCCAAAGCTCGATCTCGCTCCGGTGCGCATCATCCGCATGTCCGGCGCGGCCCTGACCGCTGGGATTGTGGAGCACTCGATTGAGGGTGTAACCGTGCGCGTGACGAGCCCGGCTCGTACCGTCGTGGACTGCTTCAAGTTCCGAAACAAGATCGGCGTCGATGTCGCGGTGGAAGCGCTCCGCGACTATCGTCGCGTGCGAAACGGCACGGTTGACGAACTATGGGCGCACGCAGACACACTCCGGATGACCCGGGTGATGCGGCCATACTGGGACGCCATCGCATCATGACGGGAAAGACTCCTGTCAACGTCGGGGCCTCGGTCAGAGCGCGGCTGCTCAGCCTATCCAAGGAGCGTCACGAAGATTTCACGCTGATGCTCATGAACTACGCCGCGGAGCGCTTCCTGTACCGTCTGTCCAGGTCGCCCCGCAGAAATCAGTTCGTCCTCAAAGGCGCAATGCTGTTCGCCGTGCGCATCGGTATGCCGTATCGACCGACCCGCGATCTCGATCTGCTGGGCACAGGCGAGTCTTCCGAGGCAGCCATCGCAGCAGCGATCCGCGATATCGTGACGACGCCGGCGGAAGACGATGGTGTGAGCTTCGATGTGGACACGCTGCAGGTCCGTCCGATCCGGGAAGACAATCGCGATGGCGGCATTCGCGTCGTCATGCAGGCCCACCTCGCGGAAGCGCGTATTCACGTCCAGATTGACATCGGCTTCGGTGACGCAATCACACCAGCGGCGCTTGACCTGGAGTTCCCGACGCTGCTGGTCAACATGCCGACCCCGAACGTGCTGTCGTATCCGACTGAGACCATCGTTGCCGAGAAAGTCGAGGCCATGGTGGATCTCGGGCGTTCGAACAGTCGCATGAAGGACTTCACTGACCTGGCGATGGCAGCTCGCCGTGTCGCCTTCGATGGCGAGGCGATGGTTGCGGCGATGAGAGCCACATTCCAACGCCGACAAACGCCGCTGCCCGACGGTGACGTCATCGCCCTCACCGAGCAGTTCACCCTGGACGAGAAGGCACTCGCAAACTGGCGCGCCTTCACCGGAAGAAATCGGCTGCATGGATTCGAATCACTTGCCAAGGTGGTGGCCGAACTCCGACCGTTCCTGCTGCCGCCGCTCGAACACGTCAGAACCGGCCAACCGTTTGCAGCGACGTGGAAACCCGGCGGCCCCTGGAACACGAGATAGTTCAGCTATCGCGCGAGAAAAGGGTCTGTGCTACCGCAGCGCTGTGGACGGATCGATGCGGGCGGCCCGCCGAGCGGGGAGGTAACACGCAACAGTGCCGGCAAGGACGAGTAACGCGGCAGCGACCGTGTAGGACCACACGTCGGTGGCGGGCACGCCATAGACGTAGGCCTCAAGCGTGTTGCGGAACTGATAAATCACGGCCAGCCCGATGGCGGCGCCGGACACGACCACGCGCACTCCGCGCGTAACGAAGAGCCTGACGATGCTCTGCGGACGCGCGCCCAGGGCCATCCGAATACCAATCTCACGCACGCGCTGCGCCACCGATTCGGCCATCACCCCGGCAATGCCGACAACGGCGAGCACAATGGCAAGGACGGCAAAGGTCGTGACGAGCCGGAGGAGGAACCGCCGCGAGGCCGTGAGCTGGAGAATCCGCTCATCCATCGTCTGAAATCGGTAGAGCGTGATGCCCTCGGGCTGGCGTCCGACCAACTCCGTGAGCTCGCGGATCATTTCCGACGCTGGCCTGGCCGTCCGCACGAGCAATTGGCCACTCCACGTCGTGCGCGACTGTGTCGTCGGCACATACGCCGCGGGTGGCGTCTCGCCTTCGAGGTTCTGACGGACGTTCGCCACGACACCGATCACCGTTCGGTTGACACGGTCCAACTCGACGAGCCGCCCAACCGCCGAGCCGTCAAACCCGAGCGCAGCGACCGCGCGAGCGTTGAGCACGATCACGGGGGCTGAGCCTTTGTGGTCCTCGGCGCCAAATGTGCGTCCCTCCAGCGTCATCGCGCCGATCGCGGAGAAGTAGTTCGGGCTGACATCCGAGATGTGCACACGAAGGTCTACACCCGGTGGATTGACGCTGCGGATCACGTTACTGGGACCCGACGCGAGCGGGCGTGTTCCAGCCGCGGCGGCGATCACGTTCGGATGTTGCTCGATCCCGGCGATCACCCTGTTCGACGCGTCGACCAAGGGCGTCAAGTCTCTCCCTGACATACTGTCCGGCACGGCCATCGTCGCTGCCAGCACGTTCTCGGGTACGAACCCGAGCGCCTGTCCCTCGACGTGTTGCATGGACCGCACGAGTAAGCCTGTCGCCGCGGCGAGGACAAGGGCAATGGCGACCTGCAACACGAGCATTGCGGAGCGCCACCACCCCAGACTTTGGCGGGCGTAGCGAGACGTCGCCATGTCTGCTCGGGACAACCCCCGCGTGGCGAGGCCACAGAACAGACCAATCGCCGTGCTCATCGCGGCCGCCACGAACAGGGTCTGCGGGTGAATTCTGATCTCCGACAGCCGCGGCAGGTCGGCAGGCGCCATGGCCACAATGCCAGGGAGGAGGAGGTACGCGAGCAGGACTCCGAGGCAGCCACCAACCGCGCTCAGCAGCAGGCTCTCGGTGACCGCCTGGCGTGCGAGCACGGAGCGTGACGCGCCGATCGCCAACCGAGTCAGATATTCGTGGCGTCGTTCCTCGTTGAGCGTTGCGAGAAGCCGCAGCACATTCAGCGAGCCGATCAGGACGACACACATGGAGACGCCGAACAGCAGCCAGAGCTGTGTACGAACGCCTGAGGCGACGACATCCTGCAACGGAGAGACGCGAATCTGCCAACCGGTATTGGCATCGGGATATTGCGTCGCCAGCGCGTCTGCAATGGTGGAGAACTCCGCCTGGGCGGTGGGTAGCGAGACGCCCGGTGCGAGGCGGCCGATGGCGTTCTGCATTCGCGCTCGCCGGCGGATACCCGGCCACGCGCCGCCCGGAGTCCACACATCAATAGCCCCGGGGCCATTGATGGTGGCGAAGGTGTTCCACAGTGGGTGATCCGCCACCACACCCACGATCCGGACCGGTTCATCGTTGAACTGCACCGTGCGCCCGACGATGGAGGGGTCACTGCCGAAGTCGCGCACCCAGGCACGCTCCTGCAGCAGCATCACCGGCGGAGCAGGGGTGGAGTCTGCGGAGGTCTCATAGGCTTTGTGCCAGACCGCGAAGTCTTCGGGCACGAACAGACGACCGAGTCGAGCGGAGACGCCACTGATGCGCAGAAAGTCGTCGCTGACTTCGAGCCCGGCGAGATGGATGGCCGGCCGGTCATCGACTCGCATGATGCCGGATTCCCCGTAGTAGAGCGCCAGCCCGTCGAGCGTGCGCACCTGCCGCCGCCAGTCGACAAAGTTCCCGTTCGAGACCGGACCCGCCTCGAGTTCAGGTGCCGGAGTGACCTCGAAGATGCGGACCAGGCGATCGGTGTGGGGTCCGGGAATCTGCTGGAGGATCACGGCCTGGACGAGTGAGAAGGCCGCGGTGGTGACGCCGATGCCGACAGTCAGCGTGAGAATTGTTGTCAGCGTGAATGCGGGCCTGCGCCTGAACAGACGCACGGCGTGTCGCGCATCACGGCCGATGGCTGCGAGATGTTCACGTGCCGCCAGCGAGAGGATGCCGGCAATCGATGCGGTCCACAGCCTCCG
>BTVE01000076.1:0-23509 GCA_045862915.1 Acidimicrobiia bacterium
CCCGGTTTGGGTCCCTGCAGCGGTGCGCGTGTGCCCGAAGCGTCGCCCTTGTAGAGCCCGACCTTCACGATGGCCTCGCCCAGGTACGGCACCACCGGAATGAAGCTCGTGCGTGTGTACTCGATGGGCTGGCCCGGCTTCCACTGAGACGTCGACGTGGGCGGCTCGTGATCGTCGGCCCAGCGCAACACGCCGTCCTGATCGAGCAGGTGCATGAAGACGCGGTAGTCGCCGTCGATGCCCGCGTTGGGCAACGCCTCGAAGCGATACGACACGTCGATCGGGCTGCCCAGCGGCGCCTGCGCCTTGCTCAACGTCACGGCCACACTCGCCACCGGTGGCGCTTCATCACTCGACCCGCAGGCCGCCGCCAGGGCCGTCAGCACCATCACCGCACAGACACGCATACCCGCTCCACCACCACGCAGAATATTCACAACCGGTGAATCGTACCGTATTGCCCCTATTCCGTTCAATATGTTAACTTTGCGGCGATTTAACATATGGCCGGAGACGCACTCGGATTAGTGGAAACCCGTGGCCTGATCGGCGCCATTGAAGCGGCTGACGCCATGGTCAAGACGGCCAATGTGACCCTCATCGCCAAGGAATACATCGGCGCCGGGTTTGTCACCGTGTTGGCCCGAGGTGACGTCGGCGCCATCAAGGCGGCCGTTGATGCCGGGGCCGCGGCCGCGCGCCGCGTCGGCGAACTCGTCTCGGTGCACGTCATTCCCCGGCCCCACGCCGAAGTCGAGCGCGTCCTGCCCAAACCATGAGCGACGAGGCCCGGGCCCTCGCGCAACGCGCCAAGCGAGCCGCCCCTGTTCTGGCGGAATGGTCCCAGGCTCAGGTTGATCGTGTCGTTGACGCCGTGGCCGCCGCCGCCCGCGCCAACGTCGAGCCTTTTGCGCGCCTGGCCGTCGAAGAGACGGGGTTTGGCGTCCTCGCCGACAAGATTCAGAAGAACCGGTTCGCCGCCGAAGACGTCCACACGTTCATCAAGCCGATGCGCACGGTCGGGGTCATTGGCCGCGATGACACACGGAAGGTCGTGGACATTGCGGAACCGTTCGGTGTGGTGGCCGCCATCGTGCCGTCCACCAATCCAACCTCCACGGCCATCTACAAGATCCTGATCGCCCTCAAGGCCCGCTGCCCTATCGTGCTGAGCCCACACCCGTCTGCGGCGCGCGCGATTACGACTGTCGCCGAGACGCTCGAGGCTGCAGCGCGCTCGGCCGGAGCCCCGGAAGGTGCGATCAACTGGCTCACGCAGGTCTCGCTCGATGCGACACAGGAGTTGATGAAACATCGCGACGTCGCGGTGATTCTGGCCACCGGTGGCATGGGCCTGGTGCGTGCGGCCTACAGCGCCGGCAAACCCGCGTATGGCGTGGGCCCTGGCAACGCGCCCTGTTTCATTGAGCGCACGGCGGACGTGGCGAAGGCGGCCTCCGACATCCTGACCGGCAAGACCTTCGACAACGGCGTGTTGTGCTCGTCGCCCAACTCGGTGGTGGTGGAACGTGTTGTGGCTGACCAGGCGAAGCGCGAGTTCCAGCGGCTCGGAGGGCATTTCCTGTCCCCATCCGACGCGGACCGCCTGGCTGCGGTGCTTGTCACGCCCCAACGCCTCCCGAATCCAAAGCTGGTCGGACGATCGGCCCTGCAGATTGCCGCCGCCGCCGGGATTCAGGTGCCCGACGGTACACGCGCGCTGATTGCAGAACTCACCGGTGTCGGCCGCGACTTCCCCCTGTCCATCGAGAAGCTCTGCCCCGTCCTCTCCTTCTACGTCGTCAACGACTGGCAGGAGGGGTGTGAACGGTGCAAGCAGATCCTCCGATACGGAGGTATGGGGCACACGATGTCGATCCACTCGAACAACGAGGCGGTCATCCTGGAGTTCGGGCTCAAGAAGCCGGCGTTCCGCATCGTGGTGAATACCCCGACGACACATGGGTCGATTGGACTGACGACCGGGCTGGCCCCGGCAATGACGTTGGGCTGTGGCGGCTACGGCGGCAACATCACGAGCGACAACATCACGCCGATGCACCTGCTCAACATCAAGCGGCTCGCCTACGAGCTGCGGCCGGCGGCACGGGCCACGGCGGCCGCCGCGCCTGCGCCGGCCACTTCGTTGCCCCTGCCCAAGGTCGCCCGGGCGGAAGCGCCCGTTGGTCTGAGCGCCGCGGCGATGACCCAGCAGGTGGCCGCGCTGACCGGAATCGGAAATGTGGCGCCGGCAGGCAAACCATCCCCCCAGGTTGTCGCGTCTTTTGTATGTGAGGCCGACGTGCGCGAGGCCATCACGCGCGGCCGGACGATTCTCATCGGCGAGCGGACGATCGTGACGCCCCTGGCGCGTGATCTCGGGCAGGCCCGGAAGGTGCTGGTCCAGGCCGGTTGGCCAACTGCCGATTCCGCAGGTACTTAACGCCGATCCTGGGGTTGACGATCCCGGTCGTCGCTGGTAGTCTTTTCGAGGTTTTTACATGGGTGGACGTCCGTAGATCATGCGTCGTGTGCTGACCAGCATCTCCGCCGTGGCCGTTTCTGGCCTCGTCGCCGGTTGCAGCGCACGCGTCGCTCCTGCCACTGCGCCTCCCCTCCCGGTCGCCTCTGCCCCAACGGTTGAAGTCCTTCCCGCGGCCCCCGCGGTCGCGATTGCCGACCCCGTCGAGACACTGATCACCGCGTCCAATGCGCACTTCCTGGATGGCCGAAAGGCTCTGGAGCAAGGGCATCTGGAAGCTGCGCGCGACGCCTTTGACAAGTCGCTGGATGTCATGTGGGCGTTTGCGTCCGGCGCCCGCGGCGAAGCGCGCCTGCGCGCCCACTACGACTCGCTGATCAGCCAGATCATGGCGCTCGAAGCGCTGGCGCTGCGCGAGGGAGACGGCTTCACGCAGGCGCGCACCGAGCCCGCGGTCATCGACGACCTGCTGGCCGTGGCCACGCTCGAGTTGCCAAGCGCCTCAGCCGAAACGACCGACGCCGTCGCGGCGGACCTCGCAGCAACCGAACACGACCTCCCGATTGAGTTGAACGATCGCGTGCTCTCGTTCATCGAGTTGTTCCAGGGCAACCTGCGCGACTTCATGCAGGAGAGCCTGCACCGCTCGGCGCGATACATGCCGATGGTGCAGTCGGTCTTCCGCGAGCAGGGGCTGCCGCTTGACCTTGCGTACCTCGCCATCGTCGAGAGCGGCTACAAGAACAACGCGCTGTCCCGCGCCAGCGCGCGCGGTATGTGGCAGTTCATGCCGGCCACCGGCAAGGAACATGACCTCAAGCAGGACTGGTTCCTCGATGAACGGTCCGATCCGGAGAAGGCCACACGCGCGGCCGCGCAGTATCTGAAGACGCTGAACCTGATGTTTGACGGCGACTGGAACCTGGCGATGGCCAGCTACAACGCCGGCCCCGGGCGCCTGCAGCGCGCCGTCAAGCGTTCGAAGCTCAACGACTACTGGAAGCTGACCGAGACATCGAAGTACCTGCCGAAGGAAACCCGCAACTACGTGCCGATGATTCTGGCGGCAGCGATCATTGCAAAGAACCCGACGCAGTACGGCTTCGAGCCTGGTGTGGCGGATCCCCTGGCCTACGACCGCGTCACGGTGCCCGATGCGCTCGACCTGCGCACAGTCGCCGAGTGGACGGACGCGTCGATCGAAGAAATCCGGGACCTCAATCCGGAACTCCGCCGCACGACGACCCCAGTGGGCACCCACGAGCTGAAAGTGCCTGTCGGCACGGCCCCCGTGGTGATGGCCCGTCTCGCTGAGGCCACGCCCGAGACCTTTGCCCGCTTCGAGCGTTACACGGTCAAGTCGGGCGAAACGATGACGAGCATCGCGAGGAAGCTGGGCGTGAGCCGCACAGACCTCGCGGCCGCCAACAGCCTCCGCACCAATTCCCGCCTCAAGGCGCGGCAGACGCTGATGGTGCCCCGCGTGGTGAGCGCGGCGTTGACCTCGCGTCCGGCAGAGGCCCCGGAACCGCCGACCACACTGACCTACCGCGTCAAGGCCGGTGACACACTCTACGGCATTGCCCGCCAGTTCGACACGACCGTCGACGACATCAAGAAGTGGAACTCCTTGAAGTCCAGCCGCATCGGCATCGGCGACCGCCTGACCATCCATCGCAACAACTGACGTTTTCTTGGGACGAGGGACGGAACCTCGACCTGACACCCGTCGTCCGTAGGGCGATGACGTCTCTGCTGTCGTCCGTGCGCGTTGCGCTCGAGACCCTGCGCCGCAATCCCCTTCGTACATCTCTTTCCGTCCTCGGCATCGTCATGGGCGCGGCTTCCCTCACGGCTGTGCTCGCATTGGGTGATGGCATGGAGGCGTTCGCGCGGCGGTCAATCGAACGCGAGGGCTGGCAGGTCGTGCAGGTCACACCGGTCACCGAGGGGCGTGTGGATGGCCTTGTGGTGCCGCACGATGACTACCCCGTGTTTACCGCGGACCACGCGGAGCGGATGCAGGAACTCGCCGGCGCCGGCACGCGCGCAGAACTCTTCATGGACGGCACGGCGATGCTGCCCGTACCGGGCGGCCGTGACCGCGCGGTGCTGGTTCGTGGGCTCGTCGCGTTGCCCGACGTCGATGCCGAGCGCATTCCCGTCGCTCAGGGACGCCACGTCAGCGCAGATGAGGCCCGCACCGGCGCCAACGTCGTCGTCATCAACGACCGGCTGTCGCGCGAACTGAAGACCTTGGGCCTTGCCGGCGGCGCCGTGGGCGAACACCTGACGATGGGCGGCCACGCCTTCGAGGTCGTCGGTGTGCTCGCGCCCGACGAACGGACGCAGGTGCTCGGAATGTTGCTGCCGGTAGACGTGGCGGAGACCGTGATGGTGCCGTCACCGCGACCCAGGCCGCGGTCGCTGGCATTACATCTTGCGGACGTCGAAGCTGTCGGCGACGTGCGCGATCGTCTGCAACAGTTTGTCAGCCAACAGCCTGGCTGGCAGGACCGCGTGCGTGTATCGGCGCTCGGCAAAGAACGCCTGGAGCAACTTGCGCAGGGCATCCTGATGTTCAAGCTGCTGATGGGCGCCTTCACCGCGATCTCGCTGCTGGTGGGTGGTGTCGGCATCATGAACGTCCTGCTCGCCTCAATTCTCGAGCGCACACGCGAGATTGGTGTGCGCAAGGCCGTCGGCGCAAGGCGACGGGACGTGTTGTGGCAGTTTCTGATTGAATCGGTGACCATTTCTGCGGCCGGGACGGCCGTTGGTCTCGCGCTGGGGATTGCCGGTGCGTTTGGAGTGACCGCGATCATCCGCGCGCAGACTGACGCGCAGATGTATGCCGCATGGACCTGGCAAACGGGCGCGGTTGCCGCCGTTGCGGCCATGACCATTGGCATGCTGGCCGGTCTGTACCCCGCTGTGCGAGCGGCCCGGCTCACACCGCTGGATGCGATTCAGCGGGAGTGATGCGGGATCGCGTTCTCCGCAATCCGGTGATCCTCGACCGTACGCACTTTCTGCACACCCTGCCACGCGGGCCGGCATCCGGGTTGGCCTCGGCCGTGCAGCATCCCAGGCATGCTTGCACGACTACATGCGGCGGCGTTGTTTGGGGTGGATGCGGTTCCCGTGTCTGTCGAGGTGGACGTCTCGGGCGGTGGACTCCCGGGCGTTGTCATGGTGGGACTGCCCGACGCCACGGTGCGCGAGAGCCGCGATCGTGTGCGCGCGGCGATACGCAACTCCGGCTTCCCCTTCCCACCCGGTCGAGTCACGGTCAGCCTCGCCCCCGCCGACCTGCGCAAGGTTGGTGCGGCGTTTGACCTGCCGATAGCGCTCGGCATCCTCGCGGCCTCCGGCGTCTTGCCGCAGCGGGATGGACGCAATCGGGCCATCGTGGGAGGACTCTCGCTCGACGGCGGCATCCCGCCCATGCACGGCGTGTTGCCGATGGCGGTATCGGCGCGACGCGAGGGCCGCCCCGCACTCGTATTCCCCACCGGCAATCTCGTCGAAGCCTCCATCGTCAATGACCTGCCGCTGTATCCCGTTGCGTCCCTCACGGAAGCCGTGCGTGTGCTCAGCGTGGACATGCCGCCGACGCCGCCTCAGGCACCAACGGTCACGCTCGACTCACACGGCGATGACCTGTCCGAGGTGTACGGCCAATTGCTGGGGCGCCGGGCGCTCGAGATTGCTGCGGCCGGCGGACACCACGTGTTGTTCAGCGGCCCGCCCGGCGCAGGTAAGACGATGCTTGCCCGCAGGCTGCCGGGACTGCTGCCGCCGCTGACATTTGACGAGGCGCTGCAGGTCACGTCCATCCACTCGGTTGCGGGTCTGCTGCCGGCCGGAGCTGGCCTGCTCACGACGCGCCCGTTCCGCGCGCCCCACCACACGTGCTCCGACATGTCGCTGGTGGGTGGAGGCACCGTGCCTCGACCTGGCGAACTGAGTCTGGCTCATGGCGGCGTGTTGTTTCTCGATGAACTGCCGGAGTTCAGTCGCCGCGTGCTCGAGACGTTACGTCAGCCACTCGAGGCCGGGGTTGTTCACATCGCACGCGTCAGTCGGTCGGTCACGTTCCCCGCGCGGGTGATGCTCGTTGGCGCGATGAACCCGTGCCCGTGCGGATTCCACGGCGACGCGACACGGCCCTGCCGCTGCCCCGAGGCGCTGGTCGATCGGTACCAGCGCCGGCTGTCGGGTCCGCTGCGCGATCGCTTCGACCTGGGTGTCGAGGTGCAGGCCGTCGCCTGGAGTGACCTCACCGACACCCATGTGCGTGAATCCACCGCGGACGTCCGGCCCCGGGTTGAGGCGGCACGCCGCGCGCAACTCGATCGCCAGCAGGGGCTCAATGCGTATCTCGACGGCCGCCAACTCCGTCGTCATGCCGCGTTGCCCACTGATGCGCAGGCGCTCCTGGCGACCGCCGTCACCCGGATGCAACTGAGTGTGCGAGGCATCAGCCGCGTGCTGCGCGTGGCCAGAACGATTGCCGACCTGACACACACGCGTGATGTGACGCGCGCGCATGTTGCAGAGGCGTTGCAGTTCCGAATCACGGAGCGTCAGACCATTCAGGGAGGTTGAAAAATGAGAAGTAAGACGGTATCTTACATGCGTGAAAACCACGATGTCTTCAAAGGGGCAGATTGTGCTGCCCGCTGAGCTGCGCCAGATGGATCACCTCGAGGCTGGGCAGGAGTTCGACATCGAGCGGCTCGATGCCGGCGAGTATCGGCTCGTACGCCGAGCCACGCACACGGACGCGTCAGCGATCGATTGGCTGCTGGCGTGTCCAGCCAAGGGCTACTTCGTGCCCATGCCTTCTGAGTCCACGGATACGTTGTGACGTTTCTCGTTGACGCCAACGTGTTGTCGGAACCAACCCGCCCGGCCCCAGACCCTTCGGTCGTGGCCTGGCTGCGCGCTCACGCTACCGACGTCGTCATTGATCCGATCGTGCTGGGCGAACTGCGCTTCGGGATCCTGCTGCTGCCGAAGGGCAAGAAACGCCAGGCTCTTGAGGAGTGGTTCGACCAGGGAATCTCACGGCTGCACTGCCTCGACTGGAACGACACGACAGGTCTCCGCTGGGCCGCGCTGGTCGCATCGCTGCGCAGTCGGGGACAGACGATGTCCGTCAAAGACAGCCTCATTGCCGCGACAGCACTCACCCACGGCCTTACGGTGGCCACGCGTGACGTAGCCGGGTTTCGGCGAGCGGGGGTGAAGACGATCGACCCTTGGCGGGGCTAAAGCCCCGCCCCACGACTACCCGAGTCCGCCCCACGGCTGCCGGTGGTCCGCCCCACGTCCGACTAAAATCATCCAGCCATGTTGGAGTTTGCTGATATCGAAGCTGCCGCGGCGCGCCTGCACGGCGTGGCGCACCGCACACCCGTCATCACGTCACGCACCCTCGATGCGCTCATCGGCGCGCAGGTCTTCCTGAAGGCCGAAAACCTGCAGCGCATGGGCGCGTTCAAATTTCGCGGCGCGTTCAATGCCGTTGCCTCGCTCGACCCGGAGACGCGGTCGCACGGGGTCGTCGCATTTTCATCCGGCAATCACGGCCAGGCGGTGGCGCTCTCCGCACAGCTCCATGGATGCGCCGCCACCATCGTGATGCCGGAGGACGCGCCGGCGTCAAAGATTGAGGCCACGCGCGGTTACGGCGCTGAGGTCGTCACGTACGACCGGTACACCGGCGACCGTGAGCAGCTTGCGCGAGAGTTGGTGGATGCGCGTGGTGCCACGCTGATTCCTCCGTTCAACTACGTCCAGGTGATGGCCGGTCAAGGCACGGTGGCGCTGGAACTTCATCAGGATGTGCCCGACCTCGACGCCCTGGTCGTCTGCACCGGCGGCGGTGGGTTTGTGTCGGGATGTGCGGTGGCGATGCGCCACCTCCGACCGGAGGCCGAAGTCTTTGGCAGTGAACCCGAAGCCGGTAACGACGTCCAGCAATCGCTGCGCGCCGGACATATCGTCTCCATCGACGTGCCGCGCACGATTTGCGACGGTCAGCAGACGCAGGCGTGCGGTCCGCTGACCTTCGGCGTGATGCGCACTCACCTGACGGACGTATTGACCGTGTCGGACGCCGGCGTCGTGCAGATGATGCGGCTTCTGTTTGAGCGCCTGAAGCTGGTCGTTGAGCCGTCAGGCGCGAACGCCCTGGCGGCGCTCTTTCATCATCGAGACCGATTCCAGGGCAAACGTGTCGGCGTGACGCTGTCAGGCGGCAACGTCAACGCCGATCGCTTCGCGGAACTCATGCGCAGTTACCCCGCGCACTGACGGGCTTACGCGCCGGGCTTGGTGTGCCGCGCCCAGACGGTCGTCTTCCCCGCCTTGTCGAACGTCAACACGTCGTACGGCTGGAACGGCGTGAGGTCCATCCCCGGTGCGCTGGCCGGCATCCCCGGAATGGTCAGGCCGACGATGTTCTTCGGGCGTTCCTTGAGGAGGCGGACGATGTCGGTTTCCGGGACGTGGCCTTCAATGACGTAGCCGTCCACGAGTGTCGTGTGACAGCTCTGGAGGTTTGGCCCGACCGAATATTGCTGCTTGATGGGCCCCAGGGCCACGTGCAGCGTGGTCGCCCGGTAGCCTCGTCCCTGCATGTAGGTAATCCACTCGCCGCAGCAGCCGCAGCTGGGGTCCTTGTAGACCGTGAGGTGCGGTTTGCCGGAGGACGTCACCGGGCGGGTGGCCTGCGGGGGCCGATTCTGGGCCCAGGACAGCGTGGAGGTGCCGAGCAGGCCGGCCGTGGTTCCAGCCAGCGTAACAAGCAGTTGGCGACGGGTCAGAGGGTTGGCCATGTCGCCATTGTGCCAGAAGGCGGTAACCCCTTGCCGAGATTGGCCTTCTCGCTGCCACTGTGATACAGTCCCGGGGGTTTCCATGCGATCGCCGAAGTACACGATCCTGATTGCCAACCGACAGACCGGCGCCGTGCGCCGGCTGACGATTGCGCGCAGGCCTGCGATGGCGACGGTGCTTGGCATCCTGGCGGTGCCGGTTCTCATGGGGCTTGGCGCCCGCTGGTCCGGTGAAGCCGAACGCGCCCGCCTGGCCCAGCAGGGAGAACTGCTCCGCATCGAAAACGACTCCTACCGCCAGGCCACCGGCGAACTCGCTGCGCAGATTGCAGACCTGCAGACCGCGATGACCGCGCTCGACAGTCAAGCGCAACTCGACCCGGCCGTGAAACGCGCGATTGAAAACCTGCCGTCCAACGTGCGCAACCGCGCGATGGGTGGCGACACCGTGCCGACAGCACCACCAGCGCTGGCCGGCGCGGCGTCACCGGACAGCACCTTCGGCATCCTGAAAGACCTGCTCGGCTCACTGGAAGAACGGCTGCAGACCGTCCGCACAGGTGTGGAAAAGCAGCAGGCGCTCGCCTCGGCCACGCCGTCCATCTGGCCGGTCGTGGGTTACATCTCATCGTGGTTCGGCAACCGGCGCGACCCGTTCGACGGCTCCCCCGACTTCCACCCCGGGCTCGACATCGCGGCGCCCGCCGGCTCACCCATCCGCGCCACCGCAGACGGCACTGTGCAGTCGGCCGGCTACGCGGGCAATTACGGCAACGCGGTCGTTGTCGAGCACGGCTTCGGCATCTCCACCCGCTACGGCCACATGTCGCGTATCGCGGTGCGCAAGGGCGCCACCATCAAACGCGGCGACATCCTCGGCTACGTCGGGTCCACCGGCCGCGCCACCAGCGCACACCTGCACTACGAAATCCTGCTCAACGGCCAGACCATCAACCCGATGCGTCTGCTTGCTCGTCCCTGACGCAGATTCTCTCCGTCCATTACTGCTAGAATTCTGGGAATCCCCTGTCGGTGACGGGCCCGTCTGATCGTGCCGCGTCCCCACACGGGACCCAGCTCGCATGCTCAATACCCTCCTCGGCAAGATCATCGGCACCCAGAACGAGCGTGAACTCAAACGCTTGCGACCGATTGCGGCCCGCATCAACGACCTCGAATCCAGCCTCCAGCCTCTGACGGACGCTGAGCTTCGGGCGAAAACCGACCAGTTCAAACAGCGCATCGCCAACGGCGAATCCCTCGACGATGTGTTGCCGGAAGCGTTTGCTGTCGTCCGTGAAGGCGGCCGGCGTGTACTGCGCATGCGGCACTATGATGTGCAGCTCATCGGCGGGATGATCCTGCACGGCGGGCGCATCGCCGAAATGAAGACCGGTGAAGGCAAGACGCTGGTCGCCACCCTGCCCGCGTATCTCAATGCGCTGGCCGGACGGGGCGTACACGTGGTCACCGTCAACGATTACCTGGCGCGCCGCGACGCCGAGTGGATGGGACGCCTCTACCGTTTTCTTGGCATGTCGGTGGGCGTCATCCAGCACGAACTGAACGACGCAGAGCGGCAGGCGGCCTACGCGGCGGACATCACCTACGGCACGAACAACGAATACGGCTTCGACTACCTGCGCGACAACATGAAATACGACCTCGCGCAGTACGTGCAGCGCGGTCACTACTTCGCCATCGTCGACGAAGTCGACAGCATCCTGATCGACGAAGCGCGAACGCCGCTGATCATTTCCGGTCCGTCCGAACAGGCGACCGACCTCTACTACGAGATCGACAAGCTCATTCCGAAGCTCAAGCCGGGCGCCATCGTGCAGGGGGCCGTCAAGGCTGAAGAACGCGAGGCGTTGGAAACCACCGGCGACTTCATCGTCGACGAAAAGGCCAAGACGGTGCAGCTCACCGAGACCGGCATGGCCAAGGCTGAGGACTTCATCGGCCACCGCATGGCGGCCGGCACCAACAGCCTCTATGACCCGGCAAACATGCCGCTGCTTCACCACGTGCAGCAGGCCCTGCGGGCGCACACACTCTTCCGCCTCGACGTCGACTACATGATCAAGGACGGCCAGATCGTCATCGTCGACGAGTTCACCGGCCGACTCATGCCCGGCCGCCGCTGGAGTGACGGTCTCCACCAGGCGGTGGAAGCCAAGGAGAAGGTCAAGATCGAGCGTGAGAACCAGACGCTTGCAACCATCACCTTCCAGAACTACTTCCGCAAGTACGAAAAGCTCTCCGGCATGACCGGCACGGCCGAAACCGAGGCCGAAGAGTTCGCCAAGATCTACAAGCTCGATGTCATCGTGGCGCCCACCAACCGGGTGCTGCAGCGCATCGAACATCCCGATGTCGTGTATCGCACCGACAAGGAAAAAGCCGACGCGATCGTTGACGACATCGTCGAACGGCAGAAAGAGGGCCGTCCGGTGCTGGTCGGCACGGTGTCGATCGAGAAGTCGGAGCGTTTCTCCGGGATGCTCAAGCGGCGCGGCGTGAAACACGTCGTGCTGAATGCGAAGTATCACGCGCAGGAAGCCGAGATTGTCGCGCAGGCCGGTCGCAAGGGGACCGTCACAATCGCGACGAACATGGCCGGCCGCGGCACGGACATCCTGCTGGGCGGGAATCCCGAGTTCATGGCCCGGCAGCAGGCGCTGGCCGAACAGGTCGCGGAACGGCTGCCGAAAGGTCAGGAGAAGTTCGTTGACGACGAGGAGTTCGTCTACTTCTTCCACCTCGACAACTTCTACCGCGTGCCACGTCCCGACTGGGAGCGTATCTTCACGGCGCTGAAGGCCGACACGGACCGCGAGCACGACGAAGTCGTGGCGGCCGGTGGCCTGCACATCATCGGCACCGAGCGCCACGAAGCGCGCCGCATCGACAACCAGCTGCGCGGCCGCGCCGGTCGTCAGGGGGACCCCGGCTCGTCGCGTTTCTACCTCGCGCTTGAAGACGACCTGATGCGTATCTTCATGGGCGCCGACCGCATCTCCGGCCTGATGCAGCGCCTCGGGATGGAAGAAGGCGTGCCGATCGAGGCCAGGATGGTGTCGAAGGCGATCGAAAACGCGCAGAAGCGTGTTGAAGCGCAGAACTTCGGCACCCGCAAACACCTGCTTGAATACGACGACGTGATGAACAAGCAGCGCGAAAGTGTGTACACGCTTCGCCGGCAGCTGCTTGAAGGCAAGGTCAAGTTCGAAGACGAAGCCGAGCCGCTCGACAGCCGCGGCTACGTGATGATGCTGGCCGAAGACCTGGTGGCCAGCCTGGTCGAAACACATGCGCCGAAGGACGGCAATCCCGAAGAGTGGGATTTGAACGCGCTGCAGCTGGCGGCCGCTGAAGTGTTTGCCATCGATCCGGCTGATCTCGCGGCCCTCGACCTGCCCGAAAAGACTCACGACGAGATCGTCGAAGGCATTCTCGAACTCGCCATGAAGGAGTACGAGAAGAAGGAGCAGGTGCTTGAGATCGATCCGTCCATCCTGCGGCGCGTGGAGCGCGACATCATGCTCCAGATCGTCGATGCGCAGTGGAAGGACCACCTCTACAGCCTCGACCACCTCAAGGAAGGCATCGGCCTGCGCGGCTACGGTCAGCGCGATCCGCTCGTTGAGTACAAGAAGGAATCCTTCTCCCTGTTCCAGGCGATGAAGGATCGGATCGACGAAGAAATCGTGCGGTACCTGTGGCGCCTTCGCCCGGTGGTGACGCAGGATGGCGCGCCGACTCCCCCACCGGTGGCGCGTCGGCCCCAGACGCCGATGACGTTCAGTGGCGCGGGTTCGTCGACGGCCGGCCCAACGGCCTTGCCGCGTGGCGCATCAAGCACGGCGGGTGCTCCGCCGATTCCGGCGCGCACCGGTGGTGACGATGCCGAGGTGAAGACGGTGCGTCGCGACGAGCCGAAAGTTGGACGCAACGACCCGTGCCCATGCGGCTCGGGGAAAAAATACAAGAAGTGCCACGGGGCCTGATCGGATGATTCAGGCAGTGACCGTGCGCGATGACGAGATGACGAGGTTGAGGCGACGATGACGGAGAAGCTGGGCGCGGCGGCGCAGGTGGCGCAGGGGTTGACCGAGGCGCTGACGTTTGACGATGTGCTGCTGGTGCCGAGGCATTCGCAGGTGTTGCCCAGCGCCGTGGATGTGTCGTCACGACTCACCCGTCGCATTCGTGTGAACACGCCGATTCTGTCGGCGGCCATGGACACGGTCACCGAAGGCAGGTTGGCCATCGCCCTGGCGCAGGAGGTTGACCGCGTCAAACGCTCGGAAAGCGGCATGATCGTCAATCCGATCACGCTCGCGCCGGAGAACAAGATCTTCGAGGCGCTCGAGCTGATGAAGCGCTTCCGCATCAGCGGCGTCCCGATTACCGACGACGGCAGCAAGGAAGGACGGCTGGTTGGCATCCTGACGAACCGCGACCTGCGGTTCGCGACGAGCACCGAACGTCCCATCTCCAGCATCATGACCAAGGAAAACCTGGTCACGGTGCCCGTGGGCACCACGTTGGACGATGCGCGTGAGATGTTCCACCACCACAAGGTCGAGAAGCTTCTCGTGGTGGATGCCGACTTCCGGCTCAAGGGCCTCATCACCGTCAAGGACATCCAGAAACTCATCAAGTACCCGAATGCGTGCAAGGACGAACTTGGTCGCCTGCGTGTGGGTGCGGCGATTGGTGTCGGCAAGGACGCCGAAGCCCGCGCCGAGGCCCTGATTGCTGCCCACGTGGATGTGCTCGTCATCGACACGGCGCATGGCCATTCGCAGGGCGTGCTCGACATGGTCGAAAAGCTGCGCGGCCTGTATCCCGACGTCGACCTCGTGGCCGGCAACGTCGCGACCGCGGGCGCCACCAGCGCGCTGATCGATCGCGGCGTGGACGCCGTCAAGGTGGGCATTGGCGCCGGTTCCATCTGCACCACGCGTGTGGTGGCCGGCATTGGCGTGCCGATGATTACCGCCGTGGCGGCCTGCGCACGTGCGGCTGCGGAACGCGATGTCCCGATCATCGCGGACGGCGGCATCCGCTACTCCGGCGACATCACCAAGGCGATTGCGGTCGGCGCCAGCTCGGTCATGATCGGCAGCCTGTTTGCCGGCACGGACGAAAGCCCGGGCGAGGTGATCCTCTATCAGGGCCGCAGCTTCAAGGAATACCGCGGCATGGGTTCGCTGGGCGCGATGCGCCGCGGCTCACGCGATCGGTACTTCCAGGACGAGTTCGAACTCGAGGGCAACACCGACAAACTCGTGCCGGAAGGCATTGAAGGCCGCGTCGCGCACAAAGGATCCGTGGCCGCGATGATTCACCAGCTGCTGGGCGGCCTGCGCGCCGGCATGGGTTACACCGGCTGCAAGGACATCCCCACACTGCAGCGCGACGCTGAGCTCATTCGGGTCACCACCGCGGGCGTGCGCGAAGGACACGTGCACGACGTCATCATCACCAAAGAAGCGCCGAACTATCGGGTCGAATAGCGGAGTTCCGGGGTTCCGGAGTCCCGAAGTTCCGAGGTCAGTCGCGGAGGGCCACCACGGGATCTACGCGTGCTGCCCTGCGTGCAGGCGGCAGCGCGGCGGCGACAGTCGTGAGCGTGAGCAGCAGCGTCGCGGCGACGTAGGGCGCCGGGTCAGACCACGACGTCTCATACAGCAGCGAACCGGCCAGGCTGCCCATCCAGATCGCCAGCAGGAGCCCCGCGCCCAATCCGGCAATCGCCGGCGTCAGGCTTTGGCGCAGCACCGTCCGCAGAACAGCGGCCGGCGTGGCGCCCAACGCTGACCGCACGCCAAACTCACGGGTGCGTTGAGACACGGTGTAGCTGGTCACGCCGAAGATCCCAATGACGGTGAGCACACAGGCGGACAGGCCAAACGCCAGCGTCAGTCGCGAGAGGAATCGTGCGCGACCGAAGGTGTTGTCCAGGTGTTGCGCCATCGTGCTGACGCCGGAGATGGGCTGTGTGGCATCCACATCGGCGACCGCGGCCCGCGCAGCGGCCACGAGCGACATCGGGTCTCCCGTCGTGCGCACGGCCACAGCCATCATGCCCTGGGTCATCTGGCGATACGGCAGGTCGAGTTCGGGTCGAACCGGTTCGACCGGACCGTGATGCCGTACATTGCTGACCACGCCCACCACCGTCAGCCACGGCGCATCGTCCTGCCGCGCATACTTGAGCCGTCGGCCGATGGGATCTTCGCCCGGCCACAACTGCTCCGCCAGTCGCTCGTTGAGCAAGGCCACCGGCGCGCTGGTGCGTGTATCCGACGACGAGAAGTCACGACCATTGGTCACGCGCATACCCAGCGTCTCGAACCAGCCATCCCAGACAATCTGGAATCCCACTCTCGCGCTCTCTCCAGGCGGAGGCAGTGGGCGCCCTTCGGGAAAGGCCCCGGCGCCGAAGTCGTCGCCGCCGATGGGCAGCGTGATCGCGCCGGACGCCGAAACGACACCCGGCAGTGCCCGCAGCCGATCGAACACACGATCGTAGAAGTCCAGCTGTTGGGCCTGGTACTCCGCACGCTCTCCTGTCAGCTGCATGTTGAACGTGAGCAGGCGATCTGGATTCAGGCCGATATCGACCTGCTGGAGCGCCAGCAGGCTTCGGCCAAACAGTGCCGCGCCCGACAACAACGCGATGGCCAACGCGCACTCGAGCGCGACCAGCGCCTGACGCGTTCGCGATCGGCCCACCGCCACGCCCTGCGCACGCAGGTCCTGCGCGCCGCGGTCGCGCCAGAACGCCAGCCCCGACAACACGCCGAGGATGATCCCGACGACGAGCACCATGCCGAGTGTCATGGCGGCGACCGGCCACGCAAACTCGATGTGATCGAGCCGGCCGACGGTTGACGGTGCCATGCGAACGATGACTCGTGTGAGGCCAACGGCGCCGAGCAGGCCCGCAGCGCCTGCGGCACACGAGACCAGCAGCGATTCAAGCGCCAGTGCGCGCAGCAGCCGTCCACGTCCCGCGCCAATCGCCGTGCGCACGGCGAACTCTCGCTGGCGTGAGGCCTGTCGCACGAGCAACAGGCATCCGACATTCACGCAGGCTGCCAGGACGACAATGAGGCTGGCGGCGAAGATGAGGGAAAGCGGCTGCCGCACGGCGCCGAAGAACTGCGTGTGCGCATCAATGAACCGAACGCCTCGTCCGCCATCACTCAGGGGGAACTCACGACCAAGGCGCTCGGCGACGACGTTGGCTTCCTGAGTGGCCTGCTCCATCGTTGCGCCCGGCGCGAGCTGCGCGACCATCCGGAGAAACCCCATCGTGCGGTTACGGGTGATGTCTTCGTCGTACACCATCGGCCGTTCGGGGACATCCTCGATCGGCGCACACGTCCAGAAGAGCGGCGGGTTGTCGCCTGTGGTCTCCGAGGTGATGGACGGCCAGTAGAAATCGGGCCCCATCACACCAACAATCGTGCGCGGCCGGCCCTGCATGACGAGCCGCTGCCCCACAACCGCCGCATCCGCGCCGAACTGCTCCTGCCACAGCCGGTGGCTCAGCACCACGACGTCGCGGTCGGGCTCCGTCGTGCGGAACGTCCGGCCGAGCGCCGCGGGTGTGCCGACGACGTCAAAAAAAACTCGACGATACGCTGGCGCCGTACCAGCGTTGCGCCGGTCCGCGGTCGGTGATGGTCATCGAGATGTGGCCGATGAGTGCGGCGCGCTCGATCGACGACACCTGTGTGCGCAGATCGAGTGCCCGCGCTGGCGCGAGAGGTTCGATGGTGTTGGCGGGCGCGGTGTTCCAGACAAACGCGATGCGGTCAGCGGCCGGAAACGGCAGCGGACGATACAGGACGGCGTACGCGATCGTGGCGACAGAGGTGTTCAGTGCCATCGCGAGGCCGAGGATGGCGACCAGGGCAATCGATGCGGATGGCCTCGCCGCGAGGGACCGCCACGCGCCGCGAAGGTCCGGGCCCAGGCCGGCCAGCCACGGCGTGCGAGGTTCCCGATGGGCGCGACGTGCGTCCCGTCCGGAGCGCACGATGGCGAGCCAGAGGGCAAGGCCGTGATGACGGTCTGTCAGGTCGTCGAGTACTTCAGCGCGATACACGGCTGGAATCAAGCGGCTCAGCAGGCGCGTGAGCATGGGCGTCTCCTCAGGGTTGTTTCGACAGCGTGGGTTCGAGCCCGGATGCCAGGAGCGCGTACTGACGCCACGCGCGTCGGACTTCCTTCAGCCCTGGACTGAGCAGGATGAAGTGGCGTTTCGCCCGCCCGCCCCGCTCGGCGATGGGGTCGCCGATGTAGGAGCGGACGAGGCCACGCTGCTCCAGCCGATCCAGCGTGGGATAGATGGCCCCGGGAGTGATCTCGCGGCCGGTCGTGCGCGCGATTTCGTCGCGGATGGCGGCGCCATGTGCGCCTCGTCCGGCGCGCATGAGTCCCAACAGAATGACGAGTTCAAGTTCTCCGAGCGTATGGCGTGGCGGCATATGTCCTATTCAATAGCACATATGACGGCACCTGCCGGCCGATGGTTGGCTGACCTGCTGCCTGCCTGGAGAGCCGACTAGTCGGCGCGAAGCACCGTGTTCGGATTGATCCGTGTGGCCCGGATCGCGGGTACCGCGCACGCCAGGGCGGCGACCACGATGAACATCAGGGCGGAGCCGACGACCAGCCGCGGCTCGCCCGGCTCCACGGCATACAGCCAGTTCCGGAGCGTCGACGACACCAGCAGGCTGGCGAGGACTCCGATGCCGACACCAACCACGGGCCATGACAGCCCATCGGTCAGCACCATGGTGAGGATGCGGCGCGGTGTGGCACCGTGCGCCATGCGAATCGCCACCTCCCTGGTGCGCTGGGCCATGGCATGCGCGACCACCACCCAGATGCCGCTGGTCGCGAGCAACAGTCCCAGGAGGGCGACCGCACTGGTGCCACGTGCCGCATTGCGCGAGGCCGCGGAGGCAGCGCTCACGATGTCGTCGAGCGTACGCACGTTGCGGAGTGGAAGGTCGGGCGCCACCCGATTCACCGCGGCGGCGACGGCCGGTACCATCGGCCCAGGCGCCGCAGCGACTTTCACGAAATACACGCGCCAGCCGTACGTGAATTGTTTGTACGGCGTGTAGATACTCGCTGTGGTCCGTTCCTCGAGCAGGTTGTCGTAGGGGACGTCCCCGACAATGCCCACCACCTCGCCGGCGTCAGCAGGACTGGTCATGGTGCTGCCGTCAAACCACACACGTTGCCCCAGCGCCTCGCCATCTGGAAACAGCTGGCGGGCGGCACTCTCACTGATGATGACGGCACCTGGCGCACCTACTCGGTCCGCGTCGGTGAACGTCCTGCCGGCGCGCACGGGAATACCCAGGGTGTCAAAGTGTTCCGGACCGACATAGTGGCGCAGCACGACTGGCGCTCCCGCCGGGGCATCGTCACGACCAACAACATGTGCCCGAGTGCTTGCGCTCCCGGCCAAAGGAGCGCCGCCATCCACACTCGCGGAGACGACACCCGGTACCTCGCGAATCTCAGCGAGAACGCGGTCCACAAAGGCCGGCGCGTCGGGCTGAGGCACGGCACTTTCCGGGGGCTGTACCTCGAACGTCAGGACGTTGTCGGTCTGGACCCCCAGGTCGGCCTGCTGCAGTCGTCGATAACTGTCCAGCAACTGCGCGGCAGCGATCACCAGCACAACCGCCAGCGCAGCCTCCACCCCGATGATCAACGCCGGTGTGCCTGGACGCCGCCATGAGAGTCCGGTCTGTGTGGAGCCACGCGAACTGTGATGGAGGTCGTCCAGGCTCGCGCGACGGGCCGCCCACGCTGCGGGCACAGCCGCCGCGCACACGATGGCGACGAGCGTCGCCAGCCACCACGCACCAATCAGCCGGAGGTCGAAAGTGACCGCACTGAACGTGGCAAACATGCTGCGGCCGAGGCCGCCAAGCGGATCGAAGGAATCGACACGGTTCAGCACGGCACCGGCAAGGCCGAGTCCAAGGACTCCGCCGACGGCCAGCGTCATCATCGGTTCGGCCGCGAGACCACTCCAGAGGCGCCAGGGCCCTGCACCCATCGCCAACGTCACCGCCGTCTCGCGCCGACGCGCCAGCGCTCGGCTGATGTGCAGCGCGGCCAGATTGGCCAGCGCCAGGCCAAACAGCAACACCCCGCCGCCGAGGATCAGCGCTGACGCGCGCTGCGCCTCAGGCCGGGCCACAGCCTCCGCGAGCGGAACGGCGTACCCGGAGACGATGACGTCGGGCGTAATGTCTGCGGGGTTGGCTGCGTAAGAGGCGCGGGTCAGCGCGTCGACCTCGCGCTGAAGTGCTTCCTCGGTCACCCCCACCCGGCGCCTGGCAAGCAGCGGAATGAAGTCCTGATTGGTCGTCAGAAACTCCGGATAGGTCAGCACGGCCGCCATCGGGACCGGCATCCAGACATCGGCGTTGCCGGTGAGCCCACCGAACGCGCGCGGCGTGATGCCGATGACATCAACCACCTCGCCGTTCAATCGCAGGCGTGTTCCGACACTGATGACGTCGCCCATCCGGGCTCGGCGTTCGACGAAGCCCTCGCTCACGACGGCCACAGGTGCCGGGTGGGCCGCAGTCGCCTCTTCGCCTGAGAACACACGGCCGGCGATTGGGGCAACGCGCAGCAGCGTGAAGTAGTCTGCGGAGACGAACTCTCCGTCAACCACCGACGGCAAGCCACGTTCAGTCATCGTGACGGACGCAGGGCGCCACAACCCGGCCAACTCCAGGGTGGTCGCCTGCGTGACGAGTGACTGCCCTCGTGTGTAGGACCAGTTCACCTGCTGGCGCGTACTCTGCGGCCCCTCATGCCGCGCGTACACGACCACCACGTTTCCGGAGTCGGCGAACGGCAGCGGGCGCCAGCGAGAGGCGTCAAACGTGGCGAGGGCAAGCGTTGCAATGGCAATGGCGACAGCCGACATCACGATGGCCGCCGATGTGGCGACTGGAGTCCGTCGCAGCAGGCGAAGAGGTGATGCCATGGTCAGAACCTGATGCGCCGGGTGTCGCCACCCGTGTCGTCGATGGTGACCACACGTGCCGCGCGCGGCGCGGCGGGCCAGCGGTCCGGCCACTCGACGACCAATACGCCGTCCTCCCCCATCTCGGAGAGGTTCAAGTCGGCGGCTTCCTTGTCGTTGAGGCGATAGAGGTCCACGTGCACCACCGGCAGTCGGCCGGGGTACTGCTGAATCAACGTGAACGTCGGACTCGAGACATCGGACGGATCAGCGCCGACCCCTTCCGCCAGCCCGCGCACAAACGCGGTCTTGCCGGCGCCCAGCGGGCCGGAGATCAGCACGATGTCACCGGGCGAGAGGCGCTCGGCAAACGCGCGCCCGGCGGCCGTGGTGGCAGCTTCGGAATCAGTGGTGATGGTGGCCATGGTCATGCCTGCCCGGCGCTGGATCGCACGCGCCCGCTCAGTTCCAGCACTGCGTCCCCGAGGTGGTCCAGCAGGTCCCCTGCGGTCAGTGCAATCTCTCCTTCTGCGTCAGCTGCGAGATCCCCGGCGCGCCCGTGCAGATAGATCGCCAGTTGGCACGCGGTGGTCGGGTCCAGCGTCTGCGCGCACCATGCGCCGACCATGCCGGCCAGCACATCGCCCGTGCCGCCGGTGGCCATGCCGGGATTCCCTGTCACGTTCAGACTCACTCGTCCCTCCGGGGTGCCGAGCAACGTGCGGTGCCCTTTCAGAATGAGGTGCACCTGATGCGTGGACGCAAAATCCCGGGTGATATCCAGACGACTTGCCTGCACCTGGTCAACCGTCAGACCCAGCAGCCGGCCCATCTCTCCAGGATGCGGCGTCAGGACGAGCGGCGTATCTTCCCGCCCCATCAAGGCATCGGCATGCTCAGAGAACGCCACCAGCGCGTCGGCATCGAGCACCATCGGCACACCCGCCCGCTCGACGAGATTGCGTACACACTCCTGCGTGGACGCGTGACGCCCGAGGCCGGGGCCCACAACGATGACGTCGGCGTCGAAGGCGAGAACGTCTTCAACCGCGGAGGACGCGAGCGTGCCCTCGTCGGTCTCCTCCAGTCCCAGCGTCATGTACTCGACACCCAGCGAGGCGAGGATCGGCACACAGGATTTCGGCGTCGCGACGGTGACCAGCCCCGCGCCAGATCGCAGGCACGCCATCGCCGCCAAGTACGCCGCGCCGGTCTTGCCTTGTGACCCCGCAACAATCAGCACCCGTCCGTAGTCACCTTTCTGGCTGTCGGCGGCGCGTGGCGTAATGGCGGCACGCAGCCGTTCACTGGTCAACAGGTCGAACCAGGCGCCGTCCAGGTCCTGCACGACGGCTTCAGGGATGCCGATGTCGGCAATCACCAGGCTGCCGGCATGATGTTCAGCCGGCGGCAACACGTGGGCAATCTTGGGCGCGGCGAACGTCACGGTCACCGTGGCTTCAACGGCCGGCCCCGGCACGTCCGACGAGCCCGCGTCGATGCCCGTCGGCACGTCCACGGCCACGACCGGCACGTCAGACGCATTCACATCTTCAACGATCGACGCGACCAGGCCATGCACTGGACCACTCAATCCTGTGCCGAAGATGGCGTCCACGATGACGTCCGCGCCAAGGACAGCCGGCGCGTGCAGTTCCCACGCTGTGGCGTCGGCAATCTCGACGATGTCGGCGCCCAACCGCTCGAGCACGCCAAGGTTCGTGCGCGCATCGCCACGGACGTCTCCGGCCTTGCCGACCAGGTACACCGTCACGGCCACGCCGCGCTCCATGAGCGTGCGCGCGACGACAAACCCGTCGCCGCCGTTGTGTCCCTTGCCGCACAACACGGCGTACGTCAGCGTGTCGGCCTGCTCGAATGACCCGTCAATCGCGGTCACCACCTGCCGGCCTGCGTTTTCCATCAGGACGATCGAGGGAATACCAATGTCTTCGATGGTGCGGCGGTCGGCCTCGCGCATCTGCGCGGCGGTGAGGATACGCATGGGCAAGGACGAGCGTACCGCGTGTGGTACAGTCCCGGCAACTGTATGGCCATCGACGGCGTCGTGTATGTGAACGGGACGATTACCCCTGCGGCTGAGGCGGTCATCCCGGTGTTTGACCACGGGTTCCTCTACGGCGAAGGCGTCTACGAAACCCTCCGCACCTACAATCGCAGCCCCTTTCTGTTCATGCCGCACATGGAACGCCTGCGGCGGTCCGCAGCGCTCATGGCGCTGCCGGTGCCCTTCACCGATCAGCAGATGTGGGACTGGATGGTCGAGACGATGGCCGGGCACGACCGGATGGTGGCCCCCCTCCGCGAGGCGTACATCCGCATCCTGTTCACACGCGGCGTCGGTCCGCTCACCTACAATCCGGCGGCCACCCCCTCCCCCTCCGTCGTCATCATCGTCAAGGAATTTCCCGCGCCGGCGGAACGCACCTTCACCGATGGCATTGCTGTGGCGTTGGTGGATGTCCGGCGCAATCATCCGGATGCGCTCAACCCCGCCATCAAGTCGAACAACCTGCTCAACAACGCGCTCGCGATGCAGCAGGCGCTGCGGTCAGGCGCCGAAGAGGCGCTCATGCTCAACCACGACGGGCATGTCGTTGAATGTTCGCAGTCGAACTTCTTCATCGTGAAGGACGGCGTGGTCATGACGCCGCCACTGCGCGACGGCTTGTTGCCGGGGATCACTCGGACCTTCGTGATGGACCTCGCGCAGCAGCAGGGGTACGCGTGCCGCGAGGCGTCGTTTGGACCGGACGCGGTCTTTGATGCGGACGAAGCGTTCATTACCGGCACGACGCGCGAAGTGACGCCGGTCGTGCGGGTCGGCGAACGGGGGATCGGAACGGGCGTGCCTGGCACAATCACTCAACAGCTGCTGGCGGCGTTCAGAGAAGCTTGTCGGGAGAATAGGCAGTAGGCAAGAGAACGTAGGAACGACATTGGGTTGTTTCTTACCCACTGTCAGTATCGGCGGGGGCATCCGGCACGCGGGGTGGATACACGGCGTGAATCCCGTGTCGCATCAGCGGTACGGCGAAGTTGAGGAGCAAGCCGAGTTCTGCACCTGTCATCCGCAGGTGTCAGAACCTGCGCCCGGTGAACGGGCAATACGCGCTCGACGCTCTTGAT
>BTVE01000077.1:0-23341 GCA_045862915.1 Acidimicrobiia bacterium
CAGCGCTGTACTCGGCTCGAGCCAACCTCAAGCCGCTGGTCATCGAAGGTCTCGAAGCCGGCGGTCAGCTCATGTTGACCACGGCCGTCGAAAACTTCCCGGGATTCCGCGACGGAATCATGGGGCCCGACCTGATGGCGAACATGCGCGCGCAGGCTGAACGTTTCGGCGCCGAGATCACACGCGGTCATGTCTCAGCCGTCGACTTGTCCCAGCAACCGATCCGGATCACGGTCGGTGACGAGATCGTCGAAACGCGCACACTCATCATCGCTACCGGCGCCTCGGCGAAGCTGCTCGGGCTGCCGAACGAACGTCTGCTGATGGGGCACGGCGTGTCGACCTGCGCCACCTGCGACGGATTTTTCTTCCGCGGCAAACCCATCGCCGTCGTCGGCGGCGGAGACTCGGCGCTCGAGGAGGCCAACTTCCTCACGCGGTTTGCGTCCTCGGTCACGCTCATTCATCGCCGTGACACCCTGCGTGCCTCAAAAATCATGCAGGACAAGGCCATGGCCAACCCGAAGATTACCTTCGAGTGGAACGCCGAAGTCGAGGACATCCTGGATGCCTCCACCGGCGCCGTGACCGGTGTCGTCGTGCGCAGCACGATTGACGGATCACAGAAGACGATTCCGGTGGATGGCGTGTTTGTCGCGATCGGTCATACCCCGAACACGTCGCTGTTCAACGGACAGCTGCGGATGAACGAGAACTTCTACCTGGTCACGCAGGACGGCACCAAGACGTCCGTGCCGGGAGTGTTTGCGTGTGGTGACGTGCAGGACCACGTGTATCGCCAGGCGATCACGGCCGCGGGGTCAGGCTGCATGGCGGCCATTGACGCCGAGCGCTGGCTCGAAAGCCAGGGCCACGGCCACTGAAACCTGATCAGGCGGCGGAGATCCAGCCGCCGCCGATCACGTCCTCGCCGTCGTAAAACACAACCGCCTGGCCGGGCGTGATTGCCGTCTGCGGCTCGTCGAACTCGACGTGCGCCAGACCATCGCCCGTGGACGTGACCGTCGCAGGTGCGTCCGCATGACGATGACGAATCCGGGCCGTCAGCCGGACGGGGTCTGACGGAGCCACGCCGGCCACCCAGTTCACATCCCTGGCGTCGAGCCATCGGCCGCCCAACTCGTCCTTTGACCCCACGATGACCTGCTGCTCGGCCGGGATGAGCTTGAGCACGTACAGCGGCTTGCCGGTGGCGACGCCGAGTCCCTTGCGCTGGCCAACGGTGAAGTGATGCAGCCCCTGATGCGCGCCAAGCACCTTGCCTCCGCTGTCCACGATGGCACCGGCAGCGGCGGTGGCGGGCGCTTCGCGCTCGACAAACTTCGCGGTGTTCCCGTCGGGCACGAAGCAGATCTCGTGGCTGTCTGGCTTGTCGGCCACTGAGAGACCAAGGCGCTCCGCGTACTTGCGCACCTCGGGCTTGGTCAGGTGGCCGACAGGGAAGTTCGCGTGGGCGAGCTGATCCTGCGTCAACGTGAACAGGAAGTACGACTGGTCCTTGGCTGCGTCACGGCCGCGCAACAAACGGTAGCGCCCGCGCTCATCGTCATGCAGCACACGCGCATAGTGACCGGTCGCGACGGCCGAGGCGTCCAGTCCTGCGGCACGTTCGGCGAGGGTGGCGAACTTCAGGTCGGCGTTGCAGTGCACGCAGGGGATCGGCGTCCGGCCGGCTGCGTACTCCCGCACGAAGTTGTCGATGACCGTCTCCCGGAACTCGCGCTCGAAGTTGACGATGTAGTGGGGGATGCCGAGCTGGCCGGCCACCCGACGCGCATCGTGCAGGTCGTCGAGACTGCAGCACGACCCGAAGGCCGGCGCGCCGTCAACGGTCTGCCTCTGGTCGTACAGCTGCATCGAGAGGCCGACGACGTCATGGCCGGCGTCGACCAGCAGCGCCGCGGCCACTGACGAATCCACGCCGCCCGACATCGCGACCACGATGCGGCTCATGACGACACCTCCACGGCCCGACGCGTGAGCCGGCGGAGCTTCTCGGCCAGGCGAGGGATTGCCGCGCACACACGATCGATTTGTTCGGCCGTCGTGGCCGGGCCGAGACTGAACCTCAGTGAGTTGCGCGTGCGTGCGGTGGGCAGGCCCATCGCCTGCAGCACATGTGAAGGCTCGAGTGAACCCGAGGAACACGCCGAACCGGTGGAGATGGCGATGCCTTCCAGATCGAGCGCAATCAACAGCGACTCGGCCTCTATGCCGTCAAAGCTGATGTTGGTCGTGTTCGGGACACGGCGATCGGTCGCACCATTCACGACGGTGCCGCCAACGGTACGCAGCAGTGTCTGTTCGAGGAGGTCGCGCAGTTGTGTTGTGCGCGTGGCGACCTCGGTCATGGTGGCCGCCGCGTAACGCGCCGCCACGCCCAGGCCGGCAAGGCCGGCGGTGTTTTCAGTCCCCGCGCGACGGCTGCGCTCCTGTCGGCCGCCGGTCATCTGCGGGGTGACCCGCACGCCGCGTCGCACCCACAAGGCGCCTGTGCCCTTCGGCGCACCGAACTTGTGGCCCGACAGGGAGAGCAGATCAACGCCGAGTGTCTGCACATCCACGGGAATCTTGCCCACGGTCTGGACCGCATCACAGTGGAACAACGCCCCTCGGGAGCGCGCGAGTGCGGCCAACTCGGCGACCGGCTGGATCGTCCCGATCTCGTTGTTGGCGTGCATCACGGACACCATGGCCGTGTCATCACGCAGAGCTTCGGCGACAGCCTCGGGACGCACCACGCCATTGCGATCGACCGGCACGATGGTGACGTCCACGCCGTGTCGCGCGAGCGCCTTGGCGGTCATGAGCACAGCCTCGTGTTCGATGGCACTGACGATCAGGTGACGCCGTGAGCCGACAGCGGCCGACTCCATGGCGCCGCGCAGCGCGAGGTTGATCGCTTCCGTGCCGCCACCGGTGAACACGAGGTCGGCCGCCTGTCCGCCGATGAGCGCCGCAACGGCCTGGCGCGCATCATCGAGCCGTGACTTCGCCCGTTGTCCGAAGGCATGAATCGACGATGGGTTGCCCGGTTCGTCGTTGAGGACGGCGGCAACGATGTCGGCGACGCCCGGCGCGGCCGGCGCGGTGGCGTTGTAGTCGAGATAAATCCTCACAATGCGCTCGATCAATTTTAGACCGATGTATACTCTCGGGAAACCTGAACTCCCCGACTCCTCAGCGCGGATCGACAGCGACGTTTCATAGAGGTACCGGAGGTCTTTTTTCATGGCGTGGAACAGAACCGAGGGGCAGCGACCCCCATCAACTCCAACACCCGGCATTGCCGCTCCCAGCGCGCCGGACACTCCCGTCAGTCGTCAGTCAGAGAGGGACATGGTGAACATCGGCAAAAGTGTCGTCATCAAGGGTGAACTGAACGGCAGCGAAGACCTCACCATTGAAGGTGCGGTCGACGGCAAGATCGAGTTGCGTCAGAACGTCCTCACGATTGGTCCCAACGGCAAGATCAAGGCGCAGGTGTTTGCCAAGGCCGTGATCGTGCAGGGCCAGGTGCATGGCAACATCACCGCGACCGAGAAGGTGGACATCCGTGAATCCGGCTCGGTAGACGGCGATGTCGTCGCACCGCGTGTGGCCATCTCCGACGGCGCGCACTTCCGCGGATCGATCGACATGCAGCGTGGTGGTGCCAAGCCGGGTGAGGCTTCGGCCGCTGCGCCGACGCCCGCGGCGGCTGCGCCGGCGACGCCGGCGGCGGCGCGGTAGGCGTCTCGCTCGGTGGCTGTGTTTTCCTGGGGACAGAAGACCGCAGACGCACCACCCACGCCGTCACCAGCGGCTGTGGACGAGGTGGCCACCACCTCGAAGGTGTTTCCGCGTTTTTTGTCCGCCATGACGCAGCGGGAGCGGCCCATCATTCTCGACCTTGGTCCTGTCGTCGGGGCCAACGTCGAGTTTCTCGGTGAGCGCCTCGGGTGCAAGATCTACATCGAGAATCTCTTTCTGGACGCCGAGCGAGCCCGTCTCTCCGGCGATCAGTCGGGCCTTGCCGACGTCTTGCTCGAACGGCTCTCGCGACTGTCCGACGGTTTCGACGGCGTATTGTGCTGGGATCTGTTCGACTTCCTCGATGCGAAGGTAGGGAAGGCCGTGGCCGGGCAGCTGGCGAACCTCCTGCATCCGTCGGGCGCGGTCTACGGTTTTTTTGGTACGACGCCGATAGAACTACGGCATCACACCCGGTACGTCATCGAAGCCGACGATCGATTCCGGCTGCAGACATCTCCGTGTGCGCCGATTGCGCGTACGGTCCTGCTGACACGGGACATCACGAAGATGTTCGAAGGCCTCAGTGTGGCCGAATCGGTCCTGCTCAAGACAAGCACGCGAGAAACACTCTTCAGGAAGGTGTAAACCTGCGGTATCGTCAGGCATGGCGACCAGGCCGACGATAGCGTTTCTCAGTGACTTCGGCAGCCGCGATCACTATGCGGGCGTGATGAAAGGTGTCGCGCTCGGGATCTGTCCCGATGCGGTGCTGATCGATATCTCCCACGACCTGCCGGCGCACGACATTCCGTTTGCCGCACTCGAGTTGGCAGCGACGTACAAGTACTTTCCTGCGGGCACCATCTTTGTCGTCGTTGTGGATCCCGGCGTGGGTTCGGGCCGTCGCGGCATTGCCGCCGACGTCGGCGACTGGAAGTTCGTGGCCCCCGACAACGGCGTGTTGACGGCGGTGTTCAGGGAAGCGCCGCCGAAGAAGGTCGTCGAACTGACCGAGCGGAAGTACGCGCGGCCGACGGTGTCGCGCACCTTCGAAGGACGTGACCGCTTTGCGCCGGCGGGGGCGTGGCTGGCCAGGGGGATCCAGCTTTCCGCGCTCGGTCGTCCGCTCAGCGACTATGTCCAATTGGACCTGCCCGAGCCGACGCTTGACGGAACCGAGATCCGCGGAGAGGTCGTCCGCATTGACCGGTTCGGCAACGTCGTGACCAACATCGACCGCAAATTGTGCGAACGGCTGGCGCCCAATGGCGAGGCGTTGACCGTCTCGATTGCCGGGCGATCGATCTCGCGCTTCGTGTCGACGTTTACCGACATTGGCGACGAGGAGATCTGCGCCTTGTTTGGCAGTACCGATCACGTCGAGCTGGCGGCGCACGCCGCCAGTGCGGCCGAGATGCTGGGCGTAGACGTCGGGGTGGCCGCCCGCGTGGTTCGCGCCTGAGCCGCTACCGCCGCACAATCATCTCGCGCATGCGGGTCAGATAGCCGCGAAACAGACGATAGTCGCGCTGGCCGTACTGGAACCAGGGGTCGTCGCGGGGCGACGTCGGGATGAGAGTCGCCAGGACCGCCGCGGCGTCGGCGTTGCGTCCGAGCAGCACGAGGGTCGCGGCCAGGGCCGTGGCGGCCGTCTGGGCCGGCACGGCCGCGAGGGCGTCCCGATAATGCGTCTGCGCGGCGGCGAGATTGTCGGCGCGGGTCGCGATGGCGCCCAGAATCATGCGCGCGTTGTACCGGACGAATGTGTCGGCGGAGGTCGCGAGGCGGTCGAGGTCCCTGGTGGCCTCGGTCGGGCGGTCCATGAGAAACTGCAGGACGCCGCGCCGGAGCCGGGCTTCCGCACCGACAGCAGGGTCATCGACCAGTGTCGCGAGCACGGCGAGGGTGTCATCGAGCGACCGGGTGGCACCGCCATCCGCCTCGAAGCGTCCGCCGGCCATGTTGAGCAGGTAGCCTGGCGCAAGCGGCTCACTCGCAATGAGCACTGTCTCGTGCCGCATCGCGATCCAGGCGAGCTTGAATCGGCTGTCGTCGGGAAATCGCTCTGCTCCATGCAGGATGTGAGCGCTGGGCTCAATGGTCCGCAGCGCGTACCGCATGGCGATCAGTTGTTCCTCGTCGTCGGCGCCTTGGAGCAAGCTCATCGCCGCCAGGTGGAACAGATGTTCGAACTCCGACGGACGCTGTGTGCGCAGACGCCCGCACAGCGATTCGAGCACCCCGCGAAACGCATCGCCGTGCCGATCGAACTCGCGAGCGACTGCGCGCCCAACAAGGTCGACACTTGCTGTCGTGACGACCCTGAACCTCCAGCCGCGGTCCTCGCTGCCGGCAGCCTCGATCCAGCGGTTCGCCGAAGACTGAAAGTGCTCGACGAACGACTTGTCGCGCTGATCGGACGTGAACGCGTCGTCAATGGCGGTGAAGTCGCCGTGAGCATAACGTTCGAGCACCAGCGCCACGTCGGGCTTGGGATGGGGCTGCTGGACTTGCCCATGCGACATGCCTGAGAGCAGCAGGCAGGTCCCAACGATGTTTCTAACGCTCATAGCCAGGGCGTGCGCTGATGTCGAAGCGACCGGGTCGCCGGAGCGAGACTTCCAATGGATGCCAACCGGGTTCCGAACGGCCAGTCGGTGCGTAGTAGAGGATGTATCGTGAACGGGCTTCGTCCAACAGGGGCTTGATGGCTCCGACGAGGGAGCGTCCGAACACACTGGGCTTCAGCCGGTGTCCACCGGTGGCGTGGGCGAGGTCATTGAGGCGTTCACGCTGAGCAACGAGAAAGGCCTGCTGCTGCTGCACGACGTCGGGTATGACGCTGATCGCGCGGAGAGCGTCACGCGAGTCCTTCCCCCAAGCTGTCCGGGTCCAGGCGCAGCGCGGTTGTGCGCCCCATGTCACCGTCACCGTACCCCCGATCCATCTTGGTGTCAGGTGCAACACACTGACGGCGACCGATCCGCGCCGAGCTACCCGCAGAGCCATCGTCGCTGAGACCGCTCCGCCGGCTCCCTCGTCCTCTGTAAAGAGGACGGCAATCTGCTGGCGTTGGGCTACCGGTTGACGCGCCAGCACGTGTACGAGTGCGTCGTACACCGTCACACACGGCTGGATGGGTTCGACTGGTATCACAACCTGCCGGTCTGGGGGCCCCAACGGCATCAGAACCTGGCCACCGTATGACGTTGACACGATCTCCAGGCGATCAGTCGGTCGCAGCAATTTCTGCACGTCGCGAATCTCTCGCGCGAATGTGTCACGTTCCCGGAAGTTGAAGAACATCGTCTGCTGGACGACGAGCGAGACGTCCAGGGGCGCATCGACACCCTGCAATGCGGAGATCGTCTGCGGCACCCCGCTGTCGGTGAGCGCGAAGTCGTCGATGGTCAGGTTCGTGACCGGCCGTCCACCCGACGTGACGAGGACCGGCACGGCGACGGCGTCGGTGTAGGACGCGAATCGTTGCGCCTGCGCGACAAGGGCGATCGTGGAAAGCAAGCAGGCTCCGACGACGATGCGTCGGAGCCAATCATGCGTTCTCAGTTCAGATCCCAGTACCATGGGATGCACACCGGTGTCGTTCCGCCGGTCATCAGATTGCGAACAGCCTTACAGACAGAGCCCGAAGAGCAACTCCCAGTCGGGCAGGTGGGAAATGAACCGATATAGTCTTGATGCACGCACTGGTTTCCCACACATTCCCATCCCATCGGGCAGCCGTATTCCCAACCGCAGTACTCGATAGGCGTCACGCACTCCTCGCACTCAGGTCCCTCTCCCGGCTCGCAAACGGAGTCGTTGCATGTTTGACCGGGAAGGTCATCGCAGTCAGATGGGCAGTTCCGCGCCGTCTCCCCTGCCTCAGCATCGCAGAAGTTGTCGTCGCAGTTGAAGGGTGGACAGGCGCCGCAGTCCTCTGGGCATGAATCACAGTCCTCCACCTCATTAATCGCGCAAATGCCATCGTCGCAGGCGGCAGCGTCGCCATAGGTGCCGCAATCTGTAAAGACGTTGTCATCGTAGCATTCATACCACGCTGGCGTATGAGGGCTGCAAATGTCACCGCAGGTGTCGCCATCGCACCAGCCATTGCCGGCGCCTCCATCGTAATCCCCACAGGTGGTGGTGCCCCCACCATCGTTTTCGCATTCAAGCGAGCAGGCGGCTCCGCTGTCGCACGAGTTGTAGCACCAGTCGTACGACGAAAATGCCGCTGCCGGCTCTTGGTTGGTTGCTACAAGGAACGCCACGAAGAGCGCCGACACCGCGATCCGTCGATAGTCGGTCATCGTCCCCTCCAATCGAGTCACATGCCAACTTTTAGAATCGAAACTAGCTGTTGCTGTTGAGTGTCGTCCAAGCGACCGGGAAGAACGTGCTGGATGACGCCCTGACGATCCACCACCAAGACGGTCGGCGTGCCTCGAACCCTCAATTGCTGGACAGGTGCACTGACCACTTGCGCCACGGTTACGCCATACTTCGCCAGTTCCTCACGACTCGTTTCAACATCATCCGGCGCGACGGCGACAGGCGGGTCGTCGCTGTTATCCCAGAGTCGGTCGCAAGCTGCTGATAGAAGGGCATACTCGCTTCGCAGTAGACGCAGCCCTTCTTCAAGACGAGCAGCAACGTCCGGTCCGACTTCGAGAAGTCCACTCCGGGAACGGCGATTCGGTCACCACTCTTTGCAAGGGGAATTGCGGGGCGGACGGCCCCCGGGGGTATCGCGGTCTGTGGCGGTGGCGCCGGGCGGGTCAAGGCCCGCACGCCCAGTGCGGTACCGACCACGCAGAGGGCAAGAAATGCAATTGACGATGCTGTCTGAAGCCAACGTTCTAGTGACACTCCGGGCCTCCGAATTGCCGGAAGTCTATTTCATGTCAATAGGCGCTTCAATTGGTCATACTGAACGTCAGGCTTGTCAAGATATTTCAAGCCTTTGTCCCAACGGTCACCTCAGCTGACTTCGAAATCTGGTTGGAGAGAGACCAATGACGCCTCGGACATCTCTGTCAAACTTGCTGTGATGTTCATATCCGCACGCGTAGGCGATCTGTCGTATGTGTTCGTTGCTACCTGGGAGCATCGGAACGGCGGACTTCACGACGATGGTACGACGTAGGGCATGAAATGGCATTCCCGCCGACAGTTGAAGCATCCGCCATAAGGAGGCTGTGCTCATTCCTAGGTGCTGAGCGGCACGCAGAGGCGTGATAGTTGACCAGCGGCTGCCAGCTTCGAGGATGAGAGTCTCGAGGATGCAGAGGGAACGGTCGACCCCGATCTGCTGAAATCCGGCGGCGTTGGCTCGTTGAAGCTGTGCGAACGCCCACGGTCGAATAGGTGCTCCACAGGCGTGACTTCGGAGCAGCTCGGCTCCGATCGTAAACTCGATGAGATTGAGTGTTGGATCAGTTAGCAGCACCGCCAAGGTTCGAATGGTCTCGATCTGTCGGCTCCTGCTGTCCGTTTCGCAAGCGGCCTCCGTTCGTTGAGAAGCTACGGCCAGCAAGCGGCCGGGTGAACCGGTGACCGACGGGACATCCCAAGGATGGCACGTGGCGGCGTGTGCGGTGAGGCGGACTTCCGAGACCAGATTCTGACCGTAGAGCGGTTTCGCCGCGTAGCGCGTGACGCCGAGCCGACCCATCAGACAGGCATGGTCAACCTCCGGATATCCCGTCAACATGAGGATAGGGACGACGTTTCCTTGCTTGCCCAAGCGTGCAACCAATTCCGTTCCATCGCCGTCGGGGAGACGCCGGTCGAGGACCATCACGTCGAAATGTTCTGCGGCGAGTCGAGGCCAGGCAGCAGCCTGGTCGGCGGCGCGTTCCACGCGCATACCGTTAGCCGATAGGCAACTCACAAAATAGGCAGAGAAGGTGTCGTCGTCGTCGACGAGCAGTACCCGCAGGTCGGACGGACGTTGGCAATCCAGCATGGCCGCCTCCGAAACAGGTCTCAGGTGTTGGACGGATCTTAGGCTGGCGCGCTAGTCTCGTCAACGCAACCGATGCAGTGGAATTGACTCGGTTGGCTCCGGGATTCGGTATGCTGTAGGTCGATGGCTACCGACCTTTCCCTTCAGCTGCTGCGAGTCGTTGAACAAGCCGCCATAGCCTGCGCCCACACAATGGGGCAGGGCGACCGACATGGTTCGGACCACGTGGCAGTCGAGGCCATGCGGCAGACGCTCGACACCGTCCCGATCAACGGCACCATCGTCATCGGCGAAGGCGAGCGCGATGAAGCGCCGATGCTCTACATCGGGGAGAAGGTCGGCAAGGGCGCGTCGGGCGACCAGGGATTCCCCGAGGTCGACATTGCCGTCGACCCGCTGGAGGGCACCAACCTGTGCGCCACCGGCGCCGCCAATGCCATCGCCGTCCTTGCGGCGGCGTCCAAGGGCGGCCTGCTGCACGCGCCCGACCTCTACATGGAAAAGCTGGTGGTCGGGCCCCGCGCCAAACATGCGGTGAGCCTGGATCGTCCGGTCAAGGACAACCTCCGGTCGATTGCCAAGGCGCTGGATCGCGATGTCGATGACCTGGTCATTATGGTGCTGGACCGCCCGCGTCACGAAAAACTCATCGCGGACATCCGCGCCGCCGGCGCGCGTATCCGCCTGATCGGCGACGGCGACTTGTCCGCTGGTATCGCGGCTGCGGTCGACGGCTCGGGCGTCCATGCCGTGATGGGGACGGGTGGCGCACCGGAGGGTGTGTTGACCGCCGCCGCGATGCGGTGTCTCGGTGGCGAAATTTATGCGCGTCTCGTGGTCAGCAAGCCGGAGCACGAAGAGCGGTGCCGCAAGATGGGCATCGAGGACTTCCGCCGCATCTACTCGGCGGGTGACCTCGCGTCAGGCGAACAGATCACGTTTGTCGCGACCGGTGTCACCGACGGTGCGCTGATGAAGGGCGTGCGGTTTTTTGGCCACGGCACCCGCACCTCCTCCATCGTCATGCAGAACCAGCCACACCAGATTCGTTTCATCGACACGATTCACGTGACCGAACGCGCCGACGATCTCCGGATCCGTTTCTAGGGACGCGTCGGCGTGCACGACGGGGCGCCAGACTGGCGACGGAACCTGACGGCAGTCACCGTCGCCACTTTTATCGGCTTCACGGGGTTCACCCTCGTGATGCCGTTCCTGCCGCTGTATCTCGAAGAACTCGGCGAAACCGACACCGGCGCGATCGCCATCTGGGCGGGCCTTGGCCTGGGTATCACCCCTGCAGTGACGGCGCTGATGGCGCCGGTCTGGGCGCGTGTCGCGGAACGGTACGGGCGCAAGCTGATGGTGGCGCGCTCGTTGTTCAGCTTTGTCGTCATCATGACCGCGATGGCGTTTGTGACCGAGCCGTGGCACGTGGTGGCCCTGCGCGGGATACAAGGGTTCTTCGCCGGATACGGGATGCTGGCACTCACCATGGCAGCCGAGTCTGCGCCTGAAGCGCAGATGGCGCGCGCCATTGGCTGGGTGCAGACCGCACAGCGCCTTGGGCCGGCCCTGGGTCCAGTGCTTGGTGGTGCGCTGGCGCAGGTGGTCGGGCTTCGGTTCGCCTTCATCGGCGCGGCCGTGATGTTCCTCGGCGCGTTTGTGCTGGTCCTGGTGGGCTACCGCGAACACGATGGCGTCCGCCGACGCGAGCAGGGCAACACTGCGGCGCGAGTCACGCTCCGGGACCTGCTGGCACTGCCACACTTCCTGCTGTTCATGGTCACTATCTTTGCGTTGCAGATGGTGGACCGCAGTTTTGGTCCAGTCCTGCCGCTGTACTTGCGCGAGGCCGGTGTCGCACTTGATCGTGTGCCGGTACTCGCCGGTCTGGTGTTCACAGTTGCCGCCGGATCAGGCGCGCTCGGCAACCAGCTGTGTGAGCGGTTGTTACGTCGCTGGTCGGCCGGAACCGTGATCGTCAGCGGCGCCCTGCTCGCCTCGATCGCGGCATTGGTGTTCAGTTGGGGACCGTCGGCCGAAGCGCTGCTTGCCGCTGCGGCGTGTTTTGGCGGCGGCCTCGGGATTGCATTCACTGCTGTGTACACGACGGCGGGCCAGCAGGTGCCGGCCGTGTCTCGTGGTGTGGCGTTCGGGTACCTGACGACGGCATCACTCAGCGGTCTGGCGCTGAGTCCGGTGGTGTCAGGGCTGATCGGTTCCCTCAGCATGCGCAGTGTCTTTGTTGTAGACGCGCTTGGCCTGGGGATTGTGGCGTGGATGGTCCGAGGACGGATTCGATGAATGTCTTGCGTGTGAACCCGGCGCGCTGCACAGCCCGGGAGTTGTTGCCGGCCTCGCGCTGGCTTGTCATGGGTGGCCTTGTGGTGTTTCCGACTGACACGTTGTACGGTCTGGCGTGTGACGTGCGGCAGGCGTCCGCCATCGATGCCGTGTTTGACGCGAAGGGCCGCGACGCGTCCTCCGCCTTGCCGCTGATTGCGGCGTCCGTCGAGCAAGTGGAACTGGCGACAGGGCCACTCACGCCGACCGAACGCCGCGTTGTGGATCACGCGTGGCCCGGTCCGCTGTCGATCATTCGGGACGCGCCCGCCTGGGTGCCCGCTGCACTGCACGGCGGCACGGGTACGGTCGCGATTCGCGTTCCCGATCACGGGGTCTCACGGTGCCTGGCTGAGTCGCTCGGGTGGGTGATTGCGGCGACCAGCGCCAATCGCTCCGGTGCTGCGCCCGCCGATCGTGTCGACGCGCTTGATGCCATTACCGACGATGCGCGTGTGCTGGTGGTCGATGGCGGCGCCACACCCGGCGGCCGGCCATCCACCATCGTCGACCTGCGCGGGGAGCCGCGCTGCGTGCGCGAAGGCGCCGTGCCGTGGAGCCGCGTGTTAGACTGGCTGCACGCATGAAGTCACGCCGCCACGCGACGAGTTCGCCCGGCGTCGAGCGTGCGGCCCTCCTGACCTTGACGACGCGCGCCTCGCGCGGGATTGATCCCGAGACCGTCCTGGACGAACTCGCCGGCCTGGTCGAGGCCGCCGGCGGCGTTGTGGTCGTGCGCGCGATGCAGGAACGGCCGACGCCGGATGCCGCAACCGTGTTCGGGAAAGGCAAGGCCGAAGAAATCGCGGAGGCCTGCCGTGCCGCCGACGTCGATGTCGTCGTCGTGGATCACCCACTGTCGCCCGCACAGTCCAGGAATCTCGAACAGGTATTTGGACGGCGTGTCATCGACCGCACGGAGCTGATTCTCGACATTTTTGCGCAGCGCGCGCGCACGCGTGAAGGCAAGCTGCAGGTGGAACTTGCGCAGCTGCAATATCTGCTGCCGCGCCTGGTCGGCGCCGGACTGGCGATGTCCCGGCTGGGCGGCGGTATCGGCACGCGCGGCCCCGGCGAGACAAAACTCGAAACCGATCGGCGTCGCATCCGGCAGCGGATTGCCGCGCTCAAACGCGAGATAGCCGACGTCAGCGGCCGGCGCGCGTATCTGCGCGCGCGGCGGCAGCGCAACGATGTGCCGACCGTTGCGCTGGTCGGGTACACGAATGCCGGCAAGACCACGTTGTTCAATGCCCTGACGGGCGGCACCGCGGTCGCCTCGGACGCGCTGTTTGTCACCCTTGATCCGCTGGTGCGGCGGATGCGTTTGCCTGATGCGAGACAGGTCATGCTTGCCGATACCGTCGGTTTCATCGATCGCCTCCCGCACTCGCTGGTGGCCGCCTTCAAGGCCACGCTGGAAGAGGTCGTCCATGCCGACCTGCTGTTGCATGTGAGTGACGGCGCGGCCGTGGACCGTGAACGTCGCGAACGGGCCGTGCACGACGTCTTGCGCGACATCGGAGCAGGGGAAGTCCCCATCATCGATGTCATCAACAAGTGTGATCGCCTCACTCCGGCTGACCGCGCCCGCGTCGTCGCCACGTCGGCGCACGCGATCTGCATCAGCGCCATCGACGGCACCGGCGTCCCGGCGCTGATCGATCAGATCACATCGCGGCTGGCGATGGATGTGGAGACCGCGACGGTCACGCTGGACTTCACCAGTGACGAGGACCGACGGCTGCTGGCCGAGATTCATCGCCATGGGCACGTGACCAGCCAGGTGGCGTCGGGCGATACGGTCACCGTCCGTGCCGAAGTGCCGCGGCGGTGGGTGGAACGAGAGCCGCGACTGAGGATGCACGTATGAATCGGTTGAGACTGCTGCTGGTGCTGGTCGCGTTGGGTGCGGCCTGTGCGCGCCCCGCCCCGCCGGCGATGCCCACTGCGCCGCGGTATCCCACCGTTCCCGCGCTGGACGTTCCGGTGACGCTCACCACCTCCGCGCAGGTACGCGAGCGTCACGCGCAGGCGTGGCGGCGTTTCCAGTCGGGAGATCTGCGTGGCGCATCGCGCGACTGGCAGGCGGCCTTGCAGGCTGACGCAGCCTTTTATCCGGCGCATGCGGGCCTGGGGTTTGTCGCCGCGGAGCAGCGCGAATGGGCCGACGCCATGGACGCGTTTGGCGCGGCGCTCGCGGTCAACGCTGACTACGTCCCCGCGCTGACCGGCATGGTGGACGCAGCGCTGTCGGCTGGTGAGGATGCCGAGGCGGCGATGGCGCTCGAGCGTCTGATTGCCGCGACGCCGGCAGGCGAAGAACGGGAGACGCGCGAGATGCGCCTCGACGTGTTGCGGCTGCGCGCCGTGCAGGACGCGCTCGGGCGCGCGGTTACCGCGCGACAGGCCGGCGATCTCGACGCAGCCCAATCAGCGCTGGATACGGCGCGACGGCTGTCACCGGGCAGTCCCATCATCCTGCGCGAACTGGCGCGCCTCGACCTCGCACGCGGCGCGTTTGACGACGCTGAAACACACGCTAGGGAAGCCACGACCCTCGATCAGGGCGACGCCGAGTCGCATGCCGTGCTTGGCGAAGTGCTGGAGGCGCAGGGACGCCTGCGCGACGCGGCTGCCGCGTTCACCGCGGCCGTGAAGATTGAGGCTCGGGCGGAATGGCGGGACCGCGCATCGGCGCTCTCGTCGGCGGCAGACCTTGCGGCGCTTCCGGCGGAGTACCGCGCGCTGCCGTCGGCATCCACGATGTCGCGGGCGCAACTTGCCGCACTCCTTGGTATTCGTTTTCAACGTGCAGTGGCCGCAGCACCGCGTCGCGGCGCGCAGGTGATGACCGACATCCGCGGTCACTGGGCGGCGACCTGGATCCTGCCGGTCACGCGCGCAGGCATCATGGACCCGCTGCCGAATCACACGTTCCAACCGTCGGGGCAGGTCCGACGCGCCGATCTCGCCCAGGTGTTGTGGCAGACGGTGCAGGTGTTGGCGGCCAACAGGCGCGCTGACATCGCTGCGTGGCGGCGAGCGGCACCCGCGGCATCGGATGTCCCGCGGGGGCATCTGGCGGCTGGCGCCATTGCAGCGGTCATGGCCGCCGGCCTGATGTCGGGCGACGAAAACGGGCGCTTCCGGCCGACGGCGCCGGCGACCGGCGCTGAGGCGCTGGCGGCTGTGGCGCGCCTGGAGCAGATCATTGGCGGCAGCGGAGGCGACCGGTGACCTCGGAGGTCTTCACGCCGGCCAACCTGCTGACCATCCTGCGGATGGCGCTGGTGCCGGTGTTTGCGTTGTGCATGCTCTACGGCCGTCCTGGCTGGGCATTGGTCACGTTTATCGCCGCCGCCCTGACCGATCTGCTCGACGGATACATTGCCCGGTGGACACAGCAGCAGACCACACTGGGCGCGTGGCTGGATCCGATGGCCGACAAGTTGCTGCTGCTGACGGCCTTTCTGATCCTGACGATGCCGGTGTTCGGCCTCACACACCGCCTGCCGGTGTGGTTGACCGTGCTGGTGATCAGCCGTGATGTCGGGATTGTCCTGACCGTGGCGATCATCAATCTCGCCGTGGCGCCGCGCACGTTTCGTCCGTCTCCGCTCGGCAAGGTGGCCACCGCCGTCTTCCTGGTGACGTGTTTTGTGACACTCCTGGCGAACTATCGGCCCGTGGCGGGCTGGATCCTTGACGGGCTGGTCTATGCCTCCCTCGCGCTGACCCTCGTGTCGGCAGCCGACTATCTGCGCCGGGTGACGCGGTCCACCCCCTGAGCAGGAAGCCTCCCGGCTGCGATATCCTCTGACACCATGCTGGATGCTCTGAAGCGTCGAAGTCAGAAGGCGGCGCCGACCCAGGACCCCGACGATCCCTTGCTCGAGACGATCCGCCAGGAGAAGGCGGAACTCCAGGCGCTGCTCGACAAGGTCGACTCGCAGATTGAGCGGATGGAGCAGGCCTCCCGGGCCGCTGCGGACGCCTCGGAGGCGGAATCCCAGAAGCAGCGGCAGGTCGCGCAGCAATTGGCCGCGCAGGCGCTGCAGTCACGCGCCACCCTCGACACGTTGCTCGAGGAACGTGAGGCGCTCGAGCGGCTGCGCAGCGACGTCCGCGACGCCGTGGCGCAGCTGCACGAGGCCCGTGAAGCGACCGCCGACGCCAGCGCGGGGCTGATTGCCATGCGCGAAGTCGCCGCCGGGCTGGCCGCTGATGAAGAGCGCCTGCGCGGCGTGGCCCGGCAGGCCAAAGACGACGCTGAAGCTGCGGCTGTGGCGGTGCGGGATGTGGAACAGCGCCTGTCCGGCCTTGCGCGTCTGCAGGAACTGGCGCGTACGCTGGATGAACGTGTCGGTGGGCTCAATGCGCTGGCTGAACACGTCACGCACAAGGCCAAGGTGCTTGAGCAGCAGAAACACACCGTTGAGCAGGCCATCGTGGCCTCACACCGGCTGGGCGAGATGGTCGCGTCGATGGATGCGCAGGTCGCGCGTCTCGAAGAAACCACACGCCAGGCACAACGCGCCGAGGAACAGGCCGAACGTGTCGAGCGGCTGGTGCGTGAGTCCGGATTGCAGCTCGAGGACGCGACCCGCCGCCGCGAGGCGTTCCTGTCGGAACTGGTGCGACTCGATGAGGATCGCGGACGACTCCAGCAGTTCGTGGCGCGGTATGAGGATCGACTCGCCCAGGAACGGCGCGAGATGGACAGCGCGCAGGTGCGGCTCGCCAACCTGCAGGAATCGGTCACGCGTCTCACTCGCGCACACGAGGGGTTGTCACTGCGTGAGCCGGAGGTGCTGGCGCTCACCACACAGATCGCGGACCTCGACACACGGGTGCGTGGATTTGCAGAAACCACCGAGGAGTTCGGGCGGAAGGTCGAGGTTGTCGAGACGCTCAAGATTGAACTGACGCGGCTCGACGAGGCCGCTCGCCGTGCCGCGTGGCAGATGGAGAGTCTCAAGGCCGCGCGTCAGGATCTCGAAGACCTCCGCGACGACATCCAGGCCTTTTACCGGGAGCATGGCGAAGCCGCGCAACTGCGCGACAGGCTCGCCTCCGACCGCGCCGTGCTCGAAGCCTTCCTCGAGCGTGCGACGGCGTTTTCGTCGACCATGCCGGAGCTCGACGCGCGGCTCAACGCGATTCGCGAGAAGTTGTCGACGGTCGACGAGGGAACGCAGAAAGCCGCGAACCTCGTCGCGATTGCCGACAATCTCGACCGTCAGATGAACCATCTGACCGGATATCAGCAGTTCGTTGAACGCCTCGAAGGCCGGCTGAACACCCTCAGCGCGCTGACGGCCGACGTCGATCGGCGCATCAACGAGCAGATCGACCGCCGCGGCGAAATCGACGGACTGCGCAGCCTCTGTGACGGTGTCGGGCTGCAGGTCTCGGAGCTGCGGCAGCGCCTCGACGGCGTCAGCCAGACCCAGACGAGCATCCTGCCCGTCGTGGCACAGGTGGCCGATCTGCGCGTCTCGGTGGAACGCGCGCAGACGCGCCTCGCGTCGGCCTTGCGCGACGAACGCGAGCTGGTGTCCCAGGAAAACCGCGTGGCGGCCATGCTGGAGTCGGTGCGGAAGGTCGCGACGGAGACCTCAGGCCGCCTGACGCAACTGCAGGGCCTGTCGGCGTCGCTGGAGAAGGCGACGACCGTCAAGGACGCGCTGCTGCAGGAACTGACCCAGGTGCAGGGCCGGCAGCGCGATGTCGCCGGGCAACTGCAGACCGCCGAACATCAGATGGCGAAGCTGGACGCGGCGTTTGCCGACATCGAGTCCCGGCGCGATCAGGTCGCGTTTGCCGAACGGCGCATGGGCACGTTCGAGAGCCGCCTCAAGGACCTCGAGCAGCTGGCCGCCGATGTCGAGGCACGCATGGCCGACGCCACCGCCCAGCAGGACACACTCGTGTCGATCAGGCGCGAGGTGGACGGCGTCCACGATGTGGCTGCGCGCACCAAGGCCGATCTCGACGTGCTCGAGAGCCAGCGCACGGCGGTCACTGGCCTGCGAGCCCGTGTGGATGAACTGCTGTCCACGGCCCGCGCCACCGATGAGCGCATTGCCGACATCACCGCCCGTCAGCGCATTGTCGAGGAAGTGCAGCTGAAGGTGAACGTGATCACCGCGATGCTTGATGACGTCCGCGTGAACCTCGAGACGGTCGGCGAGCAGCGGGCCGTGCTCGACCACGTGCTCGTGAACCTGGCGCGGCTTGACGACATGACTCAGACCGCGCAGCAGACGCTGCGGTCGTTGCAGACCGAGCGTGCGCTGGCCGAGCGCATCGAACAGGGCATCAAGTCCCTGCGGGCGCGCACATCACTGGGACCGACCGAACGCAAACAGGCGTAGCCTACACCTTCGATCGGAAGTATTCGATCGTCGCCGTAAGGCCGTCTTCGAGCGCCACCTTCGGTTCCCAGCCCAGCAGGGTGCGGGCGCGTGTGATGTCCGGACGCCTGACTTTGGGGTCGTCGGTGGGCAGCGGCTTGAACACCAGCTTCGACGTGGATCCCGTCATGGCGATGATGGTCCGCGCGATCGCCTCGATCGACATCTCGTGCGGATTGCCGATGTTGACCGGATCGTTTTCGGAGGAAGCCGCGAGGCGCAGGATGCCGTCGACCAGGTCGGTGATGTAGCAGAAGCTGCGGGTCTGTTCACCGCTGCCGAAAATCGTGACGTCTTCACCACGCAGCGCCTGCGCGATGAAGTTGGGGACGGCGCGACCGTCCTTCACGCGCATGCGCGGGCCGTAGGTGTTGAAGATGCGGACGATCTTCGTGTCGAGGCCGTGATAGCGGTGATAGGCCATCGTGATGGCTTCCGCGAATCGTTTGGCTTCGTCGTACACACCACGGGGACCAATCGGGTTCACGTTGCCCCAATAGGCTTCCGTCTGCGGATGTTCGAGCGGATCGCCGTAGACCTCCGACGTCGAGGCCAGCACGAAACGCGCCTGCTTCGCCTTGGCCAGGCCAAGCGCATTGTGCGTGCCGAGCGCGCCCACCTTGAGTGTCGGGATCGGCCATTCGAGGTAGTCGATCGGGCTGGCCGGGCTCGCCCAGTGCAGCACCAGATCCACCGGGCCCGAGACGTCGATGTAATGTGTGACGTCGTGGCGGATGAACTGGAAATCCAGATCGCGCAGGTGCGCGATGTTGTCCATGTCGCCGGTCAGCAGGTTGTCGATGCCGACGACGCTGTGCCCCTGGGCCAGCAGCGTTTCCGACAGATGCGATCCAATGAAGCCGGCAGCACCGGTGATGACTACACGCACGTCAGTTTCCGCCTTCCAGTGCCGCCCGATGCAGTCCACGCATCACGGTCAGCCACATGATCTTGATATCGAGGGCCAGCGACCAGTTCTCGATGTAGTAGAGGTCGAACTCGATACGTTTTTCGAGCGACGTGTTGCCGCGCCAGCCGTTGATCTGCGCCCAGCCGGTGATGCCGGCCTTCACCTTGTGCCGCAGCATGTACTGCGGGATCTGGTGCTTGAACTGTTCGACAAAAAACGGCCGTTCGGGGCGTGGGCCGACGATCGACATGTCGCCGCGCAACACGTTCCAGAACTGCGGCAGCTCGTCGATGTCGGTCTGGCGCAGCCAGCGGCCCACTGATGTGGCGCGCGGGTCATCGTCACGCGCCCAGATCGGGCCGGTCACGTCTTCGGCATCAATGGGCATCGATCGGAACTTGTAGACCTTGAACGACTGACCATCCAGACCCATGCGTTCCTGCGTGTAGAACACCGGGCCTGGAGAGCTCCGCTTGATGAGCAGCGCAATCAGCAGCGCGGGCAGAGCCCCGACGGTCAGCACCGTGAGCGACACCACGATGTCCACCGCGCGTTTGAGCAGACTGTTGACGCCGCGCAGCGGCACGTCGTTGATCGAAATGATGGGCAGCCCGTCGAGATCTTCCAGACGGGCGCGCAGCGCGATGAACTGGAGCAGATCCGGGACAACGTGCACTTCGATGACTTCGCGGCTCGCAAATTCGACCACGCTCAGCATCTTGACGTGTTCGTCGATCGGAAGAGCAACGTACAACTCGTCGATGTGTTCGCGGAGGCAGACGTCGGCGGCGTCAGAAAGGGAACCGAGGATCGGGTGACCGCGATACCCGATCGCGTCGGAGGTGGCGAAGCGGTCGTCGATGAAGCCAACGAGCCGGAAGCCGAGTTCGCCGTGCTCGAGGATGCGATCGGCGACGAGTCGGCCCAGGTCGCCGGCGCCCACGATGAGCACCCGCCGCAGACCGATGCCGCGTCGCCAGCGGTGCCGCAGTTGTCGCCGCACGAACTCGCGCATGCCGAACGTCAGCATGACGTTCAGGCCGAGGAACAGGATCCAGACGCCCTGCGAGACCTCGAGGTAGCCCTGGTCCTTGAGTGCCTGCGGCAGGTAGTACGTCTGCACGTACAGGGTGCCGGCGACGGCAATCAGGACGGTCAGGAGCGAGCCGACGAGTACGGCAAAGAAGTCGTCGAGGCGGGTGCGGCCGCGACGGAAGCGGTAGAGCCGCTGCACGTGGAAGGCCAGCGGGACAACAAGCGCGACAAACGGCAGCACCGCGAGGTACTGCGTGATGGGTGGTTGTCCCTTCGGGATGTCGAGTCCGGTCTCGAAACGAATGAGATACGCCCCCAGAAAGGCGAGCGCGGCGCAGCCGATATCCCCGAGGACGTGCAGGGCCACGAAGAGGCGGCTGAAACGTTTCACCATGCGTGAGGAGCCGCCAGTGTCTCCGTCAGGTGGTGCGCGAAGCCCTCGGCGAACCGGTCGGGGCTGTACCGCAGGGCGCGAGCGCGCCGGTCGTCGGCCGTCGTCGGCAGGTCGTCGATGCGGCGCATGGCATCGGCGAGGGCCTCGGCCGAATCGTCCTCAACGAGCAGCCCCGTGACGCCGTGGTCGATGGTCTCGCAGGCCCCACCTCTGGCAAGGGCCACGACCGGCCGGCCGCACGCGAGCGATTCGACCGGGGCCATGCCGAAATCCTCTTCGCCGGGCATCAGGAACGCGCGTGCGGTGCGATACGCCTCACGCAAGGTCTCGGCGCTGACGTGGCCGAGGAAGGTGACGTCGGGGCCGGCCATGGCGCGAAGCCGCGCGTCGTCAGGTCCGGTGCCGATGATCGTCAAAGGAACTCCCAGCATGGCCGCGGCCGTGATGGCCGTGTCAATCCGCTTGTACGGCACGAGTGCCGAGACCACGACAAAATGTCGGCCCGGTTCTGCGGATCCGGGCGTGAACCAGCCGGTATCCACCGGGGGAGGCAACACTGTGGCCACCCGATTATAGTACCGGGCGATCCGCCCGGCAACGTAGGACGAGTTGGCCAGAAACCGGGTGACCCGCGGTGTCGTGGCCCGGTCCCAGCGGGCCAGTCCCGCCAGCACGTGCCGCGCCGCCCATGAGCCGGCCGCCCCCAGCCGCTGCGGCCCGAAGTACGAGTCGAACTGATCCCATCCGTAGCGCATCGGCGAATGGCTGTAGCAGAGGTGCACGGCGCGTCCGGTGGGCACCACCGCCTTGGCGGCACAGTGGCTCGTCGAGATGACGACGTCGGCCTCATCGAGGTCGAAGTGTTCGATCGCGGCGGGGAAAAGGGGCAGGTAATGCCGGTAGGCCTTTGACGGCCATGGCAGCAGGTTGATCCAGGACGAGCGAATGCGCCGGGCCTCGAGTTCCGCGCTGACCTTACCCCGGACGTGCACCAGTGTCAGGACGTCGGTGGACGGTGGCAGCAGACGCGCGATGGCCGCGAGCACGTGTTCGCCGCCGCGCATGCCCGTGAGCCAGTCGTGTACGAGCACGACGCGCCGCCCGGCCAGTGCCGGAATCATTGCAGGACCGTCCGGTACGCCGCCAGCGTGCGTGTGGCTGCCTCTGTCCACGAAAACGCCCGGGCGCGCTCCTGGCCGCGCGCGATCATCTCGCGACGCAGCCGCGTGTCGGTCAGCACCAGCGCCATGGCGTCCGCGATCGCGTCCGGGTTGAGCGGGTCCACGAGCAGGGCGGCGTCACCCACGACTTCCGGCAGCGACGAGACGTTGGACGTGATGACGGGGGTGCCGCTGGCCATGGCCTCCAGAGGGGGGAATCCAAAGCCCTCATACAGCGACGGAAAGACGAAGACTGACGCCAGCCGATACAGCGCCGCGAGGGTCTCGTCGGAGACGAAGCCGAAGAACCGCACGTGGGTGTGCAGGTGATGCCGATGGACGAGCCTCCGCAGGCTCGGGTACTTCGACAACTCGTCGCCGATGATGAGCAGCTTCAGATCCTGATGGCCGTCGCGCCGCAGGCGCGCAAACGCCTCGATGAGCCGGTCCACGTTTTTGTGCGGCTTGATGTTGCCGGCGTACAGGATGAACGGGGCATCCAGCATGAACCGCTCGCGCACCCTCGCCACGTTGCCTTCGTCCGGCGTGAGGAATCGGGTGTCGAGCCCGTTCGGGATGACGTCGATGCGCGCGGCCGGCGTCTTCAGGTAGTGGCAGATGTCGTCCTTGGACGCCTGCGACACGGTCAGAATTCGTCGGGCCCGTTGCGCGGCAATGCTCATGAACGTACGCGCGTACAGATGCGCGACGCGATTAGGCAGGTACTGCGGAAACCGCAGGTGGATGCAATCGTGGATCGTGACGATCACGGGGCACGTGGTCAGCGGGGGGACGACGTAGTGCGGTGCGTGGAACAACTGCACGCGCGCGCGTCGCAGGTCGAGGGGGACGGTCAGCTGTTCGCGAATCGAGTAGTTCGCGGAGCCGTCCGGCCAGGCCTCGAAGCGCGGACCCAGGCTACGCACGTACTCCACGTCCTCCGGCCGGCAGATCAGGACGAACTGCTCGTCTCCGGGCAAGTTGGCGTATTCGCGGACAAGGTTGCGCACGTAGGTGCCGATGCCGTAGTCGTGCAGCTTGCGGGCGTCGATGGCAATACGTGCGGGCACGTCGCCATTGTACTGGGGTGCGGTCGGAGTCAGTGTGTGCGCCGGCGTTTCCACCAGCGCAGCCACGGCAGCCAACGCGGTGCATGTTTTTCGTAGAACAGGACGTGGCTGCGGTCGTACAACGCCGCGGCGCCACCCTGAATGCCCCGGGAGGAGCGTCCTCGCGCATGGAGCACCGTGGCGTCGGGCGTGAACAGGATGGTGCCGCCGGCCGCGCGCAGTGCCGCGCAGAAGTCCACGTCTTCTTCGTACATGAAATACCGTTCGTCCAGCAGGCCCA
>BTVE01000078.1:0-21955 GCA_045862915.1 Acidimicrobiia bacterium
GGGCGTGCGAATGCGCAACGGCGCTCGCCCGCACGAGCAAGCCCGCCAGAGCCGAGCCAATCACGATCAGCAGGGCCATTCCGACAAGCGCCTCGGGCAGCGTGTGGCCGTCCTGCGCGGTCATGGCGCACCTCGCCGCAGGAGTGCGCGCACGGTGACTGGCGAAGGCAGACGCGCACTTGATACACGCGCGGTCACGTGCCACTGCCCGGCGCCGCGGTCCACGCTCTGCCATTCCAGGCGAAACACCCCGGAGGTGCCGACCACGTCTCCCCACCGATCAAGCTGCACGGTGCCGGCGGGCGCGGACGCAGGTGCGACCCGCCACTGCTCAATCGTGCGCTGCGCGACAAACGTCGCCGTGGACTGCAGTTCTCCCTGGCTGACGGCCGACCCGCTCACCGCAAGCAGGCTCGCCGACGCCGCAGCGAGCACGCTGCCCGTGCCCATGGCCACGAGTGCTTCAACGAGTGTGAAACCACCTTCGTGCATGGCTCCGACTGTTGCAACTCAGGGGCCAGGTCACATCCACGGAAAAGATCCAGGGGGCGTCGGCACGTACGCAACTTCTGCGTACATCAGCGAGAAAAGGATCGCAGGATCTGCAGCGCGTCAGGGCTGCACGACGAGGAACTGGAGATACCAGCTGATGATGGCGTCGCCGGCGAGCGACGCGATCAGGGCGGCCACCGCGAGGAACACGCCGAAGGGCAACTTCGTGCGCCCAGTGCCCGTACCGGTTGCCGTGAGCACCACTCCAACCATGGCGCCACACACCGTTGACAGGAGGAGCACCAGCCAGACGTGCATCCACCCGAGGAACGCGCCAATCATGGCCAGCATCTTCACGTCGCCCAGCCCCATGGCGTCGGTGCCCGTGGCGCGCAACCAGCTCCAGCGGATGATCCAGAGGATGCCGCCACCGGCCGCGGCGCCAACCATGGCGTCGCGCACACCGATTGGAGTCACGATGCTCAGCGCGATCGCGGCGGCCAGCCCTCCGAGAGTCAGCGGATTGGGCAAACGGAACGTTTCGAGATCCGTGGCGGCCAACGCGATGAGTAACGCGCTGAGCACCAGCCGCGACACCAACTCCCAACCGGGCGCGGGCGCCGCGGCCACCTGCGCGACAAACACCAGCGCCGTCACCACCTCCACCACCGGATACCGTGACGCGATGCGCTCATGACAGTGACGGCATCGTCCGCGCAGCCACAAATAACTGACCACGGGCACGTTGTCCCGCCACTGGAGCGGCGTACGGCAGTGCGGACAGCGTGAGGCGGGATGCACGACGGATTCACCCGCCGGGAGGCGGCCGATGCAGACGTTGAGAAAGCTCCCAATCATCAGACCAAAAACTCCGCCAGCAAGGAGCAGCCACATCGTCATCGCGGCGCTCCCACGGAGAGGCGCGCGCGAGCCCATTCCCGAATCCAGCGGTCATCCGATTCCGCCATCTCACGCAGCAGCAGCGTGGCCGCCTGACCGTCGCCGCCCTTCAGATACATGCTGGTGGCCACCGTCTGCATCCAGTTCGGCGCACCGGGCAGTCGCGCAGCCGCTTCGAACTGGCGTCCGGCGGCTACCGGGTCACCGGCATACCAGTAGTGCAGAAAGCCGAGGTACTGCGGGTACTGCCAGCGCGACGGATCCACCCGTCGTCCCTTCTCGAGCAGGGCCATGGCCTGATCGAGGCGGCCTGGTCCGTTGGGCGCAGGCTCTGCGAGAAACAACGCACCGAACTGATAGGCCACCACGAAGTGCGGATCCAGCGTCGTGGTGAGGTCCACGAACTCGAACAGGCGGCTGTAGGTCCGATCCACCGCCGGGCGCTGACGCTCACGGCCGTAGTGCTGCACGGCGCGAATCCAGTAGAGGTCCGCGACCAGTGCGTCAAACCCAAGTGCGGCTCGAGGCAGCGCCGACCCGGACGTGATCCACGTGAGTGGTTGGTCGGTCATCGGCCTCGGGTACGCGCGCTCACGGATCTCACGCAGGCCGACTGACGCAGCCAGTAAAACCATCGCGAGGAGTCCCGCCCACCACCGGTGCAGCGTCATTCCAACTCCCGCTGCGAGAACATGGCCACCGCGGCCCCCACCAGCGCGGCGGCGTACGTGATGCCGTACGCGGCGGTCAGTCCGATGTCACTCCATGCCAGGGGACGACCGTTCACCACAGCCGCCTTGACGTCGAACTCACTGAACGCGGGGACGATGGCTCCGACGGCCCGCACGACTGCCTCCAACACGGGAGACGCGCCTTCGAACGCGCGAAGATCGTCGCTGAGCAGGCCGACGACCCAGACGCCGAGCGTCAACAGGACCGCCGTCAGACTGTCAGTGGCCACCGTGGACACGAGGACCGCCACGGCGGTGAGCACCCACAGCTGGATCACGATCAGCACCAAGGGCTGCGCGAGATGCACGTCAAACGGTGGTGCGCCGGCTCCTGTGGGATACATACCGCTGATTTGCATCCACGCGAGTACCGCCAGAAACGCGATGCTCATGCCCGCGGTCGTCATGGCGACCGTGATCGCCAGACCGACGAACTTGCCCACGACGAACTGCCAGCGATGCAGCGGCTTGGCCAGCACGTTGACGATCGACCGCCGCTCGATTTCCCGTGTCACGACCTGCACGCCGACGTACACGGACATGACGACGCCGGCCAGTTCAATGGCTGCCAGGCCGAGGTCCTTGATGATGCGCACGTCCTGCCCCGCCGTCAGCTGTCCCAGCAGGACGGCCCCACACACGAGCAGCGCCGCCACCGCGGCAATCGACCACAACACTCGTTCGCGCACACGCTCTTTCACGACGTGCCTGGCCACGAGCATGACGATGGTCATGAGACGTGCTCCAGGAACACATCCTCCAGCGAGGCACGGGTCGGAGTCACACGTTCGAGCCGGCCCCCGGCGGCGGCCACACGCGCCACAAACGCCTCCGGGAGGGTCCCGGATCCGAGTTCAAACGAGTAACGTCCGTGGGCGATGCGCCGCGCGTGGTGGAGCGGCGATTCGAGGGAGGCCACAGCAGCCGGCGTCAGATCGGAGGCTTCGACCTCCCATCCTCGCCTGCGTCCCTCGGTCAGGGTGGAGACGGCGCCCTGCGCAACCACCCGCCCGCGGTGCAGAATCGCCACACGCGAACACAGCTGCTCGGCATCGGTGAGAATGTGCGAACTGAACAACACGGTGCGGCCGCGATCGCGCCAGTCGAGGATCAGTGCCCGGACGTCGCGCCGGCCGGCGGGATCAAGCCCGGACATCGGTTCGTCCAGCAGCAGGACATCCGGATCGTTGATCAACGCCTGCGCGAGGCCCAGGCGCTGAACCATCCCCTTCGAATACTCGCGGATGAGCCGACTGGCGTCGGAGGCCAGCCCGACATCCGCCAGCAGGCCTTCCACCCGTGTGGTCTGGTCACGGGGCGATACGCCGCACAGCCCGGCGAAGTACAGCAGCAGTTCACGTCCGGTGAGGTGCTGGTAAAAGTGTGGCTGGTCGGGCAGGAAGCCGAGCCGTGCGCGTGCAGACGGCTGCCTCGGATCCAGGCCGTTGATCCACACCCGGCCCGACGTCGGCGCGAGCAGGCCCGTCAGCAGTTTGAGGGTGGTGGATTTGCCGGCGCCGTTGGGGCCCAGCAGGCCGAACACCTCGCCTTTCGCGAGGTCGAACGACACGTGGTCGAGCGCGCGGTGCCGCCCGCGCCGGAGGAACCCGGTGGAGTAATCCCTGGTGAGTTCCTCCGCGCGGAGAATCACATCGATGACAGGCCTACTGGCCGCCGGCCTTCTTCAGTTCGTGGTCAAGCAGCACTTCGAGCCACTGCGGCTGGAGGTTGCCCAGGACACGCACGCCATTGATGAAGTAGGTCGGCGTCTGTCCGATCTGCAGTGCCACACCGTCCGAGACGTCCTGGCGGATGCCCTGGAGCACCGTCTGGTATCGATCCGCGAAGTCGGTGCGGCCGGTGATGGACGAGTATCCTTCACGCACGATGTCCCCGGTCAGCCGCGCCTGGTTGTCGAACAGCCACTGCTCCATCTCGGCGGCCTTGCCGGTCTCACGAGCCAGCCGCAGCGCCGCTGACGCTTCACACGCCGCAAAGTGGTTCATGTTCGGCGTCGTGTAGTTGCACTCGCCTTCCAGCGGGAAATCCTTGATGACGTACTTGATGGCGCCCGGGTGTGCCTCTTCAAACTTCTTGATCACCGGCTTGTGCCACACAAACCCTTCGCGGCAGGACGGGCACTGGAAGTCATTCCACTTGACGATAACGATCTTGGCGCCTTCGGGATCAACGCCGACGTCCACGCGCGGCTGCGCATCGAACTCGGCCAGCCACTTCTCGACGGCGTCAGCCGGCGGAGCCTGCTGCGCCTGCGTGGGCGTTTCCTGGCCAGCCTTGGGCAGGTTGTCCTTCGGGAACCAGGCCAGCACACTCCCCGCACCAACGACAAACACCAGTGTGGCGACAAACGCCGGAGTGTTGCTGCTGAGCGACTGCAGGTCGGCGCCCAGACGCGACGGCAACGCACTCACCGGCACCGACGACGCCATGCCGGACAACACAAAAATCGCAATCACTGCGACGTACGTGCCCAGGCACAAGAGGCATGCCGTCCCCAGCACGAAGAACGAGGCGTAGGCGAGGTAGAGGACGACGGCCAACCCGATGGTTGACCACACGAAGAGGTACGTCCCCGCGGCCCCGGCCGAGCGTTTCGCCCCGGCATCGACCGGTGTCGAGAACACCGAGAGCAGGACGGCCACGCCGAACCAGATCAGGCCGAACAGGGCGGTCGAGATCCCCTGAAACGAGCCGTACTGGCTGAGGTACACCTGCGAGCAGTTGAAGGCCGCATTGACGTCGCAAAAACTGGTGTAGGAGGGGTCGGTCAGCAGGCGGTGATGCACCCAGGCTGACGCCCCCGCGAAGCCGAGTCCGGCAATGCCGGCAACCAAAGTGAGCAACCGCGTTCGGGAAGTCATGTGGGGTTTGTATCACAGGCCGGGCGACCCGGCTACCTCACTGTACCGGGATGGCCGGTGGGCCAAACGGCTCGGCCGGCGCAGCCGCCGCGGCGACCTGCCAGACCGTGTTCAGGGCGTTGGTCGCGTAGGACTTCCCGCCGGTGGTCCCGAACGTCATGGGCACCGCGGTCGCGTAATACGCCGTCTGCGTCACGTTCCCGTTACAGTCTCTGGGCCCCAGGGTCGCCCCGGCTCCTGGTCCAAGTGTGAAGAGGTAGCCGTTCTTCTGCGGCACCTCTGCGGCAGCCAGATCCGGAGGCAGATACCCGGCTGAGCCACCCGGCGGGGGCGCGGCCAGCACCATGAAGTTGACGGCAAAGGTGTTGTAGCCACACGACGCGGCGTAGGCCACCTCGGCGGCGTTCACGTGTTTGAGCGAGGCCATTGCCGCCGTTTCGTTGCCCATCATGCGTGCGCGACGAAGTCCGGGAACGGCAATCGCGGCAATGACCGCGATGATGGCCACCACGATCAGCAACTCAATGAGGGTGAACCCGTCGTCTTGTGTGACACGCACTCCTTGATTCTGCACCGAATCTCCCTCACGACAGCTGCGAGATGAGGTCGAACAGCGGCAGATACATCGAGACCACGATGATGCCCACGACCAGTCCGAGCCCGGCAATCATCAGCGGCTCGAGCGCCGTCAGCAGCCCCCCGACGGCAACGTCCACATCGGCCTCGTAAAAATCCGCGATTTTTCCGAGCATCACATCAAGTGTGCCGCTCATCTCCCCGATACCGATCATCTGCACCACCATGGCCGGGAACACACGCGCCGCCCGAAGAGGCGCGGCGAGGGTTTCTCCACGTTCAACGCCCTGTCGTACCCGGACGATGGCGGCGTCGACGGCCGCGTTACCCGACGTGCGGGCCGTCACGTCCAGCGCCGTCAACAACGGCACGCCGGACGAGAGCAAGGTGCCCAGCGTCCGACACACGCGGGCGGCCGACACCTTGCGCAGCACGGAGCCGAGGCCGGGCGCCTGCAGCAATGCCCCATCCACGGCCAGGCGTCCGGCGGGCGTGGCGTAGTAACGTCGCAGCAGCATCCCCCCGGCCACCACCCCCGTCGCCGCCAGCGGCAGTGCCAGAATGAATCCGCGACTGCCCGCAATGACCATGCGCGTTGCCCACGGCAGTTGGGTGGACAGCCCGGCAAACAACTGGGCGAAGGTCGGAATCACCTTCCAGAGAATGACCGTCAGGACAACCGCCGCAATCCCGAGCACAATCGCGGGGTAGATCATCGCCGCACGCACCTGCGCCTGCAGACGCGCCTGGCCCTCGATGTGGGCTGCGAGTCGAATCAGCACCTGGTCCAGCACGCCGCCGGCCTCGCCGACGGCGATCATCTGCGTGAAGAACCGGCCAAAGACGTCCGGCTGCCGCCGCATCGCGTCGGCCAGCGCGGCGCCGCCTTCCACGTCATGGCGCACTCGTGCCACCGCGTTGCCCAGCGGTGACGCCGGCGCGTCACGCGCCAGCAGGTCCAGGCACGACACCAGAGGCACGCCGGCATCGAGCAACACAGCGAGATGCCGCGTGAGGACCGCCAGTTGTCGAGGGGTCACACGCTCGCGTCGGCGCCCGGCGCCGACGGCGGTCACGCGAGACCTCCGATGCGCTCCAGCAGGCCACGCACGTCGTCAGGCGTCGACGAGGCGCGCATCGCCGAATCCCTCGAGATGCGCCCCGCCGCGACCAGCTGCGCGAGTGATTGATTCATCGTGCGCATGCCGTGCCGGTCCTGGCCGGCCTGCATGGCCGACGCCAGCTGATGGACCTTGTCATCACGGATGAGACTGCGGACCGCGGGCGTGGCCACGAGGAGTTCAACGGCCGCGATCCGGCCTGGCGCATCCGCGCGCGGCACCAGCACCTGACACAACACTCCTTCCAGCACCAGCGACAACTGCGACCGCACCTGCGCCTGCTGATGCGCCGGAAACGCGTCGATGATACGTGTCACCGTCTGCGCGGCGGAACTGGTGTGCAGCGTGGCGAACGTCAGGTGGCCGGTCTCTGCCAGCGTCAGCGCCGCCTCCATCGTTTCGCGGTCCCGCATCTCGCCGATCAGCACGACGTCGGGATCCTCGCGCAAGGCCGCACGCAGCGCCGGCGCAAAGCCGCGAGTGTCGGCATGGACCTCGCGCTGGTTGATGAGGGCAACGCGATGGGCATGCACGAACTCGAGCGGATCTTCGATCGTGAGCACGTGCACGGGGCGATGGCGGTTGATGTGATCGATGACCGCTGCAAGGGTCGTGGACTTGCCGCTGCCGGTGGCGCCGGTGACGAGCACCAGACCGCGCGGCAGATCCGCCAGCCGCGAGACGGCGTCCGGCAGCGCGAGCGCCTCGAGTGAGGGAATCGTCTCGGGAATACAGCGGAATGTCGCAGCAACGCTGCCCTGCTGCCGGTAGACGTTGCCCCGGAATCGTCCGAGCCCTTCAAGCGCGAAGGCAAAATCCAGTTCCCACCGCGCGTCGAAATCCGCGCGCTGGGCCGGCGTCAGCAGTTGGCCCACTGCTGCGGCGGTGCCTTCGGCATCAAAGACCGGTCCGTCAAGGGCGCGAAGGTGGCCATCAACACGGACGGTCGGCGGCGCCCCCATCGTGATGTGGAGGTCAGAGCCCCCACACCGACGTGTCACCCGCAGCAACTCCGCGATGTTCACCACGAGACGGTCTCCCGCACCACCTCGTCAACGGCCGTCAGGCCCGCCTTCACGTGTGCCAGTCCGGCACGCCGTAACGTGATCATGCCGTCGGCGATCGCCTGCCGCCGCAGCACATCCACCGGCGCCCCTTCGAGGACCAGCGCGCGCAGCGCCTCCGTGGAGGCCATTACCTCAAACAGCCCGATGCGCCCGTGATAGCCGCTGCCTCCACAGTACCCGCATCCGCCGGCGCGCCACGCCGACACGGTGGGGATTTCTTCCTCCAGGAATCCGGCGTCCCGCCACGCGGACGCCGGACGCGCATCCGGTATGCGGCAATGCACACACAGACGACGCACGAGTCGTTGGGCACAGACAAGATTGCAGGCCCCGGCCACGAGAAACGGTTCGATCCCCATGTTCACCAACCGGGTGACGCTGCTGGGCGCGTCGTTGGTATGGAGTGTCGACAACACCAGGTGTCCCGTCAGTGCGGCCTTCACGGCAATCGCTGCCGTGTCGGCATCGCGGATTTCGCCCACCAGCATCACGTTCGGGTCCTGACGCAGGAACGCGCGCAGGGCCACAGCAAATGTCAGCCCCACCGCCTCACGCACCTGCACCTGATTGATGCCGGGCAGGTTGAACTCCACCGGATCCTCGACCGTGAGGATGTTGACGCCTGGCCGATTGAGGCGCGTGATGGCGGAATACAACGTGTTGGTCTTGCCGCTGCCGGTTGGCCCAGTGACGAGCACCAGTCCCCACGGCTGCCGGATCGCGGCTTCACACCGGGACAGTGCCGCCGGGTCAAACCCCAGCTGTGTCATGTCCAGGCGCAGCTGCTCACGATCAAGCAGGCGGAGGACGATCGTTTCGCCAAACAGGGTCGGCAGACAGGACACACGAAAGTCGATCTCCCGCGTGTCGCCCTGATCGCGAAAGCGCACCTTGATGCGACCGTCCTGCGGGAGCCGCCGTTCGGCGATGTCCAGCTGCGCCATGATCTTGATGCGTGAAGTCAGCGGATCGCGAAACCTGAGCGCCGGCGCCATCACCGGCTGCAAGACGCCGTCGATGCGAAACCGGATCCGGAGCTCGCGTTCGTACGGCTCGAGGTGGATGTCACTCGCACCACGCTGGATGGCTGACAGCAGCAACGCATTGACCAGCCGAATCACCGGCGCCTCGCCTTCTTCATCGTCCAGGCTGGTGGTGTCGGCGCCCTGACCAGTGCTCAGAACCTCGAAGTCATCCGCGCCAGGCGTCCCGAGATTTTCGAGCGCGCGGCTCACGAGATCCGCCGTGGGTGACCGTGGCAGACCGATGTTGTAGTACCGCAGAAGTGCGGCGCGCATGGCCGTATCCGAGACCACGACAGGTTCAATGTGAAGCCCGGTCAGGAACCGGATGTCGTCGATCGCCGCGGCATCTCCCGGCGCGCTCATCGCCAATGTCAGCGCGCGCGGCGATCGACACACGGGCAGGACCTGATGTTTCGCTGCGGTCTCGCCGGGGACCAGAGCGAGGACCTCGGCGTCCAGGCAGAAGTCAGCCAGTGTCATCGAGGGCACGCCGTGCTGCTGCCCAAGGGCCATCGTGACGTCTTCGTCGCGCGCGAGCCCAAGATGCATCAGCGCCGACCCGAGCCTCCCGCCATTGGCGCGCTGGTACTCGAGACCGTCCTGCAAGTGCTGGCGCGTGATGCGCCGATGTGTGACCAGTAACTCTCCGAGTCGCGCCATGTCCCCTCATCGTGGACACGGCCGCGCTCCGGGATTACCAGCCCGCGCGCAACGCGAGGCCGAATCCGCGTTCGGCGGTCGAGCCGCCAAACGTCAGATGCCCATCGAGCCAGGTACCGGGCCGGATCGCAAACGACGCGCCCGCCGTGCCGGCGTTCTCGTGATCACCGGCGAAGTTCCGCCGCGCGCCCGCCCGCACGATCACACGCGGCGACAGGCGATGTTCCACGCCGATGGCACCCGTCCGACGTTCGCCATCAGGCTCGGTCACCGTGTCCAGGTCGATGTCCATAGCAAGGGTCAGGCCATCAACCGGCAGCACCGCGATCCCGACGCGACTGCGCCTGGCCAGTTCCAGCTCGGTGCCGTCCGGCGCGGCAAACGTCGGAGACCGCATGTGCCGAATGGTGCCGCCCAGCCGAAAGATGCCCGCATTAAAAATGGCGGACAGATCGAGATCAAATGCGCCACTGCCCCGCCCGTCCTTGCCGGCGATGTCGTCCAGAGCCTGTCCGACGCTACCCGCAGACACCACCTCATGCGCCGCGCGCCCGCGGATATACCGGAGGGTCGTCCCGACGACGAAGGAGTTGGAGAGGCTCTGAAGCAGCGAGAGGCCGTAGGACTGGGTCAACAGCCGGGTCGCGGTGTTCCCGGGCGTCAGGGCGGACTGGTCAATCCGGGTATAGGTGACCCCGACCGGCCAGCTGCCAAAACTCATGAACCGCGACGACCGCTGCCAGCCGCCATCCGTCGGCGCGGCGTCTCTGTCCCCACGGCGGAATCCGTTCCACTCCACCAGGGCGCCCGCGGGCTGTCCCACCGCCAGCGCCGCTGGATTCCAGTGCGCCCCCGAGGCATCGTCGGCAACGGCCACAAAGGCGCCTCCCATGCCAAGGGCGCGGCTGCCAACAGCATCAATGGCCTGGCCAAAGGCAGTACCGGGAACGGCCCAGAGGACCAGCCCCAGAAATGCGGCGATTTTTCTACGCATACGGCAGCGTATCAGGAACACCGGTTCGGGAATGGCCGTATCTGTTCGGGACGGTACAATAGGCGGATGGGCGGACGCATGACGTGTCTGCCGTGGCCCCTTTCCCGATTGAGCACACCGTATGACGACCACGTCTGTTGACACTGCTCCTACGCCCGGACTGTTTTCCAGGCTGATTGGCGTCATCACGTCTCCAGGCGAGACCTTCCCGCACATCGTCCGTAACCCCAAGGTGCTCGGTGCGTTGATGACCCTCGGGCTGCTCGTGGGCCTGGCGCAGGGGCTCCCTCAGTTCACCGAACGGGGCAAGGCTGCGGCGCTGGAGATGCAGGTCCAATCGATCGAGCGGTTCACCGGCCAGCCGGTCAGCGACGAGATGTACGCCCAGATGCGCGAGCGGTCGCGCAGCAATCTCGGCCCGATCATGGCCATCGTCTTCGCACCGGCGGGATTTGCGCTGGTGGCGGTCGTCATCACCACCTTGTTCTGGGCGGTGTTCAACACCATCATGGGCGGCACCGCGACCTTCAAGCAGGTCATGGCCGTCGTGGTGCACTCCCAGGCGGTGTCGTCGCTGAGCGCACTCATTGCGGCCCCGATCATGTACGCCCGCGGTCAGATGAGCGCGACCGGCATCGCCAACCTCGGCGCGCTGATCCCCCTCAACGAGGAATCCTTCCTCGCGAAATTCCTCGGGACGATCGACCTGTTCCTCATCTGGTGGATCGTCGTCCTGGCCATTGGCCTGGCTACTTTGTACAACCGCAAGACCTCGAGCATCGCGACCGGCCTGTTCATCTTCTACGCACTGCTGGCGCTCGGATTTGCCTACCTCCTTGGATAGAGACACTGCATGAACCGGAAAAAGCTCATCATCGGCCTCGTCATCGTCATCGGCCTGGCGGCCGTCATTTACGCGAATCTCACGGTCGACCGTACGACCAGCGTCGAAGTCACGAGCGAAAAGATCGCCCGGCATGATCTGGCCGCGATCGTGTCGGCCAGCGGCAAGATCCGGGCGCAGCGCACGGTCAACATCAGCGCCGAAACGACGGGCAAGGTCGTCAATCTCGCCGTCAACGAAGGTGACAGCGTGACGGCCGGCCAGTTCCTGCTGCAGATCGATCCGCGCAACCTGCAGACGATGGTGGACAGCCGCGAAGCGAGTCTGGCGGCCGCGCGATCACAGCTCATCGAAACACAGCGCTCGATCGAAAGCGCCCGCACGAACCTGGCGCAGGCCGAAGACACCGCCAAGCGGCAGCGCGAGTTGTTCCGCTCGGGCCTGATTCCGAAAGAGACGCTCGATCGCGTCGAAAACGACCTCAAGCTGCGTCAGAACGAACTGGCGCAACGCGAGCAGTCCATGAAGACGCAGGAAACGCGCATTCGCACCGACGAAGCCTCGCTCGAAAATGCACGTTTCGACCTCAACAAGGTCCGCATCGTCTCCCCCATCACGGGCCTCGTGACCCGCCGCAACATCGAAGAGGGTGAAACGGCGGTGCTCGGCACGATGAACAACGCCGGCACGGTGCTGCTGACCATCGCCGACATGTCGGTCATTGAAACCGAGGTGGAAGTCGACGAAACGGATATCCCCTTCGTCAAGGTCGGCCAGCCGGCTGAAATCACCATCGATGCCTTCCCCGATCAGAAGTTCCCCGGGCGGGTAACGGAGGTCGGCAACAGCGCGATTCAGACAACGGGTGCCGCGACCACACGCGCGACCAACTTCAAGGTGGTCGTCACGCTGGAATCGGAAGTCCCGAACGTGCGTCCCGGGTTCACCTGCACGGCCGTCATCACGACGGCCACCCGTGAGAACGCGGTCGCCGTGCCGATTCAGGCCACGGCCGTGCGCGAGATGGTCGTCAATGCCGACGGCAGCATCGTGCGCGACGAGGTTCCCGCCGAAGGTCAGCCGGCAACCCGGCGCCCGACGACCCCGGCTGAGCTCAAGCCCGGCCAGGAGCGCAAGGAAATTGAAGGCGCGTTTGTCATCAAGGACGGCCGAGCGATCTTCACGCCGATCAAGGTGGGTATCGCCGGTGAGAAGTTCTTCGAGGTCCTGAGCGGCCTCTCGGAAGGTGACGAAGTCGTGACCGGCCCGTTCTCGTCCGTGCGCACGCTGCGGGATGGTGACCAGGTGAAGGTCTCGAACACCGGGAGCACGACGGGACGGTAGCCGTGCAGAAGTTCATCGAGGCCGCGAACCTCGCCCTGCAGGCGGTCTGGGCGAACAAGCTGCGGTCATTTCTGACCGTCCTGGGCAACATCGTCGCGGTGACGTCCATCATCGCGGTGGTGTCGCTCGTACAAGGCCTGAACGCCTCGGTCTCGGACACCATCACGTCGCAGGTCGGGGCCGACACGTTCATGGTCCAGCGCACCGGTCCAACGCGCACGGAAGAAGAAATGTTGCGGGCCGCCTCAAACCCGCGCATCTCGATGGATGACGCGGAGGCGATTCGGAAGGCTGGAAGCCGGATCCGGTTCGTCATGGTCCAGGCGCGTTCGAGCGCCGAAGCAAAAGCGCGACGGGAACAGCTGGACTCGCTGCAGGTTCAGGGTGTCACGCGGGAGTACAGCCAGCTGCCGACCACGAATATCGAGTTGGGGCGCGCCATCTCCGCGTCCGAGTTCAACAGCGGCCGCAACGTCGCCATCCTGGGGTGGGATGCGGCAGACCGCCTGTTTGGCGCGCTCGATCCGATCGAAAAGACCATCACGCTGGGTGGAGTTCAGTTTCGCGTCGTCGGCGTCCACAAGAAGAAGGGCGCGATGTTCGGCCAGTCACAGGACGAGTTTGCGGTCATCCCGCTTCCGGCGTTCCAGCGGCTGTTCGGCAGCCGGCCGTCCCTGTCGCTCACGGTCATGCCCGCCGACCCCAGCGTGGTTCGCGAGGCGATGGACGATGCGACGGTTGCGCTGCGAATTGAACGGCGTCTCCGGCCGTCTGAACCCGACAACTTCGGCCTGGTCACGTCCGACACGTTCCTTGCGATCTACGACCAGCTGACGGCCGGGGCGTTTGCGATTCTGATCGGCGTGGTCAGCCTCTCACTCGTGGTCGGCGGCATCGTCATCATGAACATCATGCTGATGGTGGTCACCGAACGCACGCGCGAGATTGGCTTGCGCAAGTCGCTGGGCGCCAGACGCCGTGACGTGCTCTGGCAAATCCTGACGGAATCGATCACGCTCTCGACCCTCGGTGGCGTGATCGGCACCACGCTCGGATTCCTCGTCGCCTTCGTCATCAGCCAGGTTTCTCCCCTGCCGGCGATCGTGGAGCCGTGGTCAGTCGTGCTGGGTATCTCGGTCACGGCCTTTGTCGGCTTGTTCTTCGGCATTTATCCGGCCATGCGCGCAGCCTCGCTGGACCCGATCGAAGCGCTGCGGAAGGAATAGGCGATGCGCTGGAGCCTCTTCAACGAAATTCTCGCGATGTCGTTTGACACGCTGCGCAGCAACAAGATGCGCTCGAGTCTGACGATTCTCGGCGTGGTCATCGGCATCACGTCCATCGTCGGCATGACATCGCTCATCCGCGGCTTTGATGAATCACTCCGCGATTCGCTGCGGTCGCTTGGGCCGGACACGATCACAGTGGCCAAGTTCTCCATCGTCAGCATGTCGAGCGGCGCGGACTTTCAGCAGATGCTGATGCGTCCGAACATGACACCCGAGGACGCCAAGGCCATCGAACGTGATGCGCCCTCGATCGCCATCGTCGACGTCACCTTTGGCGACGGCGGCGGCGGTTCGCAGGAGCGGGTGTACTACAAAAACCAGCGGTCCAAGATGATCAGCGTGGTCGGCACCACTGAACGCTGGCCGGACGTGGTACGTGTCCCGCTGCAGTACGGCCGATTTTTCACCGCCGGCGAGGTCGAGCGCCGACGCAACGTGGTGGTCCTGGGCCAGACACCGGCCGAAGCGCTGTTTCCCAACCAGGATGCGCTTGGCAAGACGGTGCGTATCGGCCTGACGCAGTACGAAGTGATTGGCGTGGCCGACAAACGCCCGAGCCCAGGCGGCTTCAATCTGGGCGTCGACGACTTCGTGGTCATTCCGCAGACGACGTATCAGAAGCAGTTCGGCATCCGTGCCACCAACTTCGGTCGGGGCGAAATGCGCAACATCATCATTTCGGCTGTGCCCCGAGAGGGTGTGTCACGTGATGTGGCGCTGAAGGAAGTAGAGCAGGTGATGCGCACGCGTCACGGCCTGCGCCTCGATGAACCCAACGACTTCGACCTGGTTACCCAGGACGCCATCATGGACACCTGGAATCAGATCAGCCAGGCGACGTTTCTGGCGCTGGTCGCGATCTCATCCATCGCGCTGATGGTCGGCGGCATCGGCGTCATGAGCATCATGACGATTACGGTCACTGAACGTACACGTGAGATTGGTGTCCGCAAGGCCCTCGGGGCTCGGCGCGTCGAGATCCTCTGGCAGTTCCTGCTCGAGGCGGTGTTTCTCACATCGACTGGCGGCCTGCTCGGGATCCTCACCGGCGCCACAATTGGTGTCGCCGTGCATCTGGCCACCGGCTTCCCAGTCTCGCTGCCGTGGTGGTCGTTCGCCATCGGCATCGGATTCTCGGCGACAGTCGGCGTGTTCTTCGGCATGGTGCCGGCCATCCGCGCGTCACGCCTCGATCCCATCGAAGCCCTGAGATACGAGTAGGACTGCCGGATTTCCGGCACTTGTCCGCCTTCGCTAGCGCTACGGCGCGACGAGCGCACTTCGGAACTTCGGCACCTCGGAACCTCGGCACTTCGGGTGTATGCTGCCCGTGATCGCTGGAGGGATCGCGTATGAAGGTCTTCGATGCGGCAGATATCCGGAATGTGGCGTTGGTTGGTCACAGCGGATCAGGGAAGACTCAGTTGGCGGCGGCGCTGCTCTACGACACGGGCGCCACACCACGACTGGGCAAGGTGGATGATGGCACCACCGTTACGGACTACGACGAAGAAGCCATCGCTCGCAAGCACACGCTCTCCTCTTCGCTTGCGTGGTTTGAATCCAACAAACGCAAAGTCAACCTGATCGACACGCCCGGGATGGGGAACTTCCTGAGTGATGCCCGCGCGGCACTCAGGGTCGTCGAAGCAGCCGTTGTCGTCGTCGATGGTGTGGCCGGCGTGCAGGTCTCGACCGAACAGGTCTGGGAAGCCGCGTCGAACCTGAACCTGCCTCGACTGATCGTCGTGAACCGGCTCGATCGTGAACGGGCAAGTCTGCCCCGTACGATGGAGTCGCTCCACGGTGTGTTATCCCGGTCAGCCGTCGCCGTGCAGTGGCCCATCGGCGAAGAAGCCGGCTTCACCGGTGTGGTGGACCTGGTGACGATGAAGGCGTGGCGGTTTGCGGAGGATGGATCCGGCACGGCAACCGAGGCCGAGATTCCGGAGGCGATACGCGACGAGGTCGATACCGCGCGCGCCACCCTGATCGAGGCGGTGGCCGAAACCGATGAGGCGCTGATGGAACGCTTCTTCGATCAGGGCACGCTGGGTCAGGACGACCTGGTCGCCGGACTGACGACAGCCATTCGCGCCAGTCACCTGTTCCCCGTGTACAGCACCTCGAGTCTGAAGAACATCGGGCCATCGCTGCTGGCCGAGGCCATCACCCAGTTCGTCCCGTCGCCTGCGGAACGTCCGTTCCCAGGCGTCAACAGCCAGGGTGAGACGGTGAGCCTGCCGGCCGACCTCAAGGGGCCGCAGGTGGTGTGGGTGTTCAAGACGATTGCGGACCAGTTTGCCGGCCGCATTTCGTTGTTCCGCGTCATCTCGGGCACGCTGAAGTCGGACTCCACGGTACAGAACCGCACCCGCCAGCAGTCCGAACGTGTCGGACACCTGATGATCCTCGAGGGCAAGACCCAGTTGCAGGTACCCGAAGTCCACGCCGGCGACTTCGGCGCGGTTGCCAAGCTGAAAGACACCCATTCGGGTGATGTCCTTGGGGAGGACACGCCGGCCTTCGCGATTCAGCCACTCTCCTATCCTGAGCCGGTCCTGTCATACGCCATCGTGCCCAAAACCCGCGGGGACGAAGACAAGATCAGCGCGTCGATGCACCGGCTGCAGGACGAAGATCCGTCCATCGGATACACGCGCGACGAGCAGACGCATGACCTGCTGCTCTCCGGCCAGGGCCAGATGCACATCGAGGTCACCGTTGCCAAACTCAGGCGCCGGTTCGGTGTGGAGGTCGAGCTCAAGCCGCCGCACATCCCGTACCGGGAGACGATTCAGGCGGCGACCGAAGCGCACGGCCGTCACAAGAAGCAGACCGGCGGCCACGGGCAGTTCGGCGACTGCAAGATCCGGATGGAGCCGCTGGCCAGGGGTGCGGGCTTCGTGTTCGAGGATGACATCTTCGGCGGAGCCATCCCGAGGCAGTTTGTCCCAGCCGTCGAGAAGGGCCTCCGGGAGGCCTGCGCGCGTGGATTCCTCGCCGGATACCCGGTGGTCGACCTCAAGGTGACCGTCTTCGACGGGTCCTATCACGACGTCGACTCCAACGAGTTGTCCTTCAAGAGCGCCGCTCGCCTGGCGTTCAAGGACGCGATGACACGCGCCAAACCGACCCTGCTCGAGCCGGTCATGGCCGTCGAAGTGTTTGCCCCGTCTGAGTATGCGGGTGACCTCATGGGTGACCTGAACGGCCGTCGGGGTCAGATTTCCGGCATGGATACGAGGGGAGACAGCACAGTCATTCGTGCTCACGTGCCCATGTCAGAAATGCTCACATACGAACAGACGTTAACCTCGTCAACCGGCGGGCGTGGTGGTTACCATATGGAGTTCCATCATTACGCTGAGGTGCCCGCCCACCTGCATCCGAAGATCGTCGCGGCCGCACAGGCCGAGCGGAAGGGCGTGGCACTCGACGAGGAAGGCTGAGGCAACGCGTGACTGCACCTGGACGCCGCCGATGGCGTCGATACGTTGTTGGGTTGATCGTCGTCATCGGTGGCGGGGCTGCGGTGTGGTGGGCGTTACGTCCCGCCCCACCGCAGATGCAGGCCGGCGCCACGACACATGTGGTGGCCAACGGCGCCATCGAAGACACACTGGTGGTGACTGGACTCGTCAAGCCGGCCGTCACCATTGAGCTGCGCGCCGAGGCCTCCGGACTTGTCGAGTCAGTGGCCGTCAAGGAAGGTGACCGTGTCTCTGTCGGCCAGGAGCTGATGCGACTGGATGCGCGGATCGCGGAGACCGCCGTACAGGAAGCCGAAGCCAACCTCCGGCAGGCCGAGATGTCACAGGCGGCGGCCGAGATGGACATCGACGAAGACACACTGGCGCTCAGAAAAACCAATCTGGAGCGGACGCGCTCGCTGCTCGAGAAAGGCCTGGTGCCACGGTCTGAGTTCGAAACACGCGAGCTGGAAGTGCGCGTCGCCGAACGGACCCTCGAGCGGGCACGCCGCAATCTCGAGACAAACCGCGCACGCATCGAACAGCTGAAGGCTGCGGCAGAGCGCGCACGCGCGCAGTTGCAACACACCATCGTCCGTTCCCCCATCGACGCGTTTGTCATGCGGCGTCACGTTGAAGTCGGCAGCGGCGTCGCCGGCGTCTCGCAATCCACGTCAGGCGGCACCATCGTCTTCACTCTGGGCGATGCACGGGCGGCCTCACTCCAGGCCAAGGTGACCGCCACCGACGCTCGACGCCTCAGGGACGGGATGGACGCGCGGCTCAAGCTCGACTCGGAGCCCGATCGCACTCGGCCCGGGCGTGTGCTCTCGGTCGCCACTGCCGGTGAGCAGGATGCCCAGACACGTCTCACCACGTTCGCCGTTGTCATCGACGTCGATGTGGCGGACAGCGCGTCCTGGATCAATGTGCCGGCACAGGCGGAACTCATCATCGGCCGCCGCGACAACGCGCTGGTCGTTCCCGATGGCTGCGTCCGCACCGATCCCGCGGGCAAGGCCACGGTCATGGTTCGTGAGGCCGGCAACACACGACCGGTGGCGGTGGAACTGGGCGCCGTCCAGGCGGAGCGGGTGGAAGTGCGCTCCGGCGTGACCGTCGGGCAGGAGCTCGCGTGTCGCTGACACGGTTCATCATCCTCCGCTCGATCGTCGTCGAGGCCGGTGCGAGCCTGAGTGGACGCCGGATGCAGGCCGCCTTGTCGGCGTTCGGCATCGCGACCGGTATCGCGGCGGTCGTCCTGCTGGTCGCCCTCGTCTCCGGGCTGCATCGACTCGCGCAGTCACAGTTCACGAGAGCCGGCGGCAACGTGATCACCGTCACGATTGAACAGGAAGCCCTGAGCCGGGATCCCGAAGGTACGCCGCTGACGTTATCGGAAGAGGACGCCGATGCCATCGTCAGAGCGAGCCCGTACTTCGACACGGCCGCAGCCTTCAACAACGCGTCGGCCGTGGTGCGCGGGGTCGCCGTGCCGGGTATGTCGTGGAACGTCGACGCAGCCACCGGACGCACGGTCACGCGCCAGACGCAGCGTGCCTACTCCGTGCAGATTCGTGGCCTCACCGAAGGGGGCTTTGCGCTCAATGCGCTGACGGTCGCCAACGGCCGGTTTCCTTCCCCGGCCGAGTTCATGTCCAGCGCACGGGTTGCCGTGCTGGGCCCATACGTCGCCCGTCAGGTGTTCGGCACCGCGGATCCTGTCGGTCAAACCATCGTCCTCGGCGACTGGCCATTTGTCATCGTCGGCGTCACCAACTGGGTGGGCGAACCTTCCGGAGAATTCCGGTCCGCGATGGACCAGACCGTGTATGTGCCGTTCAGAACGGTGGCGGACGTGTTTCGCGGGAATCGTACGGCGGTATCGCTGTCGGTGAGAGTGAAGGATCCCGGCAGCAACACCCTCGCGGTGGCGGACGCCCGGGGCATCCTCGAACGACGCAAGGCCGCGCTTGGACGGACGTCAGGCCGACTCGACTTCCGCAGCCCGGCCGATCGCATGCAGGAGATGAACCTGGTGCTCAACGGCCTCAAGCTCCTGGTCGCCATGGTTGGCGGCATCGGACTGTTTGTTGGCGCCGTCGGAGTCACCAACGTCCTGCTGGTCTCGGTGCGTGAACGCACGCACGAGATTGGTGTCCGCCGCGCCATCGGCGCACGGAGCGGTGACATCTTCCTGGGCTTCCTGTGTGAGGCGCTCGCGATCACTCTCGGTGGCGGAGCCATCGGCATCGCGGCCGCGTGGGCGCTGACGCGTATTGCCCTGCTGTTTCCGATTCCCGCTGGAGCCGAGCCGCATATCTCGCTTGTGACCGCGCTGGTCGCCGTCAGCATCCTCGTGGTCGTCGGCATCGTGGCCGGTGTCGGTCCAGCCAGACGCGCTGCTGCGATTTTTCCAGCCGAGGCGCTGCGAGCCGACTAGCCGCAAACTTTGGTACAGTGCGGACATGCGGACACTTGGCACCGCAGCGGCACTGCTGCTGTTTGGCGCATCCACATTCGTGGCACAGGAGCAGCCGCGTCCGGACTTCGCGACCTGGCTCGAAGTGCTGAGAGTTGAAGCGATTCAGCGCGGTATCAGCGCGGATGTGGTCACGCGCGCGCTGGCCACGGTTGAGGAGCCTGAGCCGGTCATCCTGGCGCGTGATCGCGCGCAGCCCGAACAGGTGCAGAGCCTCGACAGCTACGTTCGGCAGCGCGTGACCACGAGCGTCCGCCGCACGGCGCGCACGATGCATACACGCCATGCGCGGGTGCTGGCGCAGATTGAGCGCGACTTCTCGGTGCCCAGCGCCATTGTTGTGGCGATCTGGGGCCTTGAATCAAACTTCGGCCGGTTCACCGGAGTGCGCCCAACCATTCCGGCGCTCGCCACGCTGGCCTACGATCCCCGCCGCGCCACCCTCTTCCGCAACGAATTGTTCGACGCCTTGACGATCGTCGACAAAGGGCACATCCCACTTGAGGAGCTCAAGGGTTCCTGGGCAGGCGCCATGGGACAGCCGCAGTTCATGCCGTCGAGTTACCTGAAACACGCCGTGGACATCGACGGCGACGGCAAGGCCAACATCTGGACGTCGGAAGCCGACGTCTTCGGGTCCATCGCGAACTACCTGAAACACGCCGGCTGGGTGGAGGGCGAACGCTGGGGCCGTGAAGTGCGCATCTCGAAGGCCGTGATGGCGCGTGTGGAAGAGCGTGTGCCCATGCGCGCGTCCGGGTGCCGGGCCGTGCGTGAAATGACCGAGGCCCGCCCGCTGCGCGAATGGAGCGACCTTGGCGTGGTCCAGGCGTCGGGCGCCAGGCTCCCGATCGCCGACATGGAGGCCTCGCTCGTGCGAGGCGTAAACCGGCACTTCCTCGTGTACCGCAATTACCACGCGCTCATCGACTACAACTGCGCACACTCCTACGCGATCTCGGCCGGCCTGCTGTCCGACAGCGTCTGGTAGAACGCCGACAGCGCGTCGGCAGCCTGCGACACGAGGAAGACCCACCAGATCGGCTCGATGAAGTACCGGAAGCGCATGTTTTCTCCGCGCTCACCGACGATCGACAGGAACACCACCACCACGACCGGTAGAGCAACGCCAACAGTCTGCGCCCACTCACGCCGGGCCCTTCTGCGCCGGATGGAGTACCACCACAGACCGCAGAGGGCAGTGACGACCAGCAGCGGCGCGCGGGTGAACAGGAGTTCGTACGGCGCCGTCCACCACACGGGAAGCGCTGTGATCATGAAGTTCTGCAGATACGTTCGGTGTGAACCAAGGAAGATTCCGAAGTTCGCCCGATATTCGTCGAACAGCCGTGCCCAAGAGGCGTGGCGCCAGGCGTCGATGAAGAGTGACAACCGCTCCCGGTGCAGCTCGACGAAGTTTCTGTGGTTGTGATTGAACTCGCCGCCCACCTTGTAGACCAGGCTCAGCACGAGTGGGTCCCCGGGCGTGATGGGAATATCGTCAGGCTCGAGTTCAAAGTGGCTGTCGAAATCTTCCGGTTCACCAATCGACCTCGCCAAGTTGGATCCGACGGCCGTTGACGTTGACCACCAGCCGAACTGGACGTACTGCTTGACGAGCCAGGCACCGGCCACAAGGAAGCAGATGCCCGTGAGCCTCGCGACCTGGCGCGGTCGCGCACCGACGAGCAGCATCGACGCTGCGGTGACGAGCATGAAGGGCCACTGCACCAGCGCGCGAAAGGCGAGCAGCGTCAGCTGCGTCCACGCGATCGGCCTCAGCGAGGTGGCCGGCGCCCGCGACACGCGCCAGAGCTGGCGCACCAGCACCAGGAGCATCAGCGCCGTGAGCTGAGTGGATTCGAGCAACGTGCCGTAGGTGAGCGCGGCAGGATGACAGACCCACAACGCGGCACCAATCGCGGCGACACGCGAGCCGGCCAGGTCGCGAAGCCAGCTCCAGACCACCGCGGCGATGGCACCGAACTGCGCCGCCCACAACACGACCAGCACGGTGTCCAGGCGCCGCAACAACTCCGGCAGTGGCGCGTCGGGCAGGATCCACAGAATGAGCG
>BTVE01000079.1:0-21684 GCA_045862915.1 Acidimicrobiia bacterium
GCGGTGGATGCGGCGATCGCCGACGCGAAGAGCGCCCCGGAGAATCCGTCGCTGCCCGAGTGGCTGGGCGCGCAGGACTACATCCCGATGGACGCCGCGCTGCCGTCCGGCGTGAATTTCGGCCCGCTCGAGCGAGCGCAGATGGTCAAGGCCAGCCTTGACGTCAGCGAAAAGCGCGGTACGGTCGGGTCCGGCTACATTCCGAAGACGGATCAAACGGATCTCACCGCCAACACCAAGGGGCTGTTCGCCTATTACCGGTATGCCGAGACCGCGTTCATCCTGACGTGCCGCATGCCCGACGGCAGCGGCTCGGGGTGGGCCGGCACCACCGGCATCAAGGATCCGCGCGTGATTGATCCGGTGGCGCTCACCGAGGTTGCCTCCGAAAAGGCGGTGAAGAGCCGCAATCCGAAAGCCCTTGAACCGGGCCGGTACACGGTCATCCTCGAACCGCGGGCACACGCGCGGTTCCTCTCGTTGGTGTCGCCGGTGTTCAACGCCGGCGGCAACCTCGCATTCATGCAGGGCAAGAAGCCCGGCGACAAGATCTTCAGCGATCTGGTGACGCTCCGCAGCGACATCGGCAACCAGACGCTGCGGCAGACCACCATGCTCCAGAACCTGACACCGGCCCGGCCGGTGACCTGGCTGGAAAAAGGTGTGCTGCGCAACCTGTCGGGTGGCCCCGACGCGCCCGCGGCGAACTTCAACATGAGCCTGGTCATGGACGGCAGCAACCTGTCGCTGCAGGACATGATCAAACAAACCAAACGCGGCCTGCTCGTCACGTTCCTCTGGTACATCCGCAACGTGGACAACTCACTGCTGCTCAACACGGGCATGACCCGCGACGGGTTGTTCCTGATCGAAAACGGCGAAATCACGACGCCGGTGCAGAACTTCCGCTGGAACATGTCGCCGATCGTCGGCTACAACAACGTCTCGCTGGTCGGCACGCCGGTGCCGATGCATCTGGGCGAGTCCTACGACGGCAGCGGATCCGCGATGGTGCCGCCCGTGCGCATCGAAGACTTCTACATGACTTCCATTTCTCCCGCGGTGTAGGAACAGACCATGGCGACATCACGACGCGACTTCATCAAGGCCGCTGCGGCATCCGGCCTTGTTCTCTATTCAAGCGACCTCATCGGCGAACTGCTGGCGCAGTCTCCGGGGCGCGCGCTGCAGTCCCGCTTCAAAGGACTCGCCGACATTGCGCTCGATGAGTGCAGGAAGGCGGGTTGCTCGTACTATGACATTCGCTTCACGCGGACACTGGCGCTGCCTGGCGTGAACGCGACGGCGGGCTCCGCCGGCGCCGGCGGTCGTGGCGGCCGCGGTGGCGGTCGTGGCGGCGGTGGAGGTGGCCGCGGTGGCGGCGGATTCGGCGGTCGCGGCGGCGGTGGCCAGGCCGGCCCGCCAAACGATCCGGACGGCACACCCCGCGCAGCCGGATTTGGTGTACGTGTCATCCACGGCGGCGTCTGGGGATTTGCGTCCAGCCCGATCGTGACCGAGGACGAAATCCGGCGCATCGCGCGGCTGGCCGTTGAAGTCGCCCGCGCGTCGGCCATCGCCAAGAAGATTGATGTGCGCCTCGCCCCCGTGCCGTCATACCAGACCTACTGGCGCACGGAGATGTCGGTTGACCCGACGACCATGTCGCAGGATGCGAAGCAGCAGGCGCTGCAGGCGGTGGTCGACGCGGCGATGAAAAGCAGCGGCGTGATCGCGGCGAACGCCTCAGCGAGCTTCAACACCGAGTGGAAGTACTTCGCATCGTCTGAGGGGTCGTACATCGAGCAGGATCTGCTCAGCACGTCGGGTAACTTCAGCGTGACCTCGCGTCGCGGCGACGTGACCGCATCCCGTTCGCTCGGCATCCCCGGCGGCATGGGTGGCTGGGAACTGGTCGAAGCGGATCGGATGCGCACGAACGTGGACCGGCTCGTGGAAGAGGCGCAGGAACTGGCCGCAGCGACGCCGATCACGCCGGGGATGAAGGATCTGATCCTCGCGCCGTCGCACATGGCGCTCACGATTCACGAGATCATCGCCCACGCCACCGAACTCGACCGCATCGTCGGCTACGAAGCCAACTACGCAGGCACGAGCTTCGTGAAGGTGGCCGACATCGGCAAGTTGAAGTACGGATCGAAGCTGCTCAACGTGACCGGTGACAAGGTCAAGCCCGGTGGACGTGCGACGGTCGGGTATGACGATGACGGCGTGAAGACGTCGGTGTTCCCGATGATCCGGGACGGGATCCTTGTCGGCGTGTCAAGCAACCGCGAGACCGCGCACTTCATCGGGGACAAGGAGAGCCGAGGGTGCACACAGGCGAGCTCGTGGCGCGACTATCCGTTCCTGCGCATGCCGAACGTGCACATCGATCCGGGCCCGGCTGGATCGCCCACCCCCGAAGAGATGATCGCCGACACGAAGGATGGCGTCCTCATCGAAGGGTCGGGCAGTTTCTCGATCGACCAGCAGCGCTACAACGGCCAGTTCGGCGGTCAGGCGTTCTGGGAAATCAAGAACGGCAAGAAGGTGCGCGCGGTGACCAACGTCACCTACAACGCGATTACGACCGACTTCTTCGCGAATCTCGACGCCGTCTCGGGCGAAGAGTCGTGGCAGCAGTTCGGTGTCGGCGGCGACGCAAAGGGCCAGCCGACACAAGGCCAGGCTGTGTCGCACGGCTCACCGGGGCTGCGTGTCCGCCGCATCATGGTCGGCGCCGCGTTCCAATAACGTGGACGCCGACGATCTCGTGGCACTCGTGCGGCGCGTGTTCGCGCCGCGCGAGAGCGACACGGGTATCGCCATCCTCGTTGATGAACCCGACGAGGTGGTGACTGACACGCCGGCGTGGCACGCCCGGCGTGAGATGGCTGCCCAGTGGGCATCGCTGCTCCGGGAGCGCGAGGCCCAACTGGGCCTGCCCACCGCACTGTTCGCCTATCGCAACGCCCACACCAACAACGGGGATTTGCCGGCAGACGGCGCACGTCGCCTCGACCATGGCAGCGAACGCCTCATGTGGGACGAGCTGTTCACGCGATATTCGATTCTGATGGCGCCAACGCAGTTCTCGGCAACCGCGCCGTTGAAAGTGGTCGCGCGGCGCTATCCCATCCGAGCTGCCACGATGCCGGGTTTTCGCGCGGAGATGTTGCCCGCGCTGCGCATTGACTACACAGAGGTCAATCGCCGGGTGAACCTTCTCGCGGAGTTGTTGTCGTCGGCTGAGGGAGCGGAGATCGAACTTTCGTGGGCCGACCGGCAGTCCGAGCTGTTCCTGGATCTGCGTTTTCGCTCGGCGCACGCCTCTGGTGGACTCCTGCACACGCCTGGCACCGCGGGAAATCTGCCGTCCGGCGAGGCATACATCGTGCCGTATGAAGGTGAGCGGCCAGGCGAACCGAGCCGGACGGCCGGCCTGCTTCCCGTGCAGTCTGGCGACGAGGTTGTCGTGTACGAGGTGAACGGCAATCGAGCGGTGCGTGTACAGCACGGCGGACCGGCTGCCGAACGAGAAGCCGCGCGCCTGCTGCAGGAACCGGCCTACGGCAACATCGCCGAACTCGGGCTGGGTGTGCTCGCTGCGTTTGGCGTTCAGCCTGTCGGGGAAGTCCTGCTTGATGAAAAGCTCGGCCTGCACATCGCGTTTGGCCGGTCAGAACATTTCGGGGGACAGGTCGGGCCGTCGGCGTTTTCGTCGCCGGATGCCGTTGTGCACATTGACCGCGTGTACGTGCCGGCGTGTCAGCCGGCTATTCGTGTGCGGCGCGTCGATCTGGTCATGTCGGATGGACAGGCGAAGCGGTTACTCACCGACGACCGCTATGTCGACGGACTGTTTGACTAGGCGTTAATTCGCCATGGCCAGCAGGCGCAGGCCGCTGAGCACCAGCACCAGGCCAATCACGATGAGCATCACGTTGAGCCGCATTGTCGCGTCCTGATGTGTATGACGACCGGCGTCGAGGCCGAGTTAACTCGGCCCGGTAAAAGAACGGTAAAAACCGGTAAGCTGCGCCCATGCAACGATGGCTGGTAACGGTGACGTGTGGGGCGGTGTTCGCAAGTGCGACAGTGCTCCTTGCGGCGGGAGGCGTCGGCGCCCGCCCGACGGCGCAGGACGCGTTTGGCCAACTTCTGGCCGAGGTGCAGGCCTTCCGCGGCCGGGGATTCAGGCTACCTCTGCCAGACGGTGTGCCGAGCCGATACAGCGGCCGGCTGGAGGATGTGTCAGCCGCACGGTTCACCCGGGAAGGCGAGGCCCTCGCGGGATTTGCCAGGCGTCTGGACGCCATCGATCGCTCTGCGCTACCGGCCTCGACACAGATCGATGCCGAGATCCTGTTTCGGCAGTTGCGCGACCGGCGCGAGGAAATCCGGCATCGCGCGTACGAGATCCCCATCGGCAGCCGGGAAGGATTCCACTTCGACGTGCCGTCCTGGCCGGACCGGACGCCGTTCACCACGGTTCGGCACTACGACGACTACATCGCGCGCCTGCAGTCCTTTGCCGTGCACGCCGATCAGCGTATCGATGCGATGCGCGCGGGCCTCAAGGCAGGGCGCACGATGCCGCGCGCGCTGCTGGAGGGATACGACGAGCCCGTATCCGTGCAGATCGTCGACGACGTGACGACGAGCCCGATGTATGTGCCGTTCACACAAATACCGGCGGCGTTTTCGCCGGAAGACCGAGAGCGCATCGTGCGCGACGGCACAGCCGCGCTGCGCGAGTCGCTGATGCCGGGTCTTCGGGCGTTCAGGGACTTTCTGCGCAACGAGTACATCCCGGGCGCACGCACGACACTCGGCTTGTCGGCGCTGGCCGATGGTGACGCGTTCTACCGGCACCGCATCCGCATGCATACGACGCTAGAACTGGCGTCGCGTGAGGTGCACGACATCGGGCTCCGTGAGGTGGCGCGTGTGCGTGCCGAGATGGAGCAGGTCAAGACACGCGCGGGATTCTCCGGGTCACTGGCGGAGTTCTTCACATTCCTCCAGACCGATCCGCGTTTCCGCGTCGACACTGAAGAGGACTACCTGAAGGCCGTCTCATGGGCCGCCAAACGCATGGATGGTGAACTGCCGAGGTTGTTTTCGGTGCTTCCGCGGGCGCCGTATGGCGTGCGTGCGATCCCCGAGCGGATTGCGCTCCGGCAGTCTGCCGGCTACTACGATTCTGGCGCGCCGGATGGCTCACGCGCCGGCTGGGTCAACATCAACACGTCCGATCTCGCCGCCCGGCCGCTGTACGTCGCCGAAGCATTGGCCTTCCATGAAGGTGTGCCGGGGCATCACCTGCAGATCATGCGCACGCAGGAGAACACGGCGCTCAGTCCGTTCAGGCGGTCGCTTGGCATCACCGTGTTCACGGAAGGGTGGGGACTCTACGCTGAGCGGCTGGGGCGCGACGTGGGCTTCTATCAGGATCCGTATAGCGATTTCGGGAGGCTCACCTACGAGATCTGGCGCGCCGTTCGGCTGGTCGTCGACAGCGGCGTACACGCGTTCGGGTGGACGCGTGAGCAGGGCATTGCCTACATGGCGGAGAACACGGGCTTCCAGCGCGGACCGGCAACGGCCGAGACCGATCGGCACATCACCGAAGCGGGGCAAGGGCTGGCCTACACGTTCGGACTGTTGAAGATCCTCGAACTGCGCGCCGAGGCCGAGGCCCAGCTTGGGTCCCGCTTCGATATCCGCGCCTTCCACGAAGCGATCCTGCGCCAGGGCCCGCTGCCGCTCGACCTGCTCGAGCGAGAGGTGCGGGCCTGGATTGCGACGCGTTAGTTCCGGATCGCGTCGATCGGATTCACACGAGCGGCTCGCAGCGCGGGTACGATCGTCGCGACCACCGCAATCGTCACCAGCAGGCACGAGGCGGTGATAAAGACCCTGGGCGACGAAGCGTCGACGCCAAACAGCATTGACGCGGCGAGTTGTGCTGTCCACCACGCCGCGGGGGCACCAATCGTCATCCCGGCGAGAACGAGAGACGCCGCGTCAGTGAGCACGAGCCTGCGCACATCGGCGGGGCGGGCACCGAGCGCGACACGGACGGCAAACTCGCGGAGCCGATCGCTGGCGCGCCGCGACGCCAGCCCATAGACACCCACGGCACACAGGATCAGCGCGGCGACACCGAACAGGAACGACAGCGTTGCGCGAAATCGTTCACTTGCCATCGCGCGCTTCACCTTGTCCTCCATCGTTTCAGTTGACAGCACAACAAGGTCGGGCACCGCGGTCGCCATCGCTCGACGCAGCTCGGGCAGCAACGTCGCCGGATCGCCTGCCGTCCTCACGACAAATTGCGTCGGCAGGGAGCCGTCGCGGCCATTGATGTAGAACGTCGGTTGTGTCTCCTCGACGATGGCCATCTGTTTGACGTCGCCGACGACGCCGACGATTTCGTAATCGATGGTCTGTTGGGCTTGACCCCCATAGTGGTAGGTGAAGTGCGCGCCGACAGCTCCCTCTGGAAAAAAACGTCGCGCGAACGTGGACGAGACCACCACAGGGCGTCGCTGCGACGGGGCCGGGACGACGTCCGTGTTGTCCCCGGGCCACAAATGGCCGTCGACAAGGGGCATATCCAACGTCGCGAAGTAGTCTGGCCCGACGGGTTGTTGGAAGACCTCGTGCCGTTCAACGTCGCCGGACACACCGATCGTGATTGGGTAGGCGCGGCTCACAAATGGCACGCCGACGGTCGCCGTGGCCGAGACCACGCCGGGCACGGCGTTGAGTCCCTCGAGCGTGCGCCGTGTGCGATCGTTCGCGTGGTTGCGCAGGGCGGTTTCGATCGCTTCACGACGCAAGGCGACAGCCTCCGGCCCGGAGTTGGGGCCGACGCGCGGCGGGCGGATTGAAGCCGGATCGCCGATTCTGCTGCCGGTTAACGTTGTCGTGATGACGGCCATGCGTTCCGACGCGAAGCCCAAGGGTTGTTGATCCAGCCGTAACACGGTTTCGCCGAACAGCCATGCCGCCGTGACCAGAATCATCGCGAGCGCGAGTTCGCCGGCAACGAGTGCACGCTGTGTCAGCAGACGCCCCGATCGTCCGTCGCGGCCGCCCTCGGCAAGCACCGGCGCGATCTTCGTCCGCGCGACTCTCACCGCCGGAATCAGGCCAAAGAGCAGGAAGGCGCCGAACCCTGCCGCGCCGCCGACCACGATGACTCGAAGGTCCACCGTCACGGTGTCGAGTCGAGGGAGACCCGGGGGCGCGACGGCAACGACGGCGCCCACCAACCAGTACGACGCGAAGACGCCCAGCGCCGTGCCGATGGTCGCCAATAGCAGGTACTCGACCATCAATTGGCGTGCGAGCCTGCCGCGGGTCCCGCCCAGGGTGGCACGCACGGCGAGTTCATGCCGACGTCCACGCGCATCACTCAACACGAGCCCCGCGACGTTGGCGCAGGCCACCAGCAGCAGGAGTCCGGCGCCACCCAGCAGCAGCCACAACGATCGCGCAGACGCCGCGAGGTGTTCGTCTGCCAGACGAACAAGGCGCGCGGACACCGGCTCAATGGGATGTGCGGCGGTCGCCAGGGTGGCTGCGGCCGCGCCGGCGGCGTCAAGCCTGGTCGCGTCCGTGAGGCGGCCGATCAGGCGCACGCCACCACTGAAGTACTGGCGGTTCACGGCCGCCGAGATCCCGAGTGGCTCAAACACCTCAGGGCGAACGCCGTCGTACTGAAACCCAGGGCCGACGACGCCCACGATGGTCTTGGCTTGCCGCGAGTCCATCCCGGCGCGACCGACCGAGACAGTGAGGCCGACGATGTCGGCGCGACCTGCGAACCTGGCCTGCCACGTCTCGTAGGTAATCAGGATGCTGTCGTTCGGGTGATTGTCCTCGGTGTCGGAGAACGAGCGGCCGAGCGCCATGGGCACACCCAGCAGGGACAGGAAATTCGACGAGACATCCATGCGCCGGTGGACGCGCGTGCGGTCATCGTCAAGCAGGTAGTCGGGCTGTGTGGTGGATCGATAGGCGCTGACGTCAGTGAATTCTGCGGAGGCGCGCAGGGCGTCCCACACCGGCAGAGAGACCGTGCCGCGGTTCCACGTGGCAGCGGTCGCCGGCCGTGAGCGACGCTCGGGATACACGCCGTGGATGACGACCAACGTGTCGGGATCGCGCCACGGGAGCGGCCGCAGGAGCACGTGATCGACCAGCGAGAAGATCGCGGTTGTCGCGGCGATGCCCAGCGCGAGAGTGATCGTGGCCGCGGCGGCAAATCCCGGCCGACGCCGCCAGCGGCGACTCGCGTACCGCACGTCGCTCCAGACTCGTGGGCGGAGCAGTGATGAAGCGAACAGCCCGACCCCCGCAAGGCCGCATAGCAGGAGCTGCCACGAGTACCACAGTTCGGCGACCACCGCGGACCGTCCATTTCGCCGAAGGAGCCGGCGCTGCTGCGCGAGGTCGCCTCGGAGCGCTTCCGACTCGTACGTCGGGCGGCCGATACGGGCAAGCCAGTGCAGGGGATGGCGTCGCATGCAAGCCCTGTCTACGGCTTCAGGCTGACGCCTTCGGCCATCTTGACGAACGCAGAATGCGATTCGCGCAGCGCCTGACGACCCTGGGGCGTGAGCGTGACAAACTTCTTGGCCCGGCCGCCGCGGACCGCTTCGGGATCTCCGAGAAACGAGCGGACCAATCCTTTGTCTTCCATCCGCCGCAACGTGCTGTACACGGCGCCAAATGACGGCGTCCGTCCGGTCCGGTCAATCAGCGTCTGCCGAATCGTCACCCCATACGCATCGTCGCCCAACCGTGCCAACGCGAGGAGCACGAGGTATTCGAATTCACCCAGGTAACCGCCCATGGCGGATATATTTAATGCACATTGCACACTAAATCAAGCCGGACGTACGATTCAACCGTCTACACGACCGTGTCTGAACTGCTGGGCTTTGTTCCGATTCTTGCCTCCGCCACCTTGGGGCTGATCTACCTGGGCACCGGCAGCGGCTCTCCAACCACCCGCGTTGTGGGCATCGGCGTCTTCCTGCTGGCCGCGTACCTGCAGTTCTTCTCACGCTGGATGTTGCCTGGCGTGCTCCTCCAGTGCGCACTCGCCGCCACGCTCGAATTGTGGCGCCGGCTTCAGGCTTGACCCCTCGCCGCTCTTGCCGCTGCTCGCCTACTTGCCGCTCTCCGCCAGCAACTTGCTGAGTTCCTCTTTCCAGACTGCTGCGAGCGTGTGGGTGCCGTGTCCGGCCGTCCGGTCGCTCAGCGGGTACGTGACCGCGCGTCCATTGCGCACACGGGTAATCTCGCGCTCGAGGATGCCGAGCTCAGGTGGATTGATGATGTCGTCCGCAAAGTTGATGGCGACCAGCGGCGCAATGATCTTCTCGAGCCCAGGCGCCGGGTCGTAGTCGCGTGACGCCTCGAAGTAATACAGCACGTCGTTCGCGTCGGCAGTCTTGACGTAGTTGGCGACGTAGTTCTCCATCACGCGGTCGGCGTCGGCAAGTGACGGTGCCTCGCGCTGGCGACGGACGGGGTTGCTGCTCATCAGCCACAACATCTGCGCAGCAACGCGAAGGCCCGGCGGTTGGCTGGTGTAGTTGCCGTTGTTCCATGCCGGGTCGTTGCGAATGGCGTCGATGAGCACACGACGCCAGACGCGGTTGCGGCTCGAGATCTGCGTCGGCAGGCTGGCGAGCGGCATCAGCGCATCCATGAACGTTGGATGGACCTGTCCCCAGAGCCAGCTGTGCATGCCGCCCATCGATGTGCCCATCATCAGGCGCATGTGCGAGATGCCGAGGCCTTCGGTGAGCAGGCGGTGCTGCAGGTCGATCATGTCGAAGTAGCCGTAGTTCGGGAATGACGCCTTGAGTGCGTCGCTGGGCTTGCTCGAGCCGCCGTGCCCGACGTTGTCGGGCAACACGATGAAGTACTGCGAGACGTCGAGCGGCTGGCCCGGGCCAAACAGCTCACCGGCGAAGTTCCGCGACAGGAACTGTGTGCCCGTGCCGCCGGTGCCATGGCCAATCCACACGGCATTGGTGGCGCGTCCCGATGCGTCCTTCCTCAAGGTGCCCAGCGTGCGGTAGTGCAGCCGCACTTCATCCATCTTCTGGCCCGAGCGGAAGGTGTAGTTGCGGACGATGAAGTCGCCTTCGGTGACTTGAAGCTGGGGCGCCTGTGGCACGCCGGCGTCAAGAGGTGCCAGGGTGATGAGGCAGCAGATGGCGACAAGGGTGAGGAGTCGGCTTCGCATGCGCGCATTGTAGGGCACGTTGTAGGCTGGATGGATGACATCGCTGGAGTTCGGGCTCGACACCTTTGGAGATGTAACGGTGAACGCCGACGGCACGATGCGGTCGCAGGCGCAGGCCTTGCGGGACGTCGTCGAGGAGGCCGTCCTGGCGGAGCAGGTGGGCGTGGACGCATTTGGTGTTGGTGAGCACCACCGGCCCGACTTCGCCGTGTCGGCCCCGGAGGTCGTACTGGCAGCGATTGCGGCACGAACATCCCGGCTGAAGCTCGGCTCCGCAGTCACCGTGCTGAGCACCGACGACCCGGTGCGTGTCTTCCAGCGATTCTCCACCCTGCACGCGGTGTCGAATGGCCGCGCCGAAGTCATCCTTGGGCGGGGATCGTTCACCGAGTCGTATCCGCTGTTTGGCTACGACCTCTCCAACTACGACGAGTTGTTTGAAGAGAAGCTCGCGCTGTTTGTCGAATTGCTCAAGGGCACGCCCGTGACGTGGCGTGGCCGGACGCGGTCCGCACTTGACGGCCAGACCGTGTACCCGACCGTGGAGGGCGGCCCCCTGCGCACGTGGGTGGGTGTGGGCGGCAGCCCGGAGTCTGTTGTGCGCGCAGCCAGGTACAAGTTGCCGCTGACACTGGCGATCATCGGAGGCAACCCCGCACGTTTCCGGCCGTATGTGGACCTGTATCTTGAGTCGCTTGGTCGTATGGGAGCCGGCGTCTCTCCGGTGGCGGTGCATTCGCCCGGGCACGTCGCGTCAACCGACGAAGATGCGCGTGAGCAGTTGTGGCCCCACTATCGCGCGATGATGACGCGCATTGGCGCGGAACGCGGGTGGCCGCCGATGACACGCGACCACTTCGAGCGCGAGGCCGGCCCGGACGGCGCACTGTGCGTCGGCTCCCCTGCAACCGTGGCCGCGAAGATTGCGCGCACGGTGCGTGTGCTCGGCGCCTCCCGTTTCGACATGAAGTACAGCGCCGGCACGTTGCCGCACGACACCATGCGCCGCAGCATCGAGTTGTTCGGCACCCAGGTTATTCCCCGGGTGCGCGAAACACTCGCGAACGCGAGCGCGTAGGAGACAGGTATGCGTTTTCTTCAGGAGTTGTTTGGACTGACACCCGAGCGTGAGGCGTCCGGCGGGGATACGATCCGACGGATTGCGGATGAACTGGACCGGCTCGACCCGGACCGCGCGAAGTACCTCGCCGCGTTCGCGTTCATTCTTGCGCGGGTGGCCCACGCGGACCACGAGGTCAGTGCCGACGAGATCGCCTCGATGGAGAAGGTCATTGCCACCCGGGGTGGGATCAGCAACGACCAGGCCGCGCTGGTTGTGCAGATGGCCCGCACGCAGCAGAAACTCTTTGGCGGAACGGATGACTTTCTGGTGACTCGCGACCTCGAGAAGTCCGCGACCTACGAACAGAAGCTCGCGATTGTTGACTGCCTGCTGGCCGTGGCAGCCGCGGACCAGCAGATACGCACGCTCGAAGGGAACGAAATCGCGCGTATCGCACGCGAGCTCAAGGTCGACCAGGCCGACCTCTCCCGACTGCGCGCGTCCTATCGCGAGTTCATCCCCGGGGCTTCATCTCCCACAGAACGTTGACGATCACCCATCGTCCCTCCCACTTCACGAGGTGGAGGTAGTCCACCCACTGGTTGGCGACGATCTTTGCTGTGGCCGTGTTGCCGAACACGTCAAAGATGGTGACGTCCTTCTGCTGTACGGCCGGAGGCGTCATCCCCTGTCGCGAGCGAGCGGCGCCCACCAACTGCGTTGATGACATCTGCTCGAGCGTGGCTTTGCCGCTCCCATCGATGCGCATGATGCGTTTGGCGAGGTCCGGGTGCAGCGCGCGTTCCATCCGCGCAGGGTCCCCCGTGTAGAACCCTTCGATGTAGTCGAGTGCGGCGGCGGTGATGCCCGCACGGTCGGTGTCCTGCGCCGCGATGGGGGCGGACGGCAGGCACGCACACAGGCACACAAAAAGAATCTGGAGTCGGCGTCTCATGGTTGGCCGACTGTATACCGGCTCTTGTTAAGCCCGTGTCAAATGGGACCGGCGACGTCCGGACGGGGATGGCGCAGCGACGGGCATCCGCCTGAGCCGGGCCCAGTGCACGATGCACACCACGAACAGCAGCACGGTGCCGAGATTCACCAGTGCTGCGGACTGGAGCGGCGTGGACATCGTGTTGTGGAGTGCAGGCGAAAACAGCACGAGCGCCGAGGCCCCGGCCGTGGTGGAGACGGTTGCTGACGGCTGACTGTCGCGCGCGTGCGCAAGCAGATACAGGCATAGGGGAATGAGCAGCACGTAGTAGTGCACCCAGACCAGCCCGCTGGAGAGCAGGATCAGACAGGTACCCGCCCCGACGATCAGGAACGTCTCGTCGGGCGACGCGACGACCGCGCGGCCGCGGGTGCGCCAGAGCACGACCAGGGCCCCGACCAGGGCGAGGCCTCCGGCAAGCATCGGGATAGTGGCGCCGGTCAACGCTGACAGCACCGCTGCCGGAGCGAAGTTGCCGTGAGCCAGCGGGTATCCCGCCGTGAGGGTTCTCGCCAATGACTGCGCGAACTCCACCCACACGAAGGGCGTGCCGAAGTAGAGCGCGCCCAGCGCGATCGCAACGGCTGCCCCAGCGCCTACCCCATGCGGCAGCCGGTCGCGTGTGAGTCCTCGGCCATCCATCACACGCACGGCCACGAGGATCAGCAGCACGAGGATCGTCAGCGGTTTGAAGACGATGCTCGCCCCGAGGATGGCGCCAGCCCAGAACGAGGCGCCTCGGTGCATCGTCCAGACAAAACCGGCCAGTCCGAGCAGTTGGAGCTGGTTGAGATTCGCCACCCGGACATCTGAGAGCAGGGGAGTAAAACACATCCCGAAGGCGGTGAAGGCCAATGCGGTGCCGGCGAGTGAGTACCCAAGCACGCGGCAGAACGCCAGAATGGCGAGCGCAAACGAGAGGTAGGACACCACGGTGAAGGCGAGCAGGTCCCGATCGTAGTTGCCGGTCGAGGCCCAGCCAACCAGCGCGTAGGCCAGGGGGGAGCCCGTGGCATCCAGACGGTCGCCATAGATCTGATCTGAGAGCGCCATGGCGCGTTGTTCGTGGATCGAGCCGGCGCGGACTGCGTGGTTCCGCGACGCCTCCGCCATCCGGTATTGCGTGGGACGCTCGTAGATCGGGCCCGGCAAGTCTGGCGCCGTGCGCGCGACGGCCCACAACGTGAAGAAGTCGATACACACCGACTGGCGCGCCTGCTGCCAGCGATCAACGCCGGTCTGCACCAGTATCGCGAGGGCGAGCCACGCGAGGGCGTCGATGGAGCGGAGCCGCGTCGCCGGCATGAGATGCCCTATGGACGTGACTCAGGTGACTTTGGTCTGGAAGTGACTGAATGCGGACACGTACGGGGCGTCTCGCCCCACACGTGTCCCAGGATTGAGCTACTGACTGACAGTAAACGTCAGCGTTGCGTAGTGTCGAACCTGCGAGTACTCCTCGCCGTTCCGCGTGCCTTGGGTGTCCTCCCAGAAGCGGGCCCACGCGCCCAGTTGTCCACGAGTGGTGATGACCTCGGTGAGGCCGGCGTCGTTGGTCCGCAGCTTGCGATCCCCCTCGGGTGTCACGAGCGTCACCTCGGCATCAGCTTTGGGGACACCTCTGGCGATCAGCTTCAGACGCAGTCCGGAGGCGTCACGAACCGGCACCAGTTCGACGACCGCGTTGGCGCCAACCGTTGTCTGCCGATCAAACGGGTCGCCGATGATGGCCTTCGGGTAGTACACGAGCACGTGCGGCGTGCCATCCGGGCCCTGGGTGCTGACTCCGAGGTTTGTCACGCCGTGGACCACCCTGGTCCCGCTGCCTGCGACCTGGACGACGTAGGAATCGCGCGTCTGTGCCAGCTCCAGCGCGACGTCCTTGCCGCCCGAGCGCAGCTTCAGTTGCGACGGCCGCACCAGTTCCGGATTCACCTCAGGATCAACCAGCAGTGATTCACTGATGATCACCCGCGCTTGCCGCCCTTCTGCATCCGGCACGACAAACACAAAATGCGCCTGCGCTACCGTAGCAGCCACCAGGACAATCGTAAGCACCGTGAGTAAGCTCTTCATTTCCCCATTTCCCCATTTCCCCATCCCACGACTCACCACCCGTACGCGAGCGACAGAAGCGCGCTCACGCCCGGACTCGTGTAGCGGTCAATCGTTGCGTCCGTCGCCGTGCGGCCCCGCACGTTCGACCATTCGAAGTAACGCGCATTGGTGAAGTTCTGGATGGCGCCCCGCAGCGTCAGTTCCCGATTGAGTGAAATCCAGCCGCTGATGTCGCCAACCACGTAGGCAGGCGGCACAAACGCACCGTCACTCAGTCGCGACGATGAGGGCGTGGTGACGCCGCGTGCCGAGACATCAGCACCCCAGCGCCCGGAGGCATGTGAATACTCGAGGCCTACAATGCCCTGGTCCGGTGCGACAGAGTCGAGCGGCTGGTCTTCCGGCCCTGAGATGTCGTTGCCTCGGATGCGGGCGTAGCTGGCCCGCAGGCGAAGCGTCGGCAGAATCCGCGCGTCGGCTTGGAGTTCGATGCCTTCGATGCGCACCTTCGAGACGTTCTGGTACTGGAATTCGAGCAGGCCCGTCGCTGGATTGAAGCCGCGAGCTTCCTGCAGGATGAAGTCGTCGTAGTGGTTGCTGAAGGCCGTGGCCGCCAGGCTCACGCGTGACGCAGCGATGCGGACGCCTGCTTCGAAGTTGTCGCTGGTCTCGGGACGCAGATCAGGGTTGGGCATCGACGTGTATCCGCCCTGCAGATTCGTGAAGCCGCTGTTCACTGCGCTGTAGGAGGGTGCGCGGAAACCCCCGGCGTATTGACCGTGGAGCGTCAGCGCCTGTGTCACGTCGACCGTCGCCCCGATCCGTGCCGAGACCGCATCCGCCGAGAAGTCGACCGGCGCGGGACTCAAACTCGCCAGAAACACCGCATCGTCATCGCTCGCATCAAGCGCGAAGCGGTCGTAGCGCACGCCCGGTCGAAGTGTGAGGCGGCCCAGCGACATTTCACCCTGGCCATAGATGCCGAACTCGGACACCGTACTTTCCGGGAAGTACTTGGTGGGCAGGATCAGATTCGTCGCAGGAATCACGGCTCCGGTGGATGCATTGAGGTCGAGCCGGTCGCGCAACATGTCAAAGGTGTTCTGCTTGTAGGCGCTTCCGACCGTCAGCAGGAACGGGTGGGAAGCAGGCAGCAGGACCTTGCGCCCCTGCACAGCAGCGCCAATTGTGTGCTGCGAGTAATCGAGGGTGCCGGAGCGGAGGAGTCTGGGCGTCGCGCCTGCGGCGGCGCGGTCTTCGTCCACGACCTGTTCGGTGTCGCTGCTCTGGAAGTAGGCGTTCCAGCTGAACTGCTGCAGGCCAAATCTGTTCTGCAGCGTGTGGTCAAGTGAGACGCGTTGCCGCTGCATGATGTCGCGCGAGGTGATGTCAAGAACGGCGGAACTGCGCGACGAAAGCGCATCGGTATCGACGCGTGTGTCGGACGCTTCGATCGACGCCAGGAGCGTGTTGCCGGGCGAGACCGTGAACGCGACCTTGCCGAGGGCCTGCACGGCGGTGCGGTCTTGCGGATTGAGCACCGTGCGTCGTGAATCGCTCGTATCGATGCGTCCGCGGTTGTGCGTTTCATGACCGTTGGCGTAGCTGACGAAGAGCGACCCCTGCGTGCGGCCACTGCCCGCCGCGATGACGGCGTTCCCGCTGGCCTCCCCAGAGCGGCCATCAAACATCGTCTTGCCCGCGAGGTGAAACCGGCGGCCACGCAGGTAGTCGGCAGGATCCTTCGTGAAGAACGACACGACGCCACCAAGTGCGTCACTGCCGTAGAGGGATGACCCCGCGCTGCGCACGATTTCGGCGGACCTGAGTACGTCCAGATCGAGTGCGAACTGATGGACGTTGAACGGGCCGAAGTCGAACTGCTCGGACGTCTCAACGCCGTCCACCTGGGTCATGACGCGGTTGCCGCCGATGCCGCGGATGTTGAAGCCATTGAGGCCCACACGCGTGAGCACGGACTCGATGTAGATGCCGGGCTCGAACTTCACGAGGTCGGCCACGTTCACCATCAGGGCGCGATCGATCGCCGCGGCGTCGATCACCGAGATCGTGCCCGGGACGTTGCGCACGGTGGCTGGAGCAAGCGTGGCACTGACGGTGACGGTTTCGAAGAACTGAGCAGGTGGTGTGGGTGGTGCAGGTGGTGTAGGTGGTGTCTGCGTCGACTGTTGGGTCGGGGCTGACTGTGCGAGCACAGGGGAGGCGATGGAGATCGCCAGGGCCGCCGCGGCGACGAGTATGGCCAGGCGGGATGGTCGGTAGGGATCGGACATGACGGACTACTCCTTGCGGTACGTCATGGCCGTGCGACGCCGGTAGAATGGCGACGTCGAACGTGTCATGCGCCCCCGCGTATGAACGGTTCTGCCAAGGGACCCACGTTCGGCATTGCCCGTCGGGTGCTCCAACACCCGGCGGGCGCCTTGCGTGTATCGCTTAATGAGACGTGGCTCACTAAGCGACCCTCGGACGATATCCCACTAAACCGGACCGATCAAGTCCGGAATGAGGTTGACATGTAGGGTAACGTTGTTACCCATCATGCCCTCGACCCCTCCTTCCGCCCTCGGCGAGTTCGAATTGCTCGTCCTCCTCTCGACGCTCAAGCTCGGTGATCGCGCGTACCCGTTTGCGATCACCAAAGACCTGGAGGCCCGTGGCGGTCGCACCGTCTCACGCGCAGCGGTGCTGATCACGCTTGAGCGGCTTGAAGACAAGGAACTGGTGTCGTCGCGGTATGGCGACCCGAGCGAAGAACGTGGGGGGCGGCCTCGTCGCTACTTCGAGGTCAAGCCACGTGGTGTGAAAGCGGTGCAGCAGGCGCTGGCGCGCCTCGATGCGCTCACCGCGGGCCTGGAAGACGTGTTGGGAAGGAAGTGAACATGTCGCTGCAGCCATCGCGATGGCTTGTCACGTGCCTGCGTGTGCTGATGTCGCGCGACGCGGCCAATGCGGCGGTGGGTGACGCGCTCGAGGAACTCGCCGAGCGGACGGCTGCAGGCCGGGCGCCACAGCGCCCGCGCGCATGGCTGAATCGACGCCTGGCAGGCGCCGTGGCAGCGGGTCTGGGCAACTCCGTACCTCGCGGGCTACGCACCGGTGGCCTGATTCTGCGCGATGCCGGCCGCTCGCTGCGCGCTGCACCCTGGCACAGCGCATTCGTCGTCGGCATCTTGGCGGTCGCCATGACGCTCGCGTCCGTGACGTTTGCGGTCGTGGACGCCGTCATGCTCAAGCCGCTTCCGTATCCGGATGCGGATCGGCTGGTGTCGGTGTCGTCGGTTGATGCTGAACGCAAGGTTCGCATTACGCCGGATGTCTTCCGGGATCTCCGCGCGCGGCTGCAGACGGCAGAGAGCTTGGCGGCCAGAACGCAAACGACCAGCGGTGCGCCGTTGACCATTGGCGGTCAGACGTTTGTAAGGACTGTGACGTACAGCGAACGCCTGGCACTCACGCAGCTGGGCCTGCAGCCCAGCCTCGGTCGTCTGTGGACGACTGAAGAAGAGGATCAAGACCACGCGGTTGCCGTGCTCGGCTACCGCTTCTGGAAGGACCGCCTTGGTGGCAGTCCAGACGTGCTTGGCAGCGTTGTCTCCGTCGGCGAGGAATCGGGCTCGTATCGAATCATCGGAGTCTTGGCCGCCGAGAGTGACCATCCCTATCTCAGAGCGTCGAACGCGGACGTGTGGGTGCCCGCTCGTCTGCATCGCGCACGATCGCAGTTTGGCATCGGCATCATTGCGCGGCTCCGCACTGGGGCAACCCCTGTTGATTTGGCGACAGAGATCCAATCCATCACGGGGACTCCAGACTGGCGTCCCACCGTGACACCTCTACTCGAAACCTACTTGCAACCCGAGACCACACGATGGACGTTTTTGGCGCTGGTCGCCTCGCTCCTTGTGGTGCTGGTTGCGTGCGTCAACGTGGCCAACTTGATGTTGACCCGCGCGGGTGTGCGGTCGCAGGAACTTGCCGTGCGCGCCTCGCTTGGCGCATCCCGCGGTCGGCTTGCGGCCACGCTGATGGCTGAAGGCATGATCCTCTCGCTGAGTGCCGGAGTGGTGGGACTCGCGGCTGCACTCGGCGGCGCGCAGGTGGCGAGGTCGATGCTGATGAGCCTGCCGTACGGCATCTTCCGGGCGGACTCCATCGTCGTAGACATGCGCGTTGTCGCCGTGACCGCGTTCGGCGCTCTTGCTGTTGGTGTTTTCGTCGCCGTGCTGGCCGCCTGGTCGGTCACCCGCACTCCGGTCTCCGGCGTGCTGAAGGTCGGTGAAGGCACCACTCATACAGGCCGTGCGCGATGGGGAAGGTTTCTGCTGAGCGGGGAGGTGGCCGCGGTCGCGATTCTCGCGGTGATCTCTTCGATGTTCATCGGCAGCCTCGTAAGGATGCTTGCGGTTGACTTGGGTGTGGAGACGAGCCAACTCGTAGCGGTCAAGCCTCGCCTCGGCTTCCGTGGGCCCATCTCTGAGGTGCGAGAGCGACTCGAGCGTGTGCCTGGGGTTGTCGGTGTGTCGATGTCTCGTGGGGCGTCGCTCCCTCTGGTGGGGCATGCCTATGGCGGCGCATGGGCACAGGTGCAGGTTCGGCCAGTGGGCGCTGGGTCCGGTGGCGATCCCGTTGCGGTGCATCAGTACGTCGTGACACCGAACTACTTCGAGGTGGCCGGCCTCCGCTTTCTTCGGGGGAGCGGCTGGACCGCGGAGGCGGTGAACGATTCGCCGTCGGTCGTACTCGACGAGCGTGCGGCGCGTCTGATCTTCGGGGCTTCGGATCCGCTCGGGCAAACGATTCGGCCAGAGAAGGCCCAGCGGGACTACTTGGTCGTCGGGATCGTCCCCTTTGTCCCGGTGCGTGGGCCAGAAGCTGACGTGGCACCGTCCGCGTACTTCTCCTATTCGTTCAACCAAACTGCAACATATGCTGAGTTCTTCGTCCGCACCAACGAGCCGGTCGAAGTGGCTATGCCTCGTATCGCCGAAGCGCTTGGACCAATCGGGCCTCCAGGCGATGAGGCCTACGTGTTTGCCGCAGGCGAAGCACTGCGGCGGCTGACGGCCATGCGGCGTTTTACTGCCGGTCTCATGTCTGTCTTTGGCCTGGTTGGTCTGCTCATCGGTGCCGCCGGCGTGTATGCCGTCATGGCGTCAGTGGTGTCGCAGCAGACGCGTGACATCGGCATCCGCATGGCGCTCGGCGCCTCCGCGCAGCGCATCGCGAACGGCGTCTTCACCATGGCCGGATGGCATGTCTGCATCGGCCTCGCCATCGGGGTGCCGGCTGCGTGGTGGCTCTCACGGGGCTTCGCGTCGCTGCTGTTTGGTGTGACTCCCACCGATATCTCCGTGTATGCCACGGTTGGTGCGGTGCTCATGGTGACGGCGTTTGCCGCAGCCTGGCTCCCGGCCCGACGAGCCGCGCGGGTCGATCCCATCGTCAGTCTCCGAAACTGAACCTCCGGGCCCCTGTCTGCGTCGATTCCGGACAGGAGGCACCTGATTCTGATGATCATCACCACGACACCGACTGTTGAAGGCAAGCGCATCACCCGTTACGCAGGCGTCGTCGCCGGGGAGGCGATTCTTGGCGCGAACATCTTCAAAGACCTGTTTGCCGGAATTCGCGACCTGGTTGGCGGCCGCTCGGCGACGTATGAGCGCGAATTGCAGCGCGCGCGTGACATGGCTCTGGCCGAAATGTCGGAGCGCGCGCGTGAACTTGGCGCCAACGCTGTCGTCGGCGTCGACCTCGACTATGAAGTGCTGGGTGCCGGCAACGGCATGTTGATGGTGTCGGCCAGCGGAACGGCGGTGGTGGTCGAATAGACCACCACCTGTTGCTCAGCGCATGAGCAGCTCTTTCGCGAACATCGCAACGATGATCGTCAGCGCAGCGCTGGCCATGCCGACAATCAGCCACCGGAATTGCGCATGCATCTCGGTAGAGAGATTTCGCAAGCTGGCGTCTACAGACTCGAATCGGCGGTCCATCTTGTCTTCAAGCCGAGTCAGCGAGGCCCGCATCTCCACGAACTCCTGCGCCTGAGCATCAATCCGTGCTTCGACGTGTGCCACGCGTTCTCCCGTGTTCATCATGATCATCTTCCGCTCCATGCCTATGCCTTAGAGCACGTTTCATGCCCAGGGGCTCCCCGGGGCGGCGGAGTAGATGTACGCAGAAATTGCAATGTCTCCAGCCCAACGATATTGACGACGATGCCATCGTCGAACGCGGAATGCAAACGCAGATTGGAGTGTGAAATCCCAGGACTAGGGTGACACTGTCCGGCTCTCCTAGGATGGAGGGCCCATGACCAAGACTGAGCAAATGCGATTGACTGCCTGGCGGCACCGGTTGCTTCGCCATGCGGAGACTGCACCTGGCACCGTGGCGCAAACCTGCCGCCACTTCGGCGTCTCGCGGAAGACGTTCTACAAATGGCGGCGGCGGCTGGCCGAGCACGGCGATGGCGGCCTAGCCGATCGGCCACGTGTGCCACGGCATTCGCCCCGCGCCACACAGCCAGGAGTCGTGACTAAGATCCTGTATTTGCGGCAGCACTATCACTTCGGGCCGCGGCGAATTGCCGACTACCTCCGTCGCTTCCATCAGATTAGCGTGGCGCGTTCCACGGTGCACCGCGTGCTGAGACGACATGGAATGAATCGATTGCCCGCCAACCAGAAGCACCGCCCCCACGGCAAGCGTTGGCAACGCTACGAGAAGCCGCAGCCTGGCCATCGACTACAGATCGACGTGAAGTTTCTAGAGCGCATCGCAGGCACGACAAAGCGGCTCTATCAATTCACAGCGATCGACGATTGCACGCGCATCCGTGTGCTGAAGGTCTTCGACGTCTGCAACCAGCGCACGGCGATCCGCTTCTTCGACGAAGTTGCCCGGCGACTGCCGTTCCGAATTCTTGTCGTCCAAACTGACAATGGTGCAGAGTTTCAGTCTCAGTTCCATTGGCATCTGGCGAGCCTCGATGTCCGGCACGTCTACATCCGGCCGCGCACGCCGCATCTGAATGGCAAGGTTGAACGGTCGCATCGCGTCGACGATCAGGAGTTCTACCAACTGCTGGACCGCGACGGCATCGCGGACGACATTCACCTCTTCAACGAGAAGCTGCGGGAGTGGGAAGACTATTACAATTACCACCGGCCTCACGGCGCCTTGGACGGCCAAACACCGTATGAGCGTCTCGTGGCCAAAACCAGAGCCGGCGTGTTACCGAAGTCCTAGGACCTTACA
>BTVE01000080.1:0-21682 GCA_045862915.1 Acidimicrobiia bacterium
GTCTGGTGAAGACGCGCGCGATCTCTGCGCGCCAGCCATCCAGCGCCGCTCGCGCACGCGCCGGATCCGTCTCCAGATCCACAGCGTCATCAATCGCGCGACACACGTCGAACACGGCGGTAATCGCCTGACGCTCAGCCCTGGGCAGGACGAGGAACGAGTAATAAAAGGAGGTCTTTCTGGTCACGCCTGCGGCCTCGGCCGCCACGAAACGGCCCCGCCGATCACCGCCGGCACATCACGCCTGGACAATGTCGGACGACCGCGGAAGACATCGTAGTCTGCTTCAGCAAGCCTGTGCAGGATACGCATCCCACCCAGCCAGGTCGCGCGAAGCTCCCACCGGAGACGGCCCCGCACACCATCGGCAACTCCCCGGCCATCCTCAAACAAACGCCGCGTCCGCAAGCCACAATCCTCGAGCGCATCCCGCCACTGAGGCGACCAGATCCTCCGGTCCAGATCACCTGTATGCGCATGATGCGCATCAACAACGTCCTGCGACACATAGAGCCGGCCGCGCGACCAATCGATCTCCAGGTCCTGCCAGAAGTTGGTCAACTGCAGCGCCGTGCAGACGGCATCCGACTTCTGCCTCAGCGCCTCATCGTCATATCCGCAGATGATCAGAACCAGCCGACCAACTGGATTGGCCGACCGACGGCAATAGTCCAGCAGTTCGGACCACGACGTATACCTCCGCTGCACGACATCCTGCCGGAACGCAGACAACAGGTCGCTCAACAGCGCGTGCATGCGCGCAGGGCCAAAGTGACGCAGCGTCTCTGCGAGCGCCACGGACGTCGCGTCAATGGCCTCATCCCCCGTCGGCAACACGCGGCCTTCGGCTGCCGCATCGAGTCGCGCCTGCCATCGATCCAGTTCCGCCAGCCGCACCGGCTCAGGACTCGTCCCCTCGTCAGCCACGTCGTCAGCCATGCGAGCAAATGCGTATACCGCGGCGATGTGAGGACGAGCGTCGCGCGGCATCAGCCAGGACGCCACCGGGAAGTTCTCGTAGTGCGACCGGGCCAGCCGGAGGCAAGCCGCGTACGCGGCCGCCGGAGTCATCACCACCGGGTTTCCGGTGCACCAGCGCGCGCGTTCACCACACGCGCCATCACGAACAGAAGGTCGGACAACCGGTTGACGAAGGTCACCACCACCGGGTCGACGTCCTCATCGCCCAGGGCCACGATGAGACGTTCGGCGCGACGACACACAGTGCGAGCCACGTGAAGAGCGGCGCCGGCCTTTGAACCTCCGGCGAGGATGAAGTACGTCAGCGGCTGGAGCTCACCCTCACCTTTGTCGATCCAGCCCTCGAGGCGCTCGATATCCGCTTCGGTCAGCAGGGCCTTGTCCACGCGGCGGGAGATCTTGTGACGGGGATCGGCCAGCATGGCGCCGACGGCAAACAGGTCACGCTGCAGGTGCTCGAGCATCGAGGCGACGTCCGCGTCCACACCCTCGGCGCGGACCATGCCCAGCCACGCGTTCAGCTCGTCAATTTCGCCATAGGCACACACGCGCGGGTCCGCCTTGCTGACGCGGGTCCCGTCAAACAACCCCGTGTCGCCGCTGTCGCCTGTCCGCGTGTAGATCTTCGTCATTGAAGGTCTAGTCTACCGGACGTCTACAATGGGTTCGTTTGCCGACCGTGAACGTTCCCAAGCTGCCGCCCCCCTCCCGTCGTGCCTGGTTCCGGCGCCGGCTTCTCGACTGGTATTGGAAGAACGGGCGCTCGCTCCCGTGGCGTGAGACCGACGACCCGTACCACATCCTCGTGTCCGAGGTGATGCTGCAGCAGACGCAGGTCGACCGCGTGCTCCCGAAGTACCACGAGTGGCTCGACCGTTATCCCAGTTTTGAGGCGCTCGCCGCCGCCGCGGAAGAAGACGTCGTCCAGACCTGGCGTCCACTTGGCTACAACATCCGCCCACGCCGCCTGCAGGCCATCGCGCGCGAGTCAGTCGCCAACTACGGCGGCACTCTGCCGTCCGATGAGGCGACCTTGTTGTCCTTCAAAGGCATCGGGCAGTACACCGCCGGCGCCGTAATGAGTTTTGCGTTCGGCAAACGCGCGGCGATTCTCGACACCAACGTGGCGCGGGTGCTCTTCCGCGTGTTCATCGGCAAAGGCGAGCCCAAGTCACACGCAATGATCAAACACCTGTGGAACGTGTCGCGAGCGGTGCTCCCTCGCAAACACGTGTTCGACTTCAATCAGGCGTTGATGGACCTGGGCGCGACTGTCTGCACCGCGCGCAAACCCACGTGCGAGGTGTGTGTAATGCGGCGGGGTTGCAGGACGTCTGCGCCTCGACGTCGTCGGCGCTAACGCGTGATGCGCAGGTCCTGCGACCGAACCTCGCCAGCTCCCAGGGACAGGCGAATCGCCGCTGGCGCGACTTCTCTCAGTACATCACTCAGCAGCCATTCGTCCGCGGTGATGCCCCTCGCAGCGGCGAGCAGGTAATCTCCGGGCGGAAGTCCACCAAATCCGAACCGGCCGCGGGAGTCGGGGCGCACGCCGCGCTGCCGGAAGGCAGTTCCCTCCCACTGCTGCGGATCAGCCGGAAAGACAAGGACGGTATAGTCCGTCGCAGCTTGACCATCCGGGGCTTCGAGCCGCCCTTCAACAGCCGCCCCGCTCCTGGTCGCCGTCACGACAATCTGATCCTCGCTCCCGGGAGCAAAGTAGTGGACCTGGCCGGAACGCTCGACACCGTTTATCTGCACCGATGACACCAGCCAGGTGTGAGGCCCGTCTGCCGTGACGTGAGCCACCACACGAAATCTTCCAGCTGCGAATTCTCCAGGGGCAGCCACCATCTGTTGTGAAGCGCCGCTCACGGACACCACACGCCTGGAGCTCAACGCCGGCACCTCCGACACCAGACGCACCGTGACGGGCGGCATGTCTGCCGTGGTTGCTGACACACGCGCAGTGGCCGAGAAACACCGCTCGAGGGGAACCACGATGTCGGGATTGCTTCCTGGCGCCAACGCCGTCGCGGCTGCCCCCGCAAAACACGTCTCGTCACCCGTTGGCGTGGTGACCGCATGGCCGGCGAGCACGGCAGTCATTCGTTCGGGCCGCATCTGACGGACCACAACAACGTAGTCACCAGGCACCACCGAGCCGAAGTCGAACTTCCCCGCCGCTGAAAGTGAAGCCGTGCGCATGGGCTCAGGCGCTTGAAACGAATGCAGCACGATGCTGTGGCGTTCAGCCGCACTGCCGCCGCTCAGGCGTCCCGTGACCCTCGGCATGGCGAGATAGCGCAATGTGAGGTCGACGCCGGATGTTACGTCGCCGGAGTGGACGTCAACCGCCCTCGCGGTGTCGCTCGACCACGCGTCTGCAAAGTAGGCCGGGGCCATCGACAGCTTGACGCCCGGTGCAGTGGGAGCGTCCGGCACCACAAAACCTGGAGGTGGATCTCTTCGGCCGGACCTGAGCCATCGCAGCGCCGCCTCCGTTTCAGCGTCTGACGGCGTCGCAACCTGCGCGGAATCCTGACGAGGGTGCGCCGACACAATGTATGTGCCTGACGCGAGCCCGAACGCACGGTACGCGCCCCGATCGTCGGTTACGAGTCGTCCGGCAGACATCAGACCGTGGGGCGTGCGCCTCTCGATTTGCACGGGCACCTCCGCCTGAGGCCGACCATTCGAGTCACGCACCACCCCAGCGATCACGGCGCCGGGAACCATCTCCAGCGTGAGACCCGCGCTGATGCCTCCCTCCTCCAACGCGATGCGAGTACCTGGCCATCCCGCACGGTCTGCACCAAAAGTCACCCCGACATGCGGCGGCCTGCTCGCTTTGATCTCGTAACTGTCAGCCGGAAGATCGGCCAACCGGAACCGCCCTTCGCGGTCGGTCACCGTCTGGAAGGACAGGGCTCGACGAGTGCCGACGGCAGAAACGACAGCACCGGGCACTGGTTGCGAGGCCGACTGCGTGACCAACCTCACCTGACCGGCGAGCGTTCCTGTGCGCTGTGTTTTCGCAGACGACGCCTCGGCCATCAGCCCGGCTGAGGCGGCGAAGGCGATCAACAACACACCGCCGGCCCGCATCATCGAACCACAACCTCCTGGAGCGTGACCGCCTGTTCGACGGATTCACCCCAACCCACTCGGAGGCGAGTGGCCGTGGGCGCGAGCGACTCCAGGAAGCCCGGCGTACGCCACGCGTGCAGGTGCTCGAAAGGAACGGCAGCCAGCAGGTATTCGCCGGCAGGCATGCGACGGAACTCGAACGTGTGGCCCGTTCGGCCGGCGTGCGCAGCAATCCGACGCGGTGAAAAAGCCGAGCGTACCCAATGCGCCGGGTCAGCTGAAAACAGCATCACCGCGACGTCGGTCTCGGGATGCTCCGATGCGGCGTTCACCGTGCCGCGAACAATCGCGTACTTGGATGTCAGAACGACTTGTACGTCCTCTGTCCCTCTGGCGTCGGCCAGTGCGATCGCCTGGTCGGTCACGTCTCGCGACTGAATGCTGACCGACCGGACCAGAAGCGAGCGGACCTGTGCATCGAGCAGATACTGACCGTCGCCAAGACCGGACAAGTCAAAAGCCGGCGGTGTCCGGAACGCGACTGGTCCGTCCGCAGCCTCTGCACCAACTGGTTCGATCATGAGGATCACCTCACCAAGCGGCAACCCATCGTCACGGCTGATCGTGCCGCGCAGAGCGGTGCCGGATGTCAGGTGGACTTCGAGGTTCTCAATCGGACTCACGCCAACGTCCAGGCGCTCACGGACGCTTGCGCGCTTAACACCGCTGAATACAGGCGTCCGCATGGCCAGTGGACCCCGCGCCGAGTCGGCCGTCGCCAGCATCGTCCCAGGCACCAAGCCCGGGGTGTGAGGTACAAACACGGAGCCTACGACCAATGACGGGGCCACTGCCGGGGCCTCCAGAACGTACGAGCCGGGAATGACTCCAGCGAAGCGGAAACGCCCTGCGCGATCGGTGACCGTGGTCGCTGCATCGAGCGGACTGGTCGCGGTGCCGTCGTAATGGCGCAAGCGCAGCGACAGGCCTCCGGTACCTTGCGGACCCGCAATGACACCAGACACGCTCGACGTGACAGACGATCCCAGCGTGACGTCCACGCCTTCCCGCTGTGTTCCGTCACCGAGCTGCACCACGGCCGCAGAGGAAAGCGTCGTCGAAGCCGGATGAAACGCGGGTGCGTACACACGGAGGGCTTCACCTGGTTCGGTCGGAGGCATCGGCTTGGCCTCGGTAAGCCACACGTTGGATCCAGGAAGGGTGATGCCGCCGAGTTGCGGCTGGCTGCCGGATGGCGGCTCCGGCAGGCCTCGTGCTGTCGCGATGGTGCTGTCTGCCGGAATGACGGCGTTCGTGCCGGGCACTGCAACGACGTAGTCTCCGGCTGACAATCCAGAGAACCGGTATTCGCCTCGGTCGTCGGTTTCACCAGCTCCCGCGGCGGACCACAAGGTCCGTTCACCGAGCTGAAGCGACGAGAGGAGCCTCACGTGCATCCGCGCGAGCGGCCTGCCCTGCTCGTCGCGAACAACGCCTGCAATCGCGCCGAGTGGCGAGAGCCCCAGCGTCACATCACGGACCCACATGCCGGCGCTCAACTGAAGGGCAATTCCAGGGCCGGTCAACCCCAACGAGCGCGCGTCAGCACGCATCCCTGGATGCCGCGCACGCAATCGGTACCCATCGCCGGGTGGAAGTCCGAGAAACACATAACGTCCCTGGGAATCTGTCGTCGTGTGCAGACTGATTGCCAGGCTGCCGTTCGTCAGAGTGACGATGGCTCCAGGCACCGGACCGGCTGAAGCATCATCCAGCACCACACCACTGATAGCGCCAAGCGAAGACTGATCAACAGCACCGCGGTCCTGCGCGAACACCGCGGCAGCCAGAGTCACGACGGCAACAAGTGTCGTGAACGCGGCAGACGCCGATCGGAGTCCTGACCTGAAAGTCATGGCGGCAGTGAATGTGTGTACCGCACTATATACCCAGCCTTGATATGCCGATCGCCTCTACTCCATCCCCAATCGTCGTCACTGCCGCCGTCATCGAACAGGACGGCACGTTCCTGATGACGAGGCGACTCAAGGGAACACATCTGGCCGGCTCATGGGAGTTTCCCGGGGGCAAGTGTGACGCAGGCGAGACACTCGAGGCGTGCCTCAGGCGAGAGATCGTTGAAGAACTGAATGCGCGGAGCGTCATCGGCGACGAGATCTTCACCGTCGAACATGCGTATCCGGAACGCACGGTGAAGCTCCACTTCTTCAGCTGCACGCTGCTCGACGAGCCAGCACCGATGCTCGGCCAACAGATGCGGTGGGTGCCGCGAGCTGAGCTGGCCACGCTGGAGCTGCCTGAGGCAGACAGGGGGTTGGTGGAGTTGCTTACCAGGCGGGCCTGAAGGCCCGCCCCACGGCTGTCGCCCTACTTGCGGCCGGTCATGTAGTCGACTGTCAGGTGCGCGAGGGCGCGGACTCCGGTCGGCAGTGCGGCTTCGTCCACCACAAACAGCGGTGAGTGGTTCTGCGGCGCCTTGCCGACCTGTGCTGCCGGCGTGATGCCGAGAAAAAAGAACATGCCCGGTGCCTGACGCTGGAAGTAGGTGAAGTCTTCAGCGCCGGTGATGAGTTCCGACTCCTTGACCTTGCCTGGCGCCACACGCTCGAGTGTCGGCAACATGCGCGCGGTGAGCTCCCGGTCGTTTGACGTCACGGGATATCCCTTCGTGATCGTCACCTGCGCCGTTGTGCCCGCGGATTCCGCGATGTTCTCGGCGATGCGCGTGATCTTGGCGTGGATGTCCGCCTGCATCGCGTCATCAAAGGTGCGAATGGTGCCAACCAGCCTCGCACTGTCCGGAATGATGTTGTTGCGCACACCAGCCTGGAATTGGCCGACAGTCACAATTGCCGGCAACGCCGTGATGTCAACGCCACGGCTCACCACCGTCTGCAGCGCCATCACGATCTGCGATCCAACAACGATGGGATCGATGCCGCGCCAGGGTGTCGCGCCATGTGTCTGCCGTCCGCGAATGGTGATGTCGAGCTGATCGGAAGCCGCCATGAACGGACCACTGCGATACGTCAGGTGGCCGGTTTCGATGTTTGAGAACACGTGCAGGCCAAACACGGCGTCGACCTTCGGATTGGTCATGACGCCTTCGCTCACCATCAGCTGGGCACCGGCCGGCGTCTCACCGCGTGGAGCGCCCTCCTCTGCCGGCTGAAAGATGAACTTCACCGAGCCGGGCAGCTTGTCCTTCACTTCCGACAGCACCTTGGCAACGGTGAGCAGGATGGCCACGTGGGTGTCATGCCCGCACGCGTGCATCACACCGACGGCGTTGCCTTCGTACTCGCCGGTGGCCTTGCTGGCAAAAGGGACGTCGGTCTCTTCGCGCACCGGCAAGCCGTCCATGTCTGCGCGCAACGCAACCACCGGCCCCGGCAGACCGCCCTTGAGCACAGCAACAACGCCGTGTTTCGCAACGCCGGTCTGCGGCTCGAGTCCAAAGCTGCGCAATTTCTCCGCGATGAACTTTGCGGTCTCCACCTCCCGATTCGAGAGCTCCGGGTGCTGATGGAGGTGCCGGCGCCACTCGATGAGCTGCGGCTGTGATGCCGCAATCCGCGCGTCGATGTCAGCGGCCAGAGACTGTGGCGCGGCCTGTGACGACGCGGGAGCCGCGGCGGTCGCGGCCTGCGTCAGGGCAATGGCGGCAAGGGTCAGCAGGGCGGCGGAGCGAAATCGGAGCATGCCGGGATTTTATTCTCCGGCGGGCTTAAAAGCCCGCCCCACGGTGAACTAGAAGCCGATTTTGCGCATGACGAAGCGGGGCAGGTGGCGGATGACGAGCATCACGAGCCGCCAGATGCCGGGCGTGTAGATGAGCGGCTTTTTTGCGTCCATGGCGCGCAGGATGTCGCGCGCGACCTGCTCGGGTTCCCCGGCAAAGGGCGGCGGCTTGAGGCCGGCGGTCATGCCGGTCTTCACAAAGCCGGGCTTGACGCAGAGTACCCAGAGGTTCTGCTCACGGAACTTGTGGTCGAGCGCTTCGAGATAGGTGGAAAGCCCAGCCTTGCTGGAACCATAGATCGCCACCGGCTTGCGGCCGCGATCGCCAGCCACCGAGGACACAACCGTCAGCCATCCGCCACCACGCGACAACAGCCGATGCCGCACCATCTCGCAGAACGTCACTGTGTTGGCGTAGTTGACGGTCGTGAGCCGGCGCGTCAGTTCAACGTCCCGCTCAAGCGCGTCCTGCGTGGCGAACATTGCAGCCGTGACCACAACCGCCTCGAAGCCGCCAAGCGCCGCATCGGCAGCATCGAGGGCCGCCGCAAACGTCTCGGGTTGCTCCAGGTCACAAAGCGCCGACGAAGCCGCTGCCTGCGACGGATGCCGTGCGGTAAGGTCCGCAACACTGCGTTCAAGTTCGGCCTGGTTGCGTCCAAGCACACAGAGGACGTCGCCACGTTCCGCGAACTGTTGTGCGACCGCCCGGCCGATGCCTGCAGTGCCTCCAAGTACAACGACCTTCATGTTTTGTCCCCGAAGAGTCTACGTGACTGCGCGCTCCGCAATCGCCGCGCCGGATCCCATTTGTCGCGCAATGCTTCGAAGTCACCGAGCCGCGGTTCCATCGCGCGGAAGTGCTCGGGACGCGTGAAGCGGTCCTTCGTGAGATAGATGCGCCCGCCGGTTGGAATCAGGAATTCGTTGAGCCCATCCACAATCTTCTGGATGTCGGGCCCCGCCGGAATATCCACCGCGATCGACGTGCCTTCCAGCGGGAACGACAACGTGCCCTTGCCCTCCGGACCACAGTCCTTGATTACACACAGCGGCGACGCTGCACCGAGTTTAGTCAGGCGGTCCATGAACTCACGCACGGCCGGCGCACCGGCAGCCCGAGGCACAACGCACTGATACTGCGTGAACCCTCGAGACCCATATCCCTTGTTCCACTCGAGCACGAAGTCGAGAGGAAAGAAAAACGGGTCGGGCGCGATCCGGCGCGTCACGCGATGCCGAAAGTGCCCCCAGTAGTACGCCGTGTTGAACATCCGTACCGTCAGCGGATTGAGCGCCCAGTTCGGCAGTTCGACAGGCAGAACCTTGTCGGCGGTCGGGCGCGACGGTCGCTCTCCGGCCTCCTGAGGTGTGGCCCATCGCCCGGCCATCAAGACGCCGCGCCCCATGGAGGCGCCGCGATTGACGCAGTCGATCCAGCCCATGGTCATGGGCCACACCTTGGCAGCGGCATTCAGGTGCTCGAGGTACGCGTCGATGTCGTGCACACGCGTGCGCTCCATCCACACCCACGTGGAAGGAATGCGGCGCAGGGTGAACTCCACCTCGAGAATGTGGCCCAGCAGGCCCATCCCGCCGATGGTCCCGTAGAACAGATCCGCATTCTCGGTCGGGCTGCAGGTAACGATCGTGTTGTCGGCGAGGCGGATGCGCATCCACGTGACGTGCGCGCCAAAACAACCTTCAACGTGGTGGTTCTTGCCGTGGACGTCGGACGCCACCATCCCGCCAACGGTCACGAACTTCGTGCCGGGCACCACCGGTGGAAACCAGCCGCGCGGCAGCAGCAGCCGAATCAGATTGGCAAGGCTCAGGCCCGCCTCGACGCGGATGACGCCGGTAGCGGGATCAAAGGCCAGGATGCGATTGGCGAGTCGTGTGCCCGCCACGCGATCGTCAGGACGCGCCGGCAGCGACGAATCGCCGTACGACCGGCCGAGACCGCGCGACAAGACGGCGTCTTCGGTGAGCCGAACGAGATCCTCGTCGAGGACTTCACTTCCGGGCTCGGGCAGCCGGCCCCACCCTGCCAGGGTGGACATGACTAGGCGAGTCCGCCTCTGGTCACGCGAATGAGCTCGTTGGCCGCGTCAGGGTTCCGCTTGCACTCGAGCAGCGCCGTGAGCATCAGCGGGGCCACGATCGTCGCGTCAGACTCGATGACAAACATCGGCGTCTCTTCGGTGAGTTTGTCCCACGTGATCTTTTCGTTGGGCGTGGCACCCGAATACGACCCATACGACGTCGTCGAATCCGAGATCTGGCAGAAGTACGCCCACGGCTTCACAGGCGCCTCCATGTCGTACTTCAGTGAAGGCACAACACAGATCGGGAAGTCGCCCGCGATGCCGCCACCGATCTGGAAGAAGCCGATGCCCGGACCTTCCGACAGCGCCTGGTACTGGTCGTAAAACGCGCCCATGTATTCAATGCCCGATTTGGCAATTGACGCATGGCAGTCACCCAGCTTCACGTGCGCCGCGAAGATGTTGCCGAACGTGGAGTCTTCATAACCCGGCACCACGATCGGCAGGTTGGCTTTGGCAGCCGCCAGCAGCCACGACTGTTCGGGATTTCCCTCATACAACGCCGGATCCATCGTCAACACCAGCTCGTAGAAGTACTCGTGCCAGAAGCGGCGATCGCCGGCCTCCGACGCGCGCTTCCACATGGGAACGACATAGGCTTCGGTCGCGCGGAAGGCTTCGTCTTCCGGAATCGACGTGTCCGTCACACGGCGCATCCGCTCCTTCAGAATGCGCGTGTCATCCGACTTGGTGAAGTAGCGGTACTCGGGGAAGTCCTTGTAGCTGTGGTGCGCCACTAGGCGGAACAACGACTCTTCGAGGTTGGCGCCCGTCACCGACAGACCGTGAATCAGCCCTTCGCGAATCGCGGGCGCCATCGTGATACCCAGCTGCGCCGACGACATCGCGCCGGCCACGGCCCAGAACATCCGTCCGCCGCCCTCGATGTGCCGCCAATAGGCGATGAACGCATCACGGGTCGCGCGCGAGTTGAAGTTCTTGTAGTTGCGGAGGATGAATTCGGTGATGGGCAACTGGCTCATGGTACGTCTCTGCACTATACCCGCATCAGCCGGCAAACGTGACGATGGATAGCCGCTGACCGTCTGCTGTCTCGAGGGTTTCTCCGGGGCGGGCCACGTCGCGATGTACGTACCCCAGCGCGATGCCGCGTCCGGTGGAGGGACTCACTGCTGCGCTGGTGACGCTGCCCACCTCCCGCTCACCCGACCGCAGCACGGTGCCCACTGCGGGCAACGAGGCGTCAGACGACTCGAGCTGCATCAGATGTTTGGCCACGCGGCCGCCACCACGATGCAGTACGCGGACGATGACCTCCTGGCCGACGTAACAACCTTTTGACTGACTGATGGCGCGGTCGAGCAGGCCTGCCTCCAGCGGAATGGTCTCGGTCGTCATGTCGACACCAAACAACGGGCGCGCAGCATCGATGCGCAGGGCGTCAAACGTGAAGGGGCTCGCGGACTTGCCGGCCACGGCGGCATCGGCGCCTGGACCGAGGGGCAGCCACACCTGAAACGTGGGCAGCTTGGTCTCGTCCGTCCTCACGACGCGCACGTCGCCCTGGCGGACGTGTCCCCAAACAGGGAGGCCGGCCATCTTGGATGCCGAGATCCCGGTCACCTCCGCAATCGCATCAGGGGCCACATGTCCCACACACCGCAGGCATGTCCATGCTGACGACTCATCGCTCACGCGTACGTCTTCCGAAAAGATCAGCTGGTCGAACCTGGCTTGCAGCTGGGCCGCCAGACCCGCCGGCACTGATGCCCAGACACCCGTGTCGTCGCGCAGCAGCTGCAGGTCGGTGATCATCCGACCTTGCGGCGTGAGCCAGGCCGCGTAGGTGCCCTGGCCGGAAGTCAGGCTCTCGACGTCGTTGGTCACCAGCGCATGGAGGAATGACGCGGCGTCGCCGCCCTCAAAACGCAGCAGGCCCCGACTGCCCCCTGCGAGCCAGCCGGCCTGTTCGGTGATGGTGAGATACTGAGACGTCATGACACAGCGCCTTCGCTATTGTACGGTCGCCTTCCTGCTCGTCATGGGTTTCTCGGCGTGGACAGCCGCTCCATCGGCGCAGACTGACCCGTCGGGCAAAGCCGCGTTCACCATCTTCCTGAAGGGACAACGCATCGGCTCCGAAGAGGTGTCGGTGGTGCGCAATCAGGAAGGGCTGACGGTGTCAGCCAGCGGCACAACCGGCGCGCCGTTTAACCTCAGCTTCGACACCTTCATTGCGCGTTACGCTCCGGATGGCACCGCCCGCTCGCTGGAACTGAGCGCGCAGCTGCGAGGCACGTCGCTCTCGCTGAAGACGACATTCAACGGGACAACCGCGACATCCAACGTGGTGCAGGCCGGGCAACAGAGCGAACTGAAACACACGGTCTCGCCAACGACGATTTCGCTGCCGAACAACTTCTACGCCTCGTACGAGGCATTGGCCCTGCGTCTGCACACGGCGAAGCCCGGCGACACGATTCCCGTGTTCATTGCGCCGCAGGCCGAGTTGCAGGTGCGTGTCGACCAGATGACGCCGCGACGCATGGAGACGCCCACAAGCTCCACCGAGTTGCGGCAGTTCGACCTGACCTTCCCGAATCCCGGAGGCGCGCTGCGCGCGGAGGTCTGGATCGATGCGCGCGGCCGGCTGGCGCGGCTCGCCATTCCCGTCGCGTCCGTGGCGGTCGTGCGTGATGACCTGACGACGGTAATGGCGCGGCTGGATACGTTCAGCCATCCACGCGACAAGGACGTGTTCATCCCGGCCAACGGATTTAACCTTGCGGCCACGGTGACGCCCCCGGCCGCGGCGGCAGGACGCGACAACCAGAAGTCGCCGGCCGTCATCCTGCTCTCAGGATCGGGCGCGCAGGATCGCGACGAAACGGTGTTCGGCATTCCGGTCCTCGGCCAGATTGCCGCTCGCCTGTCGGACGCCGGCTACTACGTGGTCCGATACGACAAACGCGGAGTCGGACAAAGTGGTGGCCGTCTCGAGTCGGCGACTCTCGACGCGTACGCCGAGGATGCACGCTCCGTCGTGCAGTGGGTGCGACGTCAGAAGGAAGTGGACCGGGATCACGTCATCCTTGCGGGACATTCGGAGGGCGGCGCTGTGGCACTGCTGACCGCCGGACGCAATCGCGGCGATGTGGACGGCATCGCGCTGCTCGCCGCACCGGGGACGACGGGACGGGAGATCACACTCGCGCAGCAGAAGTACCAGCTTGATCGTTCGCCTGAAACGGAAGCCTCCAAGCAGCAGAAGGTTGAACTGCAGACACGACTGATGGACGCCGTGGTGACCGGTCAGGGATGGGAAATGATCCCGCCCGAACTTCGTCGTCAGGCCGAATCACCGTGGTTCAAGAGCTGGCTGACCTACGACCCGGTGGAGGCCATGGACCGCACCCGGCAGCCCGTGTTCATCGTGCAGGGCAGCCTCGACGTGCAGATTCCCCCCATGCACGCCGACCGGCTGGAGGCGCTGGCCAATGGCCGATCGCGAACCGAGCCACCGACGCGCAAGGTCATCGTGCCGGGCGTCAACCACTTGCTTGTGCCGGCGCAGACGGGCGACATCGAAGAGTACGACAAACTCGCCGACAAAAATGTGTCGAAAGCGATCACCGACGCGTTGATTGCGTGGCTCAACGACGTCACGCGCCGCTAGTCGCGGTACACTCATCGCCGCATGGCCGGATGGATTCTGCAGAGTAATGACGACCCGCCGCGGGTCGTTCGTATCACGCCGGGTGTCGCCAGGACGATTGGCCGGGGCGCACAGGCGGACTTCATCTTCGAGGCGCCGCTGGTCTCGCGACTGCATTGCCGCCTGACCGCCGACCCCACCGGCCAGTTGGTGATGGACGACCTGGGATCCACCAACGGCACCGAAGTCAACGGCACACCCACCGCTCGCGCCGTTCTGCGGCACGGTGACGTGTTGTCGATTGGCCGGCTGAAGCTGACCGTTCAGGACGACCAGTAACGCCTACTGCAGGAACGGGTTCGTTCGACGTTCCTCACCAATCGTGGTGTCCGGCCCGTGGCCGGAATGCACGAGTGTGTCGTCCGGATACGCAAACAGCACCGTGCGAATCGAGTGCAGCAACGTGTCCAGGTCGCCGCCGGGCAGATCCGTGCGGCCGATTGACCCGGCAAACAACGTGTCGCCGACAAACAACTCGCGTGCGGCGTCGCCTTGGGGCCCGATGGCGAGACACACACCGCCGGGGCAGTGTCCCGGCGTGTGGCCCACTTCCACCGACAGGTTGCCGAACGTAAGCGTCTGCCCTTCTTCGTAGAAACGGTCAGGCGGAGGCGGCTGCTGTGCCTGCAGGCCAAACATGCGGGCCTGGTCGGCCGTGCGCTCGTACAGGAACAGGTCGTCGCGGTGCAGCCACACGGGCACACCCAGCGTGGCCTTGGCGGCGCCGACGCCGGTCACGTGGTCGAGGTGGGCGTGTGTCAGCAGGATCCACTTCACCTGCACCTGCTCACGCGCCACAACCGCCAGCAGCTGGTCCACATCGTCTCCCGGATCGATCACGACGGCTTCGCGGGTGTGTTCGCAGGCAACGACGTAACCGTTCTTGTAGAAGGGCGGCGCAGCGGTGGTCCAGACATGCATAATGCGATTATGACTCGCGCCGACGTCGAGGCTGCGGCTCGGGGCCTTCGCGTCTGCCGCACTCCCCTGCTCAAGTCCCCCTGGTTGTCCGACCGCTGCAAGGCGGAGGTCTGGATGAAGCTCGAGGCCGTGCAGCCCGGAGGCTCGTTCAAGATTCGCGGGGCCACGTGGGCGCTGCAGCGCCTGCACGCAACACAGCCGGATGTGCGCGATGTCGTGACCGCGTCGGCCGGCAATCACGGCGTGGCGATGTCCATCGCTGCGAAGGAGCTGGGATTCCGCCTGCGTGTGCATGTGCCCGCCACGGCGCCTGATGCAAAGAAGCAGACGCTGGTGGGTTACGGCGCGACACTCGTTGAGGCGCCCAGCTATGACGCCGCGGAGGAAGCGGCGCGGCAGGACGCGCGCGACAGCGGCACCATCTTCATCTCGCCCTACAACCACCCCGATGTGATCGCAGGCGCCGGCACGGCCGCGCTCGAGATGCTGGAAGACCAACCGGAGCTGGACGCCCTCGTGGTGCCGCTGGGCGGCGGCGGACTTCTGGCGGGCGCCGCGCTGGTGGCGAAAGCACATACACGCGAGGTGAAGGTCATTGGCGCCGAGGCGGAGGCGTCGCCCGTGTTCTCCGCAGCGCTGTCGCACGACGCCATCACTCCGGTGGAGGTTTCGCACACGCTCGCTGACGGCCTGGCAGGCAACCTCGAGCCCGGCAGCATGACCTTTCCGTTGGTGCGCGACCTGGTGGACATGGTGGCGCTTGTCGCGGAGGACTCGATCGAAACCGCGATGCGGTCGCTCGTGTGGCGCGAACGCCTTGTGGCCGAAGGCGCCGGCGCGACGGCTGTGGCAGCGCTCCTTCAGGGCGGCCTCCAACTGGAAGGCGCACGGGTGGGTGTAATGCTCACGGGCCGCAACGTTGATCAGCGCGTGCTCCGGAAGATCCTTGCGTAGCCTCATCGACCTCGTCCGCACCAACAGGAACTTCCGGTTCCTGTGGTTTGGACAAATCGTCAGCCAGCTGGGCGACTGGTTCAACACCGTCGCGGTCTTTTCACTGCTGTTTGAGCTCACGGGCAGCGCCACGTCCGTTGCGCTGATGATGGTGCTGCAGATCCTGCCTGTTGCCATCGTTGGACCCGCCGCAGGGGTCGTCGTCGATCGCTTCAACCGGCGGACGATCATGATTGCCGCCGACGTGGTTCGCGGCTGTGCGGTGCTCGGGCTGTTGCTGGTGACCTCGGCTGACCGCGTCTGGCTCGCCTACCTGGTCACCGCCATCATGGTCTCGGCCACCGGCTTCTTTGAGCCGTCCCGCTCCGCCACTGTCCCCACCATCGTCGGGCGCGAACGACTCGTGGCGGCCAATGCGATCTCCACCGGCACGTGGTCGGCGATGCTGGCAATTGGGGCGTCGCTGGGTGGACTCGTGGCTGCCACGCTGGGACGCGACGCAGCGTTTCTGATCAACGCGTTGTCGTTTCTTCTTTCCGCCGGATTCCTCTGGCAGTTGCGGGTCCCTGATCGTCCTGTAGAAGGCCGGGCTGCGGCGGGGCTTGCCGGTATCCGCGAGGGGCTTGCCTACATGCGGGCACACGCCGACGTGGCCCGCATTGCGTTCGTGAAGGGTGGATGGGCGCTGGTTGGCGGCGCGTTGTTGCTCTTGACCGTGTTTGGCGACCGCGTCTTCCGCATCGGCAACTCGGCGGACGCCGGCATCGGCGTGTTGTACGGCGCGCGCGGAGTGGGCGCCGCGCTGGGTTCACTTGTCGTGTCGTTGCTTGCGGCTCGTCAGCAGAATCTCGTCCGGCTGATTGCGCCGGCGTACTTCATTGCCGGCGCCGGCTACGCGTCACTGGCAATCGTGCCGAACATCTGGATGGCTGCGCTGGCGGTTGTGGCGGCGCATGTCTTCGGCTCGATCCTCTGGGTCTCGAGCAATGTGCTGCTGCAGATGCATGTGCCCGATCAGTTCCGGGGTCGCGTCTTCGCCGCCGAGTTGTTTGCGCTCGCGGTGGTGCAGTCGTCCGTGTCGTACCTCACCGCCACCGCGCTGGACGTCTGGCACGTCTCCCCCTTCGTGCTCGCCGCCATCGTCGGCTTCTCGCTCTGGATTCCCGGCGGGTATTGGCTGCTGCAGAAGCGGGGGTCCGGCTAGAGACTTGTCGTGAATGTGCGGCGCTGCAAGCCGAGTTGGGCTGGTGGTGCTACAGTAGGCGACGGGGTCCACCATGTCCGTGACTTTCGAGATCGAACTCGACCGCGAGGCTGACGGCCGCTGGATTGCGGAAGTGCCTGAACTGCCGGGCGTGCTGACGTACGGCCAGACCCGGGATGAGGCCGTTGCTCGGGTCCAGGCGCTGGCCCTGCGCGTTCTTGCAGAACGCCTGGAACACAACGAAACCCCACCAGAACTCCTGGCCGTCACCTTCCACGCCGCGTGAGCAACTGGCCCGCCACCAAGGCCAAGCGGGTCTTGGCCGCGCTGCTTCGACTTGGGTGGAGCGTCAAAAGGCAGTCAGGCTCACATCGTACCTTGGAGCGCAAGGACTGGGCTGACTTAGTGTTCGCGTTCCACGATGACGACGAAATCGGGCCCGCCATGTTGAGCAGGATTGCCAAGAAGAGCGGCCTTACGCCCGACGACCTGTAGCCAGTTGGTGTTTGTCAGCCCAACCCCTCTTCAGACGCGGCGGAATCAGATGCTTGCACGCCCCGCCGTCGGCTGCAAGCCGATGTCAGGCTGTCGGTCGCCGAACCAGCCTAGGTGCCGGTACCGCTGACAGGTTGCGCCCCCTCAGAATCGCGCGGGCCGCCGTCAACGCGGCTTCCCTCATTGACCCATGGAGCATATGGCCGGCCCTGTTCACTTCCGGCGCGAAAAGGCCGCTTCCGGTTCGGGTGCCCGGCGTAAGGCCCCAGAGACGTTGTGCGCGCAGGGCGAGCACAACTCGCTCGCCCTTTACAGCTTGTGGGAAGAGGACGTCCCTCGCCCATTCGCGAACAATGCGACTTGAGGGCATCTTTTCGAGAGCGTTCCGGCCGCTACCAGGGCCTCGGTGGACAGGGCAAATCCGGCCATTAATCGACACCGCAAAACCGGCCATTTCGTGGCGGTGATCGAGACCGGTGAGTTTTACTGCGAAGCGGCCTCCTGACGCAAATCGGTGTGGATCTTGGTGCGCCAGCTGCGCGGTCCGCACTTAATGACGTGCGCGTGGTGCAGCAGGCGATCGAGTAGTGCCGTGACCGCGGCGGTGTCGCCGAGCAGCTTGCCCCAATCATCGACGGGGCGATTCGAGGTCAGGAGCGTCGAGGCGCGTTCATATCGGCGCATGATCAGTTCCAGGAGATCTTCAGCCGCCGTATGCGGCAGCTTCCGCATGCCGAGGTCATCGACTATCAGCAGGGGGACGGTGGCCAGCTCGGTGAGGAGTACCTTGCGGGTGCCGGCCAGCGTGGCGTCGGCGAGGTCTTCCATCAGCGTGTGCGCCTCGCGATAAATCACGCGGTGTCCCTGTTGGATCGCGGCGCGGCCAATCGCTTGCGCCAAGTGGCTCTTGCCGGTGCCAGGCGGCCCGAGGAGCAGGACATCCTCGCGCTGCTCGATGAAGCGGGCGGTGGCGAGTTCGTGAATCAGCGCACGATTGAGTTTCTTGTTAAAGGCAAAATCAAAGCTGTCGAGTGAGCGATCCGGATCGCGAAAGCGCGCTTGCACGTGGCGCCGCGCGAGCAGTCGGTCCTGGCGACGTTGCAGTTCATCACTGACGAGCGTGGCGATGAGATCGAGCGGCGTAAGCCGCTCGGTCTGCGCGTGCCGGAGGCGCGCTTCCAGGACGTCGGCCATGCCGGAGAGACGGAGCGTACGGAGGGCGCGATCGACTTCGACGAGGTTCATGTGGGGTCTCCTGTTTTCAGATTGATGAGGTCGCGGTATTGCGTGAGTTCTCGGATGAGCGGATCGATCTGGCGCAGCGAGAGCGGCACCGAGGGCCGGCGCTCGAGATAGCGACGGACGAAGCGATAGGTGGGCACACCGAGGTCGAGCGCGGCTTTCGCCGCTTCGTCGACAATGGCGGCGCCGTGGCGCTTCGCGTGGGCCAAAACGCCTTGGATACGACGGACGGCGACGACGCCATCATGCGCGTGGATGTGTGCGCAGACGGCGCCGATGTGGGGACCGGCCGTCCGAGCCACTGCCAGGAGGGTCAGGACGGGCCGAGGCGTCTGCGAGGGGCGGTCGGCCTCCTCGATCCGTCGGCCCCCTCGACGCGTGCGCAGATGTTCGCGGAGCAATTGCCCGGTGCGCGGATCGATCAGACGGACGTGTAGATCGTTCCACTGCACGGTGATGCGCTTCGTGAGCCAGCCCGGTGGCGCGCTGTAATACGCCGCCTCGATTTCGACACAGCCGTCGAGGTGCACGGTACGGACACCAAACTGGTAGTACCGAAAGCGCTCCAGCGGCAGCGGCCCGAGCGCGGGCTGCTCCTCAGCAAAGCGCGCGGCGACCTGCTGCTTCGTGGTGCCATGAATGCGTGTGTCGGCCCAGCGTTCCTCCCACCGATCGAGATAGGCCTGCGCTTCAGCAAGCGAGCCAAAGCGCTGGCCCTTCAGTGGCGTCTTCTTCGCATGGCCCACGCTGGCCTCCACTTTCCCTTTGCGATCGGGATCGCGGACGCGACACGGCAACGCGACCACGCCGTAATGCGCGAGCACGTCGCGATAGAGCGGATTCAGGGTCGGGTCGTAGATGTCTGGTGTGAGGACGCCTTCGAGCAGGTTGTCGAGGACGATCACTCGTACGGTGCCGCCCAGGCGGCGAAACGCTTCTTCATGGAGCTCGGCCCAGATCTTCGCGCTCGACTGCCACACCAAGAGGCGGACGGCTTTGCGTGAATAGCCGAGCGTCAGCACAAACAGCCGGGTACGCCGATGCTTGCCGCTCTCGGGATGCCACACCATCGGGCCGTCGCCGTAGTCCACCTGCGCCTCTTCGCCAGGCGCCGTCACGATCACGACGCGCGCCTCGGCCGGCGCCTGCGTGCGGAGTGTGGCGACGAAGCGGCGGACACTGGCGTACTTGCCAGGAAATCCGTGGTCATCGACCAGGTCTTGCCAGATCGCCATCGCATTGCGGCCGCGACTCAGCGCCTCGACGATTACCTCCTGATAGATCGCGCACGCACTCGCACTCGGCGCCCGCGTAGGGCCCGAGTCGGTGGACACCGGTGCCGTGGTGGCCGGATTTGGGGTCGGTGAGTCGGTGGACACCTCCGACGAAATGGCCGCATTTGCCGGGTCTTCGCCTGGGCGGCCGGGGCCGCGGACGGCGATCCCTGCAGCGCGCAGGTACCGGCTGACCGTCTCACGACGGACGCCCGTCGCCTCCTCAATGCGGCGCAGCGTCCACCCGAGGCGGCCCAGGGACAGGATTTGATGTTGTGTACTCGCCTTCAAGACGTTGCCCATTCCCGACGGTGACCGTGAGGTCGTCCCGTCGTCAACGTCTCGATCGGCCGTCAGCTAATGGCCGGTTTTGAAGTGTCGATTAATGGCCGGATTTGGGCGTCCACCGAGGTCATGCTTCCGCGCACGATGCTCGAAGTGAGCCGGGCGAACTCTGGACGCGGTGGAGGAATGACGCCGCCAGCAAGGCTGATCGCGTCGGCCACGATCAGGCCCTCGCGCCACTCGACCAAACCCGGGCTCCGGACACTGCCGACGACCGCGACCAACCGGGCGGCCATGACGGACGGTGACGGTGGGCGACGGCGACTGATGTCGTCCAACACGCCTAACACCTGGCTGTGCTCAACCTGACTCGTGAAAGTACAAGACCGGGCCTTCATCCGCGTATGAGTCGGGCCCTGCGCGAAGATGACATACACCTCGCCGGCTCGAAAGGTGAAGTTGCAGCTCGATGAGCTGATCAGCCCATCCGACGTTGGTTCTGCCCCCGAGGACATTACGACCTCTTGTCCCAGATCTCCCTTCCAAACTGACCGGACGCGCAATCGAACCGCCAGTTGATTCCCGCCGATCGGTTCGCCGATGAATACCGCAAGGGCTTCGGTAAGTTCGTGGCGGACCTGCCGAGTGAGTTCCGATCGGCTCGTAATTTCCCCGTTGGACGCACACGTGCAGGCTGACGCCTCTCCGGGGAACAGTACCCAGCAGAACCATAACAGCACTCCGCACACCGTCCGTTTCATGAGGTACCTACGGCGAAAGTACTCGATTCGGCGCTTGCCACCGCCTAACGACTGGCATCAGCCGCAGCGGCGCCCATTCTTACACGCGCCGCTGTCGGCTGCATGCCAAGTTAGACCGCGCTCCCGCTGAAACCGGACGAGACCCATTTACGGAGGTGGTTGTTCAGCTGTAGCACCTCCGGAAACACAAGCAAGCCGGCATGGACTTGGGCCTCACCAATCGGCTCGACGCTCAATGGGTGGCCTGCTTCATTTCTCGCCGTTCGAATCTGATGAACGAACGCCATCCAATATGCTTGGAATTCCCCCTGAAGCGCGGTCGGCAGGTTCTTTCGACGCGAGTCAATTTCTTTGAAGACCGCGTCTGCAACCGGCTTCACGCGCCAATCGGTTAGCGCCTTCGGGTACGTCGCCGACTGTGCCTTGAGCATCGCGACCAGACTGTCCCGCAATTCCAATAGGAGGCTTTCGGATGCCACTCCCAGCATTACAGCTGCAGCCTTGTACTGCTCGGCCACATAGCAGTCAACCGCTTCAAGGATGTATGACTCGGCGATCCGATTGGAGAGCCCGATTGACCCAAGGTGTCGGAAATAGCCCGAGGGGTTCATCGGATCTCGCGTGAGCTTGGCCAGCGCGCGTCGTCCCTTGTCCGTGAAATGGAACCAAGGCGGATTCGGGTTCGACAAATTCAGGCCCCAAGCGAAGACGCCTGTCCTAACCAGGTCGTGCCACTGCGTGAGTAGGGCCAACTCCAGCTCGGCGTCGTGCCGCGCTCCGAGTTTGCGCCAAGCAGCTTGCAGCACCGTCGTGCTGTCGAGGTTCGGCCCCGAATTTCCGGCGGGCCGGAGTTCAGCCGCGGTGGACAGAATGACCTCTCGAAGATCTAATCTCGATTCCATGTCGTGTCCAGATTAAGCGGTCTAACG
>BTVE01000081.1:0-21566 GCA_045862915.1 Acidimicrobiia bacterium
GCCTCTTCGTCGCGTTCATCCTGTTCGGTCTGTTGATGACCATCCGGACGGCCTTCACGTTCGGCGTCGACATCGCTGGTCTGGATCGCCTAGTGCTGATTCACAAGGTGAGCCTGATCATGCCGCTGCCGGTGTCGTATCAGCCGAGGCTGCAGGCGACGCCCGGTGTTGAAGTCGCGACACACAACACGTGGTTTGGTGGTGTCTATCAGGATCCGGCGAACTTCTTCGCGCAGATTGCCGTCGAACCCGAGCCCTTCATGAAGATCTACCCGGAGTACAAGCTGCCGCCGGATCAAATGAAGGCGTGGCTGTCCGACCGTCAGGGAGCCGTGGTCGGCGTCGACCTCGCCAACCGTTTCGGGTGGAAGGTGGGGGACCGAATTCCGATCCAGGCGACCATCTGGCAGCCCAAAGGTGGGGGACTCACCTGGGAGTTCAACATCGCCGGCATCTACGACGGCGACCAGGGCGTCGACAAGACGCAGTTTTTCTTCCGCTACGACTACCTCGACGAAAATCGAGCCGGTGGTGAAGGTGCTGTTGGCTGGTACATCGTCAAGATCGCCGACGCGTCGCAGTCGCAGGCGATGGGCGCCACCTTCGACGAGATGTTCGCGAACTCGTCGGCCGAAACCAAGACGACGACGGAGAAGGGATTTGTCGAAGGGTTCGCCGCGCAGGTCGGCGACATCGGCGCCATCATGATCGCCATTCTTGTGGCTGTGTTGTTCTCCTTCCTGGTGGTGGCGGCCAACACGATGGCGCAGTCAGTGCGGGAACGCACCAGCGAGATCGCGGTGCCCAAGACACTCGGCTTTTCCGGCGGGACCATCATGGCGCTGGTGTTGATTGAATCGGTGTTGATTGCCGGGATCGGTGGTGGCTTCGGACTGTTCTTCGCCTGGTTGTTCGTGCAGGGCGGCGACCCGACCGGAGGCATGTTGCCCATTTTTGTGTTGCCGTCGCGTGATGTCGTCCTTGGTGTCGGACTGATCGTCGGCATCGGTGTTGTGGCCGGGTTGCTGCCGGCCATCTCGGCCATGCAGCTCAAGATCACGGACGGCCTTCGCCGCGCCTAGTTGAACGTAGGGCGGGGCTTGTGCCCCGCCTAGAGGAAATGTCATGCAGTGGATCAGCCAGACAATTGCCGTCACTCTGCTCAACCTCCGCACCGTGCCGCAGCGACTGAGCTCCTCGGGCGTCGCCATCGTCGGTATCGCCGGCGTGGTGGTGGTCTTCGTCTCCGTGCTGTCGATTGCCGCGGGCTTCACGGCCGCGATGCAGGGCACGGGCTCGGACGCGCGCGCGCTGGTCATGCGCAGCGGCGCCGACAGCGAAATGACGTCGGGCATCGGTGGCGAGGAGGCATCGGTCATCAAGTCGGCTCCCGGACTCCAGCGAGACGCGCAAGGCGTCGCGCTGGCATCGTCCGAGTTGTACGTCATCATCGACCTGCCCAAGATCTCCACCAATACTCCAGCCAATGTGCCCATGCGGGGCATTGAGCCGGTCACGATGGCGGTTCGCGATGAGACGTCGATCGTGGAAGGGCGCATGCTCCAGTTCGGCACGAACGAAGTGGTGGTCGGCCGCGGCGCGTCCGGCCAGTTCGTTGGGTTGACAGTTGGCAGCGAGATCCGATCGGGACAGGCCACGTGGACGGTCGTTGGTGTGTTCGAGGCGGACGGCGGCGTGACCGAAACGGAGATCTGGGTCGACGCACGTGTGCTGCAAGGTATCTACCGACGCGGCAACTCGTACCAGGTCGTCCTCGGCCGGCTCGAGTCGTCCGATTCGTTCAGCGCCTTCAACGACTGGTTGACGACCAACCCGCAGCTCAACGTGCAGGTGAAGCGCGAGAGCGACTATTACGCGCAGCAGTCCCGGGCGCTGTCGAGCCTGATCCAGGGCGTGGGCTTCGGCATTGCCTTTCTGATGGGTGTCGGCGCGGTCTTTGGCGCGATCCTGACGATGTACACGGCCGTCTCGACGCGTTCACGAGAGATCGCGACGTTGCGGGCGCTGGGATTTAATCGCAGCGCCGTTGTGATCTCGGTGCTGGCGGAGTCGCTTGCACTTGGCGCCATTGGCGGCCTCATTGGCGGTGCCGGGGCGTACTTCGGCTTCAACGGCTACCAGACCTCAACCATCAACTTCCAGACGTTCAGCCAGGTGGCATTTGCGTTCCGCGTTACGCCTGAGCTGCTCATAACCGGCGTGTTCTACGCGCTGCTGCTCGGATTTGTCGGCGGCTTCTTTCCAGCGCTTCGAGCGGCCCGTCTGCCAATTCCCGCGGCGCTCAGAGAACTGTGATCAGGTCCGACAGGTCCAACGGGTCCTCACTGTTCTGAGGCGGTTCGTCACTGGAATGCGGCCCACGGGGGAGTAGTCGCGGTAGGATCCACCCATGCGCAGGATCCTGATATCTGGCGCGGTCATGGCAACCGCGGTGGCCACCACTCTGATCGCACAGTCGTCGCCCGAGCCTGCTCCGGGAGACGATGTGAAGCTTGCTCCGGTGGCGGCCGAGGCGGAGTCGTACTGGTCGCGGTGGCGTGGGCCGTCCGGTCAGGGCTGGGTCAAGGGCGTCGACTATGTCGACACATGGTCGTCCACACAGAACGTGAAGTGGCGCACCACAATTCCGGGCCTTGGTCATTCATCGCCGATTGTCTGGAAGGACCACCTGTTCCTGACAACGGCGACCGATGGCGGGACGAAGATGGCGATGCGCGCGCACGACCGCCACTCCGGCAAGTTGTTGTGGGAGACCGCGGTGCCGTCCAGCGGCGTCGAGCACATCTACCCGAAGAACAGCCACGCGTCAGCGACGCCTGTGACTGACGGTCGTCTGGTGTACGCCTCGTTCGGCACCCACGGTCTGGCCGCCTTCGACTTCTCCGGAAAGATCGTGTGGCACCGCAAGCTGGGTACGTTGAACAACGTGCATGGCAGCGCGGGCTCTCCGGTCCTGTACAAGGACCGCCTGTTCATCTACCAGGACCACCGCGGTTCTTCCGATCTCGGCTCGTTCGTCGGCGCGTTCTCGACAAAGGACGGCGGAACGTTGTGGTGGAAGGACCGGTCGGAACAGACGGGGTGGGGCACGCCGGTCGTGATCCAGACGCCGACGCGGGATGAACTCATCGTGAGCAGTCAGCGCAAGGTGTACGCCTACAGTCCGGACACCGGCGCCGAGTTGTGGACCGTCACGGGCAACCTGTTCGAAGTCATTCCGACTCCGGTGGTGGGCCACGGCTTTGTCTTCACGTCGTCGGGACGCGCGGGTCCAACGATGGCGATCAAGCCTGGCGGCTCGGGTGATGTGACCGCGACTCATGTCGCCTGGTCTTCGCCGAAGGGCGCGCCGTTTGTGCCTTCGGCGATCGTGCACGGCGATCTGCTGTATCAGCTCAACGACATGCAGAGCATCCTGACGGCCATCCACGCGACGACCGGGGAGATCGCCTACCAGGCTCGCCTTGGCGTGGCCATGCGCGAGGGCTTCTCCTCATCACCGGTCGCCGTGGGCAACAAGCTCTTCTTCACCAATGACGATGGCCAGACGTTTGTCGTTGAGGCAGGGCCGACCTTCAAGCTGCTGCACGTGAACGAGATGGGCGCCAGAGTGCTCGCATCTCCGGCGCTGGTCGACGGCACATGGTACTGGCGAACCGACAAGGAGCTGATTGCGGTTGGAAGATGAGATTCCCAGATTTCAGATGTCATCGGGGAATCGCACCTCTCACATGTTTCCGAGCTGTTCCAGCACTTCCCCGTGGTCCGGCTGCTGGGGGATGTCGTACTTCCTCGCCCAGACGATGGTCCCGGTTTTGTCGATGATGAACGTCGCGCGCTCCGAGATACCGTCCTCGCGCATGACGCCGTAGAGTGAGGCGACGTGGCCATGCGGATGGAAGTCGGCGAGCAGGTCGAATGAGATGCCGCCCAGTGACTCTGCCCAGGCCTTCTTGGCAGGGCCCGCGTCGACCGAGAGGCTGAGGATGTGGGCATCCAGCGCGTTGTACTTCGCGAGATCCTTCTCGTACGTCTGCATCTGCACCGAGCAGACCGGTGTAAACGCCAGAGGGTGAAACGCGAGCACGACGTGTTTTTTTCCTCGAAAATCGCTGAGGGAGACGGTCTCTCCCGTGTGACTGCGCAGGGAGAATTCGGGGGCGGCGGATCCGACGGTACGCATAGATCACCATGATAAGGTGAAGGCATCCATGCGCCTCCCAGGACTCCCAGGACTGATCCTCATTGCCGTGGTCCTGCTGCTGGCCGTGCCCTCGGTCGCGGCGGTGTATACCGACTGGCTCTGGTTCACCGAACTCGGCTATCAGGGGGTGTTCCTCAAGACCTATAAGGCGCAGGGGCTGGTGTTTACCGCCACGTTCCTGGTGGCCTTTCTTTTCCTGGCATTCAATCTTCAGCTGGCTCGCCGTGCCCTGTCGCGTCCGCAGTTCATCATCGGCGCAACTGATGATGGCCGGCCCATCGTGGTGGAGAGCCGGACGCTCACCAATCTACTCATGCCGGTCGCGCTGGTCGTGGCCCTTGGCCTGGGGATCGCTGGAGCGAACCACTGGCTCGAATGGCTGACGGCGCTCAACGCCGTGCCGTTCGGCGACCGCGACGTGTTGTTCAACCGGGATGTCGGGTTCTATGTCTTCCGGTTGCCCATTCTTGACCTGGTGCGACAGCAGTTGCTGACGTTGACCGTCGTGGCATTTGGCGCGTGTGCGTTGCTCTATCTGTTGTCGGGTCGCGTCACGATGGAACCGCGGTATGGCGTCGCGTTCTGGCCGAGGCTCAGTCTCGCCGGCAATACCCGCCGCCATCTGCTCCTGCTTCTGGCGCTGCTGTTTGCGCTCATGGCCTGGGGCACGTGGCTCGAGCTGCCTCGGACGCTTCTGACCGGTTCGCAGACGTCCGTCGTGTTCGGCGCATCGTACGCGGACGTCTACGCGCGGCTGCCGCTCCTGCGCGTCTCACTCGCCGTGCTTGCCGTGGCCTCACTGGTATCGGCGTGGCAGGCGTTTGGGTCGCTGCGGTGGCCCGTCCCCGCGGCGGTGGCCGCCTACGCCGTGGTCACGCTGGGCTCAGGGCTCTATTCGGGTTTCGTGCAGCGCTTCGTCGTCACGCCAAACGAGCAGACGAAGGAAGAACCGTTCATCCTGCACAACATCGACGCCACGCGAAAGGCGTACGCGCTCGATCGGGTTGAAGAGCGCGAGTTGTCCGGAGATGCGACGCTGACGGCAGCCGATATCGCCTCCAACGCCAGCACCATCGAGAACATCCGGCTGTGGGATCATCAGCCCCTGCTGCAGACGTTCTCGCAGATTCAGGAAATCCGCCCGTACTACGACTTCATCAACATCGATAACGACCGCTACACGATCAACGGCAAGTACCGGCAGGTGATGTTGTCGGTGCGCGAGATGAACACCGAGAGCCTGCAGAACCGTTCGTGGGTCAACGAGCGGTTGACCTTCACGCACGGCTACGGCCTCACGCTGGGCCCGGTCAACGAAGTGACCACGGTCGGGCAGCCGGTGCTCTTCATCAAGGACCTGCCGCCGACGTCCGATGTGGACCTCAAGGTTGATGAGCCCAGCATCTACTACGGCGAACTGTCGAGTGACTACGCACTCGTGAAGACGCTGCAGCCGGAGTTCCACTATCCGCGTGGTGACGACAACGTCACGACGACCTACGACGGCATTGGCGGGGTGCCCGTCAACAGCCTGTTCCGGCGTCTCCTGTTTGCGATTCGGTTTGGCGCGTCCAACATCCTGGTGACCAACCAGATCACGCCCGAGACGCGCATCCTGTATCACCGCCGGATCGGCGAGCGCGTACGCGAGATCGCGCCGTTCCTCACCTACGACACCGATCCGTATCCCGTCGCGCTCGACGGTCGCGTCTTCTGGATTCAGGACGCCTATACGACCAGCAGCAACTATCCGTACGCGACCCCGTACGGCGCGCAGCGCGTGAACTACATCCGCAATTCGGTCAAGGTGGTCATCGACGCGTATCACGGTTCCACGACGTTTTACCTGGCAGAACCTCAGGATCCGATCGTGCAGACCATCTCCAGGGTGTTTCCGGGCATGTTCAAGCCGCTCGACGAGATGCCCGAGGGGCTGCGCGCGCATGTGCGATATCCCGAGGAGATCTTCAAGGTGCAGGCCGCGGCGTACGCGACCTTCCACATGACGAACCCGCAGGTCTTCTACAACAAGGAAGACCAGTGGCAGGTGCCGGTGATTGATGGAGATGCCGCGTCGGCCGCGCCGATGCAGCCGTATTACACAATCATGCGGCTGCCGGGTGAGAAGGACGATGAGTTCATCCAGATGTTGCCGTTCACACCACGGCTGAAGGACAACCTGGCGGCGTGGATGGTCGCGCGCAGCGACGGCGAGCACTACGGACGCCTGCTCGTGTTCCAGTTCCCGAAACAGAAGGTTGTATTTGGTCCACGGCAGATCGTGGCCCGCATCAATCAGGACCAGGCGATCGCGCCGCAGATTACGCTCTGGAACCAGCAGGGATCGCAGGTCATTCAGGGCACGCTGCTGGTGATTCCGATCGAGGAGTCGCTGCTCTACGTCCGGCCGTTGTACCTGCGCGCGGCAGGGGGACGCATCCCCGAGTTGAAGCGCGTCATCGTGGCATACCAGGAGCAGATCGTCATGGCCGAGACCCTGACGCAGGGGCTCGTGCAGATCTTCGGCCGCAGTGTGGCCGCCGCGCTCGCGCCCGATCGCCGCGTGGTCGCTCCCGTAGAGGCCGCGCCTGCAACGGGTGAGCCATCGATGGTCCCGTCGGGAGCCCCGGTGGACATGTCGACGGCCGTGCTGATCGAACAGGCGGCTGAACACTACGAGCGCGCGATTGCGGCCCAGAAGGAAGGCAACTGGGCACTGTACGGCGAAGAGATTCGCAAGCTCGGCGAAGTGCTCGCGCAGCTCGAGAAGGTCCGGCGGTAGGTCCTACTGCGCCTTCTTGCGCCAGTACCGCGCGAGGCCCGTCCACGAAAAGTCGAAGCGCCCGGCTCTGGCGTACGACTCGGCTTCCGCCCGGGAGGCCGACCGGGCGATGTCGTTCACGACACTTTCCACGAACAGTTCCGCCCGCGCGGTGTCGTCCAGGTCGTCGCGCGTGAGCGAAGCGCGCACGCGCCCACTCCAGTCATCAATGGCCGTCCACAACGCCTGAACGTGCACCCGCGGAGCGTCGACGGGGCCGAAGTGCGTCAGGAACAGCGACGTCGGATTCCAGCGCAGAATGCGGTCGGTGCTGTCGCGCCACGCCTCGAGGTCGATGTCGGGTGGCGGGGTCGGCGGAATGACGAGCCGCCCCGACGGCCGACTCATGCCGCCGGTGTCGCCGACAAATGCCACGCCCACGTCCGGCAGAAAGTAGCTGACGTGATGCCAGGCATGACCCGGTGTCCAGTCCACCGCAACGTCGCGCCCACCGGCGTTGAACGAGGTCGCGCCGGTCAGGACGGTCATGCGGTCCTGAGGCACCGGCGCCACTTCGCCCCACAACGTGTCCATCATGTCGAGATAGAGGCGGGAGGCGCTTGCCAGCAGCTTGGACGGGTCCGCGAGATGAATGGCGCCACGTTCGTGGACGTACACCGTCGCGTTGGGGGCCAGGCGGGTGATTGTGCCGGCTGACCCAGCGTGGTCGAGGTGAATGTGTGTCAGCAGGACGGCCGTGATGTCGTTCCAGCCGAAACCGCGAGCGGCGAGTGCCCGCTCAACCACCGGCAGCGCCGTGCTGGGCCCAGGATCCACGAGCGCCACACCGTCGGGACCGTGAATCATTCCGGTCGCGATGATGCCGGGCATCCCGACAAAATGGAGGTCGAAGTAGTCGACGCCCGAGCCCAGAGGAATCACTCGCGTCATGGGGCTGATTATCCCAGATGTGCGGTAGGCTCTTGCTCATGGTCCTCATCACGCGTCTCGTCCTTGTGGCTGCGTTGCTTCCTCAATCCAGTGTTCCGGCTAACGGTCAGGCCCTCTTCGACCAGGGCAAGACGTACGAGGAGTTCCTCGCTGCGGCTGACGCCCGGCCCGAGACGTGGAAGGCGAACACTGACAGAGCGAAGCCCTCAAAAGAGCTCGTGGACAGGCTGAAGACGGCGGCCGGTCAGGACCTCCGGCTGCTCGTGGTGGCCGTGGCGGCCTGCAGTGACTCCGTGCACACGGTGCCGTACGTGGCTGCGCTTGCGCGCGAAGCCGGCGTGCCGTTGCGTATCGTCGACTCCACCGTCGGCAAGCCGGTGATGGAAGCGTTCCGCACACCGGACGGCCGTGCGGCCACGGCGACGGTCGCGGTGATGCGCGGCGATCGCATCGTGGGTGCCTGGGTCGAGCGGCCAGTCGCACTGCAGACGTGGCTGCTCGGACCCGCATCGTCGCTCCAGCAGGGGGAACGCATGGAGCGCAAGTTCGGTTGGTACGAATGGGATCGGGGCGAGTCGACGATCGCCGAGTTGGTGGAGCTGATCGAACGGCATCGGTAAGGCGGGGCTTCAGCCCCGCCGGAGACTGAATGACGCAACATCACACGGGCGACATCGTCAAGGAACGCCCGACGACGAAGTCCGATGAGCCGACGCTCTACAAGGTCGTGCTGATCAATGACGACTACTCCACGATGGAGTTCGTCATCCATGTGCTCGAGAGCGTCTTTCAGAAGTCTCCGGCCGAAGCGTACCGCATCATGATGCAGGTGCACCTGCAGGGCGCCGGTGTCGCCGGTGTGTATCCCTGGGACATTGCAGAAACGAAGGTCGACACCGTGACGACCATGGCGAAGGCTGCGGGATATCCGCTGCGCGCGATGATTGAAGAGGCGTAGGCTTCACCGCACCGGGAAACGTGCCGTCAGTTCCGCAATCAGCGCCAAACGGATGTCGCGAAGGTCTTTGACGTCTCGCACGAGCGGGTGCGTTCGGGTGAGGAAGTCCAGGTTCACTTCCCGGCCACTTATCAGGAAGTCCGTCGTGGCGACGCGATAACGCAGGCCCGGCTGCAGCGGCTTGCCGTTGACGAGCCACTGGTTGTTGCCCCGTGTCACACCGCGGGCGTGCAGGTACCCACCGGTGCCCTGATTCGTGACGCCCACGTCGAGCACGCGCGCAAGCAAGGAACCTTGCATCGTGAGCGAGACGACGTTGCCGCCAAACGGCAGGACGCGGATGACGTCGTACTCAGTCACCGGTCCCGTGGGCAACTCGTCGTCGATTCGAATCGAACCGCCGTTCATCAGCGCGACGTCTACGTTGCCTGTCTCTCTGGCCAGCGCGTCGGTGATGAGCGACGTCAGGTTGCCCGGACGGTTGCGTACCGTCGCCTCACGACCGTCCAACGGTTCGGTCAAGGTGGCGACCACACGGGTGGGCTCGAAGCCGTCCTTGCGGAAGGCGTCAAACGCCAGGTTGGTCCAGCGCGTGACCTCCGCGTTGACCGTGGCATCGGCAGCGATGGCATCCGTGATGGGTTGGAGCCGGACGTTCACCCGGGGCCGCGTCTCTCCGCGCGGGAAGGTCACGCTGACGATCGCCAGGCTGCGGACGTTGGCGTCAGCCTTGACGATGGGTGTGAGATCGGCGCCGCGGTAGATCAGCCAGTTCTCGTGTTCGTGCCCGCCGAGTGCGACGTCGATCTCCGGGATGGCCGACACGAGGGCCTGATCGCCCTGCAGCGAAAGGTGGGTGAGCGCGATGATGGCGTCGACCGGTCCCATCTGTTGAATGGCCCGTCTCGCAGATTCTTCGACGGGCAGGTAACGGACGTACGCGCGGGGATTGGAGTCGATTGTCACGCCCAGCAACCCAATCTTCAGATCGCGCCCGCCGAGTGAGACAGGCACGACGGCGTAGGGCTCGGTGTTGGAGAAAGGGCGTCCTTCTGCGTCGGTCACGTTTGACGCGATGATGTGGAAGCGCGACTGCTTCAGGCGCGCATGAAATGCGGCTTCGGCGAGGTCGAATTCGTGATTGCCGAGCACCGCATAATCCAACCGCAGTGCATTCAGCACGTCGACCATCTGCTCGCCGGCAATCGGTTGTCCATCGCGACGGGCCGTGGCAAGCGCCGAGGGCGACAGGAAGTCGCCGCCCAGCGTCGTGAGTACCGGGGCCGAGGCTTCGCGCAGCTCATCGATGACGGTGGCGACGCGGGCCAACCCCCCGACCCGGCCACCCTCCACCGGACCAATTTCGTAGACGTCGTTGAAGTGGACGATCGTGAGCGTCTCAGGCGCAGGTTGTGAGCACGAGATGGCAGCGAGCAGGCAGAACGCGAGGGCAAGGAGACGGAGGCGCATGGCAGTCCTTATAATCGATCTACCGTGTTCTCCGCGTCGCTGGAAATCGTATTGACCGTCGCGTACCGGGAAGCGACGTCCAGGCGTCATGCCTACCTCACACTCGAGCACCTCGTGTACGCGCTGGCGCATGACCCTGAAGGCGAGCGCATCCTGCAGGCCGTTGGTGCTGACCTGAAGCGGCTCCGGTCCGATCTCAATGCGTATCTCGAGGACCATGTCGAGACGCTGCCAAAAGGGCAGGAACGTGAACCGCAGCAGACCGCTTCGTTTCAGCGGGTGCTGCAGACGGCCGTGCTGCACGTCCAGAGTGCGCAGCGCGGGGAGGTGCAGGCCGGGGACATTCTCGCTGCGGTGCTGCAGCAGCCGCGAAGCCACGCGGCCAAACTGCTCGAGGGCCAGCAGATCACCCGGCTCGACATCCTGGAGTTCATTGCGCACGGCATCTCGAAAGTGCCGCCCGGGTCGGACGAACCGCTCGAGACACTCGGTACACCGGCCCCGGCCGACGGCGATTCGCCGCGGCCGGCTCGCGACCCGCTCGCCGCGTATTGCCTGAACCTGACGGCCAGGGCGCGTGATGGCCGCCTGGATCCGCTGGTGGGACGCCAGACGGAACTGCAGCGCACGATCGAAGTGTTGTGCCGTCGCCGCAAGAACAACCCGGTCTTTGTGGGTGATGCCGGCGTGGGCAAGACCGCGATGGCGGAGGGACTGGCGCAGCGCCTGCTCGAGCCCGGCGTTCCTGACGAGTTGGCCGAGGCCGAAATTTATGCGCTCGACACCACGGCACTGCTCGCCGGCACCCGGTTTCGCGGCGACTTCGAGGAGCGCTTCAAACAGGTGATTGCCGCGCTGCAGGCCCGACCGCGCGCGATCCTGTTCATTGACGAAATTCACTCCGCGGTTGGTGCCGGCGCCACAACCGGCGGCACGATGGACCTGGCCACGCTCATCAAGCCGATCCTGACGGCCGGTGAACTGCGCGTGATCGGATCGACGACGTTCGACGAATTCAAGCTGATCGAAAAAGATCGGGCTCTGGCGCGTCGCCTGCAACGCATCACCGTGGACGAACCGTCAGTGGAAGAGACTGTGCGCATCCTGAACGGTCTCAAGAGCCGCTACGAAGCGCACCACGGTGTCGTGTATGACGATGCCGCGCTGGATGCGGCGGCCAAACTTGCCGCACGACACCTGCGTGACTACAAGTTGCCCGACAGTGCCATCGACGTCATCGACGAGGCCGGCGCCGTCAACCGCCTCGCACGCGCCACGGCACCTGCGCCAGCCGCATCACCTGCGCCGCCAACAATTTCTGCGGCAGAGATCGAATCCGTCGTCGCACGCATGGCGCGGATCCCCGCGCGGCAGGCGTCGGCATCTGATCGTGAGCGGCTGCGCACCCTCGAGGAGTCGCTGCAGCGAGTGGTGTTCGGGCAGAACGATGCGGTGCACCTGGTGGCCCAGGCGATCAAACGCTCACGCGCGGGGCTTGGACAGCCGGACAAACCGGCCGGCAGTTTCCTGTTCACCGGGCCGACCGGCGTGGGCAAGACGGAGCTGGCCAAGCAGTTGGCACTGCAGCTGGGCAACGAGTTCCAGCGTTTCGACATGAGCGAGTACATGGAGAAACACGCAGTCGCCAGGCTGATCGGCGCGCCGCCGGGATATGTGGGCTTTGAGCAGGGTGGCCTGCTCGTGGACGCGGTGCGCACACATCCGTACTCCGTGGTGTTGCTTGATGAGATCGAAAAGGCCCATCCGGACCTGTTCAACATCCTGCTGCAGGTGATGGACCACGCGACCCTTACCGACAACACCGGGCGCAAGGCGGACTTCCGCAACGTGGTGTTGATCCTGACGTCCAATGCCGGCTCGCGTGAGATGAGCGCGTCCGGCATCGGCTTCGGGTCCACTCGCGGATCTGCGGAAGGCGATCGCGCCGCTCAAGGCCGGTCGCGCAGCGCCATCGAACGTATCTTCTCGCCGGAGTTCCGCAATCGGCTCGACGCCATCGTGACCTTCAAGTCACTGGCGCCGGAAGCCATGGAGATGATCGTCGAGAAATTCATCCTCCAGCTGGAGGCACAACTCGCCGAGCGCCGCGTGGCGATCACACTGGAGCCGGAGGCGCGTGCGTGGCTGGCCAAAAAAGGCTACGACCCTGTGTACGGCGCACGACCGCTCGCGCGACTGGTGCAGAAGGAAGTGCGCGATCACCTCACGGACGAGATCCTGTTCGGCCGACTCGAGAACGGCGGCACGGTCACGATCGGCGTGAAGGACGACGCGCTCACGTTCGAATGAGGAAATGGGGAAATGAGGGAATGGGGGAATGACTGAGATCAAGGTGACGGATCGGCGGTGGTGGGCGAACGGCAACAGTGAGTCGTCAGCGGAGGAGCCGAAGCTCAAGCCCACACTGATCGAGGAACTTGAAGCACGTATTGCCGACAAGGACCGCGAGATCCAGGAACTGCTGGCGAAGTATCGCGGCGCATCGGACGAGTTCGATCAGGCGCGTGCGCGCCTGCGCAAGGAGATTCAGAAGGACGTCGAGCGCAGCCGCCGCTCCGTCATCGTCTCCTTCCTTGAAGTGCTCGATAACCTGGACCGCGCGCTTGAGGCCGGCGCCTCGCGTGGCGACGACCCGTTTGTGCAGGGTGTGGCGATGGTGCGCCACCAGTTTTTGTCCACCCTCGAAGGTCTCGGCGTCACGCGTGTCGATCCACTCGGACAGCCGTTTGATCCGCTGGTGCACGAGGCGGTCTCCACCGTGCCGGCGCCCTCTGCCGATCAGGCAGGTCTCGTCATCGGCGTTGTCCGCCCCGGGTATCTCCTCGGAGAAGAGGTACTGCGGGCCGCGCAGGTGGCAGTCGCGGGTAGCGGCGGGTAACGGCAGGGCAACGTCGGGCGGGGGCAGGCAGCCGGGGTCACCGGGAACGCCCACACGGCCGGCTTCGTATGTTTAAAACATTGTTTTATTCATGCGGAGGCGTGGATGGATGTCACCGGCCGGCTGGGGGAGTTTGAAGCACTGGTGCTGAGCGCCGTGGTCAGGGTTGAGGACGAAGCGAACGGCGTCGCCGTGTTCGAACACCTGAAGACCATCGTGGGCGATGAAATCAGTCTTGCCGCGGTCCACGTGACGCTGCGGCGCCTTGAGGACAAAGGACTCCTGTCTTCCGAAACAGGGACCTCTTCTGATCGCGGCGGTCGCCCGAGGCGTTTTTATCGACCGACCCCTTCCGGCGTCCGAGCTCTGTCGTCATTTCGTGACCTGTGGCGCCGCGCCTTCCGTGGTCTCGTCCTGCCCGACGAAGGAGCGCGGTGATGCCTCCTCATCAGCCTCCCCGCGTCTCACGCTGGTGCCTGAACCGGGCCTCCCGCACACTCGGCGTGCCTGATCTGCCCTCCGACGCCGACGAGGTGTACGGCGAGCTTGCGGCACGTGAAGGCCGGCGCGCCGCCCGACGCTGGTATCGAACAGAAACCCGCGTCGCGTTGTGGCGCATGGCCGTGGACATGCTTCCGCGCGCGAGACCCTCGATCGTTACCGGACTCTCCCTCGACGCTCGTCTGGGTTTTCGCATGCTGCGCCGGTATCCCGGGCTCACCATCGTCGGCGGGCTGGCGATGGCGTTTGCGATCTTTGTCGGTGCCGGGCTCTTCGAGTTCATCCGGCAGACGTTGCCGGCCTCGGACCTGCCCATTCCACGCGGCAAACAGGTCGTCGGCATCCGGCTCTACAACCGTGCAGCCAATGCGCCACGGTTGCCTACACCGGAGCAGTTCCGCTTCCTCCGCTCATCCATCACCGGAGTGGAACTGCTCTCTGGTTTTGCGTCGACGCAGGTCGCCGCTCAGACCGAAGGGGGCGCCATCGGAGACTTCTCCGCAGCTCGTATGAGTCCGCAGGCGTTCGAGCTTGCCGGGGCGGCACCGATACAGGGGCGCGTCTTCAGTGACGCCGATGTCCAGGCGGGTGGCGAGGTCGTCGTGCTGGGGTTTGCCGCGTGGCGCACTCTGTACGACAACGCACCTGCCGCAGTCGGACAACGCCTCAAGCTTGGCGACACTTGGATGACGGTCATCGGCGTCATGCCTGAAGGGTTCCGGTTTCCCCTCAACCACCACCTGTGGATTCCACTCGACGAGCGCTCGGCAGGCACGGCCCCGCTCAGGGTCATGGGTCGCATGCGTGACGGCATGACGTTGGCGGCGCTGCAGCAGCACCTTGACGTGCTCACGGCCGGGTTGCCGTTGCCCGCCGCGGACCGCGAGCACACAGCCCTGCTTGCGCAGTCGTACCGCGAATCCTGGTTCGACACGCCGGTCACCCTGTTGCGGCGGGTCATCGTGCAGCAGCTGAACATGTTCGCGGCCCTCTTCCTTGCGCTGGTCGCTGCGAACATCGCGCTGCTCATGTTTGCCCGCGCGGCGACGCGCGAACGTGAACTCGTGGTCCGCAGCGCGCTCGGCGCCGGCCGCCGCCGCATCGTGACGCAGTTCCTGATCGAGGCGCTGGCGTTGTTCGGGATCGCCACAGCACTCGGACTGACCGCGACCGGGCCCGGCCTGGCGTGGGTCGAGCACCGCATTGGCGAAATGGGTGGGGGCACATCACCGTTCTGGTTCACGGCTTCGGTCTCGCTCGACACGGTACTGTACGCGGCGGTGCTGACATTGGCCGCCGCGTTGATTGCGGGTGGCATACCGGCGTTTCGGGCGACACGCCAGCTCAAGGCATCGCGGGTGCATGAAACCGGAGGAGGCGCTGGACGCCTCCAGCTCGGCGGCATCTGGAGCGCGGTTGTCGTCACGCAGGTCGCCGCGACCGTGGTCTTCACGGCGGGGACTTTGCTGATGTGGCGGCAGGCCATGCTTGCCGGCTCAACGGACGCCCACTTCCCGACACACGAATATGTGGCCGTCCAGGCCGAGGTGGATGCCGAGAGTGGCCCGGGCGTCGCCGGTGCTCGTGTGGAATCGCTGGTGGAGTCGATCAGGTCACTTCCGGGCGTCGTGGACGTCACCATCGCGAGCCGGCTGCCGCTGATGACGCCGCTCACGTCCCACGTTGAGGTCGACACCCTGACCGACCGTCTCAACGTGGCGATGCCCCAGGTCCGACCCGGTTTCTTTGAAGCATTCGCCGCGCCTGTGATCGACGGCAGAAGTTTCACCGAGGCCGAAGCTGCCTCGGGTGCACCGGTCGTTGTCGTTGATGAAGCGTTTGCGGTGCAGGCCTTCGGGACAGTCCGCGTGAGCGGCCGCAGACTCAGGCCCGCGCAGACTGACGGCGCGCAGGCCGCGCCGTGGCTCGAGATCGTCGGTGTGGTTCGGGATCTTGCACCGCCGCGCACCGGACGACTGACACTTGCCGAGTCTCCACGGGGCTCTGTGTATCAGCCCCTCTCAACAGCGGACCTGCCGCGGCAGCTCCACTTCGGCATTCACGCCGCTCGTGCTGACGCAGCACTGCTCCAGGCCATCCGGCAGACCTTGGCTGCTACGTCCGTCGGTGTGACCGTGCAGGAGGTCCAGACGCTGAGCAGTGTGGTCAGTGCCGAATCTGCCTTCTGGCAGTTGTGGGCGGAGCTGCTGATGATTGCGGCCGGCGTCGCGCTGTTGCTGTCGCTGGCAGGGATCTACGCGGTGATGTCGTTCACCGTTACCAGGCGGACGCGCGAGATTGGTGTGCGTATGGCCCTCGGCGCGCAGAGCGGACGTGTGACATGGGAGGTCCTTCGTGGGCCACTCGCCCAGGTCCTCTGGGGTGTCGTGGGCGGCTGCGCCATCGTTGCGGGCCTGTATTACGCCGTGACCGGCACGATTGCGCCCGCCGAACTCGGCATGCTCGTCGCGTTCGGGCTCTTGCTCACCGGGGTGTGTGCTGTGGCGTGTGTTGGTCCATCGCGCCGTGCGCTTGGAGTGCAACCGGCGCGGGCGCTCGGGACCAATGAGTGAGGTCTTGCGCCTACCGCAACACGCTGGCGATCTCGCGGAGACTGCCGTCGTTGGGTGCAGGCGTGAGTCCCAGCACCTTGGCCATCAACTCGTAGAGGTGAATGTTCCGTACGGGCGGAATGACCACGCCCTTGCGAAACTGAGGCCCTGACGCGATGAACAGGCCCTGCATCGACTGCAGGTTGTTGTCGTAGCCGTGCGCGCCACCAAGCACGCGGTCCGCCGCCCAGCTCAACACCTGTATCCTCGACGCCAGCGTCCAGCCATCGTCAGCCAGCACAATGACGGGCGGGATGCGCGGGTTGTTGCGGTAGTGCAGATGCTCCGGCATCTCTGATCGCTTGTACACCGACAGGCGCGGGTGTTTGTCGCGCAGCAACATCACGATGTCATCCTCGGTGATCGATGCGTCCGGCCGCGGCGAGAGACCGATGATGGGCGAGCCGTCGATCGTCTGGACCTTCGACATGTCGAGGTAGTCATCGAGCACGATGACCCGATCGCGCGACAACTGTGACATCCCGTGGTCCGACACGATGATGAAGTGCACACGGTCCATCAGGCCCAGCTGCCGCACGCCGTCCACCAGCGCGCCGATTTCCGTATCGAGTTCGGCGCAAGCTGCAAGGACGGCCTCTGAGTCAGGCCCGGCGTTGTGCCCGACCGTATCCACAAGACTGAAATACAGCGTGATGAAGGTCGGCCGCTCGGCCTCCGGCATCCGCAGCCAGTCCAGCACCTGATTCACGCGTTCACGATGCGGGAAGTCGTCCTGGTAGGGCTTCCAATGTGACGGCCGGACGCCTTTGACGTCCACCTCCGAACCCGGCCAGAACATCGACGCGGCCCGTTGTCCCTGCTGTTCGGCCGTCACCCACAACGGTTCGCCGCCCCACCAGCGCGCGTCTTTTGCCGTAGCCGACGACATCGTGAAGCGGTCGGGTCCGATGGTCGGATCCTGCATCGTGTTGGCCACGATGCCGTGGTTCTCTGGATACAGACCCGTCACCAGCGTGTAGTGATTCGGGAATGTTTTTGTCGGGAACGCTGGAATCAGCCCGCGGGACCGCACGCCGTTTTCGGCCAGTGCCTTGATCGCCGGCACCTGCGCGCGATCGAAGTAGTCGTACCGCCACCCGTCCAGCGACACCAGGATGACGATGGGCCGCGGCGCCTGGGCGCCGACAGCGGTGACTGCCCACAGCGCGAGGACCATTGCTGCCAGCAGCATGGCGGGCCTAAAGGCCCGCCCCACGACTGCGGAGGCCCGCCCTACGAATTCCTGGACCCGTCCGACCCGAGCTCTATTCGTTTGGATCTTCCAGATACGTGTACCCATGGAGTCCGTCTTCGTAGAAGCGGAGCAGGCGCCCGGATTCCTCATAGTTGAGGCGATTTTCGCGTACGGCGACTTCAACCGATTGACGAAGTTTTCTCAGCAGTGTGTCGGCGTCGAACTCGACGTAGTCGAGTACCTCACGCACGGTGTCACCCTTGATGACCGACTCGAGCACGACGTTGCCGGTGGAATCGAGTGACACGTGCACGGCGTGGGTGTCGCCGAACAGGTTGTGCAGGTCGCCGAGGATTTCCTGGTACGCGCCGACGAGGAACACGCCGAGATAGTAGGGCTCGCCGCTGAACGGATGCAGCGCAATCGTCTTGCGCACGTCGCGGCGATCGATGAACTGATCGATCTTGCCGTCCGAGTCGCAGGTGATGTCGCCGAGTACGGCCTGCCGCGTCGGCGGTTCGTTGAGCCGGTGAATCGGCATCACCGGGAAGAGCTGCTTGATCGCCCAGGAGTCCGGAATGGACTGGAAGAGTGAGAAGTTGCAGAAGTACGTGTCGGCGAGGGTATCGTCGAGCGTCTGCAGATCTTCCGGCACATCGTCCATCTGCTGCACAAGTTTGCGCAGCTTGCTGCAGATGGCCCAGTACAACGTCTCCGCCTGACAGCGCTGCGCCAGCGGCAGATAGCCGCCGTTGAACAGGTTGAGCGCCATGTCGAGCGCCTGCTGCGCGTCGTGGTAACTCTCGAGCGCATTGCGCGACGTCAGGTTCTGATACGTCTCCTTGAGATCGATCAGGGGCTGTTCGAGTTCGTGATCCGCCCCGTTGGAGGGGATCTCTTCTTCGCCAAATCCCGATACGCCCAGCACGTTGAAGACGAGCATGCTGTGGTACGCCACCACCGCGCGACCGCTTTCCGAAATGATCGTCGGATGCGCCACGCCCGCATCGTCACACACGGTTTGCACGTGATAGACGACGTCGTTGGCGTATTCCTGAAGGGTGTAGTTCACCGACGACTCGAAGTTGGTCTGCGACCCGTCGTAGTCGACACCGAGGCCGCCGCCCACGTCCAGGTACTGCAGGCCGGCGCCTTCCTTGACCAGTTCCGCGTACACACGCGCCGCTTCGTTGAGCGCGCCCTTCACGATGCGGATGTTGGGGATCTGGCTGCCCAGGTGGAAGTGGAGGAGCTTGAAGCAGTCCTCCATGCCGTGCGCCTTGAGTTCTTCGAGGCCCTTGCGGACTTCGGCGACGGTCAGGCCGAACTTGGAACGGTAGCCGCCAGACGACTGCCAACGCCCGCCGCCACGCGCGGCCAGTTTGACGCGCATGCCGATCATCGGCCGCACGCCGACCTTCTTCGCGTACTCGAGCACGAGGCCGAGCTCGGTGTACTTCTCGACGACCGGGATGATCTTGCGGCCCATCTTGAGCGCCAGCATGGCCATCTCGATGAACTCGGCGTCCTTGAAGCCGTTGCAGATGATCGGGGTGTCGTTGGTGGTCATTGCGACCACGGCGAGCAGTTCCGGCTTGGAACCGGCCTCGAGGCCGAATCCGTATTCGCGGCCGAAGTCGAGGACTTCCTCGACGACCTGACGCTGCTGGTTCACCTTGATCGGGTACACACAGATGTACTTGCCGGTGTACTGATGCTGGTTGATCGCCGCCTGGAAGACGTGATGAATGTCCCCGAGCCGGTGTTTCAGGATGTCCCGGAACCGGATCAGGATCGGCAGGCCGATCCCGCGCAGCTGCAGGTGGTCCACCAGCTCCTTGAGGTCGATGGCCTTGCCGGGTTCCTTGGTGGCATGCGCCAGGACGTGGCCATTCGGGCCGATGGAGAAATACCCTTGTCCCCAACGCGCCACCTCGTACATCTCGGTTGCGTCGGTGACGGTCCACGGGTCGCCAGGCTGCCAGGTCCGCTGCGTGCGGGTCGTCGTACTCACGTTTCGCATGATACAGAGTTTTTTGCCCGCATCAGGACAAAAGCTTGTCGCATAGTGAAGGCATGCCCAGACGCTCTCGCGCTGTGCTCTACGTGCTCCTCGGCGCGCTGCTTGCCGCCGCGTTCTCCACGACGCTGGCGTACGTCGCGACACGCCTCTCGGGACGTCCCCAGCCGCTCGACGCGTTGACACTGCTCAACGTCGCGTTCTGGTTCGGCTGGGCCACGCTCGCGCTGCCGCTGGTGTTTCTCGCCGGTCGATTTCGCATCGATCGCCGTCCCCGCGCGGCTGTGCCGATCCACCTGGCGTCCATCCTTGTCGCATCCACGTTACACATTGCGCTGCTGACCACCGCGCAGACGTCCGTCTGGTGGCTGTCGCCGGGCATGAAGTCCTCCGGCATGCGGATGCCCGCCTGGACAGACCAGTGGCTCGCGATCTTCCCAGTCCAGATGGCCCAGCTGTTCGACTGGGAGTTGTTTGCCGCCGCCGGCATCATCGCCGTCGCCCACGCGTTCTTCTACTACGCCGAATCACGCGAACGGGGACTCCGGCAGGCGAACCTGGAGACGCGCCTGGTCGAGGCCCAGCTCCAGACGCTGCAGCGCCAGCTGCACCCACACTTCCTGTTCAACACGCTCAACGCCATCTCCACGCTCATGCACCGCGACGTGCAGGCCGCTGACCGGACACTCGTGCAGCTGAGTGGGCTGCTGCGCATGACGCTCGACTCGACCGCCCGGCCACAGATTCCGCTGAGCGAAGAACTCGAGTTTCTCGACAAGTTCGTGCAAATCGAGCAGACCCGGCTGGGCGACCGGCTCACCGTCAGTTTTGATGTGGATGCCGACACGCTCGACGCCATCGTGCCGACGCTCATCCTGCAGCCGCTCGTTGAAAACGCCATCAAGTACGGCGTGGCGCCACACGGCCGGCCGGGACATGTGTCCGTGGCCGGACATCGCGAAGGCGACATGCTCGTGCTGGCCGTGACTGACGACGGGCCGGGGCCGTCCGAACCGGCGCTGGCGGCCCTGTCGACCGGAATCGGACTCTCGAATACTCGCGCCCGGCTGACCCATCAGTACGGCGCCCGGCATCGGTTCGAGTTCAAACGGCACCAGACCGGATTCACTGTCCTGCTGGCGTTCCCATTCCGGACACAGGCCGCACGCGCGGCCGATGTCCGGCCCGAGACAGGCGCAACCGGAATCGACGTCGACACGTCTCAATGGCCATGCCCGCCCGAAAGATCCGCACGCTGATTGTTGACGATGAACCGCTGGCCCGCGAACGTGTCCGCACGATGGCGAGCAGCGAACCCGATCTCGAAGTGATTGGTGAAGCGCGCGACGGCGCCGAAGCCGTCGACGCGATTCTCAGCCAGTCGCCCGACCTCGTCTTCCTGGATGTCCAGATGCCGAAGCTCGATGGCTTCGAGGTCATCAGTTCGGTTGGTGCCGACCGCATGCCGCCGGTGGTCTTCACGACGGCCTTTGACCAGCATGCCCTGCGCGCTTTTGAGGTCCAGGCGCTTGACTACCTGCTCAAGCCGTTCGACACCGATCGGTTCCGCAGCGCGTTGTCACGCGTGCGGCATCAGATCGACTCGGAAGAAAACGGCGCGCTGGGCAAGAAGCTCCTGGCGCTGGTCCGCGGCATGCAGACCGATGCGCCGGCAGAGACGCCGGCGGCGGTGACCACCGACAAGAAGTCGGATCGGATGGTGGTGAAGTCGGGGGGACGCCTCTTTTTCCTGCGCGCCGAGGAGATCGACTGGGTCGAGGCGGCGGGCAACTACGTGCGGCTGCACGTCGGCGCCGAATCACATCTGCTCCGCGAGACGATGAATTCGATCGAGACCCGGCTGAATCCGGAAATCTTCTTTCGCATTCATCGCTCGCGGATCGTCAACATCGAGCGCATCAAGGAGCTGCAGCCCTGGTTCAACGGCGAGTACGTCGTGATCCTGCGCAACGG
>BTVE01000082.1:0-20844 GCA_045862915.1 Acidimicrobiia bacterium
GCCGCGTCTCGAACTCGATTCGGCACCCGCCCTCCTCAAGGAGCGCGACCATCTGGAAGCGCTGCCCCTTCTTGACGGTGAAGGGCTCAGACACGGCCGCATTGATGACGCCGCGCACCTGGCGACTGCCGCCGTCGGCGCGGACCGGAACATCCTGCAGCGCCTCTATCGTGACAGGCAGCTGCCACTTCGTCTGTTCAGCTCCCCGCTCGCCTGCGTGGCTCGCCCCCATGCTGGCTGCGAACGACGGCAGCATACTCACCAACAATGCGGCGACTCCGGCCTTGGCAACTGACATCATCGCGACCTCCGCTTCTTCTGCAACTCACGGTGCTGAAGATTCTGACGGACGTCTGCCGTCGGCAGCCTTACCCGAAGATGATGCGATACAGAATCATCCCGGCCACCAGCCCCAGCACCATCCCCATGCTGAACTTCTTTGTCCCGTCGTTCGTGCTCATTGTTGGTCCAACCTCCGGGGCACAGGGTACTGCATCCAGGCCTTCCATTCCTGGCAGGTTGACGGTGTTGAGTTGCGCGTCTCGCAATTGAGGTACGTGAGGTAGCGCTCCAGGCCCTGGCGTATTCGCATCACGCCTTCTGCCGACCGATTGAAGAACTCGCCGGCATACATGAAGCGCAGCGTGGACTCCGCGCTTGTGCGGCGCACGTCCGGATCAAACGACTCCGGCAGGTGGCCGACACGGTACTCGGTGACCAGTCGTGCCATTGTGGCCGGGTCGTGCACCAGTCCATTGGCGTCCATCGGGGTGCCTCGCCTCTGCCGGTCGAGTGATGCGCGAAGCTCCCGCGCCTGGTAGCGGATGTTCTCGGCGGGGTTCAGAAGCCTGGACCGGTACAGGTGAAACGTGTGTGGCGTGATGACGCTGTTGCCTGCTGCGTCCAGGCCCACCGCTGTGCTGATTCGCACTTGTGCGGGCCCGAGTGACACGTCGGCCCCAAGCGCGGAGCCCGCGCAGTCGGTGAACCGTCGGACGGGCGTGAGCGCAGCATGGTGGTCGGCCACTATGGCTGCGAGAAACTCGGGCGGAAGGTCGGATGCTTTGCCCTGCGCAATGAAGGCACTTCGATGCCGACGCAGCACGGCCTCGAGATCGTCGTGTGGACGCAGGAGTTCCGGGGTGCACGCGGCGGCGAGGAGCACGTCCGCTTTGACAACGCCAAGCCGGCCCGCCGCGATTGCCAAGAGCGCCAAGCACAGGACCACGCTCACGAGGACCCGTTTCATGGGGGATTGTCCCACGCGGCGCGGTTGATGCGGCGGCACCAGCTTGCTAGCATAATGCTAGCAAAGGACAGCCATGCCGACGATTACCGTGCGCAACGTTCCCCCGAAGGTCGTGCAGTCGCTGAAGGCCCTCGCCAAACGACATAACCGGTCGATGGAGCAGGAAGTCCGCGAGCTGCTTGAAGGGTACGTGGCCGAACGGCGCGCGATCCTGGACCAGATCGAAGCGGGCTGGCAGCGGCAGACGCGGCGGCCGACCGCAGCTGAAGTGGATGCGTGGATGGCTGTGGGCCGGCCGTGAAGGCCGTGGTCGATACCAACGTCGTGGCGTACTTGCTTCTGGGCACGCCGACGTTCGTGGATGAGTCGCGCCAGTGCTTCGAACGAGTCGACAGCCCCCTGGCCCCGGCTCACTGGGAGGCCGAGCTGGCCAACGTCGTATGGATGGCCGCGAAGGCGGGCGTGGTGTCGCCCGTTGACGCGCCGGCCCGAGTCGCATTGGCGAAGCGCCTCGGCATCGAATCGGTCTCGACCGCGACGCTGAGCCAGGGTGCCCTCCTGCGCGCCATCGAGTCCGGCGTCTCGGTGTACGACACGCTCTTCGTGGAGCTGGCGGCGCGCTCCTCGTGTCCGATGATCACGTTCGACAAAGCCGTGCTCAAGGCCTTTCCGGAGATTGCCGTCCGCCCGCGCGATCTCTTTGGGGCGGCGTAACGGCGACAGTCACCATGCGCCGCAGGGATGCCTATCGGTCAGGTTCATCGTGTCCCCTGCGACGCCCGGTGGCCTTCAGAGCAGACGAAACCCGGATGCAGTCTTGAGGCGGCGGTCGAAGGTCACGGTCTCGTCACAGCCCGCCCGTCGATTCGCCGCGCCAATCAGGTAGTCGGCAAAATCCGCACCGCCGAGCCGGTAGGCCTCAAGCGCTTCCCGCACGACGTCCTTCTCGCCAATCTCGAATTGCTTCGTGGCGATAATGAGATCCAGGGTGCGCAGCAGGTCCGGCTTGTTGCGGCCATAGGCGCCCTGCAGGACCCAGAACAACTCACAGAGGACGACGGGACCGATGAAGCAGCGACGACCGCCGGCAGTGGCCTCCGCGATAAGGGTGTTCGCACGCCTCGCCTGGGAGGCATCGTCCTGAGTCAGATACCGGACAAGAACGTTGGTATCGACGCCGGTCACGCTGACCGCCGTCGCCCGCGCGCGATGGCGGCGTCCATGTCCTCCAGGCTGACAGGTTTCCGTCCAGGCGCGTGCAGCAGCCCCTTGAGATCTGACACATCGATGTCGGCGGCTCTCACGTGGACGCGGCCGTGTTCGTCGATGATGAAGTCCACGGCATCGCCCGTCTGGAGTCGCAGATGGTCGCGCACCTGCCGGGGCACCGTGATTTGTCCCTTGCTCGTCAGCGTCGCAGTTGGCATGCCTTACATTGTAGCGGCTTCCTTACTATCCCCATGCAGAGGGCTACCCGCTACTTCTTCCGAACTCCCACTCCCGGCCTGGCAGTGACCTGGATCATCCAGTCGGCAATCTGGCGTTCGTCGAAGTCGCGCAGTGACGAGAGCTCCACGCCGCGAGTGGCCTTGCCCATGGCCACCGGCGTAACCGGCGGCACCGGGGTCAACTCCGCGCCGTTGATGAACATGAGTTTGACGTGGCCGGCGAATCCGCCGCAGCTGAAGCACCAGCCGTTGCCGACGCCGTAGTAGGCCATGCCCCACTTCACGGAGCGCTGCAAGCCGGGCAACGTCGCCGCCGCGAGCGCATCCACACGTTCGGCGATCGCCCGCTGCGGCTGCGGTAGGCTGGCGATGTAGTCGAACACCGGCTTGTCGCCGACCGCGGCTTTTGCCGCGCTGGCCCTGCCGGTGAGCATTGACGCGGGCAGTCCGCTACCAGCCTTCACTCGGCACCCTCGATTTCCGGCACGCGTCGTTTTCCGAATGCCCACGCGACTCCGATGCCGACCATGTACAGCAAAACCATGGGGCCCGCGATGATCAGCATGTTGCCGACATCGCTGGTCGGCGTGATGATCGCGGCGAGAATGATGCACCCCAAAACGGCATGTTTCAGGTGGGCGACGAGCATCCTTGCCGTCACGAGGCCGATCCGGCTCAGCACAAAGATCACTGCTGGAATCTGAAAGACGATTCCCATCGCCACCATGATCGTAGTGAACAGGTCGAAGTATTCAACCGCGTCGATGATTGGCGTGAGGCGTGACGCGACGATCCACTCCAGCAGGAATCGGAGGGCGAACGGAAACGCGAGGAAGTACGCGAACGCGCCTCCAAGGACAAACAACAGGGTTGCCGAGAAGACGAACGGGATGGCGTAGCGCCGCTCGTGGCGATGGAGTCCTGGAGAGATGAACTGCCAGACCTGAATCAGGACGAGGGGTGATGCAAAGAAGAGGGACGCCACGAGCGTCACCTTGACGTGCAGGCCAAAGATGTCTTGCGGCCTGGAAATCGACAGGGTCACCAGTTCATTGGCACGGATCGGAGCGCTGGCCAGGTCGTACAGTTCGCCGGAGAACACCCAGCACACCGCGAACGTGGCTGCGACGCTCGCGGCAGCCCACAGTAGTCGCTTTCGGAGTTCGTCCAGGTGCTCAAGGAAGCTCATCTGTTGAGCAGCGGCCGCGACAGCGACTGACGCGTGAATCAGCGTGTTCCACCACCGCGACGACGGCAAGGGGCTGCGCTGGACCGGGGGAATCAGGTTGGCTTCTGCAGTGGCCATGCGGGGAATTGTCGGACGAATGCCTCGTGTCCGGCTACACTGATTTCCATCTCGGCATTCCCGGAGTGTTAATCGTGCACATTCTCCGTGTCGTTGGTCTCTGTGCCGCTGCCTGGGCCGCCCTCGGTCTGCCCCTCCGAGCTCAGGCCGACCCGGTGCTGCAGATGCTGGACGCGTATGCCGAAGGTCGATTCGAGTCGGTCACGTCTCTCTTATCCACGCGGACTGACTTCTACCCAGTACTTGACACACTGCGCCGTGAGGGCCCGCAGTGGATTGCCGCAGCGGGCCCTGAGGCTGTCGACAGACGCGAGCTGGTGGCGGCGACCTTCGCTCTTGAGGCGACGCGGGCGGCGCTTGGCCAGCCCTGGAAACTCCTGTTGAGGGTTCCATCCGGTCTGGGTGGCAGGCTGACCGGCGAAACGTTGTACTGGTATCCGCCTCCCCTGATTCTTGAGTGGGCCTGCCAGCGGCTGCGATCGCGGCAAGAGCCGCATCCCGCCGAGCGATGGTGGCAGCTGGCGGCAATCTCTGTCGCCCAACGGTCGGAAGACTTCCAGTTCCTCGTCGGGACACCGTTTGACTCTTCAATCTGGAACAGCCAGGACGAGATCGCCCATCTCAGCCATGTCGAGGGTCGCTTGCCCAACGAGATGCGGATACAACTGGCGAAGGCGGTCGCTGTAGAGTGGCGCTGGCCACGAGACGCGATGCCTGCGTTCCGGGCACTCTCAGATCATCCGGACGTCGGCGGAGAAGCACGCGTCAGACTTGGGGTCTCTCAGTCGCGTATCGGCCAACATGCCGAAGCCGTGGCCACGCTGCAGCTCGCGGAGCAGGCAACGCGAGACCCCTTCCTCGTGTATCTCGCACGACTGTTCCGCGGCCGCTCACTGGAGGGGCTGAACCGCCCGAGAGACGCCGAGACCGCATATCGGGCAGCCATCGCGGCGACACCCGGCGGTCAAGCCGCAACCACTGCGCTGGCCGGCCTGCTTGCTGCCGACGGACGACGCCTTGAGTCGCAGCACGTGATCAGCCGCATGCTCGCCGTTTCACCTGCGCCGGTCGATCCGTGGCGCGTGTACATGCACGCGGACGACCGCCACTGGCCTTACTTGATCGATCGGCTCCGCAAGGAGATTGGCCGGTGATGCGTCTGCCTGCCCACCTCGCGGCACTCCTGTTCACGTTCGCGGCACCTGCGGCCCAACAACAGGAGCAGCCCCAGACCTTTCGCGCGTCAGCCGCCATGGTGATCGTGGATGTCTCTGTCCGGCGTGCCGGAGCCCCTGTCGAGGGTCTGTCGGCGACGGACTTTGTGCTGCTGGACAACGGTGTGCGCCAGACCGTTGAACGCGTCGACGCGGCGTCGGTGCCTCTCGACCTGACCCTCGTTGCCGACCTGAGCTACAAGCGCGCTGAAGGCGAGGCTGCGTTACGCGCCGATCTTGCGGCACTTCAGGGGAGCCTGCGGCCCACCGATCGCATTCGGGTCCTGCTCTTTGACGACCATGTCCGGCAGGTGGTCCCGTTCACGACCGGCGACCAGCCGGTGACGTTTGCGCTTGCATTCACCGGACATCACGCCTCCCTCACGGACGCCCTGATCGTGGCCCTTTCTGCGCCTGTGGAGCCAGGCCGGCGGCACGTGGTGATCGTCAAGACGCGAGGGATCGACACGATGAGCCTCACTGACGTCGCTCGGCTCGAGGCGGTGGCCAGGACCTCAGACGCCCAGCTTCATGTCGTGTTCGATGAGATGACCATCTGGGAGGAGGCCACTGCCAGAGCGTTTCAGTGCAGCCGGCTTGACCGTTGTTTGCCAACACACGACTTCTGGCAGCCGTCTCGCAGCACCTCGCTCTCGCTGGCGGGTGAACGGCTCAACCTCTCGCCGTATGGCGAACGGCTGAACGCCGCGGCCGTACTCACAGGAGGCAGAGTCCACAGAAGTGAAACGTTCCGGTCGCCGTCGCTCCGCTCAACGTTTGAGGACATCTACGCCACACTCCGGCAGAGCTACGTCCTCCGATACGCTCCAACAGGTGTCAGTCGCGACGGATGGCACACGATCTCCGTGACGGTGCCCTCGCTGAATCGACCACACGTTCAGTCGCGTCGCGGCTACTGGATTGGATCCGCTGTCGACGACTCGGCGCCAACCGGACCATGGCTTTCCCCGAACACCTCCGACGCCTTCCGGCGACTGGTGCTGGCCTTCGATGCGGGCCAACACGAAATCGTGAGCCGGCAGCTGGCGGCCGAGCGTAATCCGGAGAAGTTCGTCGACATGTTGAACGACGCCGGCAACCCGTGGCCGACCGATCCGCGCCGGGAAGCGATCCTGGCGCTGGCGGTCGCGGACGCCTCGTTGTTTTCTGGTTCGGCAAACGCGCGTACCGCCGGCTTGGATCTGCTCACGTCGCGGGGGCGCCTGATACGACACGCGTACGAGGCAGACACGTTCGAGCGATATTGGCACTGGGCCGCAGTGGCGATCGCGCAGGGAACCCTGCGGACGGCCGTCACGCGTCCTGTCACCGAAGCCGCGCGGGCGAGGTTTCCTCATGAGCCGCGCTTTGTACTCGGCGCGGCGATTGCCGCCGATCAGGAATGGACGTTCATCGATCGGCGAACCGAGCCCCGCGAGCCGCGAGGTCCGTCGTTCCGCGAGACGGTTGAGCCGCTCTATCGTGCGGCGATGGCCTTCCCAGAGACCGGCTCGGAGGCGCGAGTACGGCTTGCATGGGGGCTGCATCAGCTTGGTCTGCACGAGGAGGCGTTGACCTTGCTCAGGGCCGCGGAAGCGACTGAGACGGATGTGGGGGTGGCCTTTCTGCGGTATCTGTTTGAAGGCCGCTCACTGTCGGCGCTGGACCGTCACGACGAGGCCATACGCGCATTACGGGAAGCTCTGCGCTTGGTGCCGACGGCACAGTCGGCGCGGGTTGCCCTCATGACGACGCTTCTGTCGACAGGCCGATCGGACGACTGGGCAGAGGCGGAGGCTTTGGCCGGAACAGCCCTTTCGCAACGCGAACTCGCTGCCGACCCGTGGTGGAGCTACTGGCAAGGCGACTACCGCTTCTTTTCAGGGCTGATGCGGCGGTTGCAGGAGTCGATCTCATGAGACTCCGAACGCAAGCGTTGTCCTCCCTGCTTGTCGTCTGGCACCTCCTCTGGATGCCGAGGGTCGATGCCCAGGCGCAGGCGCCCACTTTTCGAGCCGCCGCGGAAGGTGTGACCGTCGAGGTCTCAGTCCAGGCTGGCAATCGACCGGTGACGGGCCTACGGCTGTCGGACTTCACCCTGCACGACAACGGCGTTCCTCAGACCATCGTCGACCTCACGTACGCCACGGTGCCAATCGATGTGACGGTTGTGCTCGACATCAGCTTCAGTGTGAGCGGAGCGCTGTTGGATCGGTTGCAGCGCGCCGTGGCGCAACTGGTCCGCGACTTACCTCCACACGATCGTCTGCGCCTGCTGATGTTCAACGCGCGTGTTGCGGAGGTAGTCGACTATACGACCGATTCCACCACCATCGAGAGGGCGATCAAATCCGCGCAGGCGGGCGGTGGAACAGCGCTGCACGACGCTATCAGTCTGGCACTTGTGTCTGCACGCGCGCCAGGTCGTCGGCAACTGGTTGTCGTGTTCACCGATGGATCGGATGCCAGCAGCATCAGCGGTTTGTCGGACCTGCACAGGGTCGCCGAGCGCACGACAGCGACGTTGGCGATGGTAATGCCTGGCGCCAGAGGAGCCACCGGCCGGCTGTTTGGTGTACCGCCGGCCTTAGTTGAGCTTGTGGAGAGCACGGCCGGAACGATCGTGCCGTTTCGGTCCGGCGAGGACTTGGAGACCGTGTTCCGGAGAATCCTCGACGGGTTTCGAGCGACCTACGTGCTGCACTTCACGCCAACCGGCGTCGAACGGCACGGGTTTCACGAATTGCGTGTCGGCGTGTCGAGGTCCAACGCGACGGTGACCTCGCGGCGGGGCTACTTCGCTCGGTAACGTCTCGAACCTGATGATCGGCCCCACAACCGAGACCTGATCATCCGGCTGGAGCAGGGTCGTGGGAGAGAACTCTTCTCGCGGATCCGGGCTGGCGCCGCGCGTAACTGACGAGCTCAGACCGGGAATGGAGTCATGGACCCGCGACACGACGCCTCCGGCAGCCTCAATCGCACCTGCCACCGTCATTCCAGTACGCCAGGGGATGAGGCCCGGCTTTCGCACGGTGCCGATCACCGCGACCACACGATCGGCAGCTTTCGAAGGATCGGGTTCTCGCCGCGGCTGGATGGCGTCGAGCACGTTGATTGTCGCCTGCCCCAACGGTGCGGTCGTGGTGAGGTCGCAGTGGTAGGCGCGCATCTGGAGCTGGGACTCCCCGTCCGCAAAGACCAGGTAGCGTTGGCCCGTGCGGAAGGAATAGGAACAGGAGGAGTTCCCGATCAGTCCATTCGATAAAGCTTCAGCACCGGACGCCATCACGACTTCAGGACCGAGGACGCCTTTCCAGACGGACTCAACACTGAATCGATACGTCAGCTGATTGGACGCCACGACTTCTCCGATGAAGACCGCGCGGGCTCTGTCCAGCCGGTCACGGACATTTCGCCTCACTTCGTCCGCATTCGGAGGCCTCGGACTTGCGGCTGCACAGGCACAGCTATAGGCGTCGGTCGGCACCGCGAGCCATCCAAGCGCGAGCGCGACGGTTACGATCACTCGTCTCATGGTGAGCCTCACTGCGACCATTATCGGTACGACGGAGGAGTTATCTTGCGCCCCCATGAACAAACAGTTCTCGTGTTGGCGGTATTGGTCGCTCCGGAACCAGGCGACCGCGCTCTGCGAAACGCGACAAGGAAGCGGCGGCGCGGACCGAGGCGGCCCTCGACCACTCTACCTGTCGGAGCCGGTCAACCACTTTCGGCGCAGCTCGGCTTCTACGGTTTCGTGGGGAAAGACCCGACCTGCCCGGGAGTCTGCGAGACCGGCTTCGATGGCCTGGTTCACGTACAGCTGGTACTGAACGTCTTCGAGTGTGCGGTCATCCGGAAGGCGATCCAGGACCGCCAAGACGGTTTCCTTTGCTGTCATCGAACCACCTTGGCTTGAGTATAGGCCCGGCACAGAAGTCTCACCGATAGTCGCCGAGGATTCTGGTACATCATTCCGTGGCGCCTGTGAGATGTCTTGGTGCCGCTTCGATATACTGCGGTCATGACACGAAGCCTGACGGCGGCGATTGAGAAACTCGAGGCGCTGTCCCCGGAAGAGCAGGACCGCGTCGCCTCGTGGCTGCTCGACGAGCTGACGGACGAGGCTCGGTGGGCGGAGCAGTTCGCGGCATCTCAGGACCTTCTCTTGGACTTGGCCAACGAGGCCATCACGGACCACGCGCAAGGCCGCACCCGTGCGCTTGACCCCGGCGAGTTGTGACGTCGAAGACCACGCCGCGCTTCTGGACGGCGTTCAACGCTCTGCCCGCTGACGTACAAGAACATGCCAGGAAGGCGTACCGTCTCTTCAGTTCGGACCCGCAACACCCGAGCCTGCAGTTCAAGAAGGTGCACGCGCGCGAGCCGATCTACTCCGCCCGGATCAGCACCGGGTACCGGGCCGTCGGTCGTCTCGAAGGCCATGCCGTGCTCTGGTTCTGGATCGGTGGCCACGACGAATATGACCGGCTTTTGAGGTCTTCAAGGTAGGTATCAGTGGCCGCCTCGCGTGGTGAAGTTCAAGGAACGTTGATCACGGCTCGCCCAGGCCCAGCACCGGCGTTGCCTCAGTGACGGGTGTCCAGGCTCCGCTGGCCTTCAGCGTCTGGATGTCGACCTGTCGAAGGAAGAAGCGCGTGAGCCCGCAGTCTTCACACACGACCACATTGAGTTGCGCTCGATCCAGTTTGGGCAGGAGGTGTGGCCCCCACATGCCGTTTGCCGGTGTCGCGGCCACGGTTGTGTAGAGCGACGTGCCGCCGCAGTGTGGACAGTCTGTGACCTTCATCGTTGCGCTCCCTGTTGACCTACCAGCCGTTGACGCACCCTCGCGAGATGCTGAGCCAGCGTTCCTTCACGCTGATCAGGACCACCTGCAGCGGGTCTGACGGCAGACTCCATGTTGACTTATTGCCTTTGATTGCCGGATCCAATTCTGCGATGCGCAGGCTCGGCACACGGCTGACCACCTCGGCGGCCACCTCGTCCAGATCTCGGCCTTCGGCCAGCCGCGCATGCACTGCCCGAAGCCGAAGACCATCCGAGTGTGCAGTGAACGTCAGGATGAACGGGTGACCCGCAAATGAGACCGGAGCCTCGAGTCCTTCACACTGTCCCGTGTCGTCAACGTTCGGCTTGAGCTGAAGGGCGCGTCCGTATTCCGACTGGGCCTCCGCGACCGTCATGCCAAGAGCGTATGGCCCGAGACTCAGTTGTCCGCCCACCAGTCGCAGCGTGGACTCGGGCCGCAGCACCTGATAGCCGCCGCTAAGTTGCGGCGCGAAGGGCATAAGGGCGAGCAACGCGAGCACTGCGATCGGCGCCATTGTGTGCGGCTACTGACAGGCCCCGGTAACGGCTTGGACCATTGACGGTGGGACTCGGCGACGCTGTCCGTCACGCTCGACGACGTACGCGATCGCTGACGTTTGCCCGCTCTCATCGCGTTCGACGGCAACGATGGTGCCCATCGGTTGCTTCGTTGCGACCTGGCAGGCCGTCTTGCCGATATCCGCCCGCAGCTTTGCTTCCTGGTCGGTGCATGCACCCGACACGAAGCACACAGCCACGGCTAGCCCGATCAACCACGCAGCTCGACGCATCCGCTTCTCCTGTCAGTTGCCGTCACCGCCGGCCCCGCGCATCGCCATCGGCGCTGCTGGCGATGGCCACGGTGCGCTGGGCCTCATGATGCGCAGCCAGGAGCACGCCGGGCTCTTCGGCGAAGAACTCGGCGTATCCGCAGTCGCCGCAGATGCGCGCACACAGCTTGGTCTGCACCTCGCCGCGGAAGAGTGCCGCCTGGGGTTTGCGAGCTACGACTGCTACCAGACCAAGCTCCGCTCGATCTGCGCAACTGATTACCTTGGCGTTCGGGATGACGCTATGGGATCCACACTTGCCGCATCCGACCTCTGCCATCTTGACCTCCTGAACTTTCCGGCGCGACTGTGCGTGGCGATGCAATCAGCGCCGCGTCGGCTCCATTCGCTTGTTACCCGGTCGCTCCAGTGAAGAGAGGCGTATTATACGGTCATGGATCTCCAACTGACGGCAGTGTTTCGCAAGGTGCCGGAGGGCTAATCATCGAGGAAGCCTCGGCCGGCGGCGAGGTCATCCGTGAGGCATTCAAGGTCAGCGCGTGAAACGCCGGGCCCGCGTTCGGCACGCAGAAATCATCGACGGCCTCGCCAAGAAAATCTGTAAGGATTCCCTTCCCCCTACTCCGCCTGACCCACCGCCTCCGAGACAGTGACAGGCGGCCACGCCATGGACGTCGGGGCGCCGGCGCGACGGTCGCGCCACTCGAGCACATGGTCCGCCTCCGAGTCGTAGACCGCGCGCGGACTGACGGGTGGATGCCACCATCCCTTTGAGAAATCCACGCGACTGCCCGACCGCCGCTGATGCGCCTCCACCTCGCGCCCGAACAACGTGCCCACCACGGGAATCTGCACCACGTACCGCGGCAGATGCGCCAGGCTCTCGCAGGAATAATGCGTGTGCACATGCAGCGACACACCTGACAGGAACTCGCGGCTCAGATCCTGCGACTTCTTCCAGGCGCGCAGGTCGGTCGGAATACCTCGGCGGGATACGGGAGTCATGTCTGCACCTCGTAGGGGCACGGTAGTACCGCGAGGCGACGGGAATTCAACAAAACTGACACAGCGATGTGAACGGCGGCCTTTTAACGACCTCGTCCCCATTCCGATACGACGTCGTCATGCCCCACCGGAAGACTGCGGGTGTGCCTACCGTCGCCGTCATCACCGACAACGACTTCAACAAGGTGTCGGGCGTCACGACCACGCTGAAGGCCCTGATTCGGCACGCACCGGCCGACCTGCCGGTGCGCGTGTACACGGCCGCCGACGTGGAAACCGACACCCCCGGCTACCTCGCGATGGGCGCCCGCGGCATCGGACTCCCCCGCTATCCGCAGATGCGCCTCTACTGGCCACACATTCAGCGCCTGCGTCAGCGTCTCGACGCCGACAACGTCGAACTCGTGCACCTGACCACACCCGGCCCGGTGGGCCTGGCCGCGCGCTGGCTGCAACGCCGCCGCCCGCGCCCGCTGGTCGGCAGCTACCACACACACCTGGGCGACTACGTCACCGCCTACAGCGGCTCACACAGCCTCGGCCGGTGCTTTGAAGCCTACATGCGGTGGTTCTACGCACCGTGCCGCTCGGTGCTGGTACCCTCCGAATCCACACGCGACCTGCTGGTCTCACGCGGTTATCGCGCCGACCAGCTCGGCATCTGGTCACGTGGCGTGGACACGACGTGTTTCACACCGGCCGCCGCATCCGCAGAACTCCGCCGCTCGTGGAATGCCGACGGCCGACTCGCAATCGTGTACGCCGGACCGGCAACGTCGTTGTTGAAGCGCAGGCATCAGGTTGCCCCGTGCTGGTCACCGACAAAGGTGGACCACGCGAACAACTGCGTCACGGCGAAACGGGCTGGATCTGCCCCGCCGGCGATGTGAACGCCTTTGCCGATCGCCTCGCCGAGTGGTGGCATCGCCGCGAGTTGAGACGACGGATGGCGGAGGCGGCAGCGGTGTACGCCGCCCCACGCGGATGGCGTCAGTCGTTTGAGCCGCTGTTCCAGTCGTGGCGCGCGGCCATGGCTGCGCCCACGCCGGCAGCGCGGAGGACCGCGTGATCCGGCACCTGCGCGTCTCCTGGAACTGGAAGTCGGCGCTGGTGAGTGCCGTGTGCCGCGCCATCATTTTTTTCATCATCAATGCGCAGGCGGGTGTCGCAGCCGGCCTGGTGGCGATGCAGGTGGAGTTTTCCTATCGCGTGATCGCGTCCGGCTTCTACGGCGCGTTGACACAGTACTTCGCGCAACATCCGAATCCGCGCGTGGCGTGGACGACGGCGCTGGTGCTGCTGCCGGTGCTCGCCCACTCGGTCGAGTTCCTCGTCCACTCATGGGCCGGCACGCCGTTGCTTGGCTGGAGCATGGCCGGCTCGATTCTGTTCTCGGTGGCGACGACGCGCCTGCACCTGATCGCGATGCATCGTGGCGTGATGACGGTTGGCCCCGGTAGCCAGAGCCTTGCCGCAGACCTGCGCGCGCTGCCCGCCACCCTCGCGGCATTTTTTGGTATCGCGCTCCGCGGATGACCTCTTCGTCGCTGCACCTGACCAACGCCTGGCACGGCGCCTCGGGCGGCGTCCGCACGTTCTACGAAGCGATGCTTGCCGGCGCGGAGCGTCATCGCCGCTCGCTCACGCTCATCGTGCCGTCCGACCGCAGCTGGTGCGAGCAGCTCGGCACGTACACGCGCATCCATCACGTGCAGTCGCCGCGCAGCCCCTTCTTCGATCGGCGATACCGCGTGCTGATGCCCACGCAATACCACCGCCACTCCCGCGCGGCCATTGGCGGTCTCATCGCCCGCGAACGCCCTTCCATCGTCGAAATCTCCGACAAATACGTGCTGCCGTTTCTGGGACGCCGGCTTCGTCGCGGCACGGCCGGCCATCGTCCCACCGTGATTGGACTGAGTTCGGAGCGGCTGGACGACAACGTGCGGGCGTGGGTGGGCAACGCCGGACCGCTCAACACCACCGCGCGGCTCTGGATGCGCCACGTGTACGGACGATGCTTCGATGCACATATTGCGAACTCGGAATACACCGCGGAGGAGTTGCGAAGGGCGCTGGGGGCGGACCTCGACGTGCGCATCGGGCCGATGGGTGTGGACGTGGAGGGCTTTGATCCATCGCGGCGATCGACGTCTGTGCGCAGCCAGCTTCAGGGCCCGGACCAGGCGCTCGTGATTGTCTACGCCGGCCGCCTGTCTCCCGAGAAGAACGTGCTTGCGCTGCCCGGCATGATTGCCGAACTCCTGGCCATGGGCATCGACTCCCGGCTGGTGGTGTGTGGTGGTGGTCCGCTGCAGGCGGAGTTTGAATCTGTCGCTGCGCGTGTGGCACCTGGCCGTGTGCGTGTGCTCGGCCATCTCGCCAAGCCCGCACTTGCCACCGTGCTGGCCAGCGCGGATGTCTTCGTGCACCCCAATCCACGCGAACCCTTCGGCATCGGACCGCTTGAAGCGATGGCCTCAGGGCTCCCCGTGGTGTTGCCGCGCTCGGGAGGTGTGTTGTCCTACGCCACCGACTTCAACAGCTGGCTCACGTCGCCCACCGCCGAAGGCCTGGCGTCCGCGGTGCGCGACCTGCATCTGCGTCCAACACTGCGCGACATCCGCCGCACCCGCGCGCTGGAAGACGTGCGCGCACGCACGTGGGCCTCTGCGGTGGATACCTACTTCGGACACTACGACGCGATTGATGCTGCGCGCCGTCGGGGTCGTGCGGTTCACCATGGAGCCATGGAGTTCAAATGGGAAAACCACTTTCCCAAAGCTCCATGAGCTCAATGCCTTCATGGTGACTGAGGCCGCTTCACAGTAGGCCACGGAGGCGCGGAGAGTTGGGTGGGTTGGCGGCGCAGGAGCCGTGACCGAAACGTGGGGCGGGGGTCCACAGTGATGCATACTTATATGCATGCGAACAACGATCGTCCTTGATGCGGCCCTTGTTGAACGCGCCCAGGCGCTGACGGGTATCGCGGAAAAGACTGCAGTCCTGCATGAAGGGTTGCGTGCGCTGATTGCAAGGGAAAGCGCACGGCGTCTCGCGGCTCTGGGCGGCTCCGACAGAAAGGCAGCAGCTCCACCTCGCCGCCGGCCCGCCAAGTAGGACGAACGTGCTCGTTGATACGTCCGTCTGGATCGACCACTTTCGTCGGTCAAATCATGACCTCGAGTACCTCCTGGTCGAGGGGCTCGTGCTCGTGCATCCGTTCGTAGTTGGAGAACTTGCTTGCGGGTCTCTGGCGAGACGAGCCGAAGTTCTGAACTTGTTGCAGACACTTCCAACAGTCCTCTTCGCGACGCAGGAGGAAGTGCTGGAGCTCATCGAGAGATATGGGCTCTACAGCAAGGGCCTCGGCTGGACAGACATGAATCTACTGGCGAGCGCCAAGCTCAGCAAACAACCACTCTGGACGCTCGATCGCAAGCTCCGAGCCGCGGCCGACAAGCTCGGCTTGTCGGGGCCGGAATAGTGGAATGGTGACGGGCCTTACCCTCGAGCTCGCTTCTTCGGCGCAGCGGCCGCTCTGACCACAGACTTTTCGGAGACAGCTTTGGCAGCCTTCTTCTTGTTGGCCGAGACGCGGTCGAGGCTCTGGCGCAGCGCTTCCATGAGGTTGACAACCTTGGGCGGCGCTTCATCGATGGGCGCAACGATTTCTTCGCCCGCGATCTTGGCGTCGATGATGCGGCGCAGTTCTTCCTGATACTGATCCTTGTACTGCGAGAGGTCGCCGCCGACTTCAAAGTTGCCGATCACCTGCCGCGCCAGCTTGAGTTCGTCGGGCTTGACCTTCGCGGGCACGGTCTTGAGTTCATCGATGTCGCCCATCGCGCGCACTTCGCTGGCGTGGCGCAGCGTGTACATCACAAGTCCGTTTTCGCGGGGGCGGATAGCGACGAGGTATTCACGTCCGTAGAGCGCCACCTTGCCGACCGCGGCCTTGTCCTGCATCCCTTCGCGCATGACGGCAAACGCATCGGCGGCCACCTGTCCATCCGGCGCCAGGTAATAGGGCCGCTCGACGTAGACGGGGTCAATCACTGATGCCTCGGTGAACTGCACGACGTCAATCACACGCGTCGACGGCGTCTTCACCTTCGCCATGTCGTCTTCTTCGACGACGACGTATTTGCCCTTTTCGAATTCATAACCCTTGACCAGGTCGGTGTTGGCGACCTCGGTCTGGCAGGTGGGGCACCACTTCTTCTGCTGGATGCGGGTGCGGCATTCGCGGTGCAGCTGGTTGAAGCTGATGGTCGCCGCCGCGTCGGTGGCGGGAAACACCCTGACCGGGATGTTGACCAGGCTGATCTTGAGATACCCCTTCCACGTCGCACGTGCGGCCATCGTGTTCTCCCTGCCTTGCGGACTGAACCTCGATTATCGGCGCGAACGTGGTCCGGATGCACCTTGCACGGTTTTGCACGGCTGTATCGGGAACCTTGCCACTATTTCCATCGTTGATATAGTCATTCAATCATGGCGCGATTTGACCCGTCCTCCTATCTGCCGCTGACCCCGGCCATGTTTCAGGTGCTCCTGGCCCTGGCCGACGGCGAAAAACACGGCTACGCCATCCTCAAGGAAGTGACGCGGCGTACCGAAGGCAAGGTGGTGCTGCGGGCCGCCACGCTCTACACGGTGATTCGGCGCTTCGTGGACGAAGGCCTGGTCGCCGAGTCGGCCGAACGGCCGGATCCGGCGCTCGATGATGAGCGACGGAGGTATTACAGACTGACCGACTCCGGACGCCAGGTGGCGCTGGCGGAGACTGAACGGCTGGCCGACACGCTCGCACAGGCTCGCGCCAAACTCGCGCCTGCCTCACGGAGAAACTGAGATGGGCCCCCGATCGCTGCGCCTGCTGCTTCGCCTGTTGCCCGAGGAGTTCCGCGCGGGCTACGGGCAGGAACTCCTCACCACGTATGCCGCCGAGCGGGCGCGTCTGCCCCGTAGTGAACGCGCGCTGTTGTGGTTGGGCACCGCGGTCGACATCCTGCGACGCGCACCCGGACTCCACATTGACATCCTGCGTCGCGACGCACGCCTCGCCTTCCGCTCTCTGGCGTCTCGTCCCCTCGCCACCCTCGCCGCCATCGTCACGTTGATGGTCGGGATCGGCGCCAACCTCGCGATGCTTGCGGTCGTCCAGACGGTGTTGTGGTCGCCACTGCCCTATCGCGATGCCGAACGGCTTGTGCAGGTGCGTCAGACCTCCGGCGGTGAAGATGCGGGCACTCTCGGCTACCTGACGTTCACCGACATGCGCGCGCGGACCCAGACGCTCGCCACCGTCGTCGCAGCCACACAGTCAGTGGCGACGCTGACCGCGCCTGATCGCGATGCCGAACGTGTGGGCATGATGCGTGTCTCGGGCGAGTACTTCTCGATGATTGGCGTGACGCCCGTGCTCGGCCGCACGTTCCTCGAAGCGGAGGACGCGCCTGGAGAAGCGCGGCGCGTGGTCATCCTCAGCGATGCGATCTGGCGGCGCCGCTTCAACGCGGATCCGGAGGTTGTTGGCAAGCTGCTGGAAATTGGCACCGCGCAGTTCCGCATCGTCGGTGTCATGCCCCGCACCTTCACCGACATGGTGGCGCAGCGGCTGTACAACGACGCCGAGTTGTGGACGCCGCTGGGCTACGACCCCGCGGCGTCATTTGCGTGCCGCACCTGCCGGCACCTGCGCGTGTTCGCGCGGCTGGCGCCGGGTGTCACTGTTGCGCAGGCGCAGCGGGAACTCGGCAACATCATGGGCAGCCTCGAGCGGGAACATCCGGACTCCTACTCGCAGGCCGGCATCCAGGTTGACACGTTGCCCGACATCTTTCTTGGTCCGGTCCGTCCGGTCCTGCTGGCGCTGTGGGGCGGCGTATTGCTGCTGTGGCTCGTGGCGTGTGGCAACGTCGCCCATCTGACGCTGCTCCGCGCCAGCGAACGCAACCACGAGGTGGTCGTGCGCACCATGCTTGGCGTGACTGGTGCGCGCCTGGTCCGGCAGTTCCTCACCGAAGCCGGCGTGCTTGCAACCGCGGGCGGGGTCGCTGGCCTCGCCCTCGCATGGACCATCGTCCGGCTCGTCGCCACGGACGGGCCTGCAGACATCCCCCGACTGGCAGACATTGCGCTGACGACGCCGGTGCTTGTCGCCGCTGTGGCGTTCACGATCGTCAGCGCCATCCTGTTCTCGCTGTTGCCGCTGCGCCAGGTGCTGCGGACCACACGCGAGCATCACCTCGGCACGGGTGCTCGCGGCAGCACGGCCACACGTTCGGTATGGCAGGCGCGGTCGATGCTGGTTACCGCAAACGTCGCACTTGCGGTGCTGCTGCTCGTGGGCTCGGGTCTGCTCATGCGAAGCCTGACAGGACTACTGGCTGTACGCACGGGCTTTGAGCCCTCGGGTGTGCTGACGCTTGAACTGTGGGCGGGAGGCTCACGCTTCTCCACCGGCGCCTCGGAAGAACAGATTGCCTCGACCGTGGGGTACTACGACGAGGTGCTCACACGCATCCGGGCGCTGCCCGGCGTCACGGCTGCTGCTGCCGTCACGACGCTGCCGCTCGGCGGCAACTTCGACCGCTCCGGTTTCCACATCGAAGGCCGGCTGCATGCGAACCCGCAGTCCGCGCCCGACGCCGACCGCTTTGCGGTGACACCAGGCTACTTCGACGCCATGCGGATTCAGGCTGTGCGCGGCCGGCTGCTCAACGAGACCGACCGGCAGGGCGGTGAACGTGTGGCGGTCATCAACGAGACCGCGGCGCGCACGCTGTTTGGCGGGGACGATCCCATTGGCCGTCGCATCATGCTGGGTCCACCCACCGGCGCACCTCGCACGATTGTCGGCATCGCCGCCGACGTGGCGCACGGCAGCCTTGACGAGCCCGTGGGTCCGCAGGTGTATGTGCCGCAGGCGCAGTGGGGGTGGGCAGAAACGTGGATGACCGTTGTCGTGCGCACCACGGGCGATCCGCTTGCCCACGCTGAAGCCGTGCGCAGTGTGATCCGTCAGGTGGATGCCACCCAGCCGGTCGCACGCGTCCGCCGCTACCAGGATGTTGTGGACGCGACGATGGGCACGCGCCGGTTTGCGGCGACGTTGCTCACGGCGTTTGCCGCCACCACACTGGTGCTCGCGATTGTCGGCCTGTACGGCAGCGTGAGCGTGATGATCACGCAGCGGCGCCGCGAGCTGGGTGTGCGGATGGCGCTTGGTGCGTCCACGTCCGGCGTCCGGACGCTGGTGCTCACACACGGCCTCCGACCCGTCGTCATCGGTATCGGCCTCGGAATAGGCGCAGCGGTGTTGTCCACCGGAGCCTTGACGACGCTGCTCTACGGCGTGACGCCGCTCGATGCCCTGACGTTTGTAGTTGCGTCGTGCACGGTCATCGCCGCTGCCATCGCCGCGTGCCTGCTGCCGGCGTGGCGCGCCGGCCGCATCGACCCGGCAATCGCGCTTCGCGACTAGATCGGTCAAGATGCATGTGTGCCCAAATGGCGAGATGACCCTGCCAAGGTGCGGCCCATGCTGGCCTCGCTCGACCCGCCGCCAGTCGCGCAGCCGGGCTTCGTGTATGAGCCGAAGTACGACGGCATCCGCGCGCTGATCGACCTTCGCCCGGCGACAGACGATAAGCCGGTTCAGGTCGAGATGTACTCGCGCAATGGCAACGCCAAGGCGCATCAGTTTCCGGCCATCGTGGCGGCGCTGAAGAAGCTCGCGCCGAAGCTCGAGGGCCCGCTCCTGCTGGACGGCGAAATCGTGGCAATGGACGCCAAAGGCCAGCCGCTGCCATTTGGCCGGCTGCAGGGCCGCATTCACCTCACAGGCGCATCCGACATCCTGCGCGCGGAAAAGACACAACCCGCCGCGCTGATTGTGTTTGACCTGCTGCGCGACAACGACCGGGACATTCGGGGGCTGTCGCTGGCGGCCCGACGACTGCGGCTGCATGACGCGTTCCCGGTGAAGGTCGGCGGCAAAGCGCTCGTGCGCCTCAGTGAAATCGTGGCCGACGATGGGCGCGAGATGCTGGAGCGGGCGAAACGTGAAGGCTGGGAAGGGCTGATCGGCAAAGAAGGTGGATCGGTTTATCACTCCGGTCGCCGCTCGCCAGCGTGGCGGAAGCTGAAACTCCTCAAACGCGACACCTTCATCGTTGGCGGCTGGACCGACCCGCAGAACACACGCGCACACTTTGGTTCGCTGGTGCTCGGAGTGCGTGAGGGGCGGCATCTTCGTTGGGTCGGCAACGTCGGCACCGGGTTTGACCAGGCAGAGCTGACGCGTGTCTCCAAACGACTCGATACACTCGCGGCGAAGGCGACACCGTTTGTGGATCCCCCTCGCGCCATCGCGAAGGCCCACTGGGTGAAACCCACGATGGCCGTTGAGGTGGAGTTCACCGAGATGACGGCGGACGGCATGTTGCGGCATCCGGTGTACCTCGGTGAACGCACGGACGTGGAGGTGAGCCCGGCGCCGAAGAAGGCGCCCGCAAGTGACGACCCGCTGCAGGCCGTGATTGAGCGGCTACACACGCTGCAGGACGCAAAGAAGGACGGCGACATCACGCTGCCGGACGGCAACCGCCTGCGCGTGACGAACCTGTCGAAGGTGTTCTGGCCGGACCTGGGGATCACCAAGGGCGACCTGCTGCGGTACTACGTCGAGGTGTCGCCGCTGGCGCTGCCGGTCATTGATGACCGTCCGATGATCATGCGCCGCTTTCCCAACGGCGTCACCAAACACGCGTTTTATCAGCAGCGGCATCCGGACCCGGTGCCCAAGGGCGTGCGGCGCGAAGAGTTGCCCGAGGATGTCGATCCCATCGATCCCGACGACAACGGACGCGAGCGATTGATTGGCGGCTCGCTGAGCACGTTGTTGTACATGGCGCAGCTGGCGTCCATCTCGCTCGACCCGTGGTTCTCGCGCGTCAAGGATCCGCTGCATCAGGACTTCGCGGCG
>BTVE01000083.1:0-20370 GCA_045862915.1 Acidimicrobiia bacterium
ACGCCGCCGCCGGCCGCGCGTCGAGGGCGGCCGCGCGTTCGGCGAGGAACGCGGCTGGGTACAGGCGCCCGCCGACACCAGGCAGCGACATCACGGCCGGCCTCGTGTGACCACCACGAGGACGGCCGGGGTGAGTTCGACCCTCACGCTGAAGTCGCCCTGGCTCGCCGGCGCCACAGCCGGCGCGCCCGGGCGCGCCCCCGGCGCCGCGACCGCCGGAGTCGTGACGAAGAGTCCCGGCTGCTGTGCCGCGACGTCCGGCAGCGCGAGCCGCGCCCGACACCGTGCGCGTACACGAAGACGCGCGCTCAACGTGCGAGCACGTCGTTCGAGTTGTGCGCGGACGGATGTCTCAGAGTCCGCATCGCGGATCAGCACGAGGCGTTGCTCAACGACGTTGCCGTCAGCCGCAACCAGCCGGGCGCGCGTCACCTGTGTGTCCATCGGCGACAGTCCGAAGAGCCTCTGGAATCGGGTCGGGCACATGGCCACCGTGACCGCATCGGGCGTGTCGGTCGGACGCCAGTGCGCGGCGAGTGCGCGCTGACGGGTGAACCATCGGCAGAGGCCCACTGCAGCGCGGGTCCATCGTGAACACGACGGCAGCGCTGCCGCGTCGCTCCGGGACTCCCGCGCCGCGAGTGCACCGCGGTGGCTGGCGTCGGCGTTGTGCCGGCTGGTGAGCAGCGTCGCGTGCACCCTGCGGGTCTGGCCCAGCCGATCAACGCGGCCGATCCGTTGTTCGGCGCGTAGTGGCGTGGAAGGGACGTCAAACGAGATCACCCAGCGGGCGCGCGACTGGAGGTTCAAGCCCTGGCTGGCGACGTCGGTCGCCAGCAGGGTGTCCGCGTGTCCATCGAGAAACGCACTCAACGCGGCGTTGATTTCCTGTCGGCTCATGCCGCCGTGCAGGCACACGAGTCGTCGACCCGGAAGGAGAGCGGCCAGCGCGGTGAGTGTGTCGCGATAACGGGTGAAGACCACGACCGGTTCCCGAGTGCGCCTCAGCAGCGTCCGCAGGGCGGTGGCTCGACCGCCGTCAGTCGCGCCCGCGCACAGAAACTCCAGCCGCAACAGCCAGGCGCGTTCGGTCGTCACGGGCACAAGGCTGTCCGCCTGGATGGCCGCCGTGTCGTCTGCATCGCAGACGTCCACATCGAACAACGTGGCCTGGTGCCATGCCGGCGCAGCCGGGGTCGCCAGATGTTGCAGCCGGCGAGCGACCGACGCGCGAAGCGCAGCGACCGAGGACAGCACGCGTCGCCTGAACACCCCGCACAACAACGCCAGACCCTCTCCGCGCGCGACCGCCGAGCGGTGCGATCGTTCGAAGTGGTCGATGGTCCGTAACACTCGGAGGTCCACCGTACTCAGGCGAACGTGCAGCCACCGCGTGCGTCGCCCGGGACCGGGCGGGCGGTCCACACGCCTGAACACCGTGAGCCGGTCGGCGGCGCACCGCGCTCCAAGCGAGAGCAGACGCGCGTATCGCGCGTCATCACCGTCGTGTGGTGTAGCGCTCAGCAGCACGACGCTGCGCGCCCGCCGAGCCAGCGTGTCCAGCGCATCGCGACGGAGGGAGAGGCCCGACAGTTGATGGGCCTCGTCGGCGACCACGAGATCCCACGCAGTCCCGGGCAGTGTCTCGTAGACGTGTGGCTGCTTGACGAAATCGGGTGTTGTCAGCCACACGCCCGGCAGCAGCCACGGCGAGGCGAGGTAGGGCAGCTCGGCGCGAAGGCCGGCCAGTGACCGGCTGTCTGCAACGCGAGAGGGAATGTCGAATCGGCGACTGAGTTCGTCCTGCCACTGATCCAGCAGTGACGCAGGCGCAAGCACGAGCACACGGGCATCACGCGTGTGTGCGAGCGACGACGAGATGATGAGCCCGGCCTGGATGGTTTTGCCCAGGCCAACCGCATCTGCCAGCAATAGCCGTCGGCGTCCCGCCAGCCAGGCCAGCGCCGGCTCGAGTTGATAGGAGTGGAGGGCCACTTGAGCGTCCGCCGCCGAGGCGCACGAAAACGCCAGGTGTGTGTGGCGGACGTGTGCCGCGAGGCGCGCAAGCGCCTGCTGACGTCGCACTCGCCTGACCGCCGGCGGACGCGCCGCGACATGGGGTTCGTTGGGCAGCAGGAACTGGCGCCGTTCGCCCGTGTCCCGCGCTGTGACATCAATGGCCGTGAGGCCGTCACCCTGGGTGGTGTGGTCGACACGCCAGTGGCGCCGCCGCAACCAGAGATCGCGCACCCTGCCTCATCCGAGCGCACCGAAGATGGCAGAAATTGCCACCTGTGCCCGGCCGGCTGGGCAGGGGCAGACAAGTGCTCTCTATGAGAGCAAGGTCCGGGCCGGGTTCAGGACTGGGTGTGGGTGGCGACGACCGTTGTGGTGATGCCGCCCCGGGCCGTGAAGGCGCCGGTGACTGTCATCCGGCGGGGCGAGCAGGCCTGCACCAGGTCGTCCAGAATCTTGTTGGTGGCCGCCTCGTAGAAGATGCCCTGGCTGCGGTAGTCGAGCAGGTAGTACTTCAGTGACTTGAGTTCGATGCACGTGGCATCCGGCACGTACTGGATACGGATTTCACCAAAGTCGGGCAGGCCCGTCTTGGGACACATCGACGTGAATTCAGGACACCGGATATCAATTTCGAAATCTCGATCGGGGCGCGGATTCGGGAACGTTTCGAGCGCGGACATGCTGATATTGTAGAGGCTGATTGACACCGTTCGGAGCAGGGGCTTACGATACCCGCCGCTTTCCGCGACGCATGACAAAGGAGTTCGCCAATGGCTGACGCCCGCCGCATGGGCAAAATGGAATTGTTCGCCCACTTCGCCGACAAGTTCGACATGAAGCGAACCGTGGTGCGAGATCTGTTCGACGAGATGCTGGTGCTGTCCGAGAAGGAACTGAAGCGCACCGGTGAATTCACCCTGCCTGGGATCTGCAAGCTCGTGGTGCAGCATCGTCAGGCGCGTGAAGGTCGCAACCCCGCCACGGGTGAGACCATCAAGATTCCCGCCAAGACCGTCGTCAAGGCCCGAATCGCCAAGCAGCTGAAGGACGCCGTCCTTCCGCGCAAGTAGCCGCCGGTTTCGGCAGTTTCAGACGCCCGGTCGGTCAGCGCTCCGCTGGTCGCCGGGCGTCGTTTTTTGTTACCGTAGCGTGTTTATGACGCAGCCATTTGATGTCGTCGTGATTGGTGCCGGCACCGGCGGATACGTGGCGGCCATCCGCGCCGCGCAGCTTGGACTCAAGACGGCCGTGGTGGAACGTCAGGCCACGCTGGGTGGGACATGCCTCAACTGGGGATGTATCCCGACCAAGGCACTGCTTGAACACGCCCACGCGCTGAAGGTGGCGCAGGAAGCCAAGGAGTGGGGCGTGATTCTGGGCGACGTGAAGCCCAGTATCGACATGGCCCGCGTCAACGCGCGCCGCACGAAGATCGTGACGGGCCTGACCAAAGGCGTCGAGTTCCTGTTCAAGAAGAACAAGATCACGTGGGTCAAAGGATCGGCGCGGCTGACGGGCAACGGCCGCATCGAGGTGACTGGTGAGGCGCCGGCCACACTCGAGGCCAAGGAGATCATCGTCGCCACCGGGTCGTCGGCGCGCAGCATCCCAGGCATCACCATCGATCGCACACACATCATCACCAGCGATCAGGCAATCGCGCTCGACGAAGTGCCCGGCTCAATGGCGATCATGGGCAGCGGCGCGGTGGGTGTGGAGTTTGCGTCGATCTACCGACGGTTTGGCAGCGCGGTGACCATCATCGAACTCCTGCCGCGGCTGGTGCCCAACGAAGACGAAGCCGTGTCGGCCGAGCTTGAGAAGGCGTTCAAGAAACGCGGCATCGCGGTGCGGACCGGCACTCGTGTCACGTCAGCGTCGGTGGCGGACGGCAAGGTCACGATCACGATGCAGAAGGAAGGCGCCGAGCCGGAGACGCTGGTCGTCGACAAGTTGCTCGTGGCCACCGGTCGTGGACCTGTCACCGACGGCCTCGGTGCAGAAGACCTCGGCATCCAGATGGAGCGCGGCTACATCAAGGTCGACAACCTGTTCCGCACCAACGTGCCGGGCATTTCCGCAGTGGGTGATGTCATCACCATGGGCCCGAAGCCACACCAGCAGCTGGCGCACCTGTCGTCGGCCGAAGGCATCCTGCTGGCCGAACGGATTGCCGGGCACGATGTCACCCCGATCAACTACGACCAGGTGCCCGGGTGCACTTACTGTGATCCGGAGATCGGCAGCATCGGCCTGACCGAACAGGAAGCGATCGCGCGCGGATATGACGTGCGCGTTGGTGTGTTTCCGTTCGGCGTGTTGGGACGCGCGAAGATCGCGAACGAAACCGAAGGCTTCGTCAAGATCGTCGCCGAGAAGAAATACGACGAGCTGCTCGGCGTGCACATGATTGGCCCTCGCGCGACGGAGCTGGTTGCCGAAGCCGGCGTGGCCCTGCGGCTCGAAGCCACGGTCGAAGAACTCATCCGCACGATTCACGCGCATCCGACCATGTCGGAGGCAGTCGGTGAGGCCGCACACGCCACGCACGGCGCGGCGATACACTTGTAAAACGCGCCAGGCGAGCACACGCGCACGGAGAATTCATGGCTACCGAAGTCGTCATGCCCCAGATGGGCGAATCAATCGCGGAAGGCACCATCGTCCGCTGGATCAAAAAGGTCGGAGACAGCGTCGATCGTGACGAGCCGCTGTTCGAGATTTCCACCGACAAGGTGGATGCCGAGATTCCGTCGCCTGCCGCGGGCGTGTTGATCGACATCCAGGTCAAGGAAGGCGAGACGGTTCCGGTCAACAGCGTGGTTGCGCTGATTGGCGCCGCGGGTGAGAAGCCGGCGTCCTCCGGGGCACCTGCTGCCCCTGCGCCTGCTGCCGACTCGGCTCCTGCTGCTGCGGCACCCGCTGCTGCTGCGGCGCCGGCTCCGGCTGCTACATCCGACGCTCCGGCCATTGACGAGTCCACGCTCGAAGGTCGTCTACGCACCAAGTCGTCACCCGTCGTGCGCAACATCGCGAAGGAACACGGTATCAACCTCGCGCAGCTGTCGGGCTCAGGCATCGGCGGCCGTGTGACGAAGAAGGACATCGAGGCCCACATCGCCAGCGGCGCCGCGACACCGGCGGCACCTGCGCCACCGACGCCACCTTCAGCGGCCGCGCCACCCGCACCTGTTGCGCCGCCTGCGGCTGCGCCTGTCGCGGCATTTGCTCCGGGCGCCAACGTCCGTATCGAGCCCATGGGCATCATGCGCAGGAAGATCGCCGATCACATGGTGATGAGCCTGCGCACGTCGCCGCATGTGTATTCGGCGTACGAGGTGGACTTCAGCCGTGTGGACGCGGTGCGCAAGAAGAAGAAGGCGGAGTATGAAGCCGCCGGCGTAAAGCTCACGTACACGGCGTTTATCGCCAAGGCCACGGTCGACGTCATCCGGCAGTTCCCGTTCACCAATGCCTCCATTGACGGCGACAACATCGTCTTCAAGCGCGACATCAACCTCGGGATTGCGGTTGCACTCGATCAGGGGCTGATCGTTCCGGTGATCAAGAACGCGGACGAGCGCAACATGCTCGGCATCAGCCGTGCGATTCAGGACCTGTCCGGTCGCGCGCGCAGCAAGCAGCTCAAGCCGGACGAAGTGCAGGGTGGCACGTTCACCATCACCAATCCCGGCATCTTCGGCGCGTTGTGGGGACTGCCGATCATCAGCCAGCCGCAGGTTGCGATCCTGGGTGTGGGCACCGTCGAGAAGCGTGTGGTCGTCGTGGACGACATGATCGCGATCCGTCCGATGTGTGTGTTGACGCTCGGGTACGACCATCGCCTGATCGATGGCGCTGATGCGGGCCGGTTCCTGCAGGCCATCAAGGATCGGCTGCAGAACTTCGAGGAGAGCTGGGTCTAGCGGCTGTGGGCGGCTCCACTGCCGACGACCTGCAGCGTCTGCGTCGCCGGCTCAACGTGATCGTCCTGGCCGTCCCCCAGCAGTTCATCACCCTTACGGCCATCTACTGGCTGCGGTTTGTGCCCCCGCTCAGGCCGTTCGCGTTCACCGTACCGGCCCCGTCCCCGGGTTTCCTGTTGCTCTGCGCGGCCACGTTGGTCTTGCCGGCAGTGCTGCCCTCCGCGTACTTCCGAACGCGGTCCTGGGAGCGCGGACGCTTCTATCCCGCGCTGGGCCTGCGGTGGTTCCGGTGGTTGGCTCCTGACGGCGACTGGGTCGCCGCCAGGCTGCGCCGCGTTGATCCGTCGTATCGCCTGATTCGTACGCGACAGGACCGGGACGCGCACATCGTTGAGAGCCGCCGCAACGAAGCCTGGCATTTGTCGTGGGGCCTGCTGGGTGCCGTGACCACATGGCACGCGTGGGCCACCGGGCAATCGGGATGGGCCATGCTGATTGCCGGGTTCAACCTGGTGTTCAACGTGTATCCCGTGTGCCATCAACGTTACAAGCGGGCACGCTTGAGGGACAACGCTGGAAGGCAGGCGCACGCATGATCTTCGAGCGCCTCGGCCGCGTTGAGTACGCGGACGGACTGCAGCGTCAGGCGAAGCTGGTCGAGGCGCGTCGTGCCGGCGAAATCCCTGATACCGTCCTGCTGCTCGAGCACCCGCCAGTCATCACACTGGGCGTGAAGACGCGGCAGGGACCCAATCACATCATTGCGTCACCAGGCGAGCTCGCTCGGGAAGGTGTGGCCGTACACGAAACCGGGCGCGGAGGTGACGTGACCTATCACGGCCCGGGTCAACTCGTGGCGTATCCCATCCTGGACCTGCGTCCCGACCGCTGCGACGTGCATCGGTACGTGCGGGATCTCGAGGAAGTGCTCATCCGCGCGCTTGCTGACTTCGGCATCGAGGGCGCGCGTGTGCAGGAGCTGTCTGGCGTCTGGGTTGGACCGGCGGGACGAGAGCGCAAGATCGCGGCAATTGGCGTGCGGATCAGCCGGTGGATCACCAGCCACGGTTTTGCGCTGAACGTATCAACGGACCTGCGGCACTTCCGGCTCATCGTGCCGTGCGGCATCGCCGATCGCGGCGTGACGTCGATTCAACAGGAACTCGGGAGGGATGTCTCGATGGAGGACGTCATGTCGTCAGTCGAACACGCCTTCAAGAGTGTGTTCTCCTAACCTCGGCACCTCGGCACCTCGGCACCTCGGCACCTCGGCACCTCGGCACCTCGGCACCTCGCCACCTAGTCAGCGAGCCACTGCCACGCCTGGCCGCCAAGCCCGGCGCCGCGCAGGACGTCGACGATGCCGATGCGATCGCCTTTGGCGTCAATGAAGCCTCCGAAGTCGATCTTGTCGCCGTTGGTGCCGATGATCTGGGCGCCAGGCACGATCTGCTGAATCGCCGGCAGCGCATCGCGCAGGCCCTGCGGCGTGTTCGGATACTGCTGAAGCACGCGTCCGACTTGGTACTTGATCGTGTTGTGCGAGGTATTCGCCAGCTTCGTGGGGTCAAAACCTTCCATCGTGCCGAGTGTGAGGCCGGCTCCTGACGTGCGGGCGGCCGTGCCCGTGGCAAACGTCGAGTTGGTGCCCGAGTTTGTGAGGAAGTCGTTCAGAAACGTGCCGAACTCCGTGTTCGACAGTTGCGAGTCGCCGTTCTTGTCGTACTTCTGGGTGAGCCGCGAGACGAGGTCGGCGATGGGGTTGCTGCTGGTCGAGGACACAGGGGTCGTAGCCATGCCCTGTGGACCAGCAAGCGGTGTACCAGCAGCCGGGACGCGGGCAGATCAGCGTTTGGCGCAGGAAATCGGTGCGGTGTGCGGCGCGATGTGTCGACCTGCCGTCACCCGGTGACGGAGGATCGGCTCAGCGTCGTCAGCAACTCGTTGCGTTCCTGGGGACTGAGCGTGGGGGTAACCCGCTCCTGGATGTGACCTCGCCCGATACGCACCGGCATCAGCGCCGCCACTCCCCGGACCCCAAGCTCGCCTTCGAGGACAGTGGTAGCGACGCACTCACGGCGGCCGTGTCCGCTCAGGGCCTCCACCAGCGGGGCCGTGGCGGCCGCAATGGCGTACGGGCCGACGGGCCAGAGTGATTTCACCTGCTGGGCGATGGCGAGCAGACGATGGGGCGGCACCCGGTCGGTTACGAGTGTGTTACCAACGCGAGCACTCGCCCAGCCAAATGTCAGCGCGGGAGGCCGTCCACAGAGCGTCATCGCCACGTCGACGCCCGATCCGTTCACCTCAAGAGCCACCAGGCTTCGGGCCGCACCCACAAGCGCCGACGCTGCGGTGCCAACGACACTTCGCGCAGGGATGCCGAGTTCGCGGACGCAGGCTTCCATCAGCCATGTGTGATCCGTGCCCGCAAAGACGATCGGTGCCGTCAGCCCGGCGTTGCGAAGGCGGCTCACCATCGAGAGGCCTCGGTCGCCGGACCATGGTCCTTCACCGTGATCGTCGGCGATGACCGTGACGGCAGCGCCAACCGCGCCCAGCAGATCTCCACCTCCGGTCAGGCGCGTGTCAAAGCCTTCGACCGGTCCGCTCTGACGGATGTCGAGGGCTTTGCCGGCGGCCACTGAGGCGGCCGAGTCGAACAGGCGAATGTCCCTGACGCGTCCGCGTCTGGCGAGTGTGTGTGCCACGGTGGCGCCGATTGGGCCGGCGCCGATGACCGCGATGTACGACATGCGGTCGTTCATGTTACTCCAGCGGATCGGGCATACTGGCTGCCGATGATTCCTGCAGCAGAAGCACTTGAACGACTCCGCGAGGGCAACCGCCGGTTCATTGACGATCACACCAACAGCGAGGCGGCGACGGACCGCGCGCGGCGCACAGCCGTGGCCGGCGGACAGGAGCCTTTTGCCATCATCCTTGGGTGCTCGGATTCCCGAGTGCCCGCCGAGATTGTCTTTGACCAGGGGCTTGGTGATCTGTTCGTCATCCGGGTTGCCGGCAACATCGTGGCGCCGTCACAGGTCGGCAGTGTCGAGTTTGCCGCGGCGCAGTTCGGCACGCGGCTGGTTGTGGTACTCGGACACTCGCTCTGCGGCGCCATCACCGCCACCATCGAGCAGTTAAAACGTCCGCTGCCGGATCAGTCGCGCAACCTCAAGGCCATCGTTGATCGCGTACGGCCGTCGGTGGAGCCGCTGCTGGCCACCGATCTCAAGGGCCGGCCTGACGACCTGGTGCGCGAGGCCGTGCGAGCGAACATTCGCCGGTCCGTCGATCATCTGCGCCACGGCTCCGAGATCCTCGAAGGCCTCATCGCGCGGGAAGGGCTGATGATTGTTGGTGCGGAGTACTCGCTCGAAACCGGCAAGGTCGAGTTCCTGGACTGATGGTCTGTGTCGGTCCCGAACAAGTGCACCCAAGAACGCTTGCCGAGTTGGACGCGTCATTGCCGCACATCCGGCAGTCGCCGGCTGACAACGGCCGACTTGAACTCATCGTGCGTCGGCCCGTTGTTGACGGGCGAGAGGTGCTGGCCGAGGGTGAGCTCGACGTGGCGCTTGGTCTTGTTGGCGACACGTGGCAGTCACGACGCAGCTCGCGCACGGCCGATGGCAGCGCCCATCCAGACATGCAGTTGAACCTGATGATGACGCGGGCCATCGAGGCCATCGCCGGACCAATCAAGCGCTGGCCACTGGCCGGCGATCAGTTGTTCGTGGACTTCGACCTCAGCCAAGCCAACGTGCCACCGGGAACTCGGTTGGCGATTGGTGGGGCGATGATCGAGGTGACCAGTCAGCCGCACACCGGCTGCAACAAGTTCGCGGCGCGTTTTGGCCTCGACGCCCTCAAGTGGGTCAACACACCGGCAGGCCGGGCCTCCGGACTCCGCGGCATCAACGCGCGTGTCGTTACACCAGGCACGGTGCGCGCCGGGGATGTCGTCAGGAAGGTGTGAGCGTCAGGAGTGAGACCGGATCCAGGAGGCGAGTTCGTCTTCTGACAGTCGTCCTTCAGCCAGAGCCAGCATGTGAGCGACCACGTCCGCGTCGGTTGTCTTCAGTTCGAGACCATTGAGCAGCAGGAACGTTGCGAGCGCCAGAAACGCAATCCGTTTGTTCCCATCCCGATATGGATGATTCCGCGCGAGGCCGTACGCATACGCCGCTGCGAGTGATGCCAGATCGGCGGCTGGCTCGTAGTGCCATTTCTGTTGAGGCCGCGCCAAGGCCGACTCCAGCACGTTCTCGTCTCGGACACCGCTGAGGCCGCCGTGTTCACGCAGCTGGTCGAGGTGGATTGCATCCACGACCACACGAGAGAGCCAGATTGGTGTGTGACGAGGAGGGGCGCCTGTCACTTCGCCAGTTCCCGCAGCGCGCCACGATACGTGCGTGACACCTGCCGGGCGGCTTCCAACGCCTTCTGATCCGAATCGCTGTACGGCGTCAGAAGAATCCCCTGCGGAGTCTCAACCGCAAGCAGGGTGTCTCCTGCCTCCAGGTGGAGCCGGTCAGCCATCTCTTTCGGCAGGGTAGCTGCCAGAGAGCCTCCGCTGCGTCGGAGAGTCAGGGTCTTGGTCATGACGACTCGACTGTAGCACAAATGTGCTACTTGTCTGCCGTCAGGCCTGAACGATGACCTTGAAGCCGCTGTAGGCCATGTAGCGCATGTCGAACGGCATCGTCTGCGGATCGAAGTTGGCGATGCGCGGGTCTGCCATCACCTTCTTGTTCACCGCGTTCCGATGCGCCTTGGATTTGTAGAGGATCCAGGCGAATACAACCGTTTCGCCTCGCTTCACTTTGGCAAGCGAGAGAAACGACTTCACCTGCTTGATATCCATGTCGTCGCCGACGGCCTCGACGTATTGCAGCGCGCCGTGCTCGATCCACACCTTGGACGCCTTCTTCGCGATCTTGCGATAGGCGGGCACCGCGGACTTGGGCATCGGAATCACGAAACCATCAACGTAAGCCATGGCGAGATGGTATCAGTCCCGGCTCAGTGGCGGCAGCCGGTCTCGCATGACGCGAGCCCGCGGTCCAGCGGCGATCAACGGCGATGCGCATGGCGAAGTGGCGGTACTTGATGCGGGCGATGAGGCGGCGCAGGAAAGTGGGCATGGGGCGTCCCGACGAATTAGTCGTTGCGTAACGTGACCGACGGATCAACACGAATGGCGCGCCGCGCCGGAATCCACAGCGCCGTCATCGTGGCGGCGAAGAGGATGACGGCGACCTTCACGTACGTCGCGATGTCCATCGGCTGAAGTCCAAAGAGCTGGTGACGGAGAAGGGTTGCCGTCAACCCGCACAGCACGAATCCCGTGGTGAGCCCGAAGACGACGGCATGTTGTCCCGCCCGAAGAACTTCACGCCGCACGTGCCCGGCGGTTCCACCAAGGGCGAGACGGATCCCAATCTCCCGTCGCCGTTCCTCCACTGAATAGGAGAAGACGCCATAGGTTCCCAGCATGGAAATCAACAAGGCCGCAAACCCAATCATCCAGCCCACACGACTGGCGGTCGCCGTTTCGTCGAAGCTCTCACGCACGAGGTCCCGAACGGATGTCTGCTGCAGCGTGCTGGAGGGTTCGACAGAGCGGGCGAGTGAACGCAGCTTCTCCAACGTGTCGCCCTGGGGATCAGCAACCAGCGTGAGTGGGAGATTGTCGGCAAACTGGTACACGACCGGTTCCAGCAGTCCGACCGATCGAATCGGCACGTCTCGCACGACCGCGGCGATCCGGTATTCGATCGATTCCTTTCCGTTCGGTCTGATTACTGACTGTCCGACCGCGTCAGCATCGGGCCAGAGTCGCCGCGCAGCCGACTCATTGATGGCCAGCGTATGCGCAGCATCGGTCCCGTCGGGTACCACACCGGCCACGACGGGAATCCGCATGACGTCGAAATAGTTCGCAGACACTGGGCGGCTCGAGACGACGGTTGCCGCTGTGGGGTGCTCGCCGGGTCGATGAAGTCGAATCGATGTGCTCGCGCCCTTGATGAGTGGTGGTGACTGCGTAAAGGCGACGTTCGTGAGGCCGGCGGTTTCGATCGCCCGCCCGAAGTCGCGCGTGAATGCACCCTGTCGCTCACGCGACAGGGCCTCTCGAAAACTCACCCGGACCAACGCCACATCGTCGACGGCAAAACCGGGATCGGCGGTCGCGCCGGTGATCGCCGCTCGACCCACCAGGCCGGCGCCGGTCAGGAAGACGACCGCGATGGCGACTTGTGCCGCCATCAGAAGGCCCCGAGTTCGACTGGAGTCACGGTCGGGCCCGTGCACACCCCTCATGGACCGAATCGGACTCACGCGCCGGACGCTCCGTGCGGCCGCTCCTCCTGCAAGCACAGCGGCAAAGCCGGAGATTCCGAGCGAGAAGGCGAAAACGGTCCAGTCGGGCTCAAAATACGCCGTCCGCATGAGCGTGCTTCCGCTGAGCGCGACCAGGATCCGGGGAGCGGCATACGCGAGGGCGACGCCCAGCCCCCCCGCCGTTGCCGTGAGCAGGAAGGCCTCTGTCAGCTGCTGTCGCGCCACTCTCCATCGTCCGGCGCCCAACGACAGCCGAATGGCAACTTCGCGATGTCGCTTCAGTGAGCGCGCGAGGAGGAGACTGCCAACGTTGAAACACGTCAGGACCAGGACCAGCACCAGAGCGGCGAAGATGTACAGGTATTCCTGCTGGATCGCCGGCTGATTGTTGCTGATGGGCCGAGTGTCCGTGACGCGCAACCCAAACGAGGGAATGCTGCGCGCGTGCCTGAACTGCCGGCTCAGCTGCTCCAACTCCGCCAACGCGTGACCTGCGGAAGCTCCCGGCGTGAGTCGGGCCACGACCAATCCTCCGAGCCCGTTTAATTCGCCGAAACCCGACGATGTCAGCGACATCCACAGGTGGATGCGTAGCCGGCTCACGTCTTCAAACCCGGGCTGAGCAACGCCGACGACGGTGTAGGGCTGGGACGAGAGCCGGACCGTGCGGCCGGCGATGGTCGGATCACTGTTGAAGTACGTCTTCCACAGGTGGTCGCTGATGACGACTTCCCTGGTCCCGGGCTTGGCGCTGCCGCCCCGGGTGAATCCAGGCCCGGAGATCACGGGCGTTCCCATCACATCGAAGTACCGTTCGGTCACGTACAACGACTGGACGTCTGGGCCATCATCGCCGACGCGCTGACCGCCATTGATGAACGTGGTCAGAGCGGATACCGTCGTCGCGTGGTCCGCAAGGTAGAGCGCTTCGTCAATCGACAGCGAGCCTCGCTGTTGCTGTGGTGCGGGGCGAGCTCGAATGATGATCACCGAGTCCGGGTCTGCGACCTGCCACGGCCGCAGGAGGCTCGCATTGACCATTGAATAGCCAGTGGTCAGGGTGGACACCCCGAGCGCGAGGATCAACACCGCGCCTAGACTGAAGCCTGGGCTCTTTCGTGCAGTTCGCGAGGCGTACCGCATGTCCTGCCACAGCTGCTCCATCCAGCGAGCAATCCAGACGCTGCGCGCTTCCTCGCGCATGTACGTGACATTGCCCAGCGTCCGAGATGCTGCAGGTCGCGCATCGTCCATCGACAACCCACGGGCGCGTAGGTCAGCCTCAACCATCTCGCGATGGGAGGCGAGTTCCTGTTCGAGGTCGCGGTCGAAGTGACGGTATTTGATACGGGCGATGAGCCGGCGCAGGAAGGTGGGCATCATGCCGTCTCCAGGACCAGGCGGATGGCGGCCACCAGTTCCTCGAACTCCTGCTGTTCGGCAGCCATGTGTTTCTTTCCGGCGCGCGTCAGCGTGTAATAGCGGGCTTTGCGGTTGTTCTCTGACGGCCCCCACTCGGCGTCAACGTACCCGTTGAGGAGTAGGCGCTGAAGGGCCGGATACAGCGAGCTTTCGCCGACCTGCAGCACGTCGCGCGAGACGGTTTTGAGCCGCTGCGCGAGTCCATAGCCATGCATCGACTCGGTGGCCAGCAGTCGAAGGATCAACAAATCCAGGGTGCCGGGCAGCAAATCGGGGGGAACAGCCTTGGCCATCGTGTGCTCCTATCGATAGACGATGGGGAGCATGGTGCGCCCGCCGTCGGGCTGTTGTCAACTCCTATCGTCTGTCGATGGAAGCCGGCGCCTCGCAGGCCGCGACCGTGACTTTGTGTCTGTACGCGAACATCTGCCCGAGCCCCAGCCGCACGAACGGCGCGAGCAGGCGATTGATCACGCGCCCGCCAGGCAGCTCGAACTCCAGGCGGTCGGTCAGGCGGGTGCGCCCATCGCCGAGGTCTTCGAATTCATGGCGGTGCACCCATCGTCGAAACGGGCCACGTTCCTGCTCGTCCACGAAAAGACGTGGCGGGTCGAATGCAGTGTGGACGGCATGCCAGTGCACGGGACCAATGCGGATGTGCACACGCGCGCCAGTGGAAATGCCGCCGGTTCTTTGAATGACGGTTAACGGTGGGAACGGAGGAGAGAGGCGCTCGAGCGCGTCAGGCCGTTCGTGGAACGCAAAGACCCGGTCGATCGGCGCGGCAATCACGACGCTGCGGACGTACGTCGGCACGGAGGCCATCGTACGCGAAAATCGAGGTATGCACACAGCACTTGTCACAGGTGGGACTCGCGGAATTGGCCGGGCCACAGCGTCCGCGCTGCTCAAGGCCGGGCATTCGGTGATGTTGACGGGCCGCCAGGCCGGTCAGGTGGAATCCACGGTTGAGGCACTTGCGGCCGAACACAATGCGGCGGACCGTGTCGCGGGCCGCATGGTCGACGTGCGTGACCGCAAGTCGGTTGACCGCCTGGTCTCCGACACCGTCGATACCTTCGGTTCGCTGACTGTCCTCGTGAACAACGCGGGCGTCGGCGCGTTCTCCACCGTTGAAGCCACGTCCGACGAAGACTGGGCCCAGGTGATCGACACCAATCTCACCGGTGTCTTCTACGCATCCCGCGCCGCGCTGCCGGCGCTGCGTCAGGCGGGTGGCGGCTGGATCATCAACATCGCGAGCCTCGCAGGCCGCAACTACTTCGCCAATGGCGCCGCGTACTGTGCGTCGAAGGCCGGGCTGGTCGCATTCAGCGAGTCGCTGATGCTCGAGGTGCGGCACGACAACATCCGTGTCTCGGTGATCATGCCCGGCTCGGTGGCCACTGACTTCGTTGGCCCCTCAGGCCGCCCGGAGAACGACAGCTGGAAGTTGAGCCCGGATGATGTGGCGCAGACGGTGATGGATCTGCTTGGTCATCACGGCAGAAGCCTGCCGAGCAAGATCGAGATTCGGCCGTCGCGGCCGCGGTGAGGGATCTTCCGGTCGTCGCCGCAAGCGGTGCGCAGCGCTGAGCATGTCTTGGCGCTCGCCGCCGGACCCGGCGCGTGCCGCCATTGGTCGCTGGCGCCATTACGTTGCGATGTCTGTGTTCGTCCTCGTCCACTCCTTGCAGCCATAGGACTTGCCGTCAACTGATGCCGCGCAGATAATGCTGCCGTCGTGGAGAGCGCGGCGGGCTTCGGGCTGTTCGTTTCAGACAAGCGCCCCCGTGAATCGCGCCTTCCACCTACATAAAGTTGGGCTGACGAAGAAAGAAGCGAACAGACGTGAACTGGCTACACGCCATATACGAGGTCGTCGGCACGCCCATCCCGCGACTGTCTATTGTCATTGCGGCCGCGATCGGCGCATTGCTCTTTGGCGGAGGGTGGTGGCTGGTTGGACGGGAGTATGCAAAGTCGACGATCGCGGTTGTGGCGCCTCCATCGCCAGGCGCGTCGCTTGGGCCCACACTGCTCCCACAACAACTTCGCCTGCTAGAGCTGTTGGTTCAGTACCAGAGGCAGTTCGCCGCTACGAAGCTCGTCATCAGCAGAAGTGATGGCACTCTGCACTTCGACGATGCGCCAGAGCGAGGGAAGGGTGTCAGCCTGCTTCTCGACCTGTACGGCTCATCGGACGAAAGAAATGCCGGCAGATTCGAAGAACTAATGGAAAGCATGCCGTCCCAATACATTCGGCTGATTGCCGAGTCGCGATGGGACAATCCTTTCGTTGTCAGTGCGACGGCCGAGGGTGTGGAACTGTTGGGGCGCCCCCTTGCGGTCCTGCATGGGCTTCGCTTCGTTCTGCTGACAGACCTACAGACGAGATTGCTACCGGATGGCAGTGAGGTGATCGAGTGCGAATTCAGACTGCTTAACGTCAGCACGCCACCGGCCGAGGTAAGTAATATCTTCGGTCACGTCTGGATCGACCGCGCATCGTTTGTCGGCTCGAATCTGCCTCCCGCGCGCGGGCTGCCAGGAGTCGGGCGAGTCGAATGGGACATTCAGATTCCAACCTTCCCGAAAGAGAGCGTCTTTATCCCGACAAAGATCGTAGCCAAAGCCCCGCAGGGCGACGCCTACATCACCATCGGTGCTCAGTTCGTGTCGAAGGAGACTGACAAGCAGGAATATCTCTGGCACATTCGACATGAGTCCGGCACGAGAAGAATCGTTCGACTCAAGGGCGGTGGCCTACCGGAGCAACAATAAGACGCAAGCGCAGCCTAACATCCGCTTGCAGCTTACGGCGGCTGGTGCCATCATGGCCGCCGCCGCAGCTGAGGCGGCACGCTAGGCAGACAAGCTCAAGGGCGAACGATGGAGAGGACATGAAAACGCTGCCCACGGTGGTTGCCGGTGTTCGCAACGGCGCGGCGATCATCCTTGACGGGTTCGACGACGTCCTCCGAGCGCCCAATCGCGACGCGGTCGACTATATCTACCGGGCGCGCTCCGCTCCGACTGCCGACCAGGGCTTCTTGGTTGTACGCTTCAGCGGCACGGTGACGGGAGTTCGCCCGGCGGACTTTGGCTTACCGGAACACGATGACCGCCGCGGCATCTTTCAGACATTTGCAGAAGCAGTGATTGGTGACGTTCTGGACGAGAAGGGCGAGGTGCCTATCGTGCGGGGTGACCAGTCCGGCCAGACGATAGACTGCTTCTCGCCCCACTTCCAAGCGTGGCACGACCGAGCGGCGGCTACCGATGATCAAGTCGAACAGTACCTGATCGCGCACGTGGTCGCGGCGTGGCGTTTCAACCTGCAGGAGTGGCGTGTCGGGTCGTCAGATATGCTACGGCTCAGAAGGCCTTGGCCCGATCTGCTTAGAATGATCGCGCTTCGTCAGGATCAGTACTGGGCTCTCTCGGATGTTGCCGATGCCGGTGTGACGCTGAACGCGATGAATGCCTTTATTCGGCAGCAACTCGAGGCAACCAGGCACGAAACGCCGCCGGCCATGGACCGGCCAGTAACAGGAGCAGGCCCCGCTGCGCAGTCGCCGCCGGCCGTTTTCGTCTATGTGGACGAGTCCCGAATCGCCGATCTTCGAGCGATCGAGTCCCTGGACTTCGATCTCCGGAAGCTCATCGCGATCTGCGAGGAACTGAACCAGTGCTATCGGGGCCAGTGCTACCATGCGGTCGCGGCGCTCACTAGAGCATTAGTTGACCACGTTCCGCCGCTGTTTGGCGTGAGAGCGTTCTCGGAAGTTGCGAATAACTACGCTGGCTCGCGCTCTTTCAGATCGAGCATGCAGCAACTTGACACCGCGGCTCGGACGATCGCGGACCGACACCTCCATACGCAGGTCCGAAATAGTGAGGTCCTACCGACACGCGTGCAGGTTGACTTCTCTCAGGTCGTCGATGTGCTTCTCGCGGAGGTCATCCGCCGGCTTCAACCGCGTGGCACCGGTGCTGCCTAACACGCGTTGCACCAGACGGCAGCCAGTGCAATCATGAGGCCGCCGCTGGTGAACGCTGATCGTTAGCCAGACACAGCAAAATCGATGCCGATCAAATTCACGCTCCCAAAGTCGATTGCGGGCTTCGTCGCCACTGAGGGCGACGAGCACGGACGTGTATGGGTTTGCCAACGTGAGCTGGTGGCACCCTCGGCTCCCCACCTCACGGCACGGCTCCAAGGTATTCATGATGCGATCTTCTCCGCCATCCCAGGGCTGCCAGATCCATCCCAAATCGACCACATCGTGGTGGTGATCGAACCAGACTTATCAGCTGTCGCGTACGTGAATGAGCTCACGCCACAAGCCAATGTCAGATTCAACCGCACGGTCCTGGCCGGTGAGTCGGTCTATGTGCGTGACATCGACGACATCGCAGAGGTTCAGCTTGGAATTGACATTCCACCCGCTGCGGCGGTGATCGTCATGCGTTCATTCGGATGGAAGCGGTCCTTGTTCTTTGATGTGACGCCGCTCGCTCCGGACAGGCCCGCTCGGGACGGCTCTCTGGACAAGACGCTTGCCCAACAAATGCTTCTACTGCTCGGTCTGCCGATAGGAGCTCCGCCTGGAACCGGCTCAATGACACGCGCGCAGCACATGGAAGATGGCGTTGCCAGGCTGCAGAAGCTGCTTCATGAACGGTGTGAGGACGAAGGGCGGTACCAGGAGCTTCTGGAGGAGCATCCTTGGATGTTGGGGCAGACGTACTCACGGGTCATTCGGCACAACGCCCTCGACGATGCCGCAATTCCCGACTTCACGGCGTTGCGGTGTTACGACGAGTGCCACGACATCGTCGAATTGAAGCAGCCATTTCTACCTCTCTTCAAAAGCACCGGGCAATTCTCAGCGAACTTCAACGATGCGTGGAACCAAGCGGAGGGATACCTTCAACACACGATCCGAAACAAAGCCTACCTGCTGCAAGAGAAGCAGCTTCGATTTGAGGCTCCGAGATGCCTTTTGGTTTGTGGCCATGGGCTTTCGGTCGGTCAACTCGCGAAACTCCGGGAAAAGACGGCACTGTCGCGAACGATCGACGTGGTGACGTACGACCACTTGCTTTCGATTTCTCAGCATGTCTTGGAACGGGTTCGGACCGCCGGGAATACGCGGCTGTGACCCGCACAGCTGGCTAACTCGGCTTGCAGCCGACGGCGGATGGTGCAAGCGTTTGATTTCGCCGCGGCTGAAGCCGGGCACTAGCCAGTCAAGGCAGAAGACGAAAGAATGATCCGACCAACCTCAGTCATCTCGGTGGTGATGGTGGCGACAAGTCTTGTCGGGTTACTCCCGACGGGCGTCGCGCAGGCGCAGGCCGGGGGCCGTGATTGCGTGCGGTTTGAATCGAGCGGCCGGTTGCAGGCAGGGGCCCCGTTTCGTGCCGACCTGCAGCTCGGCCTGGAGCTTCGGCTCCTCCCCGAGCGGGGCTGGCCCGCCTGGAACATCTCGGTGGGTCCCAAAGGAAATGTCGATCTGGACTACCTCTGGGTCGCGTCTCCGCCCTTGCAGACGGCGCCCCACCGAGTGATTGGTCCCGCGTATGGCATGACCGTGAGCGATTCTCTCAGAATCGAGCGGCCACTTCGATTCGTGTTGACGGAATCTGATCACACTGCGGCCATCGCGGCGATCGAACTCCAGTCCGCCGAGACTCTGAGGCGGCTTGACCTCCTGGGCAAAGGGCATTTGACCCTCCAGATCACAGGCCACCAGATTCGCGAGCACATCTTGGAGGACGGGCGACGCGTCGACGCTTTCGAATGGATCACCTTCAGCGTCGAAGCGTGTGTTCCAAAGTCAACAGCTGGCGATTGGACGAGGAACACCGGACGGGCCGTGCCGACGCCGTCGGCGTAGGCGACCGCGTCGACTCTTTGTGGACATCCAAACCAACGAAAAGGAGGTAGGCTCTGACAGGGTTGACCTCCGGATGTACGTAACGGTTGATGACGACCGTGGGCGGCTCTGGTCCCGCCGGACCAACCCGCGAATGATGCCGGAGGTCAACCGTTCACGAAACCGAAGTCATACTGTCTAGGCTGATATTCAAGGGTATCCCAATGGCCGTCGACATCTTCGACTACTGGCGCGACGTTCCCCTGGACGCCCGGATGCATCCAGATGATGCAGATGTGCTTGCTCGAACCAATCACGGGTTTGATCTTCGGTGCCTTCCTGGACAACTCGCAGGGCTCCTGCCCACCGCGCCAGTTGTCCTGCTGTTTCTCTCAGGCGGCCTATCGGACGAATTCGACATCTCGATGGCAGCCTCTCCTTCAAAGGTTCGTGAGCACCACGAGCGTCGAATGGGGCTGCTCCCGCTTTGGTCTCCAGACGAGCACCGAGACGCGTGGGCCTGGTGGACCAAGCTAACGAGTTGTATCGACCCGAAGTGGCAATCGCTCCGGCATAGCGTCGCGATCCTCAATATCGGTGCATATAAGTCAAAGGAGGTCCCTGGCCTCGGTGGACGCCCAAATCCGGCCATTAATCGACACTTCAAAACCGGCCATTAGCTGACGGCCGATCGAGACGTTGACGACGGGACGACCTCACGGTCACCGTCGGGAATGGGCAACGTCTTGAAGGCGAGTACACAA
>BTVE01000084.1:0-19441 GCA_045862915.1 Acidimicrobiia bacterium
GGCGATGCACCCGGGCGACTATTTCGCCATCAACACGTCACCCACGGTGTTTGAAGGGCTTGGCCAGCCGGTCGTCAATCTGCCGGCACTGGAAGCCGCGGTTGGTGAGGAAGTGGCCGGCCGCACGGGCGGCGCGGTGTCGCTCGCGGTCGGCATGGCGCAGATCTTTGCGTCGCTGCCCGGCATGCGGCACCTGATGGACTACTGGTACCACTTCGCCATCATGTTCGAGGCGCTGTTCATCCTGACCACGATTGACGCGGGTACCAGAGTCGGCCGTTTTCTCGTGGGAGAGTTCCTCGGACGTTTTGTGCCGAAGATGGGTGAACACAATTGGGCACCGGGCGCGTGGATCAGTACCGGCCTCGTCGTGGCCGCGTGGGCCGCCTTCATCTGGTCCGGCAACATCTCGACGATCTGGCCCATGTTCGGCATCGCCAATCAGCTGCTGGCAACCATTGCGCTGGCCGTGGGAACGACCTGCATCATTGCGGCCGGGCGACGCCGATATGCCTGGGTGACCGCCGTGCCGATGGCCTTTCTCGCCACCAGCACCCTCTCGGCCGGGGTGCTCAGTGTGAAGAACAACTTCTGGCCGATGGCCGTCGGTCCCAATGAAGCCCTGCGGCTGCAGGGCTATCTGCTGTCGTTCTTCAGTGTGCTGATGATGGTGTGCGTCGTGATCATCGGCGTCGCAGCCGTCCATCGGTGGCTGCGTCCCCAGCCGGGCCCGACGCCTTCATGATGCGTTCGATGTCGGCGATCTCCACGGGCAGCGACGCCGACAGATTCTCGAAGCCGGTCTCGGTGATGAGAATGGCGTCTTCAAGCCGGATGTAGATCCGTTCATCCGGGATGGTCAACGCCGGCTCGATGGTCAACATCATCCCGGGTTTGTAGACGCCGTCGAACACGCCGCCGGCCACGTCGTGCGCCTCCATCCCGAGCCAGTGGCCAAATGACTGCCGCGTACGCGAGAAGCCGTCCACGAAGCGTGTCGCCGCCTCCTTCACCGTGTCGTCCGTGAAGGTGAACGACGCCAGGATCTGTTGCATCTTCGCGTGGGCGCGCGCGATGGCCGGCGCTGCCGGCCCGGGGCCGATCTCCGACATCAGGGCCTGGTAGAACTTGAGGTAGACGCCATACATCTCCCTCTGGCGTGGCGAGAACGTGCCGTTGGCAGGGAACATCCGCGTGACGTCCGTGGTGTAGTACGACACATCAGGCGCGTAGTCCATCAGCACCAGGTCGCCATCCTCCAGCCGGCTCTGCGCGGCGTGGTAGTGGGGCCAGAACGCGTTGGTGCCGGTCGCAACCAGGGCGTAGTACCCGATCCCCTGCGCGTTGTTGCGTTTGAAGATGAAGTCACCAATGGCCTCCAGTTCGTACTCGTACATCCCCGGCTTTGCGGCCTTCATCGACTCGAGAATGGCCAGGCTGGCCAGCCGTGTGGTCTCGCGCATCAGCCGGATTTCCTCCGGGCTCTTCACCTGTCGCATCCGGTCGACAAACGGATCCAGATTCAGCAACTCGGACTTGGGGGCTGCCGCTCGCAGCTTCTCGCGAAAGACGGCGTCCTTCGACAACCGGCCGTCCCAGGGATCGGCGGCGGTGGCGCGTTCGTGAGCTGCGATGCGATCAGGCGCGGCGGCACCAAGTGACTCACTTCGGTACGGGAAGTAGATGGTGCGCCCCTCAGCGGCAATCGCCTTCACCGCGTCATCAAACAGGACGCGATCCACCACGTGTTCAATACCGGTGAGGCGCTCGGCCTGTTCGCCAGGCGCGAGCAGCGGGCCTTCCGAACGGTCGGACGCCGGCGTGCGTGCGGGCAGGTACAGCGTGGATGTCTTCGCGCGGCCGTCCACGAGCAGGATGGCGCGGGGCACCTCGACCCCCGAGAGATAGAAGAACTGTTTGCCCTGCTGGAACTTCGTGTACGCCGCCGGCTCGGTGGCGCCGGCAATGATGGCGACGCCATCACCGATGTCGGTCATCAGCCGCGCACGCCGGCCGCTGAACTCTTGCGTCGAGAACTTCGTTGTGAACAGCGGCTTGTCGGCCGATACCGGCCACGGGGCAACAACAACGAGCCCGGCAATGAGGATCCGGCGCAGCAGGGGGACAGGCATGGCGCGGATCTTACGCGATACCGCGCGGAAACGCTGGCCTGCTGCGGTCGCCGGTCAGCGTGCGATTGAACGCCGCGTGCCGATGTGTACGACGCTGTCGGTGCCGTGTGCGTGAGCGCGTGCTGCCGTCGTGCGCGTGCGGGTTTTCAGACCGGCGCGTTCAAGTGCGAGGTGCCGCTGGCGCTCGCGGAGCTGATCCGCCCGTCTGGCGGCAGAGACGGCCTTGGATTCGTCATACCCGGAAAAACGCTGAACCGGTATCTGGTCCTTCTGGAACTCGGCCGGCCATTCGCGACCGCACCGATCGCAAAACCATCGTGGTGGCAGCGGCGCTCCGTGCAGATCCGTGGATGCCGGCAGCAGTGCCAGCGGCTCACGATGATGGCAACGTCCGACCTCGTAGACCGCGCCCGCCAGAAGGGCGAGGCCGCCGATCCCCAGCCACACACTTCGGTCCACGAAGAGGAACGCGCCAACCAGTCCGACCACTCCCCAGACGATGATCCACAGTTTCATGGCAGCCTCCAGGCTTCCACTGCACTCCGAGCAAGTCGTGTGCCATGACCAGCCTCGTGTCCGGTGCCGATGCAATCCCTTGAGTGGCAGCGCCGGGGACTGAAAGAGCAGTCGCCGGCCAAGTATCATGCTCCCGGGTATGCCGATCGACGATGAGCACACCCGTCTGTCGGACGGGTCCGAAGAACCCACGCTGCTGGTCAACAGTGAGCAAGCCACGGTGCTGTCACCGCTCAGCCAGTCGGGCCGCGGGCCCGCGTCTGCCGTGGTCCTCACCGAGGGCCAGGCCTTTGGCCACTATCGAATCGTCCGCATGCTGGGTCGCGGAGGCATGGGGGAGGTCTACGAGGCAGAACATCAGGAGAACGGCCGCAGGGTGGCTCTCAAGCTCCTCCGCAGCCGGATTGGCAGCGGCGAAGATCGGGAACGGTTCCTGCGTGAAGGCCAGCTTGCGGCCTCAATCAGTGACCCCCACACGGTGTACGTCTTCGGCAGCGAGGAAATCGAGGGACTGCCCGTCATTGCCATGCAGCTGGTGCCCGGCGGAACCCTCAAGGATCGTGTGGCGGCACACGGCCCGATGCCGGTTGTTGAGGCTGTGTCCGCGATTCTCGACATCATCAGTGGCCTCGATGCGGCCGCCGCCGGTGGCATCCTGCATCGGGACATCAAGCCGTCGAACTGTTTTGTGGACGCCGACGGCAACGTCAAGGTCGGCGATTTCGGACTGTCGATTCCCAGCAGCGGCCGGAGCGCTGAAGGGACGTTCATGGGCACCCCGCAGTTTGCGTCGCCGGAACAGTTGCGCGGTGATGCCCTCGACGTGCGTTCGGACATTTACGCCGTCGGCGCCACATTGCACTACCTGCTGACAGGCGCCGCGCCGTTTGAAGGGACTGACTTCACCACCCTGATCGATCGCGTGAAACACGCGCCACCGCCGCTGGCGCACAAGGTCCGCTCGGGCATTCCGGCCGCGCTCGGCACGTTGATTACGCGATGCCTGGCCAAGGACGCCGGCGACCGGCCCGCGTCCTATCTGGAACTGGCCGCCGCGCTCAAGCCGTTCTCGACCACGGGCCAACCGGCGCGTCTTGATGTCCGCGTGCTCGCAGGGGCGATCGACCTGCTGATCATTTCGGTGCCGGCCGGAGTCCTCGACGCCGCGTTTGGGGTCGCGCAGGTGCAACGCGGCAACACCTCCGCCGATCTGGACCCGTGGTCGGTCGTGTTTGCAGTGTTGTATTTCATGGGGTGTGAGGGGGCCTGGGGGGCGACGCCGGGTAAACGGCTGCTGGGCCTGCGCGTGGTCTCCCGCACCGGGACGTTGACGTGGGGACAGGCGGCCGCGCGCGCCGTCATCTACAACGGGCCGACGCTGGTCATGCAAGTGCCGCTGCTGGTGTTTGGCGCATCCGCGGTGCTCGAGTACCTGGTGACCCATCCGTTCGTCGCGGCTGCCGGAGGGCTCGCGCAGGTCGTGCTGACGCTCCTGCTGTTCTCGACGGTTCGCCGAAAGAACGGCTACGCCGCCGTACACGATCTCGTGACCGGCAGCCGGGTCGTCAAACGCACGGCGCGCGAGCTGCGGCGCCGCGATGCCGGCCAGGGCGAGGTCCCCCTCACCGCCGACACCGGCGCGGATGCCCGTCGCCTTGGGCCGTTCACTGTTCGTGGCGTGCTCGGAACCGTGGAGCACGGCCGGCTCCTCGATGGCGTCGACGCCGTGCTGCGGCGTCCTGTGTGGCTGGTGGAATGGGACGACGGTGGTCCCGAAGTGCCGCGCGCGCGACGTGACGTGGACCGCGTCGGACGGCTCCATTGGTTGGCCGGCCGCCGCGCACCGGGTGACAACTGGGACGCGTTTGAGGCGCCGCAGGGCCTGCCGTTCTCACGGGCCGCCCTCGATGCCCGCTGGCCGCAGGTGCATGGCTGGCTGAACGACCTGGCGGCCGAACTGGACACGTCCGATCGGGACGGCACGATGCCCACACTTGGCACTGACCGTGTGTGGATTCGGCCCGATGGCCGCGCCGTGCTGCTCGATTGGCCCGCGCCGGACGCGGCTGCGGGCGGAGAGCCGTTGACGCCGCAACAGTTGCTCGCGCAGGTGGGGCGCTCCGCGCTGGCGAGCGGACACGCGGCCTCGATGCCGGCGTCCGCAGTGGCCATGCTCGACCGCTGGCAGAAGAAGCGCCAGATGTCGATGGCGGAACTGACCGGTGATCTGGCGCTCGTCACGACGGCAGCGCGTGTCGTCACGAGGACGAAACGTGCCGGGCCGCTGCTGCTGGCCGCCTCCCCGGTGTTGCTGATGATGCTCGCCGCAGTCATCGCCATCAGCCAGAACGATGCCGTGCCTCACGATCGCTTCATCACCACGGAGTTGCTGGAGGACCTGGCGGACGACACGGATCCCGCACGACGGCAGGCGGGCGCGGTCTATCTTGCCGGCACCTATCGATCCGAACTCGTCGCGGCCGACGCCCCGTGGCGCGTGGATGACGATGACGACGAGGATCTGGCCAGGATGCGGGCCTTGGCCGCTGAAGCAGCGGCGATGACTCCGACCCCCCAGCAGGTGGCTGACGCGAATGCCGTGTTGGCGGCGTCCTTGACGCGGCTGGAAGCACGCGCCGGCGATCAGGACAACTCCACGGTCATCTTCATTGCGTTGCTGCTCGTGGGCGCCGGCATGTCGTTGTCGGGCAGCCTGGTGTCGGTCATGGCGCGACCGAGTGGACTGGTCATGTCGTCGCTTGGATTTGCGGTCGTGACGACAGACGGTCGCGAAGTCAGCCGTGCGCGTGCCGTCGTGCGCCTGCTGGTCGCGTGGTCACCGCTGCTGATCTACGGCGCGTTCCTCTGGTGGCCGGCCACCCGAAGCGCGGTGGCCACGGTGTCGATCGCCGCGCTGGCGGCCGCACCGGTGGCCGCAGGGTTCGTGTGGACCGCGCTCCGTCCGGCGCGCGGCCCACACGACCTGATGGTTGGTACGTCCGTCGGGACGCGTTGAGTCGCGTTACTGCCGGGACAACTGACCACGGACGGCGCCACTCGGCGTCAGCACCGTATGCACGTTGAAGTAGAACGTGCCAGGCGAGTCCAGAATGGCCCTGGCGTCCTCACCGGTCACGGCGATGCCGTCCCTCGTGAACGAGCCGGAGCCATTCGTCAGGACCACCTGACCTGATGCCACGCCCGTATCCAATTCAACGGGGCCGTTCGTGCCCGCTGCGCCCGAGTGGATGTGGGCTCCGGTGATGACCGTGCCGGCCGGAAATCCGCTCAGGTTGACCGTGAAGTCGGCGGTGCCGCCGGTGATCGTGCCTGCCCCGTCCCGGTCAACCTCGATCAGGAGGCTGACCGTGCCCGAACCTGAGGCGTCAGGCCCAGTCACCGGTGGCACCTCGTTGGCAGGTGAGAGCTGAGCCGTGAACGTCATTTCGTCATCTTCGGGATCGGTCGCGGAGTCTTCGCAGCCGGGTGTGAACAGGACAACTGCCGCGATGAGCGCCGGCGCGAGGACGAATCGGTGTGCCATGGTGATCTCCTTTGGGGAGGTCGACTGCAAGAACCAGTCCCCGCAGGAAAGGGCGGAGCGCGTGAGGGATTCTGCGGCGCCCCGATAACCGGGCGCCGTGTTGCCACCTCACCGCCCGACGACGTCCAGATACTGGATCGCGCCTGGATCGATACGGACGTCGATCGTGCCGGGCTCGAGATCAAAACTGTTCTCGGTGCCGGGCCAGGCCTTGTCGTCGATGTGCAACTCCTGGCCGCGCCAGTCGAACGTCAGGTGTGTGCCCGTCTCGGATGGCATGGTCGGCACGCGCCATCCGGATTTCCCTCGGCGGGCGAGGAGGGTATCGAGCCGCTTGCGGTCGTCGTCGGTGACCAAAACGACGTTGAAGCGGCCATCGGTCGGGGTGGCGCGGGGCGCCAGGATGAGGTTCGGGCCGATCGCCTGCACGTTGCAGATCTCGAACATCACGTAGGCACCGGAGATGTCGCGCCCGTCAAGGGTTGCGGTGATCGTGATCGTCGCCGCCTCCGCGAGCCGCTCGCGCAGGTGCTCGGCCGCCGCGCGCAGTTTTTCCTGGGCATCGTCGGCGTGCGCCAGCGCAAGATTGTCGCGGGCGTCGAGCGCCGCCATGGTGCGCGCAAACAACCCGACGCCGATGCCTTCGATGGCCGCCACGTCATCGAAGCAGCCTTGCGCGACCATGATGTCGAAGGGCACGGTCCGTGCCGACGACCAGCGGGCGACGATGTCTTTCGGTGCGAGCCGCGTCAGTCCAAGCGATGTCGCCACGTTGTTGGCAGTGCCGGTCGGGATGATGCCCAGCGGCACGCGACGTCCGATTAACGCGGTCGCCACCCGGCGGACCGTGCCGTCGCCGCCCATGGCGACGACCAGGTCAGCGTCGCCCGTGATCGCCTCGCGCCAGTGGTCCCGAGTGGACACCGAGGTCAGGTCGTGCCCGGCCTCGCGCACCTGCGCTTCCACTTCATCGCCGTGACTGGACGCGGTGCCGGACTCGGGATTCCGAATGAGGATGATCCGCATGGTGTGGCGCACGCCACTGCAAGGATCGTGCTCGGTCGAATACGGGAGCGGGCCCGCGCCGGTGTCAGCGCGTCCGATCAGCGGCAGTAGTCGCTGGTAGTGCCTGCCACCCCGTCGCCCGGCGGCAGCGACCGCACCAGTGCGTTGTTGGACGCGGACATGTGATCGAGCCAGCAGATGCCGTACGGGATCAGTTCCCCGGTACGGGTGGTGGTGGCCGGGTTCCGCTTGCGCAGGTCGTAGACGCCGAAGTCGAATGACACATTGGCAGGATTCCGGAATCCGACCGCCGTGGCGATCGTTTCGCCCGCCGTGACTGTCTGGCCGGTGATGAAGGTCGTCGCCGAACTGGCTGACGCCGGCGGCAATCCGTCTGCGATGGTCTGGAACTTCGGCGAGAGGGTGAGCAGGTGGTCAAGACGGATCATCACGCCGCACTCGGCGACGAAGTCGAACAGGTACTGGACCTCGCCGCTCTCGATATAGCGCGCGCCCCGGTACACGGAGGCCGCCATCGCGGCGGTCACGGTCAGGTTGTTGTTCTGGCCCGGGCGGTCGAAACGGAAGCCCCCGTGGGACTTGTAGTTGCCACCGCGGGTCTGGCCCGGATACAGCAGCGCCGTGGCGAGCGACAGGTCAGCCGGGGCCTGCAGCAGCGGTGTCGCACAGGCTGGCGGTGTGCCCGAGGCGCGCCATGCCTCATCAACAAAATTCCACGTCACCGGACCTGACGGACCCGATGGACCCGACGGACCTGACGGACCCGACGGACTCGTCGGACTCGCCCCACCTCCACAGGCAACGGAGGCCAGAGCGATGGCGCACAGCACAGATCGGGCGAGGGAGCGACTCATGGTACTGGGCAGAATAGACGTCCGTGGGAGAGCACGTCTTCAGCGGCGTCTCAGGAGTTCTCAGGTTCGTGGGTAAGCCCCTGCTATACTGGGTCAGTCGGTTGGCGCCGATACCCCAATTGATTTCCGCACAGCTGCAACACGATGCTCAGACTGGTCGCGCCTGTTCTCTCTCTGTTCCTGATCTGGAACCCGCTGCACCTGACGGACCCGTCGGACCTGACGGCCCCGTCGGACCTGACTTGGTCCGGCGTTGACGTTGGCGCCATCTCCCCGGCCGTGTTTGACATGGCGATGGGCGCGGCGGCGTGTGCGGAACGTGCGGGTGCAGTGACGGACCCGGCCACGTTGACGGTCATCGACTATTCGCGGCCCTCAACGCAGAAGCGGCTGTGGGTGTATGACCTCCGGCGCCCTGCGCTCCTGTTCGAGGAGTATGTGTCCCACGGCAGCGGCAGTGGACACGACATCCCGACGAAGTTTTCGAACGTGCCGGGGTCACATCAGACCAGCCTCGGCCTGTTTGTCACTGCAGAGACATACACCGGCGCCAACGGGTATTCGTTGCGGCTGGACGGCCTCGAGGCCGGCGTCAACGACCGCGCGCGTGAACGCGCGATCGTCATGCACGGTGCGCCGTACGTGAATCCGGTTGTCGCCCTCGCACAGGGGCGCCTGGGCCGCAGCCAGGGATGTCCCGCCCTGCGCCCCGCCGTGGCGCGCGACGTCATCAACACGGTCAAGGGTGGCAGTCTGCTTTTTGCCTATGCAGAAGATGCCGATTGGCTGCGCGCGTCCACCTTTCTCGGCGATTGCGCCGCAGCAGACGCGAACTAGCCGCGCTGGTTGGTATGGCATCGCCCATGCATATGGGGCATGGTCCATTCCCAGTACACCCGTGTCGCACTCGTGGTGGCGATTGCCGGTGGGGTAGGCCTTGGTGCCGATCGCTACCTGCCGACATTCCGCCCCGACGTTAAAACAGACACTGCCCTTCACGTTGATGCAGGGGCGGGTATCCGAACGCATCTCGACCGCCTCTCGGAGGCCGGCACCCTCACGCCTTCGGAACACGCGCTGCTGACGGAGTTCTACGGCACTTCCGACGCGGCGGTGTTGTGGGTGGATGAACGGGGAGAGATGACCAGCGCCGCCGAACAGACGCTGGACCTGCTGCGCACCGCGGACCGGGACGGGCTGGATCCTGCGGCGTATCTTCCTGCAATGGTGCCCAGCGAGGCGGGGGCCCAAACGGTCGCCGAATTCGACACGACGCTGACGCTTGCCACTCTGCGATATCTGCGTGACATCCACCATGGGCGTGTTGCTGAGGCCTCAGCGGGCCGCGTCTGGGCTGCAGGGCCTCGGGTTGACGACCGCGAGTTGCTGCGCCGCCTCTGGAGTGCGGCACCGACGACAGGTGTGCAGCACCTGGCGTCCGAAGTCGCGCCGCAATTGCCGGAGTACCAGCGTGTGCGTGCCGCGCTTGCCGACTATCGCGTTCGTGCGTCACGAGCCCCGCTGCCGACGTTGCCGGACCTCGACACGAGCGTACATCCCGGCGATGCGCTGCCGTGGGCCGATGTGCTGCGCACCCATCTGGTCGCACACGGCGACCTCACGGAACCGCAGACATCCCCGATGCTCGCCACCTATGACGACGTCTTGGTGGAAGGCGTCCGGCGATTTCAGCGGCGGCACGGACTCAACGACGATGGGGTGATCGGTCAGGGGACGCTGCAGGCGCTGACGGTGCCGATGGCGCAACGCGTGCGTCAGCTGGAACTTGCGCTTGAGCGGATGCGATGGTTGCCCAGTGACCTGGACGGGCCCACAGTGATCGTGGACATTCCGATGTTCCGCCTGACTGCGCGCGACCGGGTCCGCTCCGCCACGGCGCCGGCGCTCACGATGCGTGTCGCGGTGGGTGGCTCGAAGCAACATCAGACGCCGCAGTTGGTGTCGCGCATGGAACGTGTGGTCTTCCGTCCGGCGTGGAACGTGCCTCGCTCGATTACCTCGAAAGAGATCCTTCCGAAACTCCGTGAGGACGCCGAGTACCTCTCACGCAACGGCTATGAACTCGTTCCGACGTCTCTCAACGACGAGGCGGACGACGAGGACGTGTTGGACGCGATCGCGCGTGGAGCCTTCCGTCTCCGTCAGCAACCCGGTGGCGGCAATTCGCTGGGGCTCATCAAGTTCGACTTTCAGAACGACCACGCGGTGTATCTGCACGACACCCCTGCCAAGGCGGCGTTTGCGCGAGACCGACGCGACGTCAGCCACGGCTGCGTGCGTGTGGATGACCCCGTCGCGTTGGCGCGCTGGTTGCTGGCCGCCGACGGGTGGGCCGACGATCGCATCCGGGCGGCCATGCAGGGCGCAGACCGTCAGTCAGTGGCCGTGCCCCGCCCGGTCACAGTCGTGCTGCGGTATGTGACTGCCAGCGTCACGGCTGACGGCCAGGTGCTCTTCGCGAATGACATCTACGGTCTCGATCGAGTGCTGGAACAGGCGCTCCGCTCGTCGGGTGACCGGTAGTCGCACCACGTCACGTCAGGTCGCGGCGGGATCCAGCGTGGCCGCCATCTCGGCGAAGCGCTCGGTTGGGCCGGACCACCTGAGTGCCTCCACCGAGTCGAACAGTGTGACGTCCGTGCGCAGGGTGGCCAGATCGCGAAACAGATAGGCGAACGCGCGATCGCGCTCCAGTGTGGCGGCCAACTGCGCCGGCTTGGACGCATTGACGTGCCACGTCTTCCAGTCAGCAGGAATGTTTTCCAGCCTGCCAAAGCGCCCGATCACCGCGGAGGCCGACTTGGCGCCCCAGCCCTGAAGACCCGGGTACCCATCTGCCGCATCCCCGACCAGGGCGAGATAGTCCGGAATCGATGCGGGTGGAACCCCAAACTTCGCCATCACGCCCGCCTCATCGAGCGTGACACGTGTGCGGCGATTCAACTGGACGACCCTGGTGCCGCGCACACACTGCGCCAGATCCTTGTCCGGCGTGCAGATGATGACCTGCTCGACCGCCGGGTCAGCCGCCGCCTGCGCCGCTGCGGCCGCCAGACCATCGTCGGCCTCATAGTCGACCATCGGCCACACGGCCACGCCAAGCGCGGCAAGGGCCTCCTCGAGGATGGGGAACTGCGCGTGCAGGTCAGGTTCGATGCCCGCGCTGGTCTTGTACCCGCGCCACAGGCGGTTGCGGAATGATTCGATCACGTGATCGGTGGCGACGCCGACATGTGTCGCGCCGCCGGTGATCATGCCGAGCACCGATTTCAGTACACCCCGGACCGCGCCGACCTCACGACCCTCCGCATCGAGGGCCGATGGCAACGCGTAGTAATGGCGGAACAGTTCGTACGTGCCGTCGATCAGGTGAACGGTCATGGCGCCGGGGCAGGTCAATGGTACGCTGCCAAACGCCATGCGAGAGGACACGCCCGCACTGATCTTCGGACCAGGGCTCGCGCCCGGGGGAGTCAAAGGTACCTTGTCGATTGCCGTGACCGGCGCCGAGATCTCCGCCGGGGAACGGCGACAGCGTGCGCCCCTCTCCGCCATCACGCTGCGGGAAGTGGGGTTTGAAGCACCCGGGTTGGAAGTGGCCTGGCAGGACGTCGACGGCCGTTGGGCGGCGCACGTGCTTGATCCCGCTGCCGCGCGACAACTCCTCACCGCGTCGGCCCTCGCAGGAACGGCGGGTGCGACGACGCTGCTGCGTTCGCAGCGCACGGCCAGCGTCCGGAACGTGGCGGGGCGCGCGGTGCTGGCCGGCATCGTCGCCTTGCCACTCCTCCTGTTGGTCCTGTTCCTGCTCAATGCCGGCACCATCGCCGGGTGGATGGCCGATTACGTGCCGGTCGAGCAGGAGGTGACCCTGGGCCGGGTCAGCTTCGACAGCATGCGAGCGGGCCTCACCCTTCGTGAGGATGGGCCCGCCGTCGACACCGCCAGGTCACTGGTCGAGACGCTGACGCGTGACTCGAGATTCACCTATCAGGTGTACGTCGCCCAGGACGCCACGCCCAATGCCTTCGCTCTGCCTGGCGGCATCATCGTTGTGCACACGGGACTGATCGAGATGACCTCCACGCCGGAGGAACTGGCCGGCGTGCTCGCGCATGAAGTACAGCACGTCGAACTGCGACATTCACTTCGCGGCCTCATCAAGGAACTCGGATTGCGCGGGGTGTGGGCCTTCGTGATGGGGGACATCGGCGGCACCCTGGCAGGACAGGCGGCGCTTGAACTGACGAGCCTGCAGTTCTCGCGCGACGATGAGCGCGAGGCTGACGCGTATGGGTTCGACGCACTCGTTCGTGCAGGCATCAACCCGGCCGGGATGCCCGCCTTCTTCAAGACACTGAGTGAGAGCACCGGCACGCAGGTACCGGCGTTTTTGTCCACCCACCCCCTCAGCGCCGAACGGGAAGAGGCGCTGCGTCAGCGGCTTGCGGAGGTCGAAGGCCGGACGTTCACGCCGCTGCCGGCGGCTCAATGGCCGCCCCGGTGACCCACATCGACCGATGCCGGTCGTTCTCGCATGGCATGCACGTTGCACTCCGGATTTGCAAAGGAGTGCATCATGTCGTTTCGACCAACTACGCTTGTGACCGCTGGTCTTGTATCTGTGTTGGCCACCGTGGCGAGTGCACAGGTGGTGAATCCTGCGGAACCTGTACCCCAGACACCGTCGGCGGACGCGCGTGACGTGAGGCCGGTGGGCATCGGCCTCAAGGCCGGTTTCAACTACTCGAATCTTGCGCTTGACCCTGATGTGGATCTCCCGATCAAGGCGACGTGGGGTGGTGTGGGTGGCCTCTTTGTTGTCGGAGAGGTGAGTCCGAGTATCGCCCTGCAGCTGGAAGCCTTGTACAGCCAGCGAGGGGTGGAAGATGACGTGGACACGGCGGACGCCACCGCGCGTCTGACGTTCGTGGACATTCCCATGACGGCACGATGGAGCCCACCAGCCAGCGGCGCGACCCGCTTTCATGTCTTCACCGGCCCGCAGCTGGGCATCAAGGTGAAGGCCGAGGTCATCAACGATCAGCTGGACATGACCAGCAGCATCTCGGACCAGATCAAAAGCTGGGATCTGGGCTGGACTGCCGGTGTGGGTGTCAGCATGAATCGCGTGTCCCTTGACGCGCGGTACACGTTTGGCCTCACCGACCTGTCAGCCGTCGACGACGACGCCGGGTCGGCGAAAAACCGCACGTTCACCGTGCTTCTGGGCGTGCAGCTCCGATAGGCCGGACCGTCGCAGGTTCGAGCGGCCAGGAACTTTCCGACGGCCGGGCGCGTCAGTGGGGGAGACGCTTGATGTCGGCAGCCGACACCAAGGCGTATAGTGTCGACTACCTACACCATGGCGCGAATTCCCGATCTTCTTCCTGGCACGCTCGATCTGCTGATTCTGCGGACGTTGCAGCACGAATCGCTGCACGGCTGGGCCATTTCCGAACGTATTCAGCAGGTCTCTCAGGATGTGCTGCAGATAGGGCAGGGGTCGCTGTATCCCGCCCTTCATCGTCTTGAGCACCAGGGCTGGATACAGGCCGAGTGGCGCGTGTCCGAACTCGGCCGGCGGGCCAAGTACTACCAATTGACAACGGCTGGACGTCGTCAGCTGGCCATTGAAGCGCAGGAGTGGGAGCGGATGGCCCACGCGATCCGGCGTGTCATCAGGTACGCGTGATGTGGACGCGGCTCACCCACGCACTGCGCGCATTGCTCAGGCCGTCGCGTGTCGAGCGCGATCTGGACGATGAACTGGCCTTCCATCTCGAGCGCGAGGCGAAAAAACTCATCGACGAGGGGATGGATCCGGATGACGCGTGGCGGCGGGCCCGCTCGCACTTCGGCTCCGCTGCGCTGGTAGCAGACCAGTGCCGCGACCAGCGCGGCACCGCAGCCGTCACCAACACCATCCGGGACGTGCAATACGCCTTGCGTACGGTCAGAACGGCTCCGCTCGCGGCCGCGACGATTGTCGCGACCGTGGCTGTTGGGCTCGGCGTCGTGGCGGTGCTGTTCACGATGCTCAACGCGCTTGTCTTCCGGGTGGACAGCGTACCCGGCGTCGACGAGATGTTCGAGGTCGAGCGTGTCCAGGTGGAGAACGCCGAGGGTGTGCCGTTCACGCGCACAGGCATGGACGAACTGCGGACGGAGACCGCAGTCTTCACAGACACCTACGCCACGATCCCGAACGTCGACCTCTTCGTGCATGGCCGCACGATGGCCGTGACGCTGGTGTCTGGCAACTTCTTCGACGTCTTGCGCGTGCAGCCGCGACAGGGGCGGGCGTTCACGCCGGCCGATGATGGGCCGTCAGGCGGGCATCCGGTGCTGGTCTTGAGCGACAAGGGCTGGACCCGTCATTTTGATCGGGATCCCCAGGTCATCGGACGCACGGTGCTCGTGAACGGTGCGACGTTCGAGATCATCGGCGTCGCGCCGGACGGCATGCGTGGCCTTGAAGTGGACGCGCCGGACGTCTGGGCGCCGCTGTCGCAGCTGGCACAGTTCCGGCCGGCAGTCCGTGGCCGGGAGGCCGACGTCCCCGTGCAGATCGTCGGCCGGCTCAGGCCAGGGGTGTCGGCAGAGACTGCGCGCGCGCAACTGACCGCGTGGCAGTCCAACCGTGCACATGACATCGGTGATGCCCGGCGCCTCGCGATCAACCTGCTCGCGCGACAGGGCACGGTGCCGCAGCCGTTGGAGGCGCTTGCCGTGTTTGCTCCGCTGTTTGTCGTCTTCGGTCTCATCCTGGTCATCGGCTGTGCCAACGTGGCGAACCTGCTGCTCGCGCGCGGGGTGGCTCGGCAGCGGGAGATCGGTATCCGGCTGTCGCTCGGCGCGTCACGCGGACGCATCATCCGGCAGCTGATGACCGAGAGCCTGCTGCTCGGACTGGTCGCAGCCGCCGTCGGGTACATCCTTTCCCGTCTTGCGCTGGACGCCGCGGTGTCCTGGACCATGCAGAGGGTGCCCCTCGATATCGGCGATGTGAATCTGGCGGTGCCGGCGGGGGACTGGCGCGTCGCGCTGTTCCTCATCGTCGCGGCAGTGCTGGCGACCGGCGTCTTCGCGCTGATCCCGGCGCTCAGGGCGACAGCCATTGACCCGGTGCGTACGCTGCGGGGAGAGTTGATTCGCGACGCGCGTCCTGGGCGCGCGCGAAACATTCTCGTGGGTGTCCAGGTCTTTGCGTCCGCGCTGCTCCTGATCTGCGCGGCAATCTTTCTGCGCAGCGCGTTGTCGTCCGCGCGCTTTGATCCCGGCTTCAGGACGGCCGACACGGTACTGATCGATCTGAACAGCGAAGATACCCGCGAGGCGATGATCCGGGCGATCGATGCGGACGCCACCGTCGTCACACACGCGGCCGTGAGGCCGAATCTGCTCGCGCCCTTGCGGACGGTCATTGCGCATGGCGCAAGCGGGCCGCAGACGGTGACGTTTAAAGCCGTGTCGGGCGGTTACTTCGATGTCCTCGGTATTCCGCTGGTGCGTGGGCGCGCATTCGAACCATGGGAGCGCGAACACAATCCGGTCGCGATCGTGTCCGAGTCCCTCGCACGCACGTTGTGGCCGGGGCGCGACGGCATCGGGGAGTCACTGCGACTGGATCCGGACGACGGCCTTCGCGCGCCGGGCGGCCTGCTGACGATCAATCCGGATGCGCCGGTCGATGCGGCACTGACGCAGTCGCGGATCGTGACGGTGGTGGGCATTGCCCGGGACGTTCCAGGCCTGCGGATCACGGACGTCAAGGAAGCGGGTATCTTCCTGCCCACCGCGGTCGACATGTCGCGGACCACCATCGTCGCCAGAGTGCAGGGCGCGCCGGACGTTGCGCGGCAGACGTTGCTCGAGCGGCTGACGCGTATCGATCCGAACCTCGGCATGATCATCACGATGCGGACGGTCGCCAGGCTCGAGACCTTCTTTCTCGACATGGCATTCAGCGTGGCGCTGATCCTCGGCGGGCTCGCGCTGATGCTGACGGTGTCCGGCCTGTTCAGCGTCGTCTCGTATCTGGTCCAGCAACGCACGCGGGAGATCGGCGTGCGGATGGCCCTCGGTGCGTCGGCTCAACGGGTCACCGGGTTGATGCTTGGCCAGGCCGCGCGGCCTGTGCTGGTCGGCCTGCTTGCAGGAGCCGGGCTTGCGGCCGCGCTTGCCGCCGCCCTCCTCGCGACACCTGTCGGTGGCTACATCGGGCAAATCGTCCACTTGAGTGATCCCGTGGCCTACCTGAGCAGTGCCGGGATCATCCTGGCTGCGTGCCTGCTGGCCGCGGCAATTCCTGCCGCCCGCGCCGCTCGCATTGATCCGATGCGCACGTTGCGGCAGGACTGAGCGGCCTGTCCTCGTCAATCCATCCGCAGCGCCACTGTGGGCTCGACGTTGAGCGCCCGGCGCGTCGGGACGATACACGCCAGCAGGCACACACCAAACATCACCAGGCCATACACCGCCAGCAGGGCGTACTGACCGGCGCTCATGTCGCCGGTCAGTCCTGGCATTTCGGTCTCGACGCTGCCGGCCAGCGCCAATAACGCGCTTCCAGCCGATACACCCAAGCTCACCTGAATCAACGGTCGCCGAAAGATCGCGCCGATCACGTGACGCCGGTCAGCGCCAAGCGCGACGCGGATACCGATCTCACGTGTCCGCCGCGCAACGATGAACGAGAGCACAGAGTAGATGCCCGACAGGGAGAGGACGACGGCCACCACCGTCATCACGAGAGAGACGCGCAGCCAGAGGCGCACCACCCAGAGGATGTCTTCGGTCACCTGATCAACCGGCTGGACGTCAGACAGCCGCAGCGTGGGATCCACGGAGGTCGCGAGGGCACGCAGCGTGGGGGCAAAGTCGAGCGGGTCGCCGCGCAGGTGCATCAGCAGATGCACGCGGTTGAGATCCTCGGGCTTGGACGGCAGGTACAGCCCCGCCGCGCGACCGACCCTGTGCGGCGCGCCCATGCCAAGCTCTTTCACGACGCCGACAATTTCCATCCAGGGGTGTTCCGGGGCGTCCGGCGTGGCGGGGTTCTTCACGAATCGCACCAGCTGGCCGAGCGGCTGACGTCCGTGCAGGATCTCCTCCACGAACGCCTGGTCGACGATCACGACCTGCGCGCCCGATGCGATGTCGGCCGGCGTGAATGCGCGTCCGGCCAACACGCTCGCGCCGAGTGCATCGAAGTAGCCCGGCTCGATGCGGGCCAGAGTGGCGTACTCTTCCGCGCCCTCCACGGGTGGCACCGGCTCGGCGAATTCAACCCGGCGCTGCGGTCGTCCTTCGCGTGGCAGCCGGTCCACGAACGTCACAGCAGCAACCCCTGGCTCGGACTCGACGCGTCGACGCAGTTCCTCGAGCCGTGCGCCGAATGAAGCCGGGGACGCGCCATCCAACTGCACGCGTGCGGCGAGATAGTCTTCGGTCGGAAACCCGGTGTCGAAGTTCTCGGTGTGCCGGAGCGTCCACTGCTCCTGATAGACCACGCCCGGAAACGCGACGGTCACGGCTACCTGCACGATGATTACGGCGGTCCAGATGCCGCCAAATTGCAGACCGCCCGACCCGGCCGTCGACTGTCGAAGACGCGCGCTCATGTGTCGTGTGACTTTCAGTGCCGGGACAATCCCTGCAATCGCCGAACCCAATACCGTCAGGCCCAGGGCCCACACCATGGTGGCCGGCGTCAGGCTGACGTCGTACCAGAACGGCAGGCGACCAAGGTTTGCCTGCAGAAAGGGCAGTCCCCAGTAGCCGAGCGCCAGATGTGCGGCTCCCACGCCGAGCACCGCCGCGACGCCTCCCAGCGCGAGGGCTTCACAAAACAGCTGCGCGACGATGCGGCTGCGACCCGCGCCCAGGGCCGTGCGTACCGTGAACTCGCTTTCGCGTGTTGCGGCACGCGCGAAGAGCAGCAGCGCGACGTTGCTGCAAATCAGCGTCACCAGCACGATCGCGAAGAAGTAGATGGACGCAAAGATGCCCATCTCGTCATTGTTCGGGCCGCTGTTGACCATTGCGTACGGACTCACATGCGGCTGCAACTGGGCGTGTGTCTCGGGCATGTCAGCCGCAGATCGCTGACCCATCGTCGTCAACTCGGTCTGAGCGGATGTGAGCGTGGCGCCGGGCGCAAGCACGCCGAACACCGACAACGCCGGACCCGAACGCGCGACGGCCGCGTCGTTGACGAGTCGCAACGGTGTCCATGCGTCATGCGCGACCGGGAACTCGTAGCCCTCGGGCATGACACCCACGACGGTGACCTGCTGGCTGCCCAGTTGCACCACGCGGCCGAGCACGCCGGGGGATCCATCAAATCGTGCCTGCCAGATGCCGTGTCCGATGACGACGACCGGCGGCGCGCTGGCGCGTTGATCGTCCTCAGTCAGGACCCGCCCCATCAAGGGCGTCGCGTCAGACACGCGAAAACCGGCGGGAGTGATTTCCGCCACCTGGATGGGATGTGCGTCGCCGCCAGGCACGGTGATGAGATTGCTGGTCACGTCGCGCCAGGCGCCCAGGTCGGCGATCGATCGCACGCTGTCGCGCCAGATCTGGAAATCGTGCAGCACCCGTGTCTCGTTGGACATGGCCGCCACGTCCCACTGGCGCACCTGAACGAGACGGTCACCCTGCGGCAGCGGCACGCTGGGGTTGAGGATGAGTGAGAGCACCTGGAAGATGACGGTGCCCACGCAGATGGCAAAGGCCATCGCAATTCCCCCGATGATGCTGAGGCCCGGATACTTGATCAGCATCCGGCCACCGAGTTTCAGGTCGAAGATCCAGGCGCTGACACTTGGCAGGCCGCGTCGTTCGCGATGCGCCTGGCGAGTGCTTGATATGCCACCGAGTCGCGCCAGAGCGCGGCGCCGGGCCTCGTCGGGCGACATCCCCGCGCGGATGTTGTCGTCGGTATGCATGTCGATGTGGCTCTGGAGTTCAGCGTCGAAGTCCTGTTCGCCGGCGTCCGGGCGCACGACACCCATGACTCGCGCCCACAGTGCACGCAACGTTCGCATCGTCGTCCTTTCTGCTTACTCGCTGGTGGCGTCCAGGAACCGCGTCATGATGGCGGCGGTTTCGGTCCACTGCCGTGCGTCGCGTTCGATCTGCTTTCGGCCGGCTTTGGTGAGCGAGTAGTACTTGGCTTTCCGGTTGTTGTCCGACAGCCCCCACTCGGACCGGATCAAGCCTTCCTGTTCGAGTTTCAGCAGGGCCGGGTACAACGTCCCGTAGTTGATCGCGAGCTTGTCCTGACTGGTTTGTTCGATGCGGCGGGCGATGCCGTAGCCATGTTGCGCGCCCATCAGTTC
>BTVE01000085.1:0-19013 GCA_045862915.1 Acidimicrobiia bacterium
TTCTTGTCTTGGCCATCGTCGCAACACCTCCGTTGGTTTTTCTCCGTCCAGGGAGAACTCACGGAAAGATGCGCGATGGCCAACCCCGATGTCTACCGGGTCAGCCTGACTGAATTTCCACCACGTCCGGGGACTCTAACCCCGGTCTGTTTAGGATGAAGGCATCAACGTCATCACTCGACAAGTCATCGATAAAGAACGTCGGCCACTTCCTCGAAAACGGGGTATCCGTGGCGACGAAGAAGGCCTGCCGCGATGTCAGCAGGAATCTGGTCTGTGGGTCCCCCTGTTCTGTCTCCACCAATTCGTCAATGAATTGAGCAAGATGTGTTGCAGGAACCTCGTCGAAACCGTCGAGAATGAGAAGGCGTTCCCGGTCAGTGGCATCAAACTCGGGCGGCAGCGGGGGAAACAAGTCCGACAGTTTGCCCCCGTACGAGCGCAGAGCGAGGACAACCGGTACCCAATCCCTCTCGAACGCGAGGCGAGCGGCGGCATGGGCAGCCGTCGACTTGCCAGCTCCTGGCTCGCCCAGAATGACGAAAGCCCGATGCTGAAGCAGCGTCTCAAGGGTCGGGTCGTATTCCTGAAGCGCAGACCCCCGAAATCCGGAACCAGCAAATCGAGCCCACTGTTCGTGGGTTTGGTAGTGCCTGGCGCGATGGAACTCTAGCGGATAGGCATTCTCGACGAGCGCCCTGTATTCGACGAAGGTCGGCTTTTGCATGTGCGTGGATGTCGTAATCGTAGCAAGCGAGCCGAACACTGGCGAGCGTCTCTGTCAAGGCCACTACCGTCAACCGGCCTCTGTGGGGAGTGAGGGCGCGACGTTGGCCGTATGCAGGCCAGTCAGGCGAAGTGGCGTCATCCGCCCGGCACAGCGTGGGCATGCAAGTACCATCCACCCGCTTTCGCGCGAAGCGCTTCAGCGAGGCCCGCCGAAGCCTTGGCGAAGGCGGGAAACTGCGTTCCATCAACTCGGCCCATGCGCGATTCGGACGCCGGCCGACGCGGCCGGTGTGACCACACGCGTGGCCGACGCCCTGTGCGCCGACACCTTCAGCCACAGCGGACGGCACCACCGCATCCCGCCACGCCGCGCGCGGTGCCAGCACCCCGTAGTACAAGACCAAGTTGATCCGTGGCCGCGGCACCAACGCGGCGAGGCGCTCGAGAAACTCCACCGGATCAAACATCAAGTGCGTCGTACCATCCGCCCACCGACGGCGCAGGTCCAACACCACCTGCCCCTCCGGCGAGACGCGCAGACGCTCCTGCCCAACCGCCGGACGCAAGCGTATCGACACATGCGCTCCAGCCGGTCACGTGCGCCTGCGGGGACAGCCACTGCGGTGTGGAGGTCGAAGCTGCGCACCCGCGCGTGCCATGGACGCGGCGCGTCGTTCGGTCGGCGCTGCGTCACCCCGCTCCCCCACCGTCTCACCGGGCGTCCGGCCCTCGGCCCCAACGCCGCCACGCCCCGCACTGACGACGCCGCCAACCCAGCCAGCGTCGGCGCGTCGTCAGCAAACGGATCGCACCCATCCAGCGCATCACCGCCTTCCACAACGCCGCGCCGGGTCAAGAGCCGCTGCAGTCGAGTCGCGATCGTGACGAGCAGCGGCTGCAGATTCGGCGCCGGGGAGGCCGGTGCCGCCTGGAACCGGAGCGTACCACCGGGCTCACGGACAAACACACCGTCAAGGACCAGCGCGTCGAGGTGCACGTTGAGATTGAGCGCCGATCCGAAGCGCTGCACGATCACAACGGCACCACCGCGCCCATTCGAGACATCCCGCCGGCGGGCTTGGGCCGGTACCAGCCCAGGACCGCCCGCACGAATACTGCCACCACCGCGCGGCAGAGCGCATGGTCCCACGCCAGGGCATACCGCACCCGCGACGGCAGCGTCAGCACCCACTGCCGAACGGGCACATCCGGAAAGACGCAGTCGACCAGGTGAGCGGCGCGCTCGGTCCCGCCTCCGCCCGTGGCTCAGGCGTGGCTCGCCGAAGCGCTTCGCGCGCAGGCGGCATGTGCCGTCCGCCACAACTCGGACAGAAGCCTCGCCCCTTACATGAAAACGCCACCAGCCGCTCCTGGCGGCACCCCGCGCACCGGAACCGCACGAAGCCAGCAGCCAGGCAACCACATGACAGGAAGCCAAGAAACGCGCGCTCTACAAACCGCGGCAGGCCCTGCCCCTCACGATGCGCCGTCGCCTGTGCGCGAATGTCTCGTAGTGCTCGCGCACGATCTGGTGCAGAGCACCATGCTCTGGCTGACGTGGGCGATAGCTGAGCGAGGACGCCACGCCGCGGATTGAAGGCAAGTCGGATGCCGACGTTGCGTCCCACCGCTACGTAGGGGGGTGGCAGTTTCTGCGTACTCCCTGCGGCACCCGGTGCACGGTGCGTGCTACACGGCCACATTCGACGGGGATCTCCTCGTCCAGCGCCGGTGTTCGAACAGCTATGGATGAGCCACCGCCCGCGGGGTTGGCAGCAGGTGCATAGGACACGGCCCAACCCGATACTCAAGGCTGTATGCACGACACGAGTCCTGACATGGAGGCTCTGCATCTCGCTGGATGGCGGAAGATGTCGTCGGTCGAGTTGGCCGGACCTTGAATGCGGCGTGGCGTGCCGGTCGGCAGATCGCGCTGATCGCGTTGCGAGAACGATATCCGCAGGCCGATGAGTCGGAGATCCGCGTCAGGCTGGCGGTGCAGACGCTGGGCGTCGAGCTGGCGCGTCGAGTAGCGGTCAGTACCCGACGAAGATGCCGTCCGCCTTCATGCGGTAGATGCTGACGAGCTGGCCCCTGTCGAACTCCTCGCCCACTTCCAGCGTGCCGAAGACGCGAATGGGGGTGTGCACGTACACGGTGCGCCGATCCTTGGTCATCGTCACGTCGATGCGTTGATTGGGGATACTCGGTGCGCCGAACTGGCACATGTCGTAGCTCGCATTCAGGACGAACATGCGCACGCCGCCGTCGTAGTCGAGCGGCATCATGAAGCCGTCGACATACACGCGTTGACCGTGGAGCGCGCGGATCTCCGGCGGGATCGTTGAAAACGCTGACTCGGTCGGGATGCCCGCAAGACGCTGCGGTTCGATGTACAGGAACGACGCCAGCTCCGCAAATGACGTCGCGCGATGGTTTACCTGCCAGTCGTCCAACCGGTCTTCCGGCACGAGTGTGGACCGGTCGACGTGGACATCACTCCGCTGAGGGGCGCCGGTCCCCACGAGCCACCACATGACGACAATGACCAGAGCAAGGGCGATGAGGCCATCCACCCAGACCGGGCGTTCGCGCTGCGCCACTTTGGTCGTGCTCATGACAGCGGCGTCAGGTTGGAGGCCACATCGGTGCGATAGGCCTTGAACGCCGGCACGAGCCCGGCCAGGGCGCCCAGCACAATCATGCCGACCGGCGTCAGCCACAACGCATGATCAAACCGGAGCGCGTCAAGCACGACGCCCGTCTGCGCGCGCACGATGACGTAAGCGGCCGACAGGATCCCCGCATACACGAGGAAGCCCACCAGCGCGCCAAGCGCCGTGATCGTGGTCGACTCGAGTACGATCGCCGAGAACACGGTGGCCCGTCGCGCGCCGAGCGCGCGCAGAATCGCGAACTCCCGGCGCCGCTCGTTCATCGTGTTGTAGATGCTGGCGAGGATCGACCCGGCCGCCACCACCACAATCAAGTACGCCACCATCGTCAGGATGCGGCTGACCCAGCCGATGCGTTGAAACAGTTCCGCCATCACGCGGCCGATGGGCCAGGCCAGCGTGGCCACTTTGCCCTGCTGATTGATCGTCTGGTTCAGAATGAAGCCCGCTTGCGGGTTGCGGAGCTTCAACATCACGGCGCTGACCTCGCGGTGTTCCTCGGGCACGATCTCCCCTGAGGCGGGACGATACACCTCGCCGGAGCCGCGCAGCACGTGCCCCTGCATGTTGAAGATCCCCTCGATGGGAATCCACAACACACGATCGGATGGCCCGTTGGTCGGCTCCATGATCCCGACAACGGTGTACTGCTCCTGATGTTGTTCACGCTCGTTGAACTGCAGCCCGTGGTACGGCTGGAACACCGTGCCCACGGTCATGCCGAGCTTCTCAGCCACGTAGTAACCGACGACGGCTTCCTTCTTGAGCGGGTCAAAGATGCGTCCACCAGGCCTGATGACAAACCCCTTGCCCTCGTGATACTGAAAGTCAGTGAACAAACCGGTCGTCGTACCAACGATGCGGTAGCCCTGGAAGTTGTCGCCGACCGCGTACGGAATGGCCATGGTGACGCGGGGGTCCTCCGCGATCTCGCGGTACAACGTCCACGGGATGTTGCCGGGTGAGGTTTCGAGGTGAAACACCGTATTGAGCACCAGTTGCAGTTGTGATCCGCGCGCGCCGAGCACCGCGTCAAAACCCACGCGACCGCCGGTGAAGGCGTCGTAGGTCTGAGTATTGATGGCGAACACCGACATGGTGAGGCCGGCGGCCAGTCCGACCGACAACACGGTCACGATCGACGACAGCGCGTGTTGCCGCAGACTGCGGCGCACCAGGGACATCAGGCTCATCGGGCAGCTCCTGTGCTCATGGGAGCGGCATGTGCGGCAGACGCCCGATTGATGGCGTCCAGGTCATCGCAGCGCTCGAATGACGCGAGGATCGCCGGATCGTGACTGACCACGAGCAGCGCGGCGCCATTCTCGCGGCAGACCTCACGGATAAGCGCCAACGCTTCTCCCGCGTGTCGCTGGTCAAGGTTGCCGGTCGGCTCATCGGCCAGCACCAGCTTCGGACGATTCGCGAGTGCGCGCGCCACGGCGACGCGCTGCTGCTGTCCAATGGACAACTGGGCGGGACGATAGTTGATGCGGTGAGATAACCCGACACGCTCGAGCAGGCCCCGCGCATGGGCGGCATCCACACCACGCCCGAACAGCATCCCCAGCATCACGTTCTCCAGCGCGGTATAACCCTGCAGCAGGTTGAAGTTCTGGAACACGTACCCGAGCACGTTGGCGCGGACGCGATCGCGGCCGCTCTCCGGCAACCGCGTCATCTCCTGCCCGTCGAGCACGATCGACCCGCTGTCGGCCTGCAGAATGCCCGCAATGAGGTTCAGGAAGGTCGTCTTGCCTGACCCACTGGCGCCGCGCACGGCCACCTGCTCCGCGGTGCCGAGCGCAAACGCCGGCACATCAACGATGAGGGATCGTTCACCCTCGGGCGAGGCAAAACCCTTCTTCAGGTCGGTGACGGTGAGCAGAACGGTATCTGGTGTCGCGGAATTCATCAGTCGTGCATGTGTTCGAGATACAGGCGCTCGAGATCGGCGTGCCCGAGATCCTGCGTGTTCAGCGTGGCGACCAGATGGCCGTGTTTCATGATGCCGACGCGCGTGCCCGACTCCTTCGCGCGGAACAGGTCGTGCGTGGCCATCAGGATGGCGACACCCTGGCTGCTCAACTTCTGCAGCAGCATCGAGAACTCGTTGGAGGCCTTGGGATCGAGACCGGACGTGGGTTCGTCAAGCAGCAGCGCGCCCGCCTTTTTCGCCAGCGCGATGGCGATGCCCACCTTCTGACGCATGCCTTTTGAGTAGGTGGACACGCGTTTGTCGGCGGCGTCCCGGGCCAGCCCGACCTCATCGAGCAGGCCAAGCAACTGCTCTCTCGTGTAGCTGTCGTGCCCGGCCAGCGCGCTGAAGTACTCCAGGTTCTCGAGACCACTCAGGTTGCGGTAGAGCATCACCTGCTCGGGGATGTAGGCGACGTGTTTCTTGGACTCGAGCGGCTGCGCCACCACATCCAGGCCCGCAATCTTCGCCGTGCCCCCGGAGGGCTGGATGAAGTTCAGGAACAGGTTGATCGTCGTCGTCTTGCCGGCACCATTGGCGCCGAGCAGACAGAAGACCTCCCCCGGCGCGATGGTCAGGGTCAGCGGATGCAGCGCCGTAAGGGCGCCGTACTGTTTCGTGAGGGCGATCGCTTCAAGCATGGTGTGGGTGAGGGCAACGGAACAGCCCCAGTGTCGTCCCGGCCAGCACGCAGGGTCGACCGTGATCCAATGAATGGCAGGTGCCGTGCCACCAGAAGCCGTTCATGCACGGTGAGCGGCCGCTCATGTGGCTGCGCGGACCATCGAACGGTCGCCGGGCGACCGCCGCAGGCGGCCTCCATACAATGAACGGCGTGCCCCCGGTCGCCGACGGCCTCATCGCCAACCTGCTCGCCTTTCTGACCGGCGCGCTGCTGTACGCGATGTTGATCGCCCTGGTCGTTCACGGCGCGCGCACCGCCGGGCGGCACTGGTGGTCGGCCAGTGACCGGCTGCCGCTGTTGACGGGCGCGGCCGGGCTCCTGTGGAATCTCGGTGGCCTGCTGACGGTGGGCCTCGTCAGTCCCCTCCTGTCTCCCGCCGTGGTCTGGATGCAGGCGATCGCCTTCACCGCGCTGGGCACCCTCCCGGCCTTCATCGTGCACTCGTTGTTTCAGGGAGGCGAACGGGTGGCGGGCCGGGATGTTCGTGTGGGCATCACGCTGCTGGCCTACGCCGTACCGCTGGGCGCGGGCGTATTGAACGGCCGCGCCACCATGCTGGGCGAGCCGGTGCCTGCCACGTCCGCCGTGTGGCTGCTCACCATCGGTTTCACCGCGCTGACGGCGGTGGTGCTCGTGCTCACCCGCCGGGGCCCGGTCGGTCGACGGGGCATCTGGGTCGCAGCGCTCTCGATCTTTGCGTTGTCCGCGTTCCACTTCGAGAACCACAGCAGCAGCACACGGTGGTGGCTGGAACTGCTGCTGCACCACGCCTCCATTCCGCTGGCACTGGCCATCCTGCATCAGGACTATCGCTTCGCCTTCGTCGACCTGTTCCTCAAGTACGCGCTGGCGCTCGTGGCGCTGATGGGACTGTCGGCCTCGGTGTGGTCACTCGTGCTGCTGCCGTTGGTCGACCGCAGCGGAGACACGATCGATCCCCGCGCCACGGCGTCCGCCGTACTGCTGTGGGCAGCGACTGCCCTGTGTTTCCCTCTGCTCGTGCGCGCCGCGGGCCGGCTGGTTGATCGAGTGGTGCTGCGGCGGGCGGACTACGAACGGACCGTGGCGGGATTGACGGAGTCGCTCGAACGGGCCCAATCAGAAGCCGACGTCCGCGACGTCGTCACCGCCGCCCTGGTCGCCGGCATCCGTGCTTCGGACATCGCCTGGCGCGAGGCAGACCCGCTCGCCTCGGACGCCGCCATGGTGACGGCAGGCCATGCGGTGCGGGGAGAAATGACTGACCCGATCGCCCAGCTGCGGCCGGATACCGTCACGATGCCCCGCGTGCTCATTCGGATCGGCACACTTGCCGGAGGCCGCCGGTTGTTGTCCGACGACCTCCGCCTGCTCGAAGAGGTCACGCGATTGACCGGCCGACGCCTGGATGCACTTCGCATGGCTGATGCCCGCACCGCCTCCTCGGTGCGGGAACAACAGATGCAACGCCTGGCCACCGAGGCCGAACTCCGGGCCCTGCGCGCCCAGATCAATCCGCACTTCCTGTTCAACGCACTGACAACCGTGGGCTACCTGATCCAGACGGCGCCCGACCGCGCGTTGTCCACGCTCCTGAAATTGACCGGAGTGCTGCGCGGCGTCCTGCGGCAGTCACAGGTGGATCTCGTGCCCCTGCGCGACGAGCTCTCGCTGGTGCGCGCCTACCTCGACATCGAAGTCGCGCGCTTTGAGGATCGGCTGCGCGTGATCGAGCAGGTCGCCCCAGACACACTTGAGGTGCAGGTGCCGCCACTGGTGCTGCAGCCGCTGGTCGAGAACGCCGTCAAACACGGCATTGCCCCACTGCGCCAAGGCGGCACCGTCACGGTGTCCGCACGCCGGGACGGCGCGACCGTGTGCCTCGCAGTGGCCGACACCGGCGCGGGCGTGAGCAAACACGATGGCGAGCACCACACGGGCGTCGGTCTGCAGAACATCGAACGCCGGCTCGACGCGCTGTACGGATCACGCGCGTCCATCACGATCTCGTCAACACCGGAACGCGGCACCATCGTCACCCTGCATTTACCCGTTGCTGTAGAGGAACCTCATGGCCACCGCCCCCCTTCGCGCCATTCTCGCTGACGATGAACGTCCGGCCCGGTCCTATCTGGCGGCGTTATTGCGCGGCATGCCTGATGTCACGGTGGTTGGTGAGGCCACCAACGGCACCGAAGCCGTGCAACTGATCGAAAGCGAGGCGCCTGACGTCGCCTTCCTTGACCTGCAGATGCCGGAGGTGGACGGTCTGGGCGTCGTGCGCCTTGTCCGCAAGCCGAAACTGCCCCTGGTCATCTTCGTCACGGCGCACGATGAGTACGCCCTCAAGGCGTTCGAGCTCAATGCGGTCGACTACCTGCTCAAGCCGGTGGACGAAGCACGACTGCGGGAGGCCATCCGGCGGGCCCACGACCGGCTCGAACGGCAGGAGCTGCGCGAAGCGGCAGTGGAGGGTGTGCAGGCGGCCGTGCGGGAGTACGACGCCACGGCACCGCTGCAACGCCTGGAGCGGATCCCGGTGCGCCTCAAGAACGACTTTCTGCTCCTGCCGGTTACCGCCGTGGTGTCGATCGTGGCCGACGGTGAACTGCTGCACCTGACGACCACGCGGCAGGAGCGGTACGTCATCACCTACCGGCTGAAGGATCTCGAAGCGAGGCTCGACCCTGCGCGATTCGTGCGCCTCGGGCGTGGCACGCTCGTGGCCATTGATGCGGTCACCCGCATTACTCCCATGCCCGGCGGCCTGTACACCGTCACGCTGACGACCGGCCAGCAGCTGGACGTGTCAAGGATTCAGTCACGAGTGCTGCGGGAACGGATCCTGAAGCTCTAGAATGGCGCCATGCCGAACCGCCGCTCGCTCCTCATTCACACGCTGGTCGCCACGTTGCTGGCTGCCGGGCTCTCGGCCCAGGCGCCGGGCGCGGGCCCACGTTTCGAGATTTCATTTGCGGCGACCGCACGCACCGGCGCCGTTACCGGTCGCGTGTATGTGGCATTCGCGCGAGATGCCGAGCGGACACCAGGACGCGGCGGCGGCGCGGCGCGGACCCCGATTGACCTGACAGGTCCAACGGGTTCGCCGCTGTTTTCGGTCGCGGTTGATCAACTGGCACCTGGCGCGACGACCACGATTGACGGAACGGCATTTGGCCATCCCGTGCAGAGCCTGCGCGACATCCCGGCCGGCGAGTATTGGGTGCAGCCGTTCGTCAACGTCTACACGCGGTTCCCGCGCAAGGACGGCCACACCGTGTGGCTGCACATGGATCAGTGGGAAGGCCAGGACTGGAAACGCTCACCGGGCAATCTGTACGGTGAGCCGGTCAAGATTCAGTTCGATCCGAATTCAACCACGCCGATTCGTCTCGTCGCCGACAAAGTCATCCCTCCCATCGAGATGCCGGCCGATGAACCGCTGGTCAAACGGTTCCGCATCCAGAGCCGCATCCTTTCCGAATGGTGGGGCCACCCGATCTACATCGGTGCGACGGCCCTGTTGCCTCGCGACTATGACAAGGAGCCGCAGCGCCGGTATCCGGTCGTGTATCAGCACGGGCACTTCTCCACCGGCGCGCCCAACGGCTTCGGTCGCGGGGGTGCCTTCGACAAGTACTGGCTCGCCGACGGCACACCGCCAATGGTCTACATCACGCTGCAGCATCCGTCGCCGTATTACGACGACTCGTACGCCGTGAACTCCGAGAACAACGGCCCCTTCGGCGACGCCATCATCCAGGAACTGATCCCCGAGATCGAAAAACGGTATCGCGTGGTCACCGAACCGTGGGGACGACTGCTCAGTGGCGGCTCCACCGGCGGCTGGATCGCCATGGCGCACCAGATCTTCTATCCGGACTTCTATGGCGGCACGTTTGCCTCGTGCCCGGACGGCGTGGACTTCCGCGGTTATCAGATCGTGAACGTCTACGACGACACGAACGCGTACTTCCTCGAACGCAACTGGATGCAGATTGCGCGGCCCAATCAACGCCGGCCCGACGGCTCCATCCAGTCGATGATGAAAGACGAAAACTGGTACGAACTCGTCGTCGGCGACAAGTCACGATCGGGCGGCCAGTGGGATATCTGGGAGGCCACGTACAGCCCCGTCGGCGCCGACGGGTATCCGAAGCGCATCTGGGACAAACGTACCGGCGTCATCGACAAGACCGTCGCCGAGTCGTGGAAAAAATACGACCTGCGCCACATCCTTGAAACCCAGTGGACGACGCTGGGGCCGAAGATGGGGCACAAGCTGCACGTCTACATGGGCGACATGGACTCGTATTACCTCAACAACGCGCTCGAGATGATGAACGACTTCCTGCAGAAGGCGCAGGACCCGCCGTTCACCGGCGAGATCGTGTTCCAGCGCCGCGCGCCGCACTGCTGGTCACCACCCCGGGAGCAGCTGCACGCGACGATGGCGGCGTTTGTGGAGAAGGAGCGGGGGCGCGCCAGGTAACGCCCGCAGTTCCTGCTCGCGCCCGGCCCTTACTCGCTCGCGCCAGCGCGTCTGTCGCGCCCATCGAGTCTCACGAGCGGTACGGCCCATTCTTAGCAGGAGCTGTTTGCCGATCTGTGCCGGATGCCTGGGCGCAGTCCAATCGAAAGTCGCGACCTAAATCGTTCGCAAACTCTCGACCGGCTGGATACGAGTCACCTTTCTGCTATGGAGAGCGGTGGCCGCAGCAATGATCAGAGTGATCGCCCCCCCACCGACACTTGCTGTCAGCCAACTTCCGGGCTCCACGCCGTAGATTAGATTGCCCGCGAACAGTGTCGCCCACCTGCCTATCACGACCCCGACGGCACACCCAAGCAACGCCGAGACGACAGTTTCAACCGATACGACCAATTGCAGATGTCGCTGAGACGCGCCGAGAACGATGCGGACCGCAAGTTCCTTCCGTCGTTGCGCCGCTACAAATCCGACAACGCCAAGCAAGCCGACCACCGCTACGCAGGCTGCTGCTACTGAGAAGGCGGCCGCGACAAGGCTCGCGAACGCCTTGTCCCGAACACTGTTTCCAAGCCGATCACCCAAGAAATCCGCCTGCTGCACTACGAAACCATCGCCCGACTGCCCAACTGTCGCCGCTAGCTCCTGTGGCGTTGGACCTGAAGGCATCGCCTTGACCATGATGGTCACGCCGACCTCAACTGCATCCAGAGTCGAGTAGACTACCGGGAGTACGGGTCCATCGAGAGAGGAATCGACGACGTCCTCGACAACGCCGACGATAGGTGCGAAACGCTGTCCGTAGCCAACGAGCTCCCCGAGCGGTCCTCTTCCCGCAAGGTGCTCGGCGACGAAGCGTTTGTTAACAACAACCCCCGACCACCTTCGATCCGTGCTCGTCAACGGACGTCCCGCAAGCAAGGTCATCCCAGCGGACTCGAAGAAGTCCTCGGAAACGGTGGCCGAACGGGCCGTCATTTCCTCGCCGGCCACTCGGATTCCCCGGAGTTGCATCCCAGACGCAATCACTGAACTGCCTGTTGCGCCGACTTCAAGCACTCCAGGAAGTTGTCGGAGCGCCGCGATCGTCCGATTCAAGAGATCGGTCGAACGATGCTCTTGAAGGCTTGGGGGAACAGACAAAGAAATCGCTATCGCACTTGGATCATAGCCAGCATCGCGTCCGAACATCGCCAGATAGGACCGGACGAACGTCGACGCCCCGACGCACAAAGCCATCGCCAGCGCACACTGGGTTGAAATCAGAACGGCCCTGGTTGCCCGCATCCGTGGGAATTTGGAGAGAGCGACGGAACTACGGTGCCTTTCTGGCGACGATTTACCGAATACGCTCGCAGCGATCCAGATGAGTAGACACAGCGCGAACGCGAGTAGAGTCGCAAATGCGATTGACCGTAAGGTGATCGACGGAACGCCAAGGGCGAGGAGTGAATTTGGCAGCCGGTTCGCCATGGCCGAGGTCATCAAAGCCGCGATCAGCAGACCCAGTGCGAGCCCCACACCCACCAGCGAGCCACCTTCGGCCGTCTGCATCCGGACCAGAGCGGATTCAGTGGCGCCCAACGCGCGCATTGTTTCCAAGTCCCTAGCCCTCAGGACAATCCTCGTCAGAACAAGGTTTGTCAGATTCGCGGCGCAGACCACGAATACAGCCAAGACGGCACAGAGCGCTCCGATTGCAACCTGGCGTAGTGAGCGCCTCAGTTCCTCAGGGACCGACTGAGTCTGAAGCTTCAGCAGGCGACCATCTGGCAGTGAAGACAAGCCAACTCTCAATTGCTCCCCACTGACACCGTCCCGAGCGCGGGCCACGATCCCTGGGCCTCCGGCACGCCCAGAAGGTCGCCCATCCTGACGCCACACGCGGTCGGAAAGAAGAGCATTGAACGAAGAGACCCGGAGAATGTGGACATTCCGTCCGAATGTTGGGTCTGGAAAAACGAATTGGTCCGGAAGTTGGGAGACCGGTTGGGAGGAACCGCCAACCCTCAGGCTCGACGCCACAACCCTTCCGGTCAGTCTTCGTACTTCTCTGGCACCGTCTGCCGTCAGAAAGAGAGAACCGACTGATAACGTCTCCTTAAGGGGGCGAAGTCCGACGGGCTGAAGAACATCGAAGTAGTCTGCGGTTACATCAACAACGACCAATGGTAGTCGTACTTCTCCCGACTGAACCACGACGTGCCCCACCGGAAGGTGACCCGCGATCCCGGTAACCAAGCCATCGCGGAGGCGCCAATCGTCCATCGTCGGGAGCGCCATGCCTCGCGTCAGGCCATCGGTCGAGAGCTTGATCAGGTGCAACTGGTCCGGCCTCTCAAACGGTACAGGTCCCCATAGGAACGGATCGACGATGGAGAAGAGTGCGGTCGCCAGCCCGAGTCCAAGGGCAACGATCGCAATCATTGAACCGGAATCGCCGCGATTCCTCCACACTGACCGAAGAGCGAGCACAGCCACCTGCCTATATTGACCGATTCACGCCGCGCCCGTCACACTTGTGGCGAGCGCGGCGGGAGCCAGCCCGGGGCCTGTCGAACCATTATTCCATGCAGGGGGCGCACTCACAGTAGCCGCTGGTCGCCGGGGGGACGCCGTAGCAGTCAAAATTTGTCGGGTTTCCGCCGCAGTAATTGACACACCAGTCCCAGTTGAAGCCGCAGTCTTCTTCACAGCCGTAGAACGTGACCCTGTTTCCCCAACAAGTGTACCCTTCCACGCTACAGGCTAGGGATACTCCGGCTGCAGTGCTTTCCCTGGAGGCGCCGACGGAAACCAGGAACAATAGCGCTGCTACGAGTTGAATCTTTCGCATCTTTCTACCTCTCCCTCTTTCGCTCTAGCCAGTCCAAGCCTGCATCCGTCTGACCAAGCGATTCCACCGTCTTCTTCGCCACTCGACGATAAGATCCATGGAGCTTGACGTCGGACCCGCCAACGCCTGGTCGAACCTCGCTTATCACCAACACGTCACCTTCCAGAGCAACCTCGATCGACGTCGTAAACTGTCCCGATGTCTGATTTACCAAGAGTCTGTCGCGCTCCCACTTAGCAACGCTAATGATCTCTGTCTTGAGCTCTCCTCGCGTGAAGACCGCGCGGTCAGGCTCCCCCACCCAAGGCAGTCTGCGCGCCTGCCCCGACTGCGTCACTATGAGCGACCGATCGTCCTGGGCGATGTCACACGCCTGACCGCACAACCGCGGGATCAGGGCGCCTGGATGGAGCGCCGACTTGTCTATCGCCCACTGGCCCACGAAACTTGGTCGACCTTGAGTCGACACTGTAACGGCAGCGGCGGTGATCGCCAAAGCGACTACATGTGCGAGCATGCTCACGGCGCGGTCACTCCATGCAAGGCGCGCACTCACAGGAGCCGTCTGTTGCCGGCGGTACACCGCTGCACTGGAAGTTGGTTGGGTTCCCGCCGCAGTAGTTGACGCACCAAGACCAGTTGAATCCGCAGTCCTCCTGGCAATCGTTCCAAGTGACCTTGTTGCCGAAACAGGAGTAGATTTCGCTCTCGCAGGCGAATCTGGGCGCCGGAGCAGCGGCAGCGGGTGTATAGATGTAAGCGACCACGAACATCACAGCCGCTAGCACTTGTACCTTCTTCATGACTGTCCTCCACGGGTGTCGGACACGGCACTACGCCGTGACCGTCAGCATCATCTATCGTCCCAACAGTTCGTCAATCTGTGACGAGAAGTCTTTCACGGGCCTTGCACCGGGCACCGCGAACTTCACCTCGACACCCCTCGGCGTGTTGAGTCCAACGAAGGTGACTGGGGTCGACTGCAGTCCCAATGACGCAACATAGGCCTTGTCGCGCTCTACTGCAGAACTGGGCTCGCCCATGCACTTTACATAGTCAGGTGTATTCAGGCCTGCCTTCACAGCAATCGTGCCGAGATTGTCTTCCGTCAACGAAGAGGGATGGGCAAAGATCGAGTCATGCATCGTCCAGAAGCCATCTGGCGAGACCCTTGAGGCGCACTCTGCTGAAATCGCCGCTCGCTCGGCGAGAGGATGGATTTTCAGCGGAAGGTGACGAAAAGCGAGGATGGCTCTTCCTGTAGCGACGTAGTCGGCCTTGAGCGCGGGCAGAACGTCCTTGGCGAACTTGGCACAGAAGGGGCATTCAAAGTCCGAAAAGACAACAATTGCCAACGGTGCACTACCGACCCCCATCGTCTGAACTCCAGAAATCTCCATCGGCTCTGCAGGCAAGGGAACCTGCCTTCCTCCGATGCCCGCATCGACAACTGGTGATGAAAAATGGTCTTTCCATATGATGGTCCCGGCCGCAACGAGCAACACCACAGTCGTCACGGCGCTGAGGATGTCGCCGACCGTTTTCCACTGCACTCGATTAGGCATTTTCCAACCACCGTCCTTCACAAGCGCGCTCCGAACTCTTGGAACCGGCCTGACGCGGCCGGACACTGCCGTCATCCGAGGCTTCGTCATTGCACTCGAGGGACGCGAAGCGGCAGCGATACTTTGACAAGATGGGTGGACTGTAGTGTGGAGTGGGAAGCGAGGCAATCCAAAATCGCATCCATTTTTCAATCGCCTGCAGTTGAATTGGTTCACGCGCCGCCCGGGCGGCGGCCGGCAAAGAAGCCCCCTCGTCCTTAAGACACCCTACGGCGAAGTGCGTCGATCAGTGCGACATGGCGGACGAGTTGCTGCTGACCGAGGAACGCATCCACACTGAGCCATCGAAGATCGCCACGTCTCAGCCCCGCCCTGCCGAGCATGGCGGACACCGTTCGTTCGTCGGCACACTCGAGCGCATCGGCCCCCTGGGGGTCGGCAGACTGCATGCGGACAACTCGCATCAGCCGCCCGAGATCAAGCGCCTGTTTCGCATGGAGTCCAACGCGCAGACACTTCCGAACCAGGGACGGCTCGGACACGTGCACGAGGGCTGCCCACGCCTTCAAGGTTCTGGTATCGGTCGGCGCGTATGCCACAGCCATGATCAGAGTGGCAAGTACGCTGACCGGCTCACTGGGAGATGGGGCGACATCGGGCGAGGGCGTCGGCACAAGCACATCCAGCAGGTCAAGCATCGGCATAGGCTTCTGGATGAAGTCCGCCGCCCCAAGCCTCATGGCCGTAACCGCCGAATCAACAGTTGCTCCACCAGACACGATCACCACGCGGGGTGGATTAGGCAGTGCGAGCAGGGCCTTCAGCACCTCAAGACCATTGATATCTGGAAGGATCAGGTCGAGTAACACCGCCCTGAACCTCTGCTGGACCGTCAAGTCTATTGCCTCACGGCCGCGCTCCACCAGAACACACGGCCATCCTGCCTGATCGAGACTCCTCGAAACGATCGACAGAAACGACACGTCATCATCGACCACCAGGATCGGCAGGGCGCTGTCGTCGGCGGCGCTCGGGTGAGGTCCGACAGTCATGGCAATGGTCCCCCCCCCCCCCGATTGCCAAGCCGACATGTTTGGGCCGCCTGAGTTAGTCAAGGGGCTCATTGTGACATCGACAGTTGGTCAGATGTCAACCGGCCGATAGTCCGTAGGAAGTGGCTGTTCCGGTGACTTAACGGTCTCTATCAGACGCTGGCGCTTGACGACACGGGCGATCAGGCCTTCGTCCTGCTGATCCGAATGATGCGCTTCCGACTGAGGTGCTCGCCCCACTCGATGAAGTCATCATGAATACGGGGGCTGCGGTAGTACCCGCGGCCGCCCGCAAACGACGCGTGCACGAGGACCTTCGGCCGTCGATCCTCCTGGGCACGCGTCGATCCCTGGCGCGTGCGCGAGGCATAGAACCCGCTGGGCGACACGCCCAGCGTCCTACACAACTCCCGCACGGGATAGTGAGCCATCTTCCGGGCAATCGTCGCGAAGATCACTGCGGGTTCTTGGCGAAGAGGGCCGACGCTTCTCTTAGCTAACGCTCGTCACTTCGGCTTCAGGATGCAGACCGCATACGGGCGCGTCGAATCATTGAGCAGCTTCAGGAGCGCCGCGTGATCGGCCGACGACACCACTTCCATGGCCTTGGTGTCGAAGTTTCGCGCATCACGCGCGAGTGAGGCAAAGTCGGTCCACGACTTCACCGGAGTGGACTTGCCTGGGGTGAGCGGGTTTTTCATGACGCCTGCAGTATCGCAAGAATCTCCGCGCCGTACATCTCGCGGCGCGTGGGCCCGAAGTCAACGATATCCACAAGTGCATCAGACGTCCGTGGCCGTCGACGCGCCAGATCCCACAGGGTCGACCGCGGCACGATGACATCGGATTCGACGCCGCGGGCCTGCGCGCGGGTCTTTCGCCAGTGCTGCAACCGATCGTACCGAGCCTGCACATCGTCCGGCACCTGCTCAAACACGTGTGGAGAGGGCGGCGGCGCGCTGAGGCCATCCTCGATCGCCCGTAACAACGCGCGACCGTGTCGATGCACCTGGCCCGGCGTCATGCCCGCGATCGCGCCGAGGTCGTCGAGTGTCCGCGGCATCTTCCTGGCGATGTCGAGGAGGATCGGTTCACCCATCACTTTGAAAGGAGGCTGATTGGTGCGCGACGATTCGGCATCGCGATACACGAACACCGCGCGCAGGATCGCAGCCTGCCTGGGCGTCAGTTCGCGTGAGCCTTTGACGCGCCAGAACGCATCAGGGTCCGGCTGCTGTCGTGGTGGGGCCGCCTGCGTTCGTGCAATCCGCTCGAAATCTTCGAGGGCTTCGGCCAGTCGCCCGCTCTCCGAGAGCGCGGTGTGCAGTCGATCCCGCAGCGCAGGCAGGTAGTGGGTGTCGAGCCTGGCGTAGTCGAGCATGTCCGATCTGAGCGGCCGGCGTCCCCAGTCGGCGCGCTGATGAGCCTTGCTCAAGGTGACGTCGAACTGGGCCTTGAGCACGGCAGCAAGACCCACCTGTGGCCACCCCAGTGTGCGCGCGGCCGACATCGTGTCGAAGATGTTCGCGAAGGTGAACTGGAAGTCGCGACTCAGGCCGAGCAGGTCTCCTTCGGCGGCGTGGAAGATCTTCTCGTGTGCGGCACTGGCGAAAAAGGGACCAAGGGCGCGCACGTCCGGCAGCGCGAGCGGGTCAACCACATAGTCAGCCGTGGGAGTCGTGAACTGAATCAGGCAGACACGTTCCCGGTAGGCGTGAAGGCTGTTCGATTCCGTATCGACGGCGACAGTCGGGCTGGCGTCGAGGTCGGCGCACAACCGGGAAAACGTGTCGGCATCATGAACGAAGACGGGCGGGGGGAGTTGCACCGGGTCAGCCTATCAGGCGTTTCCTCAGAACCAGGCGCGGAGCCCGAGCCCGGACCGTGCCGGACATGCGCGTCGTCACTTGGGGCTCTTCCCCCAATCGAGCGTCGGGCCGGGGAAAAGCACCACACCGCGAAGAAATGCGAGGGACACCCGATCCTGGAAGTCATTGATGGACGAGCCGGTCCTGCTGGGAGATGTCGTTCAGGCCGGCGCGGTCGCCGGGCGGCTGCGGAGCCCGGCGCTGACCGACGAACTGCGCCAGTGGTTGACCCTGCGGGCGGAACGGGACGTGGTCGCCAATCGCCTGCACGGACCAAGCGACTCGCCGAGATCGGCGCGGCCAGCCAGGAGGAACGACCTTCATCCGCCGAGTCGAGGAGACCTGCGGCTCGGATGTCAGGGTGCCGGAGTCTCGGGATCGTTAGGGACCTGCCGCTCGACACGCCGATCCGCATTCGCCTCCACAGCGCCCACCAGGCGAGCTCGCATTCACCTGCGGCATGGGCAAGCTGAAGGGGACGATTGTGGTGGCGCGCTGACTAGCGCTTTATCGGCACCCCGCAAGTCGGCATCGCTTTGCCGTAGTACGGGTTGGCCACCGCCGTCCCCTTCTGCACCCATTGAGCTTTCTTCATGGTGCAGACGAAACCGGCCACACCGGGCAGCTCGGCGTCGAGGAATTTCGGAACCAGCACCTCTGACACAGCGGCAAACGCGTTGCGGATATCCTCGATGGTTGCCGCCGCAGCCAATCGAGCCGCAGGAGCCGCCGCCCGCTCACCCCCGATCTCCACCGCCAACGGCTGCAGCGCGGAGGCCGCTTCGGAAATGCCCTCTACTGAGTCCTTCACCAGCGTCTGCGCTATGCGGTCGTACTGCGCAAAGGCTTTGTCCACCGGACGGTCTTGCGCCCGCAGACCGACGACCATCACCAACGCCGCGACTGCGGCGACCAACATCTGTTTGGGCTTCATCGTGATACCTCCTTGGCGGCCGCCAGCCGAAGCTCGGTCGCGGCCGTGCGGCCGTCATCGTGATTGACGACCACGACGATCCGCTCGCCTTTGGTGATCTTCGCTGCGGCATAGGTGACGACGACGTCACCGCGCTTGACCTTGGTGTCGTCGGCAATCTCGAACCACATCGGCGTTTCCTTCTTTGTCTTCGCATCGATGGTGTTGACCTGGATCTTTGCGG
>BTVE01000086.1:0-18658 GCA_045862915.1 Acidimicrobiia bacterium
GGGAACGGTGTGTTCGTCGGGCGCAACACGATCCTGTCCTGCAAGAACGGTGATATCACGCTGGAGGACGGCGTGAACGTCGGCTTCAACTGCGAGGTGTTTTCCGCCGGGGACGTGCGTGTGGGACGCGACACGTTACTCGCGGCGTACGCGTATCTGATTGGCGGCGATCACGACTTCAGTGACCGCAGCGTCGCGGTCAACGCGCAGGCGCGTGTGGCTGCCGGGATTCGTGTGGGCGCCGGTGTCTGGATCGGCGCCGGCGCCAAGGTGCTGGACGGCGTCACCGTGGCGGACCGCGCCATCATAGGTGCGGGAGCCGTCGTTCGTGATGACGTGCCGGCGGGTGCAACGGCGGTGGGCATCCCCGCTCGTGTGTTGCCGGCCAGGGACTGACCCGTGGCCCATATCGGCGTAGTGACGTCCACGCCGCCTGGTGCCGAGGGCGGCCACATGGTGATCGCGCGTGCGCTCGTCGCCGCGCTGGACGCGCACGGACATCAGGCGAGCCTGATCACGACACCGTCGTATCCCTTCGGACAACAGGCACGCGAATACTGGGACACGTGGCGGACCGACGTCCGCACGGTCAACGGCCGGCGTGTGGACCACATCATCAGCACGCGGTATCCCTCATACGCCGTGCGCCACCCCTCACACGTGTGCTGGCTGAATCACACGATGCGGGAGTACTACGACCTTTGGGAACGCTTCAGTGCTCCGCTGTCTCCGCAGGGGCGGATGAAGGAGCGCGTGCGCCGCACGCTGATTCGGGCGGCGGACTCGCACTTCTTCTTCTGGCACGTGAAGCGGATGTACGCGCAGTCCCGCACGGTGCAGGCACGACTCCGTCGCTGGAATCACACATCGTCCGAGGTGCTGTATCCGCCGGCGCCACAACGCGCGTACCGCTGCGACGCCTATGAACCGTTCCTGTTTGTCGTGTCGCGCCTGACACCGCTCAAACGTGTGGATCTCATCCTTGACGCGCTGGCGGCACCCGCCGCCGAGGGCGTGCGTTGCGTGATTGCAGGCACCGGCGATGCCGAGGCCGCCCTGCGAACGCAGGCGAGCCGTCTGGGACTGGACAGCCGCGTGACATTTGCGGGGCGCATCTCCGACGACGCGCTGATCGATTACCTGGCGCGTTGCCGCGCGGTGGTCTTCACACCGCTGCAGGAAGACTACGGATTTGTCACGGCCGAGGCGTTTGCGTCCGGCAAGGCCGTGATCACGACCGCCGATGCGGGTGGTCCCGCTGAACTGGTCGAAGATTCGCAGGAGGGCCTTGTAACCGCTCCTGTGCCGGATGCCCTTGCGGTGGCGATGGCTCGACTCTGGAACTCGCCGGCTGAGGCCGAAGTGATGGGCGCACGCGCGCTGGCACGCAGTGCAACCATGCAGTGGTCCCGCGTCGCGGAGGTGCTGGGGCGGCCGCTATAATCGAGTGGTCCCATGTCATACCGCACGCCGCTTGAACAACGCATCGCCAAGAAGACCACCCAGGCCATCATCGAGCACAATCTCATCGAGGATGGCGACCGCATCATGGTCGGGCTGTCCGGCGGCAAGGACAGCTGGGCGCTGATCCAGATTCTCGACGTCCTGCGCAAGCGCGCGCCGATCTCGTTCACGATCTGCGCGATCAACGTCAACTCGGGCTACACGGGATTCCGTCACGATCTGGTGACGAAGGCGTGCGCCGAACGCGGATGGGAAGTGCACATTGAACACACCACCATCGGCGCGGTGATTGACGATGTGCTTGATGATGGCGAGACGCCGTGTTCGTTGTGTGCGCGGCTCCGGCGCGGTGTCCTGTATCGCCTCGCGGACTCGGTGGGCGCCACCAAGATCGCCCTGGGACATCACCTCGACGACTTTGTCGAGACGCTCCTGCTGAACGTGTTCTTCCAGGGCTCGCTCAAGGCGATGCCTGCACGACTGACGTCCGACAACGGCAAACACACGGTCATCCGGCCGCTCGTGTATGTGACCGAGGCCGAGGCGCGCGCCTACGCCATCGAAAACGAGCTGCCGATCATCGGCTGTTGTTGTCCCGCGTGTGGCGACCTGAGTCTGAAACGACAGCGGCTGAAACGGATGATTGCCGAGCTCGAACTGGAACATCCCGACATCAAGAACTCGATGATCAAGGCGATCGGCAACGTCGCGCCGCGCCACCTGCTCGATACACGGTTGCATCCGGTGCCGCAGACGGCGGCCACGCTGGCCTGATGAAGGCCGTCGTCACACGCGTCAGCGCCGCGTCGGTCTCGGTGGACGGCCAGACGGTCTCGAGCATCACAGGAGGCCTGCTGGTCCTGCTCGGGGTCGCGGCGGGTGACGATGGGGCGGATGTGGCGTGGATGGCCGGCAAGATTGCCGATCTGCGGATTTTTGCCGACGAACTGGGGCGCATGAACCGATCGGTCATCGACAGCGGCGGCGCCGTGCTGGTGGTCTCGCAGTTCACGCTGCTGGCCGACACGCGCCGCGGCCGCAGGCCGTCCTTCATCGGCGCCGCGCCACCAGACCAGGCGCAGGCGTTGTACGTCGAAGTCGTGACGGCGCTGCGCGCACGCGGCCTGCAGGTATCGACCGGGATCTTTCAGACCGATATGCAGGTGGCGTCCGTCAACGATGGTCCCGTGACCATCGTGCTCGACAGCCGTGACCGCCAGTGAACACAGAGGCCCAACGATGACACGAACCCTGCTTGCCACCTGCCTGACCCTCACCATCGCCGCTCCCGTGCTGGCGCAGTCGCGTCCCCTGGTCACCGAAGATCCTGAAACGGTGGGGCCCGGGCAGATCCTGGTCGAGAGTGGCATCGACTACGCGCGCAAGGCGAAGTTCCCGGCCTCGGGCCTCGAGGGGACGTTGTGGCGGATCGGGACGTTCGGCCTGAGTTTTGGCGTCAGTTCCATCGCGGAGATCCAGCTCGACGGCGGCCTGCGCAATCGTCTGTCGATCACCGACCGGATGCCGGCGCCGTTGTCCGGGATGTTGACGGTGGATGGCGACACGACGAGTGATGTTGAAGACCTCGTGGTGGGCGCCAAGGTGCGCTTCCTCTCCGAGACGGCGGGCCGCCCGTCGATGGCCGTGCGTTTTTCCACGAAGTTGCCCAACGCCGGCAACGAGAGCGGCCTCGGGCTCGACACCACGGACTTTCAGATTGGGCTGGCAGGAGCCAAGACGGTGGAGTCGGTGCGTATCGCGGCCAACGTGGGGCTTGGCATTCTTGGCGATCCCGAGCGCGGCGATCGGCAGAACGACGTGTTTCTCTATGGCCTCTCGGTGGCGCGCGCTGTCGCGACGGGGTTCGAGGTGGTGGCCGAGATTAATGGCCGCGCAAATACGCGCTCAGGCGTGCCGCCCATCGCCACGGAAAGCCGCTCGGTGATGCGGGCCGGCACACGGCTGACGCGTGGTCCGGTGCGCCTCGACGCCGCGATGGCCTTTGGCATCACCGACCGCGATGCGCCGTGGGCGCTGACGGCCGGCTTCACCTGGGTGTTCAACGCGTTCCGGATTCCCTGAGGCGGGCCCGCACGTCCGCCAGTTCCTCTTCCTGAGTCTCGACCGACCAGCCAAGGGCGGATGCGGCCAGCTGTGCCGCTCGCGTGAGCGCTGCCTCCCCGGGCGAGCCCGCCGAGGCGAGTGCCGTCCGACGAAACACGATGTCGGACAGGCGCACGACGCCTCCGTGCTCGGCAGCCCAGATCACTTCGCTCTCGAGGACGGGCGTGGCGTCTGACAACCGCCTGAGAGCCGAACGCTCCGCGCCCAGCAAGAGCACCGCACCGGCCTGATCGCCGTACCACGACGCAAGGTGGCGGTGTACATCGCGGTCCAGGCGCACACGAAGTCGCCGACAGGTTTCTTCGATGAGACCTTCGCTGTCGGTGACGTCGGCGTGCGGCAGCACGGAGGCGTCCGTGCGGCTCGACCGCGCCCCCGGCACCAGGTCAATCGCTCGTGCGGCGGCCAGGCGTGCGGTGGTGTACTTCACGCCGACCAAGAGGATGACGGCCGGCGTTCCCACGACACGCGTGATGATGGGCTCCGCCAGCAAATCCACGCGATCGCCCGTTGTGGCCGCCGGCACCATCGCATCGTGGACAAATCGCACGTCGCTCGCGGTCACGGCCAGTGCGGGGAACGCGGAGTTGATGTCGGCCAGAAAGTCCTGAGGCAAGCCGCTTCCGGTGTCCTTGGTGCTGCCGGTTGTCGAGGCCTGCCACGTACCGGCGAGCAGCGCGCCGCGCCAGGGCACCAACGTATACATGCGGCCGCTGGCGGCGCGGGCGGCGAGCGCGATGTCGCGAGCCGGGCGGTCCAGCAGGACGTTCATCGCGCGGACGAGTGGTGGGAGGGACAACTGCAGGCCGCTGGCCTGGGTCAGCGCGGCCACGCCACTGCCGGCCGCCAGCACGACCTGGCCGGCCGTCAGCGTCGCGCTCCCGCGACCGGCACAGTCGCGCACCGTGACGGTCACCGGGCCAGTGGGTGAGGCCGACAGCCCCGTGACCTCAGCGTAGTTGCACAACGTGGCCCCCGCGCGTTCGGCGGCCAGCGCGACACACCACGTCAGGCGGTCGGGGTGAATGGTCTGGTAGTCGTACCAGATGGCGCCCCCCGAGAGACCGGCCTCGGAGATGCCTGGAAACAGCCGCTTGGTTGCGGCCGCCGATTCCAGGCGCCCCTTCGGGAGGTGCAGTTCCGGCAAGACGTCGCGATTGCGGTCACGCCCGAGCCAGTCGAACACCTTCATGCCGAGCCGGACGGCCGTGCGCGCGCGAGTCGTGCCGCGATAGGTGCCGATGAGGAAAGGGAGGGGACGCACCAGATGGGGAGCCATGCGCGCCCAGGCTCGCCGTTCGCGGATCATCTCGCGGCACTTGCGGACGTTGCCCGATTGCAGCGCGCGCAGGCCGCCGTGAATGGTGCGCTGGTGATTAAACGAGATGCCCGCCCCGAAGTCGTCCCGCTCGAGCAACACGGTCGACAGCCCACGTTGCGCCGCGTCATACGCCGCGAAAAGCCCGTGGATGCCGCCGCCCACCACGACGACATCCACCGAGAGGTTCGTCAGCCGGGCGAAGTCACGGGTCATACCTGCCATATAGTAAGGCCCGCATGAACGATCGCGTCCGCGACTACTGGAATACCCACATCCACGACCTCGAGATTTCGTCGCATCCGCCCGGGTCGGCGGGATTTTTTGCCGATCTGGATCAATACCACTTCGAAAAACTCCATCACCTGCTGCGCCTCATCCGCTTTGACGAGTGGAAGGGTAAAGACGTGCTTGATGTCGGCTGCGGTGCGGGTGTCGAGGTCGTCCGTTTTGCGCGCGCCGGGGCACGCGTCACTGGCGTGGATATCGCGCAGAGTGCCATCACCCTGGCCACGCAGAATCTCGAGCAGCAGGGGCTGCAGGCGCGGCTCGAAGTGGCCGATGGTGAACACCTGCCGTTCGCGGACAACTCCTTCGACCTGGTCTTTGCGCACGGCGTTGTCCAGTACACGAGTGATGACGCCGCGATGATGAAGGAGATTCACCGCGTGCTCAGGCCGGGCGGCCTTGCCATCGTGCAGGGGTACAACCGCAACTCGTGGCTCAACCTGCTGTCGAAGGTCATGAAGACGCCGCTCGAGCACGAGGATGCGCCGGTGCTCAAGCGCTACTCGGAAGCCGAGTTCCGCAAGCTGATGCGCGGCTTCCCTGATGTCCGTGTGGTCTTCGAACGGTTCCCCGTGAAGTCGCGTTTACATGGCGGATGGAAGGGCCTGGCCTTTAACACCTTGTTCGTCGGGACGTTCAACCTGCTGCCGCGCGCGTTGGTGCGGAAATACGGGTGGCACATGTTGGCCTTCTGCCGGAAGGGGGATCGCTGACGCTCTCGCTCATCAAGGCGCACGCCTACGGCAACGACTTCCTGATTGCGTCAGCCGCAGAGGCCGCCGGCCTCGGGGATGCCGCCACGTTGGCGCGAACGGTGTGTGCGCGTCATACCGGCATCGGTGCCGACGGATTGATGTTGATCACGCCGACCACCACAGGCGCGCGTATGCAACTGCTCAACGCGGATGGCAGTTACTCCGAGCTGTCGGGCAACGGCATCCGCTGCGTCGCGGCGGCTCTGGCGCGCGACTCCAACGCCACCCCGGGCACCACCATCGTCATCGACACTGACGCCGGTGCGCGGGCGATCGACATTCTGGCGCGCGACGGTCAGACGGTGTTGTGCCGCACGAACATGGGCACGCCGCGAGATGTGCGCACCGAGACGCTCGACGTGGCGGGGCAGTCGGTCACCTGCGTGGTGCTCAACATGGGCAACCCGCAATGTGTCGTGCTCGTGAACGAAGAGGAACTGACGACCGACAACCTGCACCGCCTGGGACGTGCACTGGCCGTGCATCCGTTTTTTCCGGCCGGGACCAACGTGGAGTTGGCGTGGGTCGCCGCGCCGAATCACGTGGACATCCTCATTTGGGAACGGGGTGTTGGCCCGACGGAATCGTCGGGCACCGGCACCTGTGCCGCTGCCGTGGCGGCCACGGCATTTGGCGGGGCGGACCCGGTGATGACGGTGAGTGCGCCTGGGGGTGTGCAACGTGTGGAGATTACGGCGGATGCCGTGTGGTTGACCGGGTCGGCAGAGGTGGTCGGCCGGATTGAGTGGTGGGGGACGACCGGATGAGGCGGTTTCATCAGGCAGGTGGCGTGGGCGAGTCGTATTCACCCGCCGAAGAGATCTTCAACCGCAAGCGGCGGACGGCCGGCCTCGTGCTGGGCCCCGCCCTCGCGCTGCTGACGTGGTTTGTCCCAATGCCGGGCCTCGCCCCGGCGGCCCATCACCTCGCGGCCATCCTGGTCCTGATGATCGTCTTGTGGATGACCGAGGCGATTCCCCTGGCGGCGACCGCGCTGCTGGGGCCCACGCTGGTCGTGTTGACGGGCGTCGCGCCGGTGCGCGCGGCATATGCGCCGTTCGCGGATCCAATCATCTTCCTGTTCATTGGCAGTTTCATCCTGGCCGAAGCGATGTTCGTCCATCGACTCGATCGACGGCTGGCCTTCACGGCGTTGGCGTCGCCGTGGATTGGCGCCAGCGCCTGGCGACTCCTGCTCGTGTACGCGATGGTGTCGGCCGGCTTGTCGATGTGGATGAGCAACACGGCGACGACGGCGATGTTTTTTCCGCTTGGCGTCGCGGTGCTGACAGAACTCGGGCGCGGACGACCCAACGATCCCGCCTTCCGGCAGTTTGCGCTCGCCATGATGCTGGTCACGTCGTTTGCCGCGTCCATCGGCGGCATGGCGACGCCCGTGGGCACACCGCCCAATCTCATCGGCAAGGGCCTGCTGCTGAAGAACGCCGGCATCGACATTTCGTTTGCCGGCTGGATGGCATTTGGTGTGCCGCTGGTCGTCATCATGATGGCCGCGGTGGCGGCGTGGATGTTGTACCCGGCCGCGCGCAACATCACACTCGACGCCGCTGCCACAGGGGCGGTCCGCGAGCAACTGCGCGCGCTGGGCAGGATGACGCGTGGTGAACGAAACGTCGTCGCGGCGTTTCTCGTGACGGTGAGTTTGTGGACCGTGCCAGGACTCCTCGCACTGGTGTTCGGTCAGGGCAATCCCGTGCTCACGCGCCTGTCCGCGCTGGTGCCGGAGTCGGTCGCAGCCATCGTCGGTGCGCTGCTGTTGTTCGTGCTGCCGGTGGACTGGCGAACGCGCCGATTCACGTTGACGTGGGAAGAAGCCTCGCACATCGATTGGGGCATCATCCTGCTGTTTGGCGGAGGCCTCGCCATGGGAGGCCTGGCTGACAGCACCGGCCTTGCCGACGCGTTCGGTCGCTGGGTCGTGGGCTACGTGCCGGGCGCGGGTACGGTGGGACTGACGATTGTGTTCACCGCCGTCGCCATCCTGATGTCGGAAGCGGCGTCCAATACCGCTGCCGCCACAGTGGTCGTGCCCACCGCGATTGCGGTCGCCACGGCCGCAGGGGTGTCGCCGCTCGAGCCGGCATTGGGCGCCACCTTCGGCGCAAGCATGGGCTTCATGATGCCAATCTCCACGCCCCCCAACGCCATCGTCTACAGCAGCGGGCACATTCCGATTGGCGCCATGATGCGCAACGGCATCGTGCTGGACCTCATCGGGTTCGTCGTGATCGTGGTGGCCGTGCTGACGTTTGGCGGAGTTGTCAGATAGTGCGATCCGGAGAACCGGTCGCCATGGCAATTTCTGCGATCAGGTGAGACCGGACGTCACGACCGGCCGCGCTTTGCCGCCTCGTCAATCGCAGCCTGAAGGGCCGTCTGAGCGGCCTCCAGCCGGTTGATTGCCGCCGGGTACTCTCCCGATTCCACGTCTGTGCGCGCTTTTTGCAGAGCTGCTGTGGCGGAAGCCACGGCCTGGCGGACGCGCGTACCGGCCGCACCGCTGATCCGGGGTGGAATCGCCCCGGTCAGGCGCCGGTTGCCGGTTTGAATCAGGTCGTCGAGCGCCTGGAGGAGTTGTTCGGCCTTGCCCCGCGCATCGGCCTTGGCCGCACTGGCGTGTGACGCGGCTTCATAGGCGCGGTCACGGGCATCAAGCGCGGCGCTCAGCGCGGCGCGATAGTCCTTCTGGGCGACGGCGGCGTCGTAGCGGGCGAGGGCCGCTTCCGCGGCCTGCAGTTCGGTTGGCGCGTAGACGTCTGCGGATGCGGCGCGTGCGGCGGCAATGGCGCCTTCGGCCTGGCCTCGTTCCTTGTCGGGAGGCGCCGAACACGCGGCCAGCATCGCCAGCAGCAGCGCGGCAAGAGAGGCACGAGGCATGAGTGGTCAGAGTATAACGCGGCGATCGGCACGCACTGAGGGGCCGCGGGAGAAACTCGAGCGTGGTGGTGTCGTGGCGCTGTCCGACGACGACCTGCTGGCGCTGGTGCTGGGGCATGGGACCGCGCGCGCCTCTGCCGCGGAACTCTCCGAGGCGCTGCTTGCGCGTGCGGGTGGTGTGCACGGCCTCATTCGCCTGACACCTGACGAGATCCGGCAGACGCGCGGGATCGGCCTGGCGCAGGCGTCACGTGTGCTGGCCGCACTCGAGCTGGGGCGCAGAACGGTCACACGTCATGCGCCGGATCGCCCGCAGTTCCTCACGGCTGAAGACGCGGCGTCATACCTGCTGCCGCGATATGGGGCGTTTCCCGTCGAGCGATTCGGCCTGGCCTTGCTCGATACCAAACACCGCCTGTTGCGCGCCCAGTTGCTCTCGATCGGCTCGCTCGACGCCTCACTGGCGCATCCGCGCGACCTGTTCCGGGTGGCGGTGGGTGGGGGCGCCGCCAGCATCGTGGTCTTTCACAACCATCCCTCAGGAGACCCGACGCCCAGTCATGAAGACACACGGCTGACGATGCGGCTGGCCTCGGCGGGCCAGGTGGTCGGGGTGCCCCTGCTGGACCACATGATCCTGACCGACTCGCGGTACTACTCCTACCGGCGGGACGGCGCGCTCCGCGACCGGCCGCTATAGAATAGGAGTTTGCAGTCGCCACCCATGTCGCGCTTCTACCTGACCACCGCCATCGACTACGTGAACAACCGGCCCCACCTGGGCACGGCCTACGAAAAGATTGCCGCTGACGTCATCGCGCGGTATCACCGCCTGGCCGGCGACGATGTGCGGTTTGTGATGGGGAACGACGAACACTCGCAGAACGTGTTCAAGCGGGCCCGCGAACAGGGCCTTGACCCGCTGGCGTACTGCGATCGGATGGAAGGCGAATTCCGGGACGTCTGGAGTCGCCTGCACCTGTCCTTTGACGACTTCATTCGCACAACCGAGCCGCGCCACAAGGCGGCGGTGCAGGAGATGGTGCGCCGGTCACTCGACCGCGGTGACATCTACGAAGGCGTCTACGAGGGCTGGTACTGCGTCTCCTGTGAGGAGTTCAAGCCGGAGAAGGGGCTGGTGGACGGGTTGTGTCCCGTGCATCGCACCAAGCCGGACTGGATCAAGGAGAAGAACTACTTCTTCCGGCTGTCGCAGTATCGCGACGCGTTGCTGGCGCATTACGCGGCACACCCGGACTTTGTCGCCCCCGAGTCGCGCCGCAACGAGATGCTGCGGCTGCTGGAAGGTGGGCTCGAAGATATCTCGGTGAGCCGCGCAGGGCAGGCCTGGGGCATCCCGCTGCCCAACGATCCGGGCAGCGTCGTGTACGTGTGGTACGACGCGCTGATCAACTACGCCGCCGCCGCCGGATTCGGTACGGACCCGGCGACGTTCGATCAGTGGTGGACACAGACAGGCAACGAGCGACGTTCGGTCGTGCATATCATCGGCAAGGACATCACGCGCTTCCACTGCGTGGTGTGGCCGGCGATGTTGCTCAGTGCAGGGCTGCCGCTGCCGACGCAGGTGTTCGGCCACGGCTGGGTGCTGTTCAAGGGCGAAAAGATGAGCAAGTCGCTGGGCACGGTGGTCGACCCACTCGATGCCGTCCAGCGTTTTGGCCCCGACCCGCTCCGGCTGTATCTCACGAAAGAAATCGTGTTCGGCAACGACGGTGACTTTTGCTGGGATCGGTTCGAGGAAAAGTACAACGCGGACCTCGCCAACAACCTCGGCAATCTGGTCAGCCGCGTGACGGCCATGGCCGGCCGGTATCGCAACGGTGCGCTCGCAGCCACTGCGGCGGATCCCCTGCTGGCCGATCAGGCACCGGCCGTCGTGCAGGCGTGGCAAGCGGCGATGGACGATCTGGCGCTTGAAGCGGCCTGTGCCGCGGCGTTCCAGTGGGTGGATCGCGTCAACGAATACATCGCGACGTCTGCGCCGTGGCACCTGGCCAAACAGGGTGATGCTGCCGCGCTGGACCGTGTGTTGTGGAACGCCGCCGAAGGCGTGCGTCTCGCCGCGGTCCTCCTGGCGCCCGTGATGCCGTCGTCCTCGACTGAAATTCTGCGCCGGCTGGGAGTACCGGCCACCGCCGAGTCGCTGCGAGCCGCAGCCGACCTGGCGTGGCAGAGCACCGGCCAACGGCACCTCGTGGTTGCCGACGCGCTCTGGCCCCGACTTGAAGTAAAGGAGACTGCCGTGTCCGACGTGACGCCACCAACACCAGCTACGCCACCCGCTCCGCCCGCCCCACCTGCGCCGGCCGCACCAGCCGCGGCTCCGGCGTCTGCGTGGCCGCTCGACTCGCGCATTTCGATCGATGACTTCATGAAGATCGACCTGCGCGTGGCCAAGGTGCTCGAGGCCGAGAAGGTGCCGAACTCGAAGAAGCTGATGAAGCTGAAGATCGATCTGGGTTCGGAGCAGCGAACGCTGGTGGCCGGCATCGCCGAGGCGTATGAGGCGGAGCAGCTCGTGGGCCGGACGGTGGCCATCGTCGCGAACCTGAAGCCGGCAAAGCTGATGGGGATTGAGTCCAACGGCATGATCCTCGCGGCGAGCCCTGAAGGCGGCAAGCCGACGCTGGTCGCGTTTGAAGAGGCGCCGGCCCCAGGCACCCGTATCCGCTGACTGATGCTGATTGATTCGCACTGCCACCTCGCCGGCGAGGAATTTGCCGCCGATTTGCCGGCCGTGGTGGCGCGGGCCCGCGAGGCCGGCCTCGGACGGCTGTTGTGCATCATCTCGTCGGATACACCCGAAGAGCTGACGCAGGCGCCGGTGGTGCGTGAGGCGTGGCCGGAGGTCGAGTTCGCGACCGCCATCCATCCGCACCGCGCGGGTGCGTACGCCGGGCGGGTTGATGATGCGGAGCGTGTGGTACGCGAGGCCGCCGGGCGGCTGCCGGCCGTCGTCCTCGGCGAGATGGGCCTCGATTACCACTACGACTTTGCGCCCAGGGACGTCCAGCAGCAGGTCTTTGCCGCGCAGGTCGCCGTGGCGCTCGAACTCGACCTGCCGATCGCGATCCATACACGTGAGGCGGCCGACGACACGTTTGCCATCCTCGCCGAAGCAGGGCAGGGGCGCGTCCGCGGGGTGATGCACTGCTTCACCGCCGGCCTGGACGAGGCGCGACGGGCGCTGGACCTCGGCTTCTACCTGTCGATCCCCGGGATTGTGACCTTTCCCAAGGCGGCAGCCCTGCGCGAGGTCGTGGCACAGGTGCCGGCCGACCGGCTGCTGGTGGAGACCGATGCGCCTTATCTGGCGCCGGTGCCGCACCGCGGCAAGCGCAACGAACCCGGCTTCATCACCCAGACGGTCAGCACCGTCGCGGAGTGCCAGGGGCTCCCGCTCGACCGCATGATCGCCCGCATTCACGAGAACTATGAGCGGTTGGTGGGGGTGTCGCGCGTTGACACCCCTCCAAAGCCTGTGGTCTCATTCGAGAAACAGCGCGCCGACGCGCGTGCCGCCAGCGAGACCATCGACCAGTGAACCCCTCCGCCGCATCCGTCCCGGACCTTGGCCGGATCTTCGAACCTGTGCGCGACGCCTTGTCGCGTGTCGAAGCCGAATTCGCCAAACACCTCGAGTCGAAGGTCGAGCTGATTCCCCAGATGGGGAAATACATCCAGATGAGCGGCGGCAAACGTGTGCGGCCCGCCGTGCTCCTGCTCGCCGCGCGCATGTGTGGCTACCAGGGGGACCGCGACGTCCTGAACGCGGCCGTGGTCGAGTTCATCCACACCGCGACACTGGTGCACGACGACATCATCGACGAAGCCGAGACGCGGCGCGGCCGGCTGGCCGCCCACTCGCGGTGGGGCAATGACGTCACGGTCCTGCTCGGCGACTACCTGTACATCCGCTCCATGGCGATGGCCCTCACGCAGGACACGCTGGAAGTGGTGCGCCTGCTCTGTGAGGTCACGCTGCGGATGATCGAAGGCGAGCTGTACCAGCTCACCAAGATGGGCGACGCGGCCATCACCGAGGCCGAACACCTCGAGATCATCAAGCGGAAGACGGCGTACCTGTTCTCCGGCTGCGCGGAGATCGGCGGCGTCCTCGGCAACTGTTCGCCCGAACAGCGGCTGGCTCTGCGGGAATACGGCTTTAATCTCGGCATCGCGTTCCAGATCGTCGACGATGTGCTGGATTACACGTCGGATGAGAAGGTGCTGGGCAAACCCATTGGCGGCGACCTGCGCGAGGGCAAGGTCACGTTGCCCATCATCCTGCTGCAACAGCGGACCGGCCCGGAAGTGGCCGCGTTGATTCAGCAGGTGGTCACCGACCGCCAGGTCACCCCGGACGCGTGGCAGTCGATCAAGACGTTGCTGGCGACCCATGGCGCGACCGAAGCCGCCTACCAGCGGGCGCTGGAATACGGCACACGTGCGCGCAACGAACTGCTGCAGGCGTTCCCGGCCGGTGTGGAACGCGACGGACTTGTCTCCCTGGTCGATTACGTCCTTCAACGCGACCGTTAGACCCCGGTGGACGCCGCCACCCGCATCCACGAACTTCGCCGCCTCCTTCGGTACCACGAAGAGCGGTACTACGTTCACGACGCGCCCGAGATCTCCGACGCCGAGTTTGATGCGTTGATGCGCGAGCTCCGCGCGCTGGAAGCCGAGCACCCGGACCTGCGGGATCCCGATTCGCCCACCGAGCGGGTAGGAGGCCGGCCTGCCGAGGGGTTTCCGTCGGTTCGGCACCTTCAGCCGATGCTCAGTCTCGACAATGCGTACGGCGAGGCCGAACTCCGCGAGTTCCACGCGCGGCTCTGCAGGGTGCTCGAACGGGCCGAAGACGCGCCCCTGGCGTACGTCGCCGAACTGAAGATTGATGGGCTCAGTATCGCCCTCACGTATGAGGCCGGGCGCCTGGTGCGCGGCGTGACCCGGGGCGACGGCGTCACGGGCGAAGACGTGACACCAAACGTGCGCACGATCCGCGCGATTCCGTTGTCGCTCTCGGCGGCCGCTGGAACTCCCGCGCCCGAGCGGATGGAACTGCGTGGGGAGGTGTATTTTCCGCGCGAGGCGTTTGCCCGAGTCAACGAGCAACGTGAGGCCGACGGCGAGCCGGCATTTGCCAACCCGCGCAACGCCGCGGCCGGCACGTTACGCACGCTCGACACGCAGGCGGTCAGCCGGCGGGGTCTGCGCGCGTTTGTCTATCAGGTCGTGCTTCCAGACGAAGTGCCCGGCCTGCCTGTGCAGACACATGCCGAGGTGTTGACGCTCCTGCGCGAGTGGGGCTGCCCGGTGGAACCGCACTGGCGGCGATGCGAGGACATCAACAGCCTCGTCGCGTTCTGTGAACACTGGCGCGAGCAGCGCCACAGTCTCTCCTTCGAGACCGACGGCATCGTCATCAAACTGGACGACCTGGCCCTGCGGGCGCGCGCGGGTGCCACGGCGAAGTTCCCGCGGTGGGCTGTCGCGTACAAGTTTCCGACCGAACAGGCGCGCACACGGCTGCGGCAGATTGCGGTGAATGTTGGCCGTACCGGCGCGGTGACACCGTATGCCGTGCTGGAACCCGTCAGGCTTGGAGGCACCACCATCTCGATGGCCACGCTGCACAACGAGCAGGAGGTCGCGCGCCGGGATATCCGCGACGGCGATCTTGTCATCATCGAAAAGGGCGGCGAGATCATCCCGAAGGTGGTCGGTCCGGTGATCGAGGAGCGTCCAGCGGACGCGCAACCATGGCGCATGCCGACGCACTGTCCCGCCTGCGCAACCCCACTCACCAAGCCGGAGGATGAAGTGGTGTGGCGGTGCGAGAACGTCTCGTGTCCCGCACGCATCCGTCGGGGGTTGCATCACTTTTCGTCGCGCCGCGCGATGAACATCGAAGGGCTCGGCGAATCCCTCGTCGACCAGTTGGTGACCAGCGGCCTCGTCTCGTCATTTGCGGACCTTTACGTGCTGACGCAGGAACAACTGGCCGGACTCGAACGCATGGGGCCGAAGTCGGCCGCCAACCTGCTCGCCGAGATCGACAAGAGCCGTACGGCCGAGATGTGGCGCGTGTTGCACGCCATCGGGATCCGTCATGTCGGCGAAGGGGTGGCCAAGGCGCTGGGGCGGGCGTTTGGATCGGTCGACGCGTTGCGCGGCGCCACGCAAGCCCAGATCGAAGCCGTGCCCGATGTGGGCGCAGTGGTTGCCGCCTCGGTGCGTACGTTCCTGGACGAACCCCACAATCAGGCGGTGCTCGACGCGCTCAAGGCGCGAGGCGTGCGGATGGCCGATCCCGAGGGCGGTACCGCCGGGGCGCTGCGTCCGTGGATCGGGAAGACCTTCGTGCTGACCGGCACATTGCCGACGTTGACGCGCGAACAGGCCACCGAGCGCATCGAGGCGCTGGGGGGCAAGGTGAGCTCGTCGGTCAGCAAGAAGACCACGTGGGTGGTGGCCGGGGAAGAGGCCGGCTCCAAGCTTGCCAAGGCGCAAACGCTTGGGGTGCCCATCCTGGACGAAGCGGCGTTCCTGAAACTTATAATCGACAGTACGGATTTGTCGTCATGAAACCACATGCGCTGGCCGCCGTGGTGCTTGGCGCCGTGGTGAGTTTTCTCCTTGGGCTCGTGGCTGCTGGTGGGCAACCGATTGGCAGCCGGCGAGGGGTGATGGCTCCCGCAGCGCTGCAGCCGCATCCTCTGTCGATTTCGGTCGCGTCGAGCCCCGTGCGTGCCGCGGGGGCCGGAGTCGATTTCTCAGAGGTGGCGACGCGGCTCAACGGCGCGGTGGTCAACGTGGACGCGGTCGCCCGGGACGAGCGGGGCCGACCAGGGCCACGGCGGTTCCAGCGCGAGATGACCGACGAGCAGGGAGCGCCGCGTGAAGGCTCCGGCAGCGGGTTCATCATCGATGCGTCCGGGTACATCCTCACCAATCACCATGTCGTGGAAGGCGCGGACCGCGTCACCGTCACACTCAGTGACGGTCGCGCACTGCGCGCCACCATCGTCGGCATCGATCCGGCGATTGATGTCGCGCTGCTTCAGGTGAATGCGGCCAATCTCCCGGCCGCCTCACTCGGGGATTCCTCCACGATCAAGGTCGGCGAGTGGGTGTGCGCCATCGGCAATCCGCTGGGGTACGTGCACTCGGTGACCGTCGGCGTCGTCAGTTTTCTCGGGCGCAAGTTGTTTGACCAGAGTCTTGATGCGTTCATCCAGACCGATGCGGCGATCAGTTTCGGCAACAGCGGCGGCCCACTCATCAACGCGGCCGGTGAAGTCATTGGCATGACGACAGCGATCAGTTCGCAGGCGTCGAACATCGGCTTTGCCATTCCGATCAACCAGATCGTGGCCGTGCTGCCGCAACTGCGTGATCGTGGCCGTGTGGCGCGCGGGTACGCGGGTGTGGCGCTGACCACCGCAACGCCCGGGCTGAACGCCGCGCTGGGCCTCGGTGCCGATCGTGGCGCATTGGTGCAGGACGTACCGCCCGATACGCCGGCGGCCCGGGCCGGCCTGCGCGCGTACGACGTGATTACCGCCATCGACAGTCGCCGCGTGGCCGATGATCAGGAGCTGATTCGCGAGATTGCCGCGCGCGCGCCGGGTTCGATGGTGCACTTCGAAGTGTGGCGCGAAGGCGCCGCGCGCACGGTCAGCCTGAAGCTGACAGAGCGGCCGCTCCCGCCGACCACGCGCCCGACGACGGTGACCGGCGGGGTGAGGCCGGTGCTCACGCAGGAACAGGGGCCGCTTGGCATCACCGTGCGTGATCTCGATGACGCGACGATGCGCCGCTTTGCGCTGCCCGAGACGTTGCGTGGCGTGCAGATCATCGATGTGGACACCGCAGGGCCGTCCAGGCTGGCCCGGCTGCGTCGTGGACACATCGTGCTGGAAATCAACCGCCAGAAGGTGACCTCGGTCACCGACTTTCAGCGCCTTGTCAGCGGCCTGACGCCGGGACGAGTGGTGGCGGTGTATGTCTTTGACCCTTTGACCGACGAGCGTGCGCTGCATGCGGTCGTCCTGGACCCGGCCTGACCCATGAAAGCACGCCTGCTGGTGATTGATGATGATTCGGCCATTCGCGACACGATGCGGATGCTCCTCGAATACGACGGCTACGAGGTCATCGTCGCCGGTTCAGGGCAGGAAGGCCTGAACATCATCGAGCGAGAGCCTCCCGATCTCGTGTTTCTCGACGTCAAGATGCCCGGCATGGATGGCCTCGAGGTGCTCAGCCGTGCGCGCGGCATGAACGAGACCCTGCCGGTGGTCATCGTGTCGGCCCACGGCAACACCGCCACGGCGCTGGAAGCCGGCCGGCTGGGCGCGTTCCGGTTCATCGAAAAGCCGCTCTCGAAGGACTACGTGCTTGATGCCGTCCGCGAAGGGCTCGAACTGGGCACGTTGCGGCGGGAGAATCGGCAGTTGCGCTCGGCGCTCGAAAGCCGGCATCAGGTCGTCGGAGAATCGACGGGACTCCGGCGCATCATGGACCAGGTGCGCAAGGCGGCGCCCACCAATGCCACGGTGCTCATTCTCGGAGAGAGCGGCGCCGGCAAGGAGTTGATTGCCCGCGCCATTCACCGCAACAGCCTGCGCGCACGCGAACGTTTTGTTCAGGTCAACTGCGCGGCGATTCCGGAAGAGTTGATTGAGTCGGAATTGTTCGGCCACGAACGTGGCGCGTTCACCGGGGCCACTGAAAAACAGACCGGCAAGTTCGAACAGGCCGACCGCGGCACCATCTTCCTCGATGAAGTCGGCGACATGAGCCCGAAGACGCAGGCCAAGGTGCTGCGGGTCCTGCAGGAAGGCGAAGTCGAGCGGCTCGGCTCTGCGCGGACGATCAAGGTGGACGTCCGGGTGATCGCGGCCACCAACAAGGATCTCGAGCAGGAGATTGCGGAGGGCCGTTTCCGCGAAGACCTGTACTTCCGGCTCAGCGTCATCCCCATGCATGCGCCGCCGCTGCGCGAACGGCTCGATGACATCCCCGCCCTGGTCGCGCATTTTTCGACGCAGTTCAGCCGCGAGAACAACCGGCGTCCGGCGCGGTTTTCGACGCAGGCGATTGACGCGCTCAAGCAGGCCCGCTGGCGGGGCAACGTGCGCGAGTTGCGCAACGTGGTGGAGCGCCTGCTCATCATGGCCGAGCGCGACATCATCGAAGCGGCCGACGTGCGCGCGGTCATCCGCCCGGCAGACGCGGGCACCGGCCAGCCGGCATTCGCCGCGTTCCCGCAGACGCCGGAATCGGCCTCAGCCGGAGATGGTGCGTCATCCCGCGAAACACCCTCGCCCAACACGCTGCGCGAATTCAAGGAGAACGCCGAACGCGCCTGGCTTGTCCAGAAGCTGCGCGAAAACGCCTGGAACATCTCGCGCACGGCCGAAGTCATCGACACGCCTCGGAGCAATCTCTACAAGAAGCTCGAGCAGTACGGCATCTCGCAGCAAACCGACGGATAGCGCACAATAGAGGTGTTCGTCGCGGTGGGACAGACGATCGCCGCTCGACTCGCCCCTCCGGGGCTTCGCTCACGGGCCTGCCCCGAGCGAGCCTCGAAGAGGCGAATCGAAGGGAGGAAAGTCCGAACTCCGCAGGGCACTGCGCCGGGTAATCCCCGGTCGGGGCAACCCGAAGGAAAGTGGCACAGAAAATATACCGCCCTTCGACTCGCCCCTTCGTGGGGCGCGCAGGGCAGGCCCCTTGGACGCGTTTGTGTAGGCGACAGGGTGGGCCGGGC
>BTVE01000087.1:0-17606 GCA_045862915.1 Acidimicrobiia bacterium
GCACCATGTCACATTCCCGGCTCTCCTCAGTCGTCACCGTCCCGCTGTTGATCCTCCTGTCATCGGCCGTTCACGGACAGTTCCTGGACCGCCTGATGAATCCGAAACTGACCGTGTCAGTGAAACATGCCCCAGGCCTCGGCCTGCAGGTGAACAAGATTGCCTTCGGTGCAGGTTCCGGAGAAGGCGCCGACACCTTCATCGACCAACTCACCGAGCGCTTCGTCAGCCAGAACATCGAAGTCCTCGAGCGTGAGCGCCTGCAGTCATTGCTCCGGGAACAGAACTTCAGTCTCTCCGGGTCAGTGGACCGAGCCACGGCCGCCCAGCTCGGCCGGATCGTGGGGCCGGCCGTGATGGTGTTCGTCACGGCTCAGCGCTACACCACAGAACAGAAGCGACTCTACAACGACTGGACCGACCGGCAACGTAGGCCACACCGCACCTACATCGCCAGGACGTCGGCGTACGTCCGGATCTCTGTCCGGAGTGTGGACCTGGCGACCGGCCGCATCTTCGCCGCCAAGCTCCTCGAAGCCACCCCCGTCGTCGAGAACAAGCTCGACGACCAGGGATGGCCCGAGTATCCGGATTCATATCGTGTGCTTGATGGCGCCATGAACGCCGTCGTCGAACAAGCCACACGACTCTACCTGCCGTGGACATCGCAAGAGCAGGTCTATTTCTTCGATGACAAGGATTGCGACCTGAAGGTGGCCTATGCCCGGCTGAAGACCGGAGACGTGCCGGGCGCGCTCGAGCTGTCGTTACGGAGTCTCGACACGTGCAAAGCGCTCACCAAACCTGACACAAAGGCCCTTGCGCATGCGTATCACAACGTCGGAACCGCCTATTTCCTGCAAGGCGATTACACGCAGGCCCTCACGTACCTCCGAAGCGCGCAAGGCACGAAACCGTCGAACATCTACGTCGAAGCGATGCAAGTCGTGAACACAGCTGCTGGTGAAGCGCAGAGCCTGCAACGGGTCGAAGAGCAAATGACGATGGACGCGGAGGCGGCGGCCCAACGGCAGGCCGCGGCCGACTCCGGCGTGTTGACCAACAAGGACATCGTGGAGTTGTCCAAGGCCCAACTGCCGGCAGCCCTGGTCATCGCGAAGATCAAATCGTCAACTTGCCGGTTCGATACCTCCGCAGATGCCATGATTGCCCTGCGCCAGGCCGGCGTTGCCGACGACGTGATCGTTGCCATGATGGGGTGCAAGTTGCCGGCGGCGTCACCGTGGTGATGTCGGGGCGGTGGCCAACTCCACGTACCGGCACAACGCGTTGGCCAGCAGCATCTGTGGCGGGGACTGGCAGTCCGGCGCAAACAGCGCAGGGCTGGCAACGACGATGCACATGCAGCGGGCGCGGGATGTCGCCACGTTGAAGCGGTTGAGACTGTAGAGAAAGCCGAGCCCGCGCGGCGCATCTTCGGGGCGCGACGTCGCCATCGAATAGATCACGACCGGCGCCTCCTGCCCTTGGAAGCGGTCAACAGTGCCGACCGCCACATCGGCAGGGCTAAAGCCCTGCCCTACGTTCTGCCCTACGTGCCGCGCGAGCGCTTCTTCGATGCGCGTGACCTGCGCGTTGTAGGGCGCAACGATGAGAATGTCGGCGGGGGTGATCTGCTTCGCCACACCGTGTTCGTCGATCCAATGCGAGCCCGGCGCGAGCAGGTCGTCGACAATACGCAGAACCTCGGTGACTTCTTCATCCGAGGCGTTGCGGTTGCCGTCGTGCGGGACGGGCACGACGCGCAGGCCGGCACCGGAGAACCGCGTCGCCCCGATCAGTACCTGGCGCTCAAGGCCGTCGAGAGGCCTGAGCCGTCCCTCGTAAAACGCTTCTGACGTAAACGCACAGATGGACGGCGCCAGGCGGCGGGTGGTGTCGAGAAACTCGCCCCGCTCCGCCGGCATCGTCCGATGCCCTGCCAGGTAGTGCTGCAGCGCCGAGCCGCCGACCCCATCGGGATGCACACCCTTGGTGGGCTGCTCAAGCTGCTGAGGATCTCCCAGGAGGACGAGCGCGTTCGCCGCGACTGTACACGCCAGCGTGTTCGCCAGCGACATCTGGCCGGCTTCGTCGACGAAGAGCACATCGATGGCAGGGCTGAAGCCCTGCCCCACATTTACTCCCTGCCCCACATTGGAGGTCCAATGCCAGGCGGTGCCGCCGACGACCTTCGGGTTGTCGTCGGTGAACGCGTTCTCGTCTTCCTCAGGCCGCACGTGCCGGATCGGCACCTCGATGCCACGTCGAGTGGCTTCCTTGCGCACGGCCTTGAGCAGGTTCGCTATGGCGGCATGACTGAGCGCCGTGACCCCGACGGACTTGCCCGCCGCAACAAGGTCACAGATCATCACGCCGCCAGAGTAGGTCTTGCCGGTGCCGGGCGGTCCCTGAATCGCGAGCACTCCGTCGCGCAGCTGTCGCACATCGCGGACAGACGGCAATGCGGCGTTGAGCAGCGCAAGCGCCAGCGGACTGGCTGTGCCCTCGGCCAGGTCACAGCCAATCTGATACAACGCGTCCTCAATCTTCGGCGCGCCAATCACTTCGTGCGCAAACGCCGCCGTCGGCCGCTGCCCGCCGCGACTCGGTCCCACCTTCACGTCGAGAAGTCCTCGCTGCCGGTCGATCGCCACCACTTCGCCCCACTGCTTGGCATCCGTGAGGTTGAGCTTCTGTCCCTCGCGCACATCACAGTCCTGCGGAGGAAACGTGTATCGGTCGATGGTCGACTTGGTCGGCTTGCCGGTCTTCTCGCTGATGAACGGTTTGGACTCCACAAACCGCAGGCCCGACACCGCCTTGCGCTCGTCCAGCAGATCGTCGTCGGACAGGCCGACGAGCCGGAAGTACTCCCACCATTCAGCTTTGTTCTCACGGCGATGCCAGTCGAGGAGATACGCCACCAAGTGTGCCGGAGCCCTCGGGTCGACCGGTCCGTCCCCCAGCGTCGCCAACAGGCGCGCGCGCAGCTCTTCGACACGCTGCTCACGCTCACCCAGCTTCTCCGGCGCTTCGCCTTCCTTCGCCACCGGCCGCGGCACATCGTCTCCCCGCGCGATGGCTTCATCCCGCCGCGCTTCGAGCCACTTGTGCAACTCCCACGTCGATCTCACATCGTCGCGGTTGTAACCTTCGACCGCATCGCGAATTTCGGGAGTGATGGCATCGATGGCGCCGGACTCGAGCGCGATTTCAATGGCCTGGCGCTCCTGCCCGGCCTTGCGCAGATCGATGTCGCGCGTGAACGCGTAGAACGGCTCGAGCTCCTTGATGGAGTAACTCTCCACACCCGCGCGGACCGACTCGCGGACGATAGCGTAGAGATCGACGAGGCGTCCGCCACGCAGAAGTTCATCAAGTTGCTCCGCGCGAGTCGCGTAGCGGCCCGCAAGGCGCTTGAAGGCCGTCTGCTCGTACGCGGCATAGTGATAGACGTGCGTGCCGGGATGCGCCTCGATCGCTTTAGCGATCTCGTCCATCACCTCCTCGAAGGCGCGACGCTCGCTGGCATCATCAAAGGCCCACCATCCGCGAAAGTGGAACTGTCCATCGGCGTCGATGCGGCCAAGGCCAAACAGGTACTCGCGAGCGCCCTCCCCCGCCTCTGCGCCAAACGCATTACGCGCAAAGGGGTCACCTTCGAGATCGAGATAGAGATCACCTGGTGACGGCTCGGGCAGGCGTTTGAGTCCGCGCAGCCCAAGCGGTGTGCCATCCGGCGCCACATGCGGCTCCACGGGCAGCAGCGTGTACACGGGCGTGCCGGTGTCCGCTTGCCTGACCTGCAACGCAGCCTGCTCCTGCAGACGGACATAGGTCTCACGCGCGCCGTGCGACGGCTTGAACTTTGGAGGAACTGCCCATGCCGCCAGCGCAGCCTTGGTCGTGATGCCGTGCGCCTCCAGCTCCTTCTTGTGGCGACGTCCCAGGTTGGCGACAAACTGCAGATGGTCCGCCGCGCGCCGCTGCGCATTGCAGATGTCCCACCAGCGGCAGAGCGAACAGTGCTCGACGGGATCGGGGACGGTTGGAGGGTTGTCGTGGGGCGCTGCTTCAGCTGCGCCATGATCGGCGGGGCTGAAGCCCCGCCCTACATGTGTCCTCAGATTGCGCTTGACCAGGCGGAAGTAGGCCGCGACGTCGGTCACGCGATAGGCGTGGCTGCCGGCCGGCGTAACCACCACGAAGCGTTCAGGTTCGCGGCCCTGCATGGCGGTGAGCAGATCGGAGTACACGCAGAGCTGCAGGATGGCGCCGGCGCGGGTCTCGCGCGCGAGTTTGGTGTCCTGCGCCTCGTAGCGCCAGTCGCCAAGCGCGCTCTCGCCGGGCACCTTGAGAAGGATGTCGGCATACCCGAACCAGGTGCCGTCAAACAGCGGCGCCTGCACAATGACATCCGGCCCGCGCCGCATCGCCCCCAGCGTTTGCGCGGCCTTCGCGGCACGGTTGCCTATGCTGCGCAGCGCGCTCAGGTCCTCAACCGTCAGTCCCTGCGCGCGCAGGCTCTCCACATATCGCCGCTCATGCTCTTCTCCTCGCTTCCGCAACAGATCCGTAAACGGATCGGGGTGATTCGGACGCCGGAGTTCCCCTCGTGCAGCCTCGAGCTCCAGCGTCGTCTTGTGCCGGCACGCCAGAAAATCCGCCAGGTCCGTCGGCGACAGGACGACACGCTGTTCGTTGGAGAGATACACGCAGGTAGGGTATCGGAGTTCCGAGGTTCCGGGGTTCCGGGGTTCCGGGGTTCCGGGGTCCCGAGGTTTCGGCGTGCCGAGGTGCCGGAGTGCCGAGGTTCCGGAGGCCTACCAGAGCGTTGCGGCGACGAGTCGACTCGGAGGGCTGCGATAACCGAAGCATGAATCCGGAGCGGAGGGAGGGACGGCTGCGCGCGACGAGTTGGAGCGAGGCGAGGATCGAAAGTACGCAGGGCGAACAGACAGAGCGACGGATTCGAGCGGCCCTCCGCGGAGACGCGGCACCGCAATGGTCTGGTTGGCCGGAGGTCCCGAAGTTCCGAGGTTCCGAGGTTCCGAGGTTCCGAAGTGCCGAGGTTCCGAGGTTCCGAAGTGCCGAGGTGCCGAGGTGCCGAAGTGCCGAAGTCCGGAAGTCCCGGGGTCTGGTACACGAAAATGTCGTGCCGCCGGTGCGCGCGAGGCCCGACGATGCTACCGTCGTCGTCTGGGACACTGAGAGGGCGCGATGAACGAAATTCTGGAGCGGTTTGATCAGCTCGCACAGAGGTTTGATCAGCTTGAACAGAAGATGGACGCTGGCTTCGGCCAGGTCGAACGGCGATTCGAGCAGGTCGACCAGCGGTTCGAGAAGGTCGACCAGCGTTTCGAGAAGGTCGAGGGCGAGCTTGCCGAGGGGCGGGAACGCGACCGGGGCCTTGAGGCCAGATTCGATCGGCTTGAAGGACAGCTGCACAAGCAGGGGCTCCTGCTGGAGTCGATGAACAACGACCTGAAACAAACCATGGAGGTCGTTACCGTCAATCGTGAGGCGATGGACCGTGGATTCGCGGAGGTCATGCGGAAGATGGACGAGCGCGTCCATCCACTTGAGCTGGCCAGCCGCCACTTCGCGCGGCAACTGCCCGCCGCCGTGAAGAAGCGCGGGCGGAAGTGAGGTGCCGGAGTGCCGGGGGCCCGAGGTGCCGGACTGCCGAGGTGCCGGAGTGCCGAGGTGCCGAGGTGCCGGAGGCCTACCAGAGCGTTGCGGTGACGAGTCGACTCGGAGGGCTGCGATAGCCGAAGCATGAATCCGGAGCGGAGGGAGAGAGCCCTGCGAGCCTCGCTCCACCGTTCCGCCGACGCCACGGCAGCGGCGCGACGAGTTGGAGCGAGGCGAGGATCGAAAGTACGCAGGGCGAACGGACAGAGCGACGGATTCGAGCGGCCCTCCGCGGAGACGCGGCACCGCAATGGTCTGGTTGGCCGGAGGTCCCGAAGTGCCGAGGTGTAAACTGGCGGGTATGCGGATACTCAAGGTCTACGTCATCTCAGCCATGGTCATCGCCGGGACGACGGCGTTTGTTGTCGCGCAGCAGACCAAGTCGATGCAGGAGATGCATCGGATGCACAGCGACCCGACGGCCTACATCAAGGCGCTGGACGACCCCGCGCGCGATGCGTATCAGAAGCCGCACGAAGTGATGGAAGCCCTCGCCGTGCGCGAGGGTGAGGTCATCGCCGACATCGGCTCAGGCACCGGCTACTTTTCGCTGCGGATGGCCCGGCACGTCGGTGCGACCGGCCACGTGTACGGCGTGGACGTCAGCGCCGACATGGTCAAACACCTCAACGCCCGCATCCGCGACGCAAAGCTGACCAACATCACGACCATCCTCGCCGAGCCCAACGATCCGCTGCTGCCCCGCCAGGTCAACCGCTTCCTCATCGTCGACGTCTGGCACCACATCGAAGACCAGCCAGGCTACCTCGCGAAGATGAAAGCCTCACTGCTGGCCGGCGGCGAGGTCGTGATGATCGACTTCCACAAACGCGACATGCCGGTCGGCCCGCCGGTCGAGATGAAGATCGCGCGCGAAGACCTCGTGAAGCAGATGGAATCCAACGGCTTCACCCTCGCCAAGGAACACACGTTCCTGCCGTATCAGTACTTCCTCGTGTTCAAAGTCAGATAACGGCGGCATGCTGCGCGGTGCGTGGCCGGCGGTGGCCGACTCGGAGCGAGGCGACTCGACACGATGAAACCTGCACTGCAGGCGCGCCACAGCGCGCGTGGGGATGGGGGCCCCCACGCGCACTGACAGCAAAACCAACCGCCGGTGGTGCAGGTTTCGAGCCTCGAGCCGCGGAGGCCGGCCGGCGGGCACGCGCCGAGCAGCCCTACTTCTCGTCGAGCGTGCGGCCGGCGTTGAGCGAGTCGAAATTCACGATCGTGTTGAGCACGAGCGCGTAGCTGCCGACGGTGGTGCCGCGCCACATCGGGTTGTTGGCGAACAACACGACGCCGCCTTTTTCGACCGGCACGTGCACAACGATGGGCCGCTGCGCGATGTCGCCGCCGCCCGCGAGCAGTCCAGAGACGAGCAGCTGATTCTGGTCGGCGTAACGCAGCGCCACGCGTGGACGATACTGCGGCGGGATGATGTTGAGCGGGCTGCGCAGCTGTTCGTCGGTTGGCAGCGCGTAGGCCCACGGGTCCACACGCGCGGGTGGCTCGGCAAGGAAACGTGGATCGATCGCCGGACGTCCCTGCGGCTGATCCTGATCGTCGGGAAGTCCGCGACCGGTGGCTCGCTGCCCGGCGCCACCGCCATGACCGCCACCACCGCCTCCGCCACCGCGTCCACCGCCACCCGTCGCGCTCACGCCGAGGTACGCGCCGTTGTCGCTGTACACGGCCAGGTTGTCCTGCACGCCGTAGACGATCGGACTCGTCGCGTCGACGATCTTCGAGCGGATGAGGCTGCCGACGATGCGTGTGTTCGCGCCGGCGTTGCCTGCCGAAACACCGTGCGTCATGCCGTTTTCAATGGCAAAGTCCGCGGTGTTGTCGGCGCCGATGTACACGCCGCCGGCCTTGATGAACGCCTGCAGGTTCATGAGGCCCTGCAGTCCCATGCCGGGGCGGATGTCGTCGGTCTGCGCGTAGGTGCCGATGTTTGGCGTGTCGGGCGAGTTCTTCCACGGAATCGGCCCGCGCCACATCGGCATGCCGTTGATGATGGACTGACTGCTGCCGCCGCCGGGCCCAAACAGGATCACGTCGTACTTCGCGCGCAGGTTCGGCTCACGCGCAAGGTCCTGAATCGAGATGTATTCGTACGGGATACCGACCGAGTCGAGGGCAATACGCCACCAGCCTTCGGTCTGTGTGCTCTGCCACGTGTGCATCAGCGCCACACGCGCCGCCCGTGCCGGGTGCGTCGCCACCTGCGGCACTGCTGAGGCGGGATACACCTTCACTCCGAGCGACGCTGCTTCCTTGTTGAGCACTGCGAGGTCGACGCCGCGGATGATGAACGACCCGCGATTGAACTTCTGTCCAGCACTCTCAAACGGTTCTTCGGCCACAACGATGTCGGCTTCGCGCAGGCGGTAACGCAGCGCAAAGATCGCGTTGTCGGCGTTGTGATTCACGATGTAGGCCGCACCCGCACCACCTACCGCAGTCACGGCACCTGGCCGGCCGGCACCTGCCGCCACCTGTATGCCTCCCGCAGCCCTGACAGGATCCGTGACCCGCGTGACAGGCACCTCGAGCACCTGTGAGTCCATCACACGGATCGCCTGCACGTTGAAGCCTTCGGGGAACGTCCAGCCCGTGTCGTCGTACGGATTGTCCTGCGGATCGTTGGGGGACCAGAACTGATAGTCGAACAGCGCATCCGCGATGCGCGAGTACGGCTGGTCCATACGGATGATGTAGGAGCCCGCCGGGAAATCACGCCGCTCGGTGCGCGCCGCGCCGTTGCCTGCGGCCCCTTGCCGCCCCTGGCCGCTGCTTCCCGCCTCTTGCCCAGCCGCGCCCTGTCGGCCGCCCGCGCCCTGCCGTCCACCGCCGCCACCTGCCGCGGGCCTGACCGGCACTTCCACCGAGAACGGACCAATCGCGCGTGATACTTCCACGCGCTGTTTCTGCAGCACACGCAGCAGTTCGGCCTGTGTGCCCAGGCGCGGATCGTTGGCCGGCAACACGTAGGCCGCGGGACCTTCGGTGGTCGCTTTGAGGATCGACCGCTTGCTCTTTTCGTAGAAGTTCCAGAGGAACTGTCGCCGGTTGTTCGCGAAGTAGCCGAGCGATATCAGCAGGCCTGTCTGCTGATAGTTATTGTTATTGCGCAGCGACCACATCACACGGGGCAGCGGCGGATTCTGCCGATACCACGTGCGCGACGTCTGGTTGGCCGACAGCGTGCGCTCGCGGGTATCCGCGTTGCCGCCATTGCCAAAGGTCTCGTAGAGGCGGCTGATGCCGTTGTGTGTCGCGGCGATGAACATCAGGTAGCCGGGTGACCACGTGTCAAACGTGCCGAACGCAAAGACGCCGGGCATGCCCAGACGTGTCATCTCGTTCACGTTGTGCCAGCCGACCAGCTGCCATTCGTTGGTGAGGATCGGATCCAGCCACGCGTTGTAGGGGCCGTCACCAATCGTGTTGTCGTACAGGTACGCGACCGACTCGTGCAGGTCGTGCAGCACCTGCGCCTTGGAGTCGATGAACGTGTTCAGGACGTTTTCGGTCAGCTTGAGGGTCATGCCCATCGCGTCACGGTTGTTGTCGTGAGCGACGTATTTGCCCCAGTACAACAGCGGCGGCACCTGACGATCCGGATACTTCTTGCCGTATTCGTACAGGTCGACCATCCGATCGCGACCGTCGGTCTCGACCACAGGTGTAGTCAGGGTGATCAGGTTGTCGCGGATGTTCTTGATGTATGCGCTTTCATCCACCGCCAGGCGGTATGCGAGTTCCATCAGCGCCGTTGGCGATCCGGACTCCGGCGAGTGAATCGCGCCGGTGATGTAGTACACCGGCGTCGTGCGGGAGGCCAGCTGCAACGCTTCCTGGTCGCTCATCCCGATCAGCCGCGGATCGCCCAGCTTCTCGAGGTTCTCGCGATTGGCGTCCATGTTCTTGAGGACGGCCTCAGACGCAATCGCGACCGCAATCATCTCGCGGCCTTCTTCCGACTGCCCGATCGTCATCACACGCACACGCGGCGATGCCTTCGCGAGCATCCGCATGTATTCGTGGACTTCCTTCGTGTACGGCAACTTGCCGGGTGCACCTGCGATGTCACCGAGCACCGCCTTCGGCGTCGGCACGGTCTTGGACGCCGGCAGATACTCGACGTAGGGTGACAGAAAAAACGTCTCGGTCGTGTACTCGCGAATCTTCGCGGAATACTCTTCGTCGATCGGTTGGGTGGCGCTCCGTTCAAACTTGGCGTTGATCAGGTCGGCCGGCATCGCCTGCGCCGCCCCACCCCCTCGTCCCTGCGCCCAGATGGCCACCGGCAGCGCCACTGCGACAATTGCTACCACCACTCCCAGTACCACTCGCCACTTGCCCGTTCGACGCCGGACCATACCCGTCACCTCGCGGTCCGGATTATCACACGGGTAGTGAAACCAGTGCTTCGCGCGCCCCGCGCGGACGGACGTGTGCGGCCGGCGGCGACTCGGAGGGTCGCGACAATCGTGAGTACGAATCCGGAGTGGAAGGAGTGAGCCCTGCGAGCATCGCTCCCCAGTTGGGAGCGATGCGACAGACGCAGAAACGCAGGGCGAACGGATGGAGCGACGGATTCGAGCGGCCCGACGTGGAGCCGCCGCGCTGCGCACGTCCGTCCGCGCTTCAGCGCGCCGATCGGCGGAGCTGAAGCTCCGCCCTACGAAGGCAGGCTCCCCTACCAGAGGCGCTCAAAGAACGACCGGTCGTGGGTGACCGGGGTCTTGGGCCGCCAGGTGCTGGGCGGAGTGCCGCGCGGACGCCAGCCGCCCGCGTCGGTCAACCTGGCGACCAGCGCGAAGACTGGGACCACAAGCAGATACACGGCCCCAAACAGGACCGTCGTCATGACGATGTGGAGGTGATCGGCGAAGCGCATCCAGGCACGTTTCATCGAGTGCCTCGCTGCGCCCAGATGACGAAGAATCCGGGCCGATACCGGCCGCGTGCGAGAGCCCGTTGCGAACGCGCCTCTTCCCGTGCCTCCAGGCGCGCAAGCGTCGAGGCATCCGGCAGGACCCGGTAGTTGTTGAGGCTGGTGGCCTTGATGGTGAAGCCGAGGTCCTCGAGCAGCGGCGCGATCTCGGCATGCGTGTGCTGCGTCTCGTGTGGATGCAGCACCTGATCGCGGAACCACGAGACCTGATGTGTCCTGTCTTCCATGTCGGAGGTCAGCGCGGCGAACGCGTCAAACAACTCCTGCTCGGTGGCTCCGGCGGCGCGCAGCTGCGCGAAGTGGTCGAGGAACGGTCTGCGCCCAGGCCCGTGATACAGCCCGAGGTGCAGATACCCTCCGGGCGCCACCCAGTCACAGACCGCGCGGATGGCGCGATGGCAGTCTTCGGTGTGATGCAGCACTCCAAGGGAGTTCACCACGTCGTACGGCCGATCCGGCTGCCACGTGAGGATGTCCGCCTGCTCGAAGTGAGGCGGCCGCCGATGCGCCATGAAGACGGCGACACGACGCGCCTGGCGCAGGGCGACCGGGTTGAGATCCAGCCCGGTGACGTCCTGCTCGTAGAAATGCGCGACCGAATTCGCGAACCATCCGGCCCCACATCCGACGTCCAGCACGCGCATGCCCGAACGCTCCGTGAGATGCCGATGCAACACCGGGTACTCGCGCACACGGTCCTTGCGGGAGAGCTGGCGCGCCATGTCCACCGAGCCCGAGTACGCGTTAAACGGCAGCTGCTTGTAGAACTCGAGCACGCTCTCGGTGGTGGTACGCTGCCCCGCTTCAAGCGCGCTGCTCATCGCATACCCCTGCTCGGGGGACATCACCTCAGCAGGCTTCGACTCGATGAGATGGTTGCACAGCACCAGCACGTCGATGCCGGTCCGCATGAAACACCGCCAGGCATCCTCGGCCGAACATACGACCGGCTCACCACGTACGTTGAAGCTGGTGTTGAGGAGTACGGGCACTCCACATTGACGCCCGACGTCGGTGAGCAGCGCATGAAAGACAGGGTTGACCGTCGCCTCGACGGTCTGCACGCGCCCGGTGCCGTCTTCGTGAGTCACCGCCGGGATCACCGCCCGCTTTGACTCGCGCACCTGCGGGATCTTGAGCATGAACGGCAAGGACGTCCCCGGCGCGACCTCGAAGTACTCGTGTACATGTTCGATGGGCACTGAGGGCGCAAACGGCCGGAAGAACTCTCGGTACTTGACCTTCTCGTTGACCAGCGCCTTCATCTCGGCCGACCGTGGCGACGCCAGGATGGACCGCGCACCCAGCGACCGCGGACCAAATTCCATGCGCCCTCGCGCCCATCCCACGACCTTGCCCTCGTTGAGGAGGGTCGCTACCCGGCGCACCAACTCCGCATCGTCATACCGCTCGGCCCGCAGACCTTCGCGCGCCACAAGCGCCTCGACTTCGTCCTCGTCAATCGCCGGTCCCAGGTACGCATCCACCATCGGCGGCGTCCGCGCATCACCGAACATCGTCTGTGACACTGACAACGCCGCGCCCAACGCTCCGCCATCGTCACCCGCGGCCGGCTGAATCCAGACCGAATCGAACAGGCCCGACTGTTCGACCTTCCAGTTCGCGACGCTGTTGAGCGCCACACCGCCGGCGAGCACGAGATTGCGACTGCCGCTGACGCGCTGGGCCTCGGCCGCAAGACCGAGAATCAGTTCTTCTACCAGCGCCTGACCGGAACGCGCGAGGTCGTGATGGTGCGCCTCGAGCGGCGCGTCCGGCTGCCGCGGCGGAAATCCGAAGAGGCGCTGCCATGCGTCGTTGTTGGCCGACCATCGCGCGGAGTACGGAAACGCGAAGTAGCCCAGATCGAGTGCAAAACTCCCATCCGCGTGACGGGTCACCATCTGCCGAAAGCGATCAACAAGTGTGGGCTGCCCATACGGCGCCAGCCCCATGACTTTCCACTCGGCGTCGTTCACACGAAATCCGAGATACGACGTGAGCGACGAATACAGCAGGCCCACCGAGTGCGGGAAGTGCATCGCGCGCGCGAGTGCGATCTGCTGTCCGCGTCCCGTTCCGATCACCGTCGTCTCGGCCTCACCCACGCCGTCAATCGTCAGAATCGCGGCTTCGTCATACGGACTGCAGTAGTAGGCCGAGGCCGCATGTGACAGGTGATGCTCCGAGAACAGAATCGGACCGTGATATCCGGGCAGTTCCCGCGCAATCAGGCCCGGGATGTTGACCTTGGATTTCAGGTAATCCGGCAGGCGACGCGTGAACACCGGGAGGCTGCGCGGCCAGGTGTGGACAAGTGTCTCGACCACACGAACCATCTTGCGGAGCGGCTTCTCGTAAAAGACCACCGCATCGATCTCGTTGACGGACTGGAGTCCGGCTTCGGCGATGCAGTACTCGATGGCGAGTCGTGGAAAGGTGTCGGTGTGTTTCTGCCGGCTGAACCGTTCTTCAGCGGCGGCCGCGACAATGCGACCATCCTTCACCAGCGCAGCGGCGGCATCATGGAAGTAGAAGCTGAGGCCAAGAACCGTCGCCACACGGTGAGTATACTGTCCGTTCGTGACCGCTTCGGAATCGATGCCCGCGTCTCGACGATGGGCGCTGCGACTTGTCCTGCTGTCCCTGCCGTTGCTGGCTTTGGGCGCTGCCGAAGTCTCTGCCCGCGTCTTCTTCCACTTCACATATGGCGTGCCCGGACACCGGTACGGCATGTCCAAATACGACCCCGTCCTCGGCGCGGCTCCGCGTGAGCTCAGTTATTCGCAGACGGCGCACCTGAACGACTACGCGTTCCGCAACTCCGAGAACGTCTTTCAGCCCAAGCCGGCGGGCAGTCTGCGGCTGATCACCTACGGCGGCTCCACCGTGTTCTGCCACGACCTGCGCAACGACGAGTCGTGGTCCATTCGTCTTCAGGAGTTGCTCCGGTCTCGTCGTCCTGGCGGCGAACGCGACCAGGTGCTCAACGGCGGGGTCGTCGCCTGGAGTCTTGGTCACAGCTTCGAACGCGCTCGGCGTGACGTGCCGGCCCTGCAGCCTGACGCGGTCATCATCTATGCAGGCGTGAACGAAGAATCCAACGCCGCCTATCTGGAGCGCGAGGGCACGCCGATGGACGAGCTCGTGTCCCGCGGCGAGTACGGTCGCTTCACGCGGCAACTGGCCACGGCGACACCATTACGCGATGTCCTCCTCTACAAGTTCCTGCGCGATCGTGTCTTCGTGCGCGTGCAGCAGGCAGCCCATCCAGAGGGGCCCGCGTCTGCCGGCGGGGCGCCGGTGCCTGCCGTCCTGACCAACTACCTCGAGACCCTGCGGCAATTCATCGTGTACCTGCGCGAGCACGGCGCGACGCCGATCTTCGTGAAGGAGGTGTACGACCACGCCAACACCACCACGGTCGGTCGTCAGCGTCAGTTGTCCTACTCGGCCACGGCCGCAACGATGGTGGAAGGCTGGGGCGCGACGCTGGTGGATCCGACAAACGCGTTCCTGGCGGCAGCAGCGGAAGGGCGGCAGCTGTTCATGCCCTCTGGTGTCCACGTGAACGTGGAGGGCGCGCGCCTCATGGCCGATGTGATTTACGCGAAGGTGTACGGCGCTACAGCAGCGGATAAATGAACGGCGCGAGTGGCCCCGCCAGCGACGCGGCCACCAGCAGGCCCGCCAGCACGAGCAGCAGAATCAGCAGCGGCATCAGCCACCACTTCTTCTCGGCTCTGGCCATCCCGAACAGGTCGGTCGCAAACCGACGCAGCGCTCCCTGACGTTTCATCGCCCGTGGATCTTATCAGGGCACGATTCCCAACACGCGGAACCAGGTCATGCCGGCCACGATCAACAACACGACACCAATGGTCGTCATCACCAGGCTGTACTTCAGCTGGTCAAGCAGGGAGTATTGCCCCGTCGTGAAGAGGATCAGGTTCGGTTTGGCGGAAATCGGCAGGCCAATCACCCAATCGATCGTGAACGCCGCGGGCAGGGCCAGCGCCAGCACGGGCAGGCCGAGCACCTGCGCCAGCGTGATCACCATCGGAATCATGATGACGGTGCGCACCGTCTTCGACGTAAAGAAGAAGTGCGCGTACATGTTGACGGCAATGACCGCCGCGTACACGACCCAGAAGTTCATGCCTGGACGGATGTCCAGCGCGTCAAAGACCTGTTGGATCGCCCAGCGGGCTGCGCCCGTGTTGTCGAGCGCGAGGCCTCCCGCGTAGGCGCCGGCACTGAAGATCAGCAGGTGCCACGGGATGTCGGTGTCATTCCAGCTCAGGATGCCGATGCGAGGCGACAACGCCACAATCACGCCGGCCATGGCGGCCATCACAGCGGAAATGCTGACGCCGAACCACGCCTCATGAAAGCGGTCGGTCGCCCACAACAACACAACGGTGCCGAAGATCAGCATCCCTTTCTTCTCGGCGCCCGACATCGGGCCCATGCCTGAGAGTTGCGACTTCAGCGCATCGAGCCCGCCCGTGATCTTCGGCATCGCGTCCTCGGCAGGGATTGGCATCAGCAGACGGGGTCCAATCCACCAGACGATCGCCATGCCTGCCAGGGCGACGGGCAACGCGGCGAGCAGCCAGTCGGTGTAATACACCTGGGTGCCGCCCATGGTGAGAATGAAGCCCACCGCCATCAGATTCGCCGTCGACCCCGTCATGAATCCCGATGAGAAGATGTTGATGCCCATCAGGTTCTGCAGAAACAGGTTGCGGCCGAAGTTGGTCGGCGCCTGCGCGGTCGAGTGGTACAGCGCCGCCACCACAAGCATCAGGGGCAGCGTCATCACCGCGCGCGCGGCCGTCGCGGGAATCAGCGGGGCCAGCGCCAGTTGGAGCAGCACAAACGCCAGCAGGGTCGTCGACGCACGATGACCGAACCGCGCAAGCAGGTGCAGCGCCAAGCGCTTGGCCAGGTGTGTCTTGATGAGAATCGCACTGAGCACAAACGCCATGACGTTGAGCCAGATGACGTCAAGGCCCAGCACACCAAGGACGCGTGCTTCGTCCCAGGCCTGCGTCAACACGAGCAGCAGCATCAGCACGAGCGACGTGACGTACGTGGGCAGCGGCTCCCCCACCCACCAGATCAGCGCCAGCGCAAACGACGCGAGTGCAGCCCGGCCTTGTGGTGTGAGTCCATCCGGCACAGGCCAGGCGAGGATGGCGGCACACACCAGTGGCCCAAGCGGTAAGCTCACCCGCTTCATCCAACGCTCAGCCGGACCCGCGGGCCGCTCCACGACGACCGACAGCCGATGGGCTTCGATGTCGAGGGGATCGACCACACGGGCCGGCTCGGAGGTCATGACCGATCGTCCGCAGCGGTCGCCCATGTGCAGAACGGGCGATGAATCAAGTTGGCATTCAGGTAGCGCGGATCGTGTGTGACCTCGCGCCCCAACCACGCCGGCCGCTCGAATGGCTCGTCGGGTGACGCCAGTTCCACCTCGGCGACGACAAGTCCGCGATTCTGGCCGTCGAATTCGTCGATGTCCCACACGTGACGGCCCACCCTCACGTGGTACCGCGTCTTCTCGATGAGCGGCTGTTCACACAACGTGTCGAGCATCTGCGCGGCGTCAGCGAGTGGAACGTCGTATTCAAACTCTGGACGCACGAGCCCCACGCCCGGTCCCTTGATGGTCAGCCGCCCGCGCTCGCCCTCGATGCGCACACGGACGATGCGTTGCCGCGCTGAGGAGAGATAACCTTGACGAAATGGAAGGCCGGTGGCGCCGGCCTTCCACTCCGTCCCCATGACCAGGAACTTGCGCTCGATTTCCTGTGCCACGACTGTCTCCTGCGGTCAGAACATCATCGCCAGACGCGCCTGCAACACGTTGAACTTGTCGTTCGGCGTGTAGCCGCGGTCACCGCGCGCGTACTGGTCGTTGGTGACGAACAGGTAGTTCACCATCAGACGCACATTGGCATTGGCGTACCAGTTGGCGCCCATGGTGAAGATCTCCGTCCGTCCTCCACGCACACCGGCCTCATCGTCATTGAGGTCCATCGCGGAGAACCGCGCGACCAGTTCCAGGGCGCCGTTGCGATGTTTCGGCACCACGCGCGTGAACTCACCGAACTGACGGTCGTAGGGTCGCTTGTCCCCAGTCGGGAACCAGCTGATGTAGGCGTACCAGCCGTCGTACATCGGCTCGGGCAGCGCGCTGTCGGTGCGGCGCAACACTTCGCGGTTGTACTCCGCCTGCATCGACACGGGTCCCCACACAGCGGCGGCTTCCGCGCCATACAACGACGCGTGGTCGACGTTGCGCACTTGCGGCGTGCTGATGAAGCGGCCGCGATTTACGTGTGTCTCGGGTCGCGCTCGCACGCGCCAGCGATTGGCATCCGACAAGTCGTCTTCAGTCGCGGCTGCCGGCTGGAGTTTGGCCGCGGCCACACCCAGATGCAGGAGGTTGCCGTCTTTCTCGAACGGCAGCGCAGTCACGCGACCGATGATGTTGTTCGACTGGCTCTGGCCAATCGTGTCCGCCGAGTCTTCCAGTTCGGGTCCAAAGAAGCCGGCGGCCACCTGCCATCGATTGCCCCACGTCTGCGCGCCGACGCCGATCCGGCGATCGGGCGAGAAGTTGTCGATGAGCGACCGCTCCATGAACGTGATGTACCGCGATGACGTGAGTGTCTCGAGGCCAAACGGTGTCCGGAAGTTGCCCGCGCGGATGAGAGTGTTCTTGACGCCCATGTAGCCAATCCAGGCATCCTTCACGTCCACCGCGTTGTCCACGAAATCGACGTCGAACTGGCCCGCCCAGTCCTTCCACAGGACCATGTTGATGGCCACACGCCCGCGCCGCAGTTCCATGCCGTTCGACAGCTGGTTGTCGCTGTTGAAGTAGTACGCCGCATCGAGGTTGAGGCGGCCGTCCAGCCACCACTGG
>BTVE01000088.1:0-17170 GCA_045862915.1 Acidimicrobiia bacterium
ATCCGGTCCAGCAGATGCTTGCGGACATAGGTGGCGAACACCGACGTCGCGCCGGGATCGAAGCCGCAGCCGAGAACCGCCATCAGGCCGGCGTCCTTGAACCGGTCCTGGTACGCCCACTGCCAGCTGTACTCGAACTTCGCCTCGTCCCGCGGCTCGTAGTTGGCGGTGTCGAGATAGTTCGCGCCCGCCTTGAGGCAGGCGTCCATGATCGCCAGGTCCTGGTAGGGCAGCGCCAGGTTCACGACGAGCCCAGGCTTCACCTCCTCGATGAGCGCCGTGGTCGGCGTGTCGATTCCGCTGGGACGTCACTCCACTGCGCGCCGGCCCGATCCAGCCGTGCACGATTCGGTGGCCAACGGCGTCGGCATCGGCGCAGCGATCGGCGCAGGTGTCGGCGCGGCGAGTTTCGCGGCGCTCGAGTGGCTGCTGTGTCAGACCGAAGAGTGTGTCGGGCCCGAGATCGTGCTGGTTGGCCTGGGCGCCGGTGCCGGAGTCGGCAGCGTCCTTGGCGGCGTCACCGACAGCCTCATCACGCGTCGGCCCCGGCTGCGCTAGAATTCGCTCTGCCCCAGAGGAGAGTGCCGCATGACCCCATCACTTCGACACATCGCTGTTACCTCATTTGCGCTGGCCGGTGCCCTCCTGGCATCTCCGGCAGCGGCTCAGGACAAGGACAAGATCGAAAAGTGTCCCGCGCCGTATGCGACGCTCGCGGTGAACGAGCCGACATCCGAGGTGCTCGCGTGGCTCCGGAGGTACGACCTGGAATCACCCGCAGCCTTGATCCGGCTCTATGCGCAGGAGTCGAACTGCTTCGTGGTCGTGGAACGTGGCGCCGGCATGCGCAACCTGCAGCAGGAGCGGCAACTGGCTTCGGCCGGTGAACTGCAGTCGGGCTCGAACATGGGCAAGGGCCAGATGGTGGCGGCCGACATGGTGCTGACGCCGTACGTGCAGTTCTCCGACAACAACGCGGGCGGCGTGGGCGCGGCGGCAGGCGGTATCGGACGCCGGTTGGGTGTGGGTGTTGGCGGCGGTCTGAAGTTCAAGGAAGCGCAGACCAACATCACGTTGTCCTCCACACGCACCGGTGTGCAGATCGCATCCGCCGAAGGGAAAGCGCGTCAGCGCGACTTCAGCCTTGGTGGCCTGGGCATTGCCGGCGGCCTGCTGGGCGGCGTCGGGGCCTACTCAAGTTCTGCGGAAGGCAAGGTCATTGCCGCGAGTCTGCTCGACAATTTCAACGCCATCGTCGTGAAGGTGAAGGGCAACGCGTCGCTCAAGCCCATGTCGCCCGATCAGGTCGCGGCCCTCACCGGCGGCGCTCCGGCGGCCGGTGGCGGATTCAACGAAGGTGATGTCGTCAAGCCGAAGATCGACGGCATCAAGTTGATGGCGACGGCCAGCGACACCGCGTCCACCGTGGCGACACTCAAGAAGACCGACGAACTCGTGGTCATGGGCGCGGCCGCCAATGGCTGGCTGAAGGTACTTGGCGCCATGGGCGAGGGCTTCGTCAAGGTCGCCCTCATCACCAAGTAACGTGCGTCGCGCGCCGCATCGCGCGGCGTGCTGGTGGGCGGCCGTCGTGTTGATGGCCGCCTCCGTCGTCTCCCTCTCCGCGCACAACGTCCCTCCTGACGTCATCGTCCGTGTCATGGCGCGGGCCGATGACGCGCATGTGCGGTTCATCGTGCGTGTGCCGCTTCAGAGCCTGCGGGATGTCAGCGTGCCCACGGAATCCGCCGTGCAGGTCGCAGCCAGCGCGTGGATAGGGCATGCGGTCCGTGTGCTGGCCGATGGCCGTGATCTGGGCGCGCCGCGTGTATCGGCAGTGCGGCTGGCGCCGGCCGGTGCTGCACAGGGCACTTCATGGGAGTCCGCCCTTGCCGCCGTCACTCAAGCACCCGTTGATGGCTGGCCGGTCGTCGTGCCGGATCGCGCAGACGTGGACATCCTGCTCGAGTGGCCGTTGCCGGTGCCTGCCACACGATTGGCCTACGACGCCGCCTTCGAGCAACTTGGACTCACCACGCAAACTGTGTTTCGGTACGCCGAGCCGGACGGCTCGTTCCGTGTCTTCACCTACAGTGGCAATCCCGGGCGTGTTGACCTGCAGCCCACCTGGTTCGCTGCCGCATCCAGGTTCGTCTCCTCCGGGTTCGAACACATTCTGCTCGGCATCGATCACCTGTTGTTTCTGATCTGCCTGGTCATCCCATTCCGCGAGGTGCGGTCCCTCGTCGTGATCGTCACCGCGTTCACCGTGGCGCATTCCGTGACGTTGTCGGCTGCCGCACTCGGCTGGACGCCGCAGGGAGAGTGGTTCCCGCCGCTGGTGGAGACCGTGATTGCCGCCTCCATCGTGTGGATGGCCATCGAAAATGCATTGGGGAGGACGACGCTGAGGCGGCGCTGGATGTTGACCGCCGCGTTCGGCCTGGTGCACGGCTTCGGGTTTGCGTTTGCGCTCGGCGAGCTTCTGCAGTTTGGTGGTGATCACGTCGCCGTGTCGCTGGCGGCGTTCAACATTGGTGTCGAACTCGGGCAGCTGCTGGTTGTCGTGTTGCTGGTGCCGGCCTTGTGGGTCGTGTTCCGCGCCGTGGGAGAACGACCCGCAACGCTGGTGTTGTGCCTGGTCATCAGCCATCACGCCTGGCACTGGATGACGGAACGGGGCAGCGATGCGCTGCTGCATCTGCCTTCGGTGACGAGTGATGCCCTCTGGACCTGGTCCGTCCGTCTGGTTGTGGTGCTCTGGATCGCGGCAGGCGTCTGGCTGTTTCGACGCCGCGCGGCTGCAACTACTTGACGAACACCGGCTGGATCCACGCAGCGCGTCCACCCGAGTCCATCACCTTGGCACGCACGTAGCCTTCACGGCCGGTAAACGTGTAGGTGGACTCGCGCTCGATTGACTCGTGCAGGATCTCGCCGTTGCGGCCAATGAACCGCGTGCGGTACTTGAAATCGCCCTGTGGGCGGATGTCGATCGTCATTGACGTCGGCGTCGCCCGGATATCCGCCAGCGCCACGCCGGTGGACGCATAGAAGTCGCCGCGCTCGACCGCCTCCAGCAGCGCGCGTGATTCCAGACGCGCCGAGCGCACCACGATCCATCCACGGCCCGGGCCGGCAACGGCCATGTTGCCCGGCTGCTTGAAGGTGTGGGCGTCATCAACCGCCACGCCATACAGCAGGATGCCGCGCGAGAGGATCGAGTCCCACATCTCTTCAAGTCCTGGGACGCCGCCTCCGCCCTCGTTGTGCACCGTGGGATGGCCGTTGTAGATCTCGAAGAGCTTGTTGTTGGTGATCTGCGCGATCTCATCGGCGCCAAACGACCATTGGAAGTTCGGATGGTTGATGTGGGGGACGCCGTTCGCGCGGCGAATGCCATCCACGTTGCCCTGGATCGTCGCGACCAGTGACGGCGCATTGCGCGTGGGCTCGACGAGTGACTGCACATCGAGGCCGTTGACGTGCACCGACTTGTTCTGGAAGCTCGAGGTGACCTCTTCGCCCCGAATGATCAGGAACTTCTCATCCGCGCCATGAACAGCATTCAGGCCATCCACACTGGTCAGGAAGTTGTGATCGGTCAGCACCAGGAACTGGTAGCCGTGTTCGCGATACCACCGCGCGACGTCGTCGGGTGTGCTGTCGCCGTCGGAGTTGACCGTGTGCGTGTGGGTGTTGCCGCGATACCACTTGAGTGTTGAGCCGGCAATCGCCTGTGGCCCCTCGAGCGCGGTGGCCACGGCGGCCGCGCGCTCCGCCGCCGGCCAGGCCCACAGCAGGCCAAAGCCCACAATGCCCCAGACGAATACTGTGATGCGACGACGGACCGTGGACATGAAACCTCCGGCCGCATCATACCCGCGTGGGGTGTCCGGCGTGTAACCGCAGCTGGCACGATGTTTGGGAGATCGACCGGGCATGCAGAGTGTCCTTGTGCTTGCCGGATGGGTGGTGTTGTGTGCGGGAGGCGGCGCTGTCGTCGGCCAGTTGACCAACGGCGGTGACTCCGCCTGGTATCCATCATTGAACAAACCACCCTGGAATCCGCCATCGTGGGTGTTCTGGCCCGTATGGACCACGCTGTACGTGATGATGGGCATCGCGGCGTGGCGCGTGTGGCGACGCGGGGGCTGGCGCGTCCAGCGAGCCGCGCTTTCCCTGTTTCTGGCACAACTTGCCATCAATTGGTCATGGTCCTTCCTCTTTCTTGGCGCGCAAGCGCCTGGAGCGGCGTTTGTGGACCTTCTGACTCTGTGGGTGGCCATCATTCTGACGTGGCGAACCTTCGCGGCCATTGATGACACGGCCGGTTGGCTGCTCACGCCCTATCTGGCCTGGGTGACGTTTGCCGCCACCCTCAATGGCGCGATTGTGTGGCTGAACTGATGTGACTGCGGTAGGATGGCCGCAGCCAGCCTTGTGAGGTCGTCGGAACGGAGTCAGCCATGCGGGTAAGCCCGAAGGTCGTCGCCGCTGCCGCATGCGCGGCAATTGCGAGCGTTGCAGTCAGTGCGCGGCAGCAGGCCGTGTTTCGCAGCGAAACCAACTACATCGAAATCGTCGCCAGTGTGACCGACAAGGACGGTGAGTTCGTGAGAGGTCTCACGGCCGCGGATTTTGAAGTGCGGGAACAGGGCAAACGTGAGTCGATCGAGACGGTGTCGTTCGTGGAACTTCCGGATCGACCCGGGGCGGGGGCGTCGACGCCTGCCGCGTATCGTGCCGATGTGCCTGCAGCACTTCGCGAGGACGGCCGGCTGTTCCTGATCTATCTGTCAGGTGCGAGCGGCTCGAGCAGCCCGAGGATCCGGCAACTGGCGCTGGACTTCGTGCAGCACCATCTCCGCCCCGGCGACCATGCTGCCGTGTGGGACACGCAGTTCCCGTTGCGGGATGTCACGTTCTCGACGGACACGGCCGCGCTCATGTCACAGATTGATGCGTACCGCGGCAACGGACCGTCGGCCGACTTGCCGTTTGCCTATCGATGTGGGCCCGGCGCGGTGTTCTCGCCAGGCGAAGCCGGGCTGCGTGAGCAGTGCCAGGCCGCGCTGGCCGAGCCCCATCGCCAGTTGACGACCGCCATCACGTGGTTCAACGCCATTCAGGGGCGTCGCAAATCCATCGTGCTGTTTGCGGGCGGCTGGGACGGCGCGTCGGATCCCGTCTCGCGCGCGGATATCACGCTGTATGCGGTGGACGTGCGTGGCCTGATCGCCACGCCGCCAAACGTGGTGTTTGCGCCGCAAGGCTCCAACATCGGTGATGCGCTGGTGGCCGACCTTCGTGCGACCAGTGAGAGTGTTGAGGGGCTTCACAATCTGGCGACGCGCACCGGTGGATTCGCCCTGGTCAATCACAATGAGTTTGCCTCGGGCTTTGAACGCATCATCGAGGCGAACAGCCGCTACTACGTGCTTGGCTACACCTCGTCATTCACGCGCCGCGATCGGGTGTTTCGTGACCTCGAGGTAAAGGTCACGCGGCCTGGCGTGAAGGTGCACGCGCGTCGCGGCTACTTCCCGCGATAACGCCGCCCGGGGTACCTGTCTTGCATGCCTGTCAGGCATGCGGACACCGATTCCGAAAGCCGTCTGGATCACGACCGTGTATCTGCTCGTCGGCGCGTTGCTGAGCGCGCACGAATCGGCGGCGCTGGCTGTCGTGGTCATGGCGCTGTTCTGGCCGGGACTCGTCTTGTGGATGGTGTGGCGCGTGCTGACCGAGACGTCGGTCAGCACGCGCTCCCTGCGCGACGACGAGGAGTGGGCGTACCTGGACTACGCTCCCGACGTAAAAGCGGCCGACGCAGGGTGGGTAAGCGGGTATCCTGTCGTGACCCGGCATGGAACGCGCAGTCCCAATCCTTCCTGTTGATGACCTTCGCCGCGCGCGTGAGTTCTACGTCGACGCGCTCGGCTTCGAGGTGACATTCGAGGCGACCGAAGATGGCCACACGGGACTGCTGGGCCTGCGGCGCGGCACCATCGCGCTGACGCTCGATTGTCCGATGTCGGGCCACGGCCGCAATGTCTGCGTGTCGCTGGAGGTCGAGAGCGCCGACCGCTACTACGACGAGTGGCGCCAGCGCGTCCATGTGGAGCGTCCGCCGCAGAACGAACCGTGGGGCGCGCGCACGTTCGGTTTCCAAGATCCCTTCGACAATACCCTGTTCGTCATCGGTCCGCTACCCTAGCACCGACGACTCACCATGAAGGCGTTGATGGAGCCCAGGCGCTCCATGGTCTCTGCGGTGAATCGTGATTCCCGCAGAGTGCGGTACGCGCGACCGCTCCGCCGAGACCCGCCGCCGCAGCGGTCCGACGCCGACCACACGCGGCGCGCCACCCGCGCCGGCACCCGCCGAGCAGTCGGCGTCGGAGCGTTTGCGGCGCGGGTCGACTCGGAGGGCCGCGATGGGCGTCAGTCTGAAGGCGGCGCGCAGGGAGGGAGCGCTGCGAGCCTCGCTCCCCAGTTGGGAGCGAGGCGACGAGCGCCAGTACGCAGCGCGAGCGGACGGAGCGCCGCCTTCGAGCGGCCGCTCCGCGGAGACCCGCCGCCGCAATGGTCCGACGCCGACCACACGCGGCGCGCCACCCGCGCGAACGGGCAGGCGCTTATCCCCGGCGCCACGCGATGACAGCGAGAACAAAAAAGGGCAGCGCCGACACGATCATCGGCCAGTTCGCTGACGCCGCACCAATGCCGAAGATCAGGACCGGCATCGGCGCCAGCACCAGGACTGCTGCTTTGATGAGCCATCGACTGGACGTCGGGCGAGCCGCCCGGATCACCACCAGAATCAAGCCGATCAGCGCCGCCGCGATGATGGGATGGACGAGGTTCTGCCAGATCGAGCCAGGGCCCGTGAACACCGCGAGAGCAGCGTCATAGACGAAGCCGGAGTTGCCGCCGCCCCATTCCATGTAACCGATGAGAAACGCAGGGATGAGCGCAAGATTCAGAAGACGCGTCGCCATGCACAGACCATACGGCAAACCTGGCACGACCAGTTGCGTCGGCGATATGCTTCGCCTGACTTGATGGCCGACTCGCTGCTGATCCAGCTACTGAAGAACGGCCGCCATCCGACCGGCGGCGGAACCCTGTGTCTCGCGGGCGACTGCCCGAACTGCCTTGCCGGCGTGGACGGCGTGGCTTATGTGCGCACGTGCCAGCGGCCGGCGGATCCGGCGGCAGACATCGTGCCCTACGGTGGTCCCGCAGCGTTGCCGCCCCTGGAGAGCAGCGGCAGGTCGCGCCAGGTGGACCTGACCACGGTCCACTGCGACGTCGTGGTCATCGGGCAGGGACCGGCCGGTCGCGCGGAAGCGGCGTCGGCGCGGGCCGCAGGACAACACGTCGAAACCGTCGACAGTGCGGCCGGTGAAGAGGCCATTGGCATCTACCCAGGACCACTTGTGGTGGTGAGGACTCCCGCCGGCCTGCGCCACCTGCGGCCGCGCGGCGAAATCATCGTGGCGACCGGTGCCGCCGACGTGTTGCCGGTGGTGCCCGGGTCCCATCTCCGCGGCCTTGTGACCGCCCGCGCGATTCCGCAACTCGCGAACGCTGGTATCGCGCTCGGCCGCGTCGTGGCCGTCGGTGATCCTCCCGACGGCATCGCACACACGCGTGCGCAAGGCAGGCTGGTCCGCTTCGACGCGTCATCGTCGGATCCAACAACGGTCGGCGCGGTGGTCACGATCACCGACGATGGCGCGGAGCACAGCGTCGAAGCCGATACGGTGTCGCTGGGACTGGGGCTGGTGCCGCGTGATGCGCTCCTGCGCATGGGGCGCGGCATGAACGTCCGCGGCGTCGGCGATGTCGTGGCTCCGGCGACTGCCGTCCCGGCACCAACGGCAGGCGTCGTGTGTCCGTGCCTGCAGGTCACTGTTGACGATCTGGCATCGGTGTTCGACCGGGGTTTCCACGATCTGGAATTGGTGAAGCGCGCGACGTTGGCGGGAACGGGCCCGTGCCAGGGCGTGACGTGTATGCCGCACGTACGTGCGTGGCTGGAAGCGCGGCTTGGACAATTACCGCCGCCGTTCACCGCGCGTCCCTTGACGCGCAGCGCCACGATGGCCGAGGTCGCTGCAGGCGCGCATCACGCGCCCACCTTGCGCACGCCCCTTGACGCCTGGCATCGCAATGCCGGTGCCGTCATGGAGCGGATGGGCGGCTGGTGGCGCCCGTGGCACTACGGCAATCCCGACGACGAATACACCGCAGTTCGGACCGCTGTCTCACTCGGCGATGTATCAACACTGGGGAAGATGACGGTCGCGGGACCCGACGCACTCCGGCTGCTCGAACATCTGTATCCAGTGCCCATCGCGCCGCTGAAGACCGGGCGCTTGCGCTATACATTCCTGCTCGATGAGCGGGGCTACGTCATTGACGATGGGCTGGTGTGCCGCGATGCCGACGACCGCTTCTACCTGACGTTCACCAGCGGCGGTGCCACGCACGCCGAAGCCTGGGTGCGCGACTGGGCGGACAGCCTCGGCGCCGACGTGCGCCTCCTCAACGAGACGATGTCCCTTGGCGCCATCAATGTCACCGGGCCACTGGCGGCCCAGGTGCTGACCGCTGCCGGCGCACAGGGCTTGCCGCCGTTTGGCTGTCACGCGCACATCGACGTCGCGGGTGTGGCCTGCCGTGTCCTGCGCCTCAGTTTCACCGGCGAGGTGTCGTACGAACTCCATCATCCCGCCGCAGAAACGATGCGCCTGTGGCGTGCGCTGCTTGACGCCGGTGCCGATCTCGGCATCCGTCCGCACGGCCTGAAGGCGTTGCTGACGCTCCGCCTCGAAAAAGGCTACGTCATCGTTGGACAGGACACCGACTTCGACTCGACGCTGCGGCGCATTGATGCGGAGTGGGCGGTGTCGCGCAGCAAGTCGGCGTTTGTGGGACGCGATGCGGTCCACCGCACCAACGCGCTGCCGCGCGACCGTCGCCTCTGTGGATTCGAGATGGAGGCGCCTGCGCCGTTGGAAGGTGCCGTCATTCATCACGCGGACGGCACCGTGGCTGGTGTTGTGACGTCGAGCGCGTGGTCACCTGTCTTGCAGCGCAGTGTGCTGCTTGGCTGGCTCGCGTACGACGGTGACCGTCTCCCGGACGCGGCGTTCATTGATGGTCGGGAAGCGAGACGTGTGTCACTGCCGTTTTATGACCCGGAGGGCACTCGTGCGCGCGCCTGAGTCCATTGTGGTGGCCCGGATCGTTGCCACGCCCGATGCACTTGATCGAGCCGTGTGGCCGAGCGACACCATCGTGTGTCGCACTGCACCGGACGAAGTGTTGCTGCTCGACTACGATGCGGCCGCTGTACGCAGCGCGGTCGCCGATCGCCACGCCATCATCCGCACCGACACCGGGTGGGTGGGTGTGACGATGGCGCCCAAAGAGGCGCGCACGTGGTTGTCGCGCAACGCCGACTGGCCGCTGCCCGAATCTTCCCCCGTGTTTCTTCAGGGGCTTGCCGCCGGACTTCCCGTCAAGGTGTGGTGGGCTGCCGATGCCGTGCGCATCTTTACACCGGCGCCCTGCGCCGCCGACTTCGCGGAGCGACTGTCATGAATGAGATGGTCGAGCGGCAGATTCATCTGCGGTGGCCTGCCACACGTCGGTCCTCCTACGACGTGGTCATCATCGGTGCCGGAGGCCACGGCCTTGCCACGGCGTACTACCTGGCCACGAGGCACGGCATCACCAACATCGCGGTGTTCGAGCGGGGTTACATCGGCTCGGGCAACTCCGGCAGGAACACCACCATCATTCGCGCCAACTACGGTGTGGCCGAGGCCGTGCGGTTCTACCAGCGGTCGGTGGATCTCTACGCGGCGCTCGAACAGGAGACCGGTCGCGATCTCATGCATCGCACCAAGGGGCTGCTGTGGATTGCCCACAGCGAGTCCGGCGTGCGTCAGGAGCGCGCACGCGCGGCGATCAACACCGCCTGCGGCGCTCGCACCGAGTATGTGGAGCCGGACGATGTGAAGCGGCTGTGTCCGCAGATTGATCTCTCCGGCGGTGGGGTGTGGCCCGTGTATGGCGCGTCGTATCACCCCGAGGGCGCTACGGCCCGGCACGACCGTGTCGTGTGGGCGTACGCCGAAGGGGCCATGCGTCTGGGTGTGGATGTCTTCGCGAACACGCCGGTGACAGGCCTGGTGCGCGACGGCAATCGCGTCGCAGGCGTGCGCACCGCTGCGGGCGATGTGGGCGCCGGCGTGGTGGTCTCGGCGGTTGGTGGGCACGTGAGCACCGTGGCCGGGTGGGCCGGTGTCCGACTGCCGATTCGTACGCATCCGCTGCAGGCGTTTGTCACGCATCGGTACGCCGACGCTTTCGGGCCGATCGTTGCGTCATCCGGCCTGAGCTGTTACGCATCGCAGACGCTCAAGGGCGAAATGTTAATCGGTGCCGAGATCGATCGCGCGCCGAGCTACGCGATGGACTCGACGTTCGGATTCCTCCAGCAGTGTGCGCTACGCATCACGACGTTGCTGCCGTTTCTGCGCGACCTGCAGGTGCTGCGCCAGTGGACCGGCGTGTGCGACATGAGCACCGACTATTCCCCGGTGATGGGGCAGACCGGTGTGGACGGATTTCTCGTGACCACTGGTTGGGGCACGTGGGGCTTCAAGGCGATACCTGCCGGAGGGGAACAGATGGCCGAACTCATCGCCACCGGCCGCACGCCGGCACTGATTGCGCCGTTTGGACTCGAGCGATTCCGTCAGGACCGCACGCTGGCCGACCGCGGATCGGCGGGGACACACTGATGACGATCACGCACCGGATTCGGTGCCCACACTGCGGAGAACGCGGCGTCGAGGAGTTTCTCTACGGCGAACTGCCGTCCATGCCTGAGACGATGACCGACCCGGACGCGCGAGACGTCGACCGCGCGTTCATGCACGGCAACACCGAAGGTGTGGTGACCGAACGCTGGTTCCACGTTGGCGGGTGCCGGCGCTGGTGCACCGTCGTCCGGGATACCCGCACAAACGTCGTGGTCGAGTAATCGCATCAGCGCGCGAACGCGGCGCTGTTGTTCCGATTGTGCGAGGCCGCGCGCAAGAGGCCCGTCAGCGGATCGCGGCTGATCGCGACCCAGAGACCCTCACCGCCAAACCGGACGTCGGACGGATCTACTTCGGCATACCGATAGCCGACGGCGTCCAGCACATGTTTCGGGAATCGGCCGGCCGGCACGCGGAAGGTCAACTGGCCGTTCGTGAGGTCGGTGTCCGGCATCAGGAAGTCCGCGGTGTTCACTGCTTCTTCCACACTCATCCCGAAGTGCAGCATGTTGGTCAGCGCCTGGAAGGTCCGCTGGTGGAGTCCTGAGCCCATCGAGGCAAACGCCAGCCACGGTTGGCCGTCACGAAAGACGATGCCCGTTTCCGTGGGGGCGGGGAGGCGGCTGCCTGGGGGCACTCGCGCGATCTGCGACTGCTGAAAGGAGGCCGGATCCCCAATCGAGATGCCATCGATGTTGATGGCGGTGCGTCCCCAGTCCACACAGTTGATGCTGTGTGTGATCGCGGCCATGTTGCCCTGCGCATCCACCGCGACCACATCGTCGGAATGGTGGCCGGCCGGCGGCTTCCAGCGGAAGGGTGACGCGGCGGACAGTGCCTTCCACATGGTGGCGCCGTGTGCGGCCGTCACACGTGATGCCGGAGAGTAGTCCACGCCGGGGAGCACCTGCCGCAACGTCGCGTCCGGCAGATACGCCAGGGAGTACGCCTGTGTGATGTCGAGTGCGGTGCGCAGGGCCGCGCCTGATTCAGTCCAGTGTGGTCCACGCGTCAGGCCTGAGGCCACAGCCATCTGCTGCGCCTCGACGAGATTCAGACCGCCGGCGTTGGGCGGCGGATTCGTGTAGATGCGATACGGCCCGATGTCGCCGTGGACGGGCGCGCTCCACTGGACGTCGTACTTCGCGAGGTCCTCGAGTGTCATGCGGCCGCCATCGCGCTGGACGGCGTCGACGAGTTTCTGTGCCCACGGCCCCTTGTAGATGTAGTCGGTGCCCTCGGCAGCGACACGGCGAAGCGTACTGGCAAGCGCCGGTTGCCTGAAGGTGTCGCCCGCGCGATAGGTGGAGCCATCGGCCTTCAGAAAGATTGCGCGGGTCTCGGGTAAACGTGAGAGGTCTTCGCGGCGGAACTCGAACTTGCCGGCGAGCGCATCCGTCACCGGCATGCCCGCATGCGCAAGGTGGATCGCGGTGTCGAAGATGCGGGCAAACGGAAGGCGGCCGAAGCGCGCATGGGCAGCGCCCACACCTTTCAGGAATCCGCCCACCAGTGCCGTGCGACCGCTGACAGCCGTACCGCGCAGGCCTTCAGGCGACGCCATGTTGATACTGCCCGGGATCGTGGCGGGGCTGGTCTCGCCGAGGATCGTGTTCCACTCCGCGTTCATGGTGTAGACCTGTTTGGTCGACGCGTCGTAGTAGACCAGCGACATGATGCCGAAGTAGCTGATCGGCGCGCCTGCGGTTGCGGCGACCTGGGTCACGGCTGCCGTCAACGCCGCGTCGATGGCCGACCCGCCGCGTGACAGGGCTTCGAGTCCCGCACGTGCGGCAATGCCGTTGTAAGCCACGGTAACCGCGCCGCCGTACCCGCTCGCGGCACCGGCCGAGGTGCGCATCACGTTCTGCGCGGCCAGCAGGCGCGTGTATTCACCGTCGGGCCAGACGCGAGGGGAGAGATCGTCGATCTGCTGCCCGCGTCCATCGAGAACCGCCACCACGAACAACGCAGCCGTCAGCACCAGCACTCGTCGCATGGCGGGGATGATACCCGAAGGCGTGGAATGCGCCGCATGTCGTCACGCCTGCGCCTCCGCCTTGGGATTGTTGCTGTCGTCGTTGCTGCGGTCGTCGCCGGTTCCCTGCTACACGCGGCCCAACAAACGGAGGGCGAGCGGCTGCAGGCGCTCATCAACACGTACGCGCCGGAACGACGCGCCTTGGCGGGGCTGCCCGAGCGTGCCCCAGGTGACCTTGCGGTTGATCTCGGCCCAACCGGCACGCCGGCCCAGGCTGACGCGCTGGCGGCCCACGCCCAGGCATTCCTCACGCGGCTGCGGCAGATCGACCAGTCGAAGCTGACGCATGACGACTGGCTGGATTACGGGATCGCCGAGAACCAGGCGCAGCAGGATGCCGAGGCGACGTCACAGTTCTTCTGGTTGCCGAGCATCGTCACGCCGTACTTTTCTCCGCTGCGCGTTCTGACCGCCCCGTTTGCAGGTGCGCCGCTCGACACCGACGCGCAGAGGGACGCGTACCTGAAGGCGCTACGGCAGTTGCCGGCCACGATGCGCGCCTACGAAGTGCGGCTGGAACAACAAGCCGAGCAACGCGTGGTCCTGCCGACCGAGGAACTGCGTCTCGTGCTGCCGTTCATCCGGTCGTTTGCTGCGGCGCCACCCACGAGCCCGTTTTCCATTGCCCCGGCACGCGCGCCGCGTTCGTGGCGGAGGTGGATGCCCTCATCCGTGACCAGGTGAATCCGGCTGTTGAGCGCCTGGCCACCTACATTGACGGACCCTATCGACGCCGTACGGGTGATCGTGTCGGCCTGTCGCAGTATCCAAATGGCGACGCGTTTTATCGCGTGCTGATCCGTCGCAATACGGGCCTTGACCTGACGCCGCAGCAGATCCACGATCGCGGGCTCGCCGAGGTGACCCGCATCATGCGGGCACTGGACGAACTCCGTGTCGAGGCGGGTTTCTCCGGCACCCTGCAGGAATTCAAGACCTACCTGCGCACCGACAGACGCTTCTTCGCCCAACGCAGCGAAGAGATCGGCGAACGGATGATGGCGGCGATCCGGCTGATCGAACCGAAGATGTCCGCGTACTTCTCGATGATGCCGAAGGCGCCCTACGACGTCCGCCGCCTGGCCCCGGACCTTGAACCGTCGATGACCTACGGGTTCTACAGCCTGCCGACGACGACCGATCCCAAGGGGTACTACAACTACAACGGGCTCAATCCGGAGACGCGGTCCATCACGATGGTGACCGCCATCGTGTTTCACGAGTTGCTGCCGGGCCATCACTATCAGCTCACCCGTGTCTCGGAACATCCCGGTATCTCGCGCCTGCGCAAGACCGTTCGATCCGTGCCCTTCACGGAAGGATGGGGCGAGTACGCGTCCGACGTCGCATGGGAGATGGGCGTGTACCCGGACGTCTACGCCAAGGCCGGTCGACTGGGGATGGACCTCTTCACGTCAACACGGCTGGTGGTGGACACCGGCATGAACGCACTGGGCTGGTCACGCGAACGCGCGATGCAGTTCATGCGTGAAAACACCTTCGAGTCCGAGGCGCAGATCGACACGGAGACACTGCGGTACTCCGTGGACATGCCGGGGCAGGCGCTCGCGTACAAACTTGGTGCGCTGGCCATTCGCGACGCGCGCACACGGGCGGAGCGGCTGATGGGCGATCGCTTCGACATCCGCCGCTTTCACGATCACCTGCTCGACGCGGGGACCGTGCCGCTGGCGCTGTTTGACGCACACTTCGACTGTCTGATCAGCGGAGAACGGCACACAAAACCGATGCTCGGCCGCTAGTGCCCGTCAGAACACGCCGAGGCTGGTCAGCAGCACAAGTGTGACGGCGACGGGAATCACCACCAGCACAAACGGCTTGAGCAGACCGGCGACCCGCAGGGCACCCGCACCTTCGTTGACGTCGCGACGAAAGCCGTCAAACGTCCAGACGAACACGGTGTAGAGGGCGAGCAGCAGTCCGCCCACGGGCAAGAGGATGTTGGTCGACACCATGTCCAGCAGCCCGAAGATCGTCATGCCGAACGGCCGAATCCACGACCACGGGCCTTCGCCCAGGATGACGATCGTCGACAGCACCGCCCACATCGCGCCGGTCACGACGGCGGCGCGCGGGCGGGGCATGCCCACGCTGTCGACCAGCGATGCCGTAACGACTTCGAAGATCGCGACGGCCGACGTGATGCCCGCCAGCAGCAACAGCACAAAAAACGTCGTGCCGAACACGCCGCCGCCGGGCATCTGTGAGAACACCTGCGGAATCGTCACAAACAGGAGGCCCGGCCCGGAGTCAGGCGGCAGGCCAAAGGCAAACAGCGCCGGGAAGATGATCAGGCCGGCGCCCACGGCGACCGCCGTGTCGGCGACGACCACCAACGCCACACTGCCCGGCACATCGCTGGATCGCGGGGCCATGTAGCCCCCAAACGCAAATCCTGCCACCATGCCGACGCCGATGGAGAAAAACGCCTGGCCCAGCGCGGCCATCCACGTGCCGGCAGTGATCACCGAAAAGTCCGGCGTCAGGTACCACGCCAGTCCGGCGCTCGCACCGGGCAACGTGAGCGCGCGAATCGCGAGGGCGATCAGGATCACGAACAATGCCGGCATGGCGACGCGCGACAGACGTTCCACCCCCGCGCCCAGCCCGCGCCGTACGACCAGCGTCAGCGCGGCGATCGACAGCAGCGCGTACAGTGCCACCGGGCCCGGTGTTGTCGTGAACGCCGCAAAGTGCGCCTGCAGCTGGTCTGCGGTGAGACCGTGCAGGTCGCCGCGCATCGCCTCGACGGTGTAGCCGACGATCCAGCCGATGATCATCATGTAGTAGGCGTTGATGATCACGGCTGCCGTCATGCCCAGCCACCCGATCAGCATCCACGGACTGCGGGTGCTGCCCAGCAGCGTCGCCATGCCGGCCACCGGGCTGGACTGCGCCTTCCGTCCCAGGCCGATTTCAATCATCAGCAGCGGGAGTCCGATCGCAGCGACCACCACCAGGTAGACCAGGAGGAAGGCGCCGCCGCCGTTCATCCCGGTCATGTAGGGAAAACGCCAGATGTTGCCCAGGCCGATGGCAAATCCGGCCGTGGCCATGATGAATCCGAATCGGCTGCCCCAGCTTTCGCGTGTCATGAGCGGGCCATCATAGCTGGATAGGCGGCCCGCCGTAGCCGGACGATGAGCTCTGAGACGAATGCGCGGAGCTCCGCTCCTGTGACGTCGCCAGGTAACGCCGCGTCCTCGGGAATAGTGACCTCCGATAACACCCAGGCGAGCGCTGCGGGCGTGCAGCCGCCGTCTTTGGCAAGGGCCGCCGCCAATGCGCCCTCGATCCGAAGTCCCTGGCGTTCGAGCCACAGCAGATCCACGAGGTCGCGTTCTTCGGCGCGAGACAGCACCGTGGTCAGCTTGTTTGCGAGGATCTCTTCGACCGGGTCGACCGCGATCGTGCCGATGCGCCGCTTGGGGCCGGCAGTCTGAACGACACGTTCGAACACCAGGTCAACGACCACCGCCTCGTCAGCGCGGGATACCACGAGTCGCTCAAAACCCGGTGCATGCTGCCGGACCGTGACAGTCGCGCCGAGGTCGGCCGCTGCGGCATCCAGCGCCCGTCGTCCAACAGCAAACGCCTCAGGGTCCAGCGTGAACAAGTCGAGGTCCAGGGTGGACCGATGATGCAGGTAGAACCCGGCCAGTGCGGCACCGCCCGTCAGGAAGAACCGGGATTCATACCGAAAGAAGCCCTCCAGTACTGCGCGTTGCAGGGCCGACAGCTTATTTGGCGAGGAGTCCGTCATTACGCCAACCTGCGATCAAGAATTCCCAGAACGCGCCGCGCCGGCCCAGCCGGCGGTGTAACTGCGGCAGCGCTGCCGCGACCTCGGACGGCGTGACAAAACTCCAGACATCCTGGTCCCGGGCTTCGCGCAGCAGCTTGCCGAGCACGCGTAGTCGCTCAACGTCGCCCCGCTCACCCCGCAGTGTGGATCGCAGCTCCGCCACTGACATGTCTTCGTCCCAGAGAAAGTAGGGACGGCCGGCCGAGTCCGACAGGTCCACTGTGAGCGGGCGCATGCCCGTACAGTAGTCCCGTCAACGGTCCCGTGCAAGGCGCCAACGCGCGTCCCCGTTATCATGGTGTGGACATGATTGATCTCACCGTCGCCATTGACATTGCCGCGTCTCCCGCCGCCATTGCGGCCATCATGTTTGACCCGCAACGGTATCCGGAGTGGCTCAAGGCCGTGCAGCGTGTGGAGGTGCATTCCGCCGCCCTGCAGCCGGGCGCACGGGTC
>BTVE01000089.1:0-17116 GCA_045862915.1 Acidimicrobiia bacterium
GCGACATGCTCTATCTGCCGCCGGCGTCGTCGCGCTTCGTACGTATTCACGGCCCCTACGTCTCCGAACAGGAGACGGCGCGCCTGTGCAGCTTCCTGCGCAAGCAGGGCAAGCCGACCTACGACACCTCCATCACGGCCGAAGAAAAGACGGCCGACAAGGTGGAGTTCGAGAAGGACGACCTCTACGACGAAGCCGCCCGCATCGTGGTGTCAAGCGGCCAGGCGTCGATTTCATACCTGCAGCGTCGGCTGCGCATCGGGTTCAGCCGCGCCGCGCGACTGATCGACATGATGGAAATGGATGGCGTCGTTTCCCCCGCCACCAACGGCAAGCGCGAGGTTCTCGTCGATGCGAACTACTTCGACGAAGTCGACGCGCAGTTGAGGTAGACATGCGTGCAGCTCCCGCATCACGTCACTGGTTGATGGCGGCCCTTGCGGCCGTCCTGCTCTGGTCCGTGCCGGCCTCCGCCGACGCGCAAACCGCCGCCGTGCTGTATCAACGCGCACAAACGCAGGAAGCCTCGGCTCGCAAGAGCGGGACACTCTCCGCGTTGCGGAGCGCCGCGACCGCCTACGAAAACGTCGTGCGTCGCCACCCGCGCAGCGGGTACTGTGACGATGCGTTGTGGTACGGGGCGGAACTCGCACGATACACGTGGGAGAAACACGGGCAGGCGGCCGACAAGGCCACCGCCGAACGTCTCTATACATGGCTGCGCAAGGAATACCCGACCAGCAGCAAGGTCAAGTCCGCGATCACCCACATCAACGCGCTGAACGCGCCCGCACGACCGGCGCCGACCAAGCCCGCGCCGGCTGCGGCCGCACCGCCGGCTGCGGCGACACCACCTCCCGCAGCGCCTGCGCCGACGCCGACACCGGCTGCTCCGGCCGTGGCCACGCCCACCGGTCCCACTGCCGCACTGAAGGCGGTCACGCTGACGCCGTTGCCCAAGGGCGACAGACTCACCCTGGAGTTCGATCGCGAGGTGCTCTTCACGGCCGAGCGGCTGGCGGGTCCGGATCGCGTCTTCTTTGACCTCGAACAGGCGGACTATCAGGCCGCCACACAGGCGCTCGCAGAGGCGCTGCAAGGCACACGTGTGCAGGCGGTACGCCTCGGCCGCCAGGACGGCGCCAAGGCCCGCGTCGTGCTCGAACTGGCCGGCTCACCGACCCACAGCGCGTTTGTGCTCTACCACCCCTTCCGGCTCGTGGTGGACGTCGAAAGCGACGTCGCGCCCGTGGCTCCATCAGGTCCTCCGCCACCTCCAACACCCACAACACCTCCACCTGCACCACCTGCGCCTGTTGCCGCTCCGGTGGTCGGGCCTTCGGGGCCGGCTCCCTCGATTGCGCCGGCGTCGACGACCAGCGGCGGTGACTATGGGCTTGCCCGTCAGCTGGGTCTTGGTGTGTCACGCGTGGTGATCGATCCGGGTCATGGCGGGCATGACCCGGGCGCAAAGGCGAACGGCGTTGAAGAGGCGGAGCTGGTGCTGGACGTGGCGCTGCGTGTGGAGGCGCTGCTGCAGAAAGCCGGCGTCGACGTGGTGCTGACACGCCGCACGGACGAGTTCATCCCGCTCGAAGAGCGCACGGCCATCGCCAACCGCGAAGGTGCGGACCTGTTCCTCTCCATTCACGCCAATGCCGCACGGCGCACAACCGCCCGTGGTGTCGAGACTTACTTCCTCAACTTCGCAACCAACCCCGAGGCCGAAGCCGTGGCCGCCCGCGAAAACGCGACGAGCGCGGGCTCGATGGGCAGCCTGCCGAAACTGGTGCAGCAGATCACGCTCAATGCAAAGGTGAAGGAATCCCGCGAGTTCGCGCAGATCGTCCAGACCTCGATGATTCGTGGCCTGCGTCAGGTCAACAAGACGGTGCAGGACCTTGGCGTGAAGCAGGCGCCGTTTGTGGTGCTCATCGGCGCGCAGATGCCCAGTGTGCTGGCGGAGATCTCGTTCGTCACCAACAAGAGTGAAGCCACGCTGCTCAAGCGGGACGCCTACAAGCAGAAGATCGCCCAGTCGCTTGCCGACTCGATCCTGAAGTACCAAGCGTCGCTCAAGAAGTCGACGGGCCTGGTGGCGACGGCCAAGTAGCCGGCGCTACTTGACCTCGCCCGCCCACAGATCGCGCGGCAACCCCGGTGTGATCCGCAGTGCGGTCCGGAAGTAGATGTCCTTGAGCACCTCATCGGGCAGGTCAAGGCCGTAGAGTTTCCAGAACGCGTGATAGTCGCGGTAGTAGTCGAAGTAGTCGTCGCGCGTCTCGAACACCCGCCAGTAGTACGGATATTCGCTGGGCTGGTACGAGTCCTTGCCAAAAAGCACACGCGAGCTGTACTTCACGAGAAAGTCGTGCGCAAAACGCGGCTGACGCCCGAGCTCGTAGAGGACGGCGCCCATCTCCGCATACACGTTCGGATTCGCGTCAAATAGCCGGCCAAGCCGCGCCAGATCGTTGCCGTGCCACGCCAGATGGGCGGCGACGAACTTCGTTTTCGGATGCCGGGCAAACAGGCGGTCGCGCTCGGCGACAAGGGTTTCAAACGACGGGAACCGGTCGGACGGATACGCGCGATTGGGAAACAACGCCAGTTCCAGCCACCGTTCATTGGTCGCATCCAGCGGCTCGAAGAACTCCGGCGGATCCGCGGTGTGAATGAACACCGGCAGATTCAGCCGCGCACACGCGTCCCAGAATGGCGCCAGTTCCGGGTCGTCAATGGTGAGGCGCGAGCCGTCCGGCTTGCGGGTCCCAAGACCAAATCCCTTGCCGATCTCTCCGACGCCAACCGCACCGGCCTTCACGTCGGCTTCCAGCTGCGCAATCGCGCGCTCGGCCCATCCTGGGCCGACACCGTTGAAGCTCACACCGGTAAAAAACGCCACGCGGTTCGCGTAGGGTGACGCCTTGGCGGTCGCGACCAGTTGCTGGAGCCGTTCGCCGGAGACGTTCTCCGCGGTCACCATCATGCCGACGTTGAGCGCGTCGAGTTCCGCAAACATCGTCTTGAGCCCCTCCTGGGAGGACACACGAGCACCGGGATGGCCGTGAAAGTCGATGGCGGGATACTTGGCGCGGGGCACGGGGTGTTCCGGCACCACCAGCGTGGACTCGGGCCGATAGTCCACGATTGACGGGGCGGGGATTGACGGCGCCTGGCAGTTGCCGGGCCGGACCTCGGTCATACCCGCTGGGCACTGTTCGCCCGGCTTGATCTGCGCGCTCGGGCCGCCACCGCGGCCCTGCCCTGCGACGGCGACGGCAGCAGCACACACCAACGCCGCACCAACCAGCACGTGGGATTTTGAGAGAGCCATAGGCCATCTTACGCCGGTGCAGGCGCAGCGGTGTCAAACGGTATAGTGGGAGACGACCGTGCAGCCGCCGCAGGACCCCTTCATCGTTGAAATCATCAGGCCCGAGACGCCCGAGCTGACGGTCGTGGATGTGCTCGTCGGTTCACTCGGCATCGCTGGGCTGCTGGCATTCATCGCGCTCCCGCTGGGCGCGCTGGCCGGCTGGTGGCTGATTCGCCGCTCGCGCCGCCGCGGCCTCCGCAGCGACGCGCCGAGTATTCAGTAGCCGCCGCCACACCATTCGTAATTCACCATGGGGGCGTGGAGCTCATGGAGTTTCCCCAAAAAGGGAATTCTCCATGTCCTTCGTGACTCCATGGTGAGTAGCCCCACCCTATGTTGGCTGTCAGTCGATTGGACGCGAGGCGAGTTCAACCAGCGTGCGCACGGCCACGCCGGTGGCGCCCTTGGCCTGGTAAGCGCGACGATCTTCGGCCCACGCGGTGCCCGCGATGTCGAGGTGCGCCCACGGACGACCATCTTTCACGAACTCGCGCAGGAACACGGCGGCCGTGATGGCGCCCGCCCAGCGCCCCGCGGAGTTGATGATGTCCGCAATTTCACTGCGGATCATCTCGCGGTATTCGTCGTAGAGCGGCAGCGGCCACAGGCGATCGCCCGCGTCCTGCCCCGCTGACTTGACGGTCTCGAGCCAGGTGTCCGGCGTGGCAAACAGGCCGGACGCCGTGCGACCCAGCGCGACCATACACGCGCCGGTCAACGTGGCAATGTCCACCAGGTGGGTGGCGCCCAGCTGCTGCACATACCAGAGCGCATCGCCAAGAATGAGGCGCCCTTCCGCATCGGTATTGATGATCTCGACCGTGGTGCCGCTGGCGCCGGTCAACACATCGCCAGGACGTGTTGCCTTGCCGCCGACCATGTTCTCCGTCATCGGAATGACCCCGATGACCCGGCGCGGCACCTTGAGCAACGCCAGCGCGCGCATGGCCGCCGCGACAGCAGCACCACCGGCCATGTCGTCCTTCATCCGCTCCATGCCGTCGGCCGGCTTGATCGAGACACCGCCGGTATCAAACGTCACACCCTTGCCGACAAAACCCAGGACCGGCGACTCGGGCGCACCCGGAGGATCGTGCCGGATCACCACCAGACGCGGCGGCTCGGCACTGCCCTGCGCCACCCCCAGCAGCAGGCCCATCTTCAGTTCGCGGATGCGGTGTTCATCAAGCACGTCCACCGACAGACCGACCTCAGTGGCCATCGCCTCCACGCGGTTCGCAAACTCGGTGGGGGTCAGCACATTGGCCGGCTCGTTGGCCAGCGCGCGGGCGCGATTGGCCGACTCGCCCAACGTGCGGCCACGAAACACGGCCGCGTCCAACGCCGCCTGATCGGCGCCCGGGGCAATGATGACGATCCGGCTCGGGAACTCACCTGCATCGCGGTCGCTTTTGTACGTGCCCGAATCAAACTCGGCAGCGCACATGCCGTCGGCGCCCATCTGCGCCGCCTGCAACACGTCCAGCCCCGACCGCACCACCAAACCCGCTGACCGCATCGACCGCAGTCGCGCGGTATAACTGCACGCCGCCGCCACACGCCGTAGCCGCTCCGGGTCGGCATCGGCGCGTCGCCCGGCGCCCACCAGCGCCACCTTCGCCGCCTTGTAATCGCCCTGACTTGCCCGCGCGATGAACGTCTCGAACAGCCGCCCACGGAACTCGCCGCTCTCGCGCGCGTGCGCCAGATCGCCGCTGGTCGCGGCGTCGAGGCCCGGCAGATCGTCGAGCCGGTCGTCGTCTTCGAACACCGGCACAAAGAGCAGATCAACATCCGCGGCGGCAGCGCCGGTCGTGATTCCGACAAACTCCGGAGTGTGATTCACCTGCCTCAACCCTGTGCCCCTTTGTTAGACTGCCTGTATACCGTGAGACCGAACATGATACCCCGGTTGTCGAGCGCCCTGGCTCTGCTGGCGCTGGTGTCGCTGGCCGTCCCGCCGGCGCCGCTGGCCGCGCGCGCGGACGCACAGGGCAAAGGCAAGCCCAAGGCCCAGCTGCGCATCAATCCCACACTCGTGTTCACCCCTGGCCGCATCGTCGCGACCGTGGAACTCACCGAGGGGGCCAACGACTACCGCGACTACTACTGCCCCACCATCGAATGGGAATGGGGCGATCAGACCCGCTCGGATTCCACCGAGGATTGCGACCCCTACGAGACCGGGACAAGCGAAATCCGGCGGCGTTACACGGCCGACAAGACCTACCGTGAGCCGGGCGTGTATGACGTCATCTTCCGGATGAAACAAGGCAGCAAGACCGTGCTGTCACTGCGTCAGACCGTCCGGGCGCAATAACGCGTCACACGTTACGCGCGCAACGCAGCCAGATCCCGAAAGTGCTCGAGCGCCCCTGGATTGGCCAACGCCTCTACGTTGGTCACCGGCCGCCCGTGAATCACGTTCCGCACAGCGAGCTCCACGAGTTTGCCGCTTTTGGTCCTCGGTAACTCCGGCACCTGCACGATACGCGCCGGCACATGCCGGGGCGACGCATGTGTCCGCAGTTGACGACGGATCCGGTCGCGCAACCCATCGTCGAGCACGAGGCCGTCACGCAGGCGAACGAAGAGGACGATCCGTTCGTCGCCCTCCCACTGCTGCCCTACAGCCAGGCTCTCGACAACCTCGTCACACTGCTCGACCTGCCGGTAGATCTCGGCAGTACCGATGCGCACCCCACCAGGATTAAGCGTGGCATCCGAACGGCCATAGATCACGAAGCCACCGTGTTCGGTGCGGGCGGCCCAGTCGCCGTGGCACCAAATTCCCGGAAAGCGCTCGAAATACGCGGCACGGTAGCGGTCGCCATCCGGGTCATTCCAGAAACCAATCGGCATTGACGGGAACGGCGCAGTGCACACCAGTTCACCCTGCCCCTCGGCAGGCGGCAGCGGCGTTCCCGCCGCGTCGTACACGTCAACCGCCATGCCCAGCCCGGGCCCTTGGATGTCGCCGCGCCACACAGGCAGTGTCGGCACGCCACCGACAAAACACGACACGATGTCGGTCCCGCCCGAGATCGACGCCAGATGCACGTCCGCCTTGATGGCGTCGTAGACGAAGTCGAAGCTCTCGGGCGACAACGGCGACCCGGTGGATGTGATGGTGCGCACCGACGACAGATCGTGCGAGTCCGCCGGCCGGATACCGGCCTTGTGCACGGCGTCGATGAACTTTGCCGACGTGCCAAACAGCGTCACGCGATGGGCGTCCGCCAGGTCGAACAACCGCCGCCCATCGGGATGAAACGGTGAGCCGTCGTACAACACCAGCGTGGCGTTCGACGCAAGTCCGCTGATCAGCCAGTTCCACATCATCCAGCCACACGTTGTGAAGTAGAACAGGCGATCGCCCGGCTGTACATCCGCGTGCAGCTGGTGCTCCTTCAGGTGCTGCAACAGCGTGCCGCCATGCCCATGCACAATGCACTTGGGCACGCCGGTGGTGCCGGACGAATACAGCACAAACAGCGGATGGTTAAACGGCACACGCACCGGCTGGAATGGCGTGTCATCGGTGTCGGGCCAGTGGGACGCCAGCGGCGTCAGCCACGTCGCCACCAGCGACGGCAGCGACGCCTGCACCGCGGTCACCTTCTCGCGGCAATCGTGGTACTTCCCGCCGTAGTGATACCCCGGCACCGCCACCAGCACCTTTGGTTCGATCTGCCCGAAGCGATCGAGGATGCCCTGCACGCCGAAGTCCGGCGAACAGGACGACCACACCGCGCCAATCGATGCGGCAGCCAGCGCGGCAATCAATGCGTCCGGCACGTTCGCCACGATGCCGGCCACGCGATCTCCGGGCTGCACTCCCAACGCCAGCAGTGCCCGCGCCGTTCGCACGACGTCACGGCGCAGTTCCCCGAAGCTCAGGCGCGTCTCGGTGCCGGGCTCATCAACCGCAATCACCGCCGTCTCGCCATCGTCACGACGCAGCAGGTTTTCGGCGTAGTTGAGTTGCGCCTCAGGGAAAAACTGCGCGCCCGGCATGCGATCAGGCTCGGACACCGTGACACCGCCAGGGTCACCAATGAGGTCGCAGAAGCGCCAGACGTCCTGCCAGAAGTCACCACGGTGGGTCACGGACCACGTGTGCAGGTCGGCGTAACCTTCGAACGTCAGCCCACGCTGACGTTCGACCTCGCGGCGGAACGCCTCCATCCGGCTGCCGGCGATTCGCGCCGGCGACGGCGTCCACAGCGGTGCCGTCATGCCTGCTTGAGCCGCCTCGCCTGCTCGAACAACGCCTGCACCGAAGGCGCATCGAGTAATGCCTGCGACGATGTGGGGAGTTTGGTGGCGATGGCGGTTAATGCTTCCGCGATGAAGTCGGCGTTGGTATCGAGCACACCCTGCCACACGTCACCCGGGCTGGACGCGAGACGCGTCATATCCGCAAACCCTCGTCCCGACCACGCGACCCCTTCGGCGCCCACGGCCTCTCCTGACGCGGCCATCAGTGCGGTGGATACCACCTGCGGCGCGTGGCTCACGTGCGCCATCACCCGATCGTGCGTCGTGGCGTCGGTCCAGGACGGTTGCGCGCCTAGGCCCGTCACATACGTCGTGAGCATCGCATCCAGATGCTCTGGCGCGTTGCCGGTGACCAGCAGCCAGGGTTTGCCGTCGAACAGGTCCGCCCGCGCGTGTGCGAGCCCACCGTGTTCGGCGCCGGCAACCGGATGCCCCCCCGCAAACACGAGGGGCGTGCGACGGGCGGCCTCCATGACCATCCGTTTGGTGCTCGAGACGTCGGTCACCAGCGCGGACGTGCCTCGCGCCGCCAGCGCCGTCAGCACCTCCGGCACCACCTGCACGGGCGTGGCAATGACGATGAGTTCGAGATCTGCGGGCAGGTCGGCAATCGTTGGCACCGCCGCAGCGACAGCCCCCTGCTTCACGGCTTCTTCGGTGGTGGATGCCGGGTCACACACCGTGATCTGCACGGCCGGCCACACCCGGCGGGTCGCCAGTGCGACCGAGCCGCCAATCAGGCCAAGCCCAATGATGCCGATGCGCTCAAAGGGCGGCGCGCCAATCACCTGGCGCCCCAACCGCGCCGCGCCACAGGCTCAACGCAGATGCTGCGTCCGATGGCCGGCGCGATGATGCGCAGCTCGGCCATCAGCTGATCGAACTGCTGCGGGAACAACGATTGGGCGCCGTCGGAGATCGCGTGGTCGGGATCGCAGTGCACTTCGATGAGCAACCCATCGGCGCCGGCGGCAACGGCTGCACGCGCCATGGCCACCACCTTGTCACGACGTCCGGTGCCGTGGCTCGGGTCGGCGATGACGGGCAGATGGCTCAGCTGTTGGACGACGGGGATCGCGGAGACGTCAAACGTGTTGCGCGTGTAACTTTCGAAGGTGCGGATGCCGCGTTCGCACAACATCACTTCACGATTGCCGCCGGCCAGGATGTACTCGGCCGACATCAGCCACTCCTCGATCGTCGCAGAGAGTCCGCGCTTGAGCAGCACCGGCTTGCGCGCCTTGCCCAGTTCACGGAGCAGCGAGTAGTTCTGCATGTTGCGCGCGCCCACCTGCAGGATGTCGGCGTACTGCTGCACCACATCGATCTGCGCGATCTCCATCACTTCGGTGATGAGTTTGAGATCGTGACGATCGGCGGCCGACCGCAACATCCGAAGGCCGTCTTCGCCCAGGCCCTGGAAGCTGTAGGGCGAACTGCGCGGTTTAAAAGCTCCTCCGCGGAGGATCTTCGCGCCGGCCCGTTTGACGGCAATGGCCGTCGCCTCGACCTGCGCTTCGTTTTCTGCGGAGCACGGGCCCGCCATCACCACGACCTCATCACCGCCGATGCGGACATCGCCGATGGTGATGACGGTGTTTTCTGGACGGAATGTGCGGCTGGCCAGTTTGTACGGCACCGAGATGCGCAGCACCTCGTGCACGCCCTCCTTGAGGCCAATCAGGGCCGGGTCGCCGTTGCCGCCACCCACCGCACCGATCACCGTGCGATTGGCGCCGCTCGAGCGATGCACGTCATATCCCATTTCCAGCAAATGCGCGACCACGGCCTCAACCTGCGCCTCGGTGGCCCGCTCCTGCATCACGACGACCATATCAACTCCATTCTAGCTCCGGCCTATCCCTGTGATTCGTGACGAGTCGCGGCCTGCCGTTCGAGCCGGCGCGCCTCGTCGATGATGCGTTCAAACAAGCGCGTCAACGCCTGCCCGTCCAGTGGTCCCTGAGTGGCCGCCCGCACGTTGGCCAGCACCTCGGCTTCGCGGGACGGCTGGTAGATCGGTAACCCCGCCTCTTCCTTCAGGCGGCCAATCTCCAGCGCGCAGGCGGCGCGGGCGTTCAGCAGCGCCACCAGCTGCCGATCGAGGTCATCGATCCGGCCGCGCAGTTCGTCAAGCCGCTCCATCACCGCCCCGCAGCTGCCTGATGAACGCCGCGGCCACGGAGGCCTCTTCCCCGTTCGGCGCGTCAGCAATGGCCTGCACCAGGGCGCTGCCCACCACGACGGCATCGGCATACGCGCCGATTTCCTTCACGTGCTCCGCCCTCGACACCCCAAACCCCAGCGCCACGGGCATGGACGTTTCCCGCCGGATGCGATCGACGACAGGACGTGCCGTGCCGGCCACGGTGGCCTGCGCACCGGTGACACCCAGACGCGAAATCGCATACAGGAAACCGCGTCCCCACTCGGCCGCCTTGCGAATCCGCTCGGGTGTCGTCGTGGGACTGATCAGAAAGATCGTCGCGATGTCACGCCGCTCAAGCGCCTCGCGCATCTGCCCGGCTTCTTCGATCGGCAGGTCCAGCAGCAACACACCATCCACACCGGCATCCGCCGCGCGGTCCACAAACGTCGTCACGCCCATGCGCACCACGGGATTGACGTAGGTGAACAACACGATCGGCACGCTGGTGCTCGTGCGCACCTCCCCCACCAGTCGCAGCACATCGTCAAGCGTGGTCCCCGATGCGAGTGCGCGTTCGACTGCACGCTGAATCACCGGGCCGTCGGCGATGGGGTCGGAAAACGGCACGCCGACCTCGAGCACATCCGCGCCGGCCTCAGCCAGCGCCAGCAGGATGGCGCGTGAGCCAGCGAGGTCGGGATCACCGGCGGTAACGTACGTGACCAGTCCGGCGCGCCCTTCGTCTTTCAGCTGCGCAAACCTCTCCGTCAGGCGATTCATGACAGTTGCTCCATCAGCGTCGCGACGTCCTTGTCACCTCGCCCCGAGAGGTTGAGCAACACGACGCTGCCCGGCGCAAATGTGGACAGGTGCTGCTGCAGCCAGCCCGCGGCATGTGAAGACTCCAGCGCCGGCAGCAGCCCTTCCTGACTCGCAAGCCAGCGGAATCCCCCCAGCGCCTGGGCGTCGTCAATCCACGCGTATTCGGTGCGGCCCTGGGCGGCCAGCCATGCATGTTCGGGTCCCACCGACGGATAGTCGAGGCCGGCCGACACCGAATGTGTGGGCAGGATGTTGCCCGCCGTGTCCTGCAGCAGCAGACTGCGCGTACCGTGGAGCACGCCCGCGACTCCCCCGGCAAATCGCGCCGCATGTTCACCGGGCTGAATCCCCCGACCGCCGGCTTCCACACCAATCAGCCGCACGGTCGCGTCATCCACAAACGCGTCAAAGATGCCCATCGCGTTGCTGCCGCCGCCGACACACGCGACGACGGCGTCAGGCAGACGCCCGGCCGCGCGCAGGATCTGCACACGCGCCTCGGCGCCAATGACGGACTGGAACTCCCGCACCATCAGCGGATACGGATGTGGTCCAAGCACCGACCCCAGCACGTACGCGGTGGTCTCGACATTGGCCACCCAGTCACGCATGGCTTCGTTGATGGCGTCCTTCAGCGTCCGGCTGCCGCCATCAACCGAGGTGACGGTGGCACCGAGCATCCGCATGCGGAACACGTTGAGCGCCTGCCGGGCCATGTCGTCCGCGCCCATGTAGACCACACACTCGAGGCCCACCAGTGCACAGGCGGTTGCCGTGGCCACGCCGTGCTGCCCTGCGCCGGTCTCGGCCACCACACGGGTTTTGCCCATCCGGCGCGCGAGCAACACCTGACCAACCGCGTTGTTGATCTTGTGCGCGCCCGTGTGCGCAAGATCCTCACGCTTGATGAAGACCTGCACCCCGTGGTCCACACCAAGACGACGCGCCTCATAGAGCGGCGTCGGTCGCCCGACAAACGTCTGCAGCAGATGCTCAAGCTCGGCGAGGAACGAGGAATCCCGGCGCGCGTCAAGATACGCCGCCGTCAGTTCCTCAACCGGCGCCACCAGCGTCTCCGGAATGAACCGTCCACCAAACTCGCCGAAGTACCCGCGCGCATCCGGATCGCGGTGACCAAACCGAGGACGAGGCGCCAGCCGATCACCAAGCGCATACATCAGCGCACCGATCCTGCCGTGGTCCTTGCGGCCGGGAGCACTCTCGACACCCGAGGACACGTCGATGCCCCATGGACACACGGCGGCCACCGCCTGCTCGACGTTGCGGGCGGACAACCCTCCCGCCAGCAGCACCGGACGCTTCGCGGCCACACGTGCCGCACGTGTCCAGTCGGCGGCGACGCCCGTGCCGCCGCGACGGGCGGGATCGTGTGCATCCACCAACACCGTCACCCCGGCAGGCAGCGCCAAGGCGGCAGCTTCATCCGCATCGGACTGGAGCGACACCGCCTTGATGACCTGGGCACCGCAGGCGAGGTACCGTTCGACCGCCTCATCACCGTGCAGCTGCACCGCGCGGAGGCCGGTGCGCCGTACTGCGTCGCTGACCACATCAGGCGCGGCATTCACGAACACACCGACGGTCAGGACGTTCACGGGCAGACCTGACACGAGGGACGCCACCGTCTCAACGCTCACCGCGCGCGGGCTCTCCGGCCACAACACACATCCGACGGCATCGGCGCCGGCATGCACGGCGGCCTCGACATCCGCCCGGGATGTCAGGCCACAAATCTTCACGAAAGGCCTCACGCGCGTGCCTCCTTCAGCAACTCTGCCACTCCAGCGCCAGGATTCTCCGCCGTCATGAATCGCTCTCCGACAAGGAACGCGTTGTACCCGGCCTCTCGCAGGCGCGCGAGATCGGCGCCCGACTTCAACCCGCTCTCGGCAACCGCCACGACGTCGGACGGAATGCCCAGTGCCAACTCGTCGTGCACGCGCATGTCCACTTCCAGCGTGTGCAGGTTCCGGCTGTTGACACCAACGATGCGCGCACCGGCATCGAGGGCACGCGCCAATTCATGGCGGTCATGCACCTCCACAAGCGCGGCCAACTCGACCTCCTGCGCCTCGTGCAGCAACGACCGCAACTGCTCATCGTCCAGCCCTGCGACGATGAGCAGGGCGGCGTCTGCACCAGCGGCCCGGGCTTCCAGCAGCTGATACGGCAGCGAGATGAAGTCCTTCCGCAGAACCGGCACATCCACCGCGTCGGCCACCGCGCGCAGGTGATCCAGTGACCCGTCAAAAAACGCGGCGTCCGTGAGGACTGAGATCGCCGCAGCGCCGGCCTGCGCGTACGACCGTGCGATGGCGGCGGGATCGTAGTCCACCCGCAACACACCACGCGACGGCGACCGGCGCTTGCACTCGGCAATGACGTTAACGCTGTCGGCCGCCAGGCCAGCCGTGAATGCGCGACGATTGGGGTGCCGGTCGGCAGCTGCGCGAGACACGTCCGCTGCCTGTGTCGCCTGTCGCGCGCGCGCCGATGCCGCGGCGCCGGCCATCATGGCCGCCAGCAGGTCCGCGCTCATGCGTGGCTCACTTCCCGCAGCCGCGTCAACGCCCCTGCCGCACGTCCATCGTCAATGGCGGCCGCCGCCTGGGCGATACCGTCGCGGACTGACGCTGCACGGCCTGCGATCAGGAGTCCTGCACCGGCGTTCATGACGACGATGTCGCGGGCAGGCCCACGCTCGCCGGCCAGGAGGCGCTCGATTAACGCGGCGTTGTCCTGCGCTGAGCCGCCCACCAGCGACGACGCCTGCGCGACCGGCAGGCCGACATCGGCGGGATGCAGATAAAACGTCCGCACCGTGCCTTCGTGGTATTCCGAGACTTTGGTGAACCCGGTTGTGGACAACTCATCGAGTCCGTCGGCGCCATGGACCACCCACGCGCGTTCCGTCCCGAGGAGTCCCAACGTGCGCGCCAGCAGTTCCGTGTGTTCCGGTCGAGAGACACCGACGAGTTGTCGTCGCGCACCGGCCGGATTGGTCAATGGGCCGAGCAGGTTGAAGGCGGTGCGCACGCCGAGTTCACGCCGGGTTGGTCCCGCATGTTTCATGGACGGATGCCACGCAGGCGCAAAGAAAAACGCCAGGTTGGCCTCCAGCAAGGTCTGCACGACACGAGCCGGCGGCGCCTCGAGTGTGACGCCGAGCGCCTCAAAGACGTCGGCGCTGCCGCAGCGGCTCGACACCGCACGGTTGCCGTGTTTGGCCACACGCACGCCGCACCCGGCCATCACCAGCGCAGCAGCGGTGGACACGTTGAAGGTGTGTGCACCGTCGCCGCCGGTGCCGCACGTGTCGAACACGTCACCGACGGGCGACGGCAGCGGCACCGCGCGCTGACGCATGGCGGTCGCCAGGCCCACCATCTCGGCGGGCCGCTCCCCCTTCAGTGCCAGCGCCATCAGCAACCCGGCGATGTGCGCCGGCTGCGCCTGGCCGTCCATGATGACGCCCATGGCGCGCCCCGCCTCTTCCTGCGTCAGGTCTTCGTGCCGCCGCAGTGTTTCGAGCCATTCCGCAAACATCACCGCATCTCCAGAAAGTTCCGCAACATCCGATGTCCATCGGGCGTGAGCACCGACTCGGGATGAAACTGCACGCCGTGGATCGGCCACCGCTGGTGCCGGATTCCCATCACCGTACCGTCATCGGCCACGCGGGCAGACACCACAAACTCGTTCGGCAACGCATCAGGCGGAATCACCAGTGAGTGGTAGCGGCCTACCTCGGCCTGCTGCGCCACGCCGGCAAAGATGCCCGCGCTGTCGTGTGTCACCAGAGAGGTCTTGCCGTGCATCGGCGCTGCGGCACGTTCAACACGCCCGCCAAACGCCACGGCGAGTGCCTGGTGCCCCAGGCAGACACCAAGGATGGGTAGCTGCCCCGCCATGCGCTGCAACAACGCGACGGAGATCCCGGCCTGCTCAGGGCGTCCCGGCCCTGGCGAAATGACCAGATGTGAGGGACGCCGCTCCACGACCTCGTCGATCGTGATGGCGTCATTACGAATCACGGTGACCTCGGCGCCCAATTCTCCGAACCGGTGCGCCAGGTTATACGTGAACGAGTCGTAGTTATCGAGCAGCAGCACCATGGCGTCAGAGCCCCGACTCTGCCATCTGCAGCGCCTGCAGCAGCGCGCCGGCCTTGTACCGCGTTTCTTCGTATTCGGCGGTGGGATGTGAGTCCGCCACGATGCCGGCGCCTGCCTGCACGCTGGCCTGGTGCCCACGCATCGTGATCGTGCGGATGGCGATGCAGAAGTCCAGGTTGCCGGCGAAGTCGAGGTAGCCGACCGCGCCTCCGTAGAGGCCGCGCGGTGTGGGTTCCAGTTCATTGAGAATCTGCATCGCGCGAATTTTCGGCGCGCCGGTGACCGTACCTGCCGGGAACGTCGCCGCCAACGCGTCGAGCCGATCGCAGTCGTCGGCCAGGGTGCCCTCGACTCTGGACACCAGATGCATCACATGGGAGAACCGCTCGAGCGTCATGTACTGCGGCACACGCACACTGCCCACCGCACACACCCGGCCCAGGTCGTTCCGCCCCAGGTCCACCAACATCACGTGTTCGGCGCGTTCCTTGTCGTTGCGCCGCAACTCTTCCGCGAGGCGCTGATCTTCTTCGGGCGTGGCTCCACGATGCCGTGTGCCGGCAATGGGATGGGTCTCGACCCGCGACCCTTCCACACGCACGAGCATCTCCGGCGAGGCGCCCACGATGGCTTCGCCGCCGTGGCGGATAAAAAACATGTACGGCGACGGGTTGATGTGCCGCAACGCGCGGTACACATCAAACGGCGAAGCCTGCGTCTCGGTGTCGAACCGCTGCGACAACACACACTGGTAGATGTCGCCCGCCGCGATGTGCTGCTGAATGCGGCTGACGGCGGCTTCGTACGTCTGCTGCGTCTGGTTGGCCCGGATGTCGAGTGTCGTGCCGGTCCGCCGCTCAGGGCGCGAGAGGTTGCGCTCCAGCTCACGCTCGAGGAAATCGATCTTCGCAACGGCGAAGTCATAGAGTGAGCGCAGGTCTTCACCCGGCCTGACACGCGCGTTCGAGATGGCCAGAATCCGGTGCTTCACGTGATCAAACGCCAGCACCGTATCGAAGACCATGAACCCGGCGCGCACACGGGCCGCATCCTCAGCGTCACCTCCGGCACGAGCTACCGTCGGTTCAAACCAGCCCGCGGCGTCATAGTCGCAGAAGCCCACCGCGCCACCGGTGAATCGCGGGAGGTCCGCGACAAACGGCGACGAGAACTCGGCCATCAACCCGCGCAACACATCAAGGAACGGCTCGTGTCGCACCGTCGTCGCACCCGCCTGCTCAATCGTGGTGCCGTGGTCGCCGCCGCGTACGATCAGGAACGGGTCTTTGCCGAGGAAGGAATACCGCCCGACGTGTTCTCCTCCTTCGACACTTTCGAAGAGGAATGCGTAATCGGAGTGTTCCGCGATCTTGAGGAAGGCCGACACCGGCGTCAGCAGGTCCGCCATGATCTCGCGCCAGACCGGCACAAACGTCCCCCGGCGGGACAACTCCACAAAGGCTTCAAACGACGTCTGCTTCATTGCTCTCTCGTCTCCTGCACGAACTGGCGCGCGGCGTCCCGCATGACAGCCGCGTCTGGGGACACTCCGGTCCACCACGTGAACTGGCGCGCCGCCTGCGCCACCAGCATGTCGAGGCCACCCACGGTGACCAGCCCCCGCGCGTCCGCGTCACGCAACAACGCGGTGCGTTCGGGGTTGTAGATGAGGTCGTACACCACACGCGGCTGCAGCGACGCCAGACTCACTGGCGCCTCGTCAACCGCCGGCCACGTCCCGCACGATGTGGCGTTGACGACGATGTCCCAGGGACCGTGTGGGGGCCAGGGTGTCGCACCGACACCGAGGTGATCGGCCAGCGCGGTGGCTTCGTTGTCACGCCGGGCGGAGACCGTCACGTCTGCACCACTCTGCGCGAGGCCAACGGCCGCGGCGCGGGCCGCGCCACCAGCGCCGAGGACCAGTGCACGTGCACAGCTGCACGACACACCGGCTGCGGACAATCCATCAAGGCATGCCGGCACGTCGAAGTTGCACACCTGCATCCGGCCGTCGGCGATGCGCACCGTATTCACGGCACCCAGTCGGGTCACCAGGTTGTCGTTGGTCTCCACGCCGGGCAGGCCGAGCCATCCACGTTTGATTGGCGCGGTCACACTGAGACCCGCAAAGCCGAAATGGCGGGCCAGCACGTGTGCATCGGCGGCCGACGCCGCGTACACCGGCAGGTAGACGGCGTCGATGCCCGCAGCCTGCAGCGCGGCGTTGTGCATTGCCGGCGAGGCGGAATGACTGATTGGTGCACCCGCGACCCCAAACAGGCGGGTGTCGTCTGTGACGTCGGCGACGCGGAACCGATCGCGCAGCCATCGCGCCGGCATCTGCCC
>BTVE01000090.1:0-16830 GCA_045862915.1 Acidimicrobiia bacterium
TGCGCGCACCGACACCGACCAACCTGTTCAGCACGGTCACCAATCTTGATGCCGCAGCCGCGGTCGGCACGGTCGTGACCAGCTCCGTGCCGGTGTATGACTCACTCGGCGCGCCGCATACGGCGACGTTGACCTTCACCAAGGTCGGCGCGGCCGCGTGGAACTACGCGTTGTCGGTGCCCGGCGACGACATCAACGGTGGAGTCGCGGGCGTCCCATTCGATCTCGCCAACGGCGCGCTGACGTTTAACGGACAGGGCCGCCTGCTCACGGTCAACGGTGGTGCGCCTGCCGACGTGGTCGTGGCCGCACCCAACTGGGCCAACGGCGCGCAGGGTGTCGACATCACCTGGGACGTCGTGGACGCTGCCGGTGTCGCGCAGCTGACGAGTTTCGGCGCGCCCTCAGGCACCTCGTCGGTCACGCAGAACGGCGCCGAGTCGGCCACGATGACCGGTCTCACGATCAGTCCCTCCGGCGAATTGCTCGCCACGTTCGGCGCAGGCCAGGTCGTGGCGGTCGGGCAGCTGGCGATTGCGAGCTTCAACAATCCGCAGGGCCTGTCCAAGAGCGGCGCCAATGTGTTGACCGAAAGTGGATCGTCAGGCGCAGCGAACATCGGTGTGGCCGGCACGGGCGGACGGGGCACCCTCATCGGCGGCTCACTCGAACAGTCCAATGTCGATATTGCCCAGGAGTTCACGCAGATGATCCTCGCGCAGCGCGGATATCAGGCGAACTCCAAGAGCATCACGGTCGCGGACGAACTGCTGCTCGAGGCACTGAATCTCCGACGCTGATCGCTGAGGTACGCGTATGGTCCTCAACATCGACCCGCTTGGCGGCGGCTGGCCCGACCTGCCGTCGCCAGGCACGTCGTCCGCCGACAACACCGCGGTCGACTTCTCGGTCTTCATGGCGGCGGTGGCGCCTCAGCCGGAGGTGGCACCACCCACACCAGCTGCGTCGCCCTCAACCATTCCAACGTTGCCGGGCGCAGTCATGCTGCCGATGCCGCAGGCGTTTGTCTCGGCGCCGGTCGCCGGCGCGCCCCTGGCGGTCACCGACCGCGATGCGCAGGCGTGGTTCACCTACACACCCGCAGAGCTCAGCACGGTGTCCGAGCAAGTCGCGCCAGAGGACAGCGAGGAGGCTGCGGCACCGGTGGTCGTGATGCCGTCCGTGACGCCTGCGCCGCCCGAGGCGGCTTCGGCGCTTCCTGCAGGGCAGGGCTTGAGCCCCGCCGTTGTCGGCGGACCTGACCAGCCTCCGCCAAGGCCACAGCGGTCCGACGACGCTTCAACCAGGGCGGAAGGTCCGCCCCACGAGGTGCCTTCCTCACCGGCTTCGGTGCCACAGGCGGTGCCCCTGCAGACGGGGCCGGCGCCGGCACTCGACGCTCCGGCAGGGCCGCAGACGCCGCCGGCCCGTGTGGCGGCGCCTGTCCCTGTCGAGGCGAGCGCACCACACGTGCACGCGTCGCCACGTGTCGTGCCACATCCAGACCAGCCGGCACCAACAGTCGCAACCGCCCCGACGTCGCCGGCAACACCGCTGCACGCGGCTGCACGGAACATCACAGTTCCGCAGACAATCGCACACCCGAACCAGCCGACACCGACGAACGGCCATCAGACCGCGCAGTTACCAGACGCGCCGGCACGCCCGGCGTCACACACCGCACCAGCACCACCGCCACCACCTGCGGGTTTCTCCGTCCTTGACTCAGTGGCCTCGGACGCATCGGAGGTCGTGGCGCCTTCTGCCGCCCCCGCGCCGCCCGCTCAAGGCGGCGTCGCGGCCGCGCAGACGATGGTGGTGGCGGCGCCAGCGCCTACACCTGTGCCCGCGACTGTCGACAACGCGACAGTAAGCGTCGCCGCGTCGACAGCCAACGTGCCCGTGGCGCCACCCGTAACCGAGGATGGGACGCCGGTGCTGGCGCGCCTGGTGGAGACCATGCGCTGGCAGGCCAACGCCGGTGGGGGACACGCCGAGATTCGGTTGCGTCCGGAAGTCATGGGGCCAATTGCCGTCTCAATCGTGGTCGACCGTGGCCGTGTGAAGGCGACCGTCAGTGCGGAATCCGCGCAAACGCTTGAGTATCTGCGTGGCGAAGCGTCCGCGCTGCGTGAGTCGCTCGAAGAACGTGGCCTGCGCCTTGACGAGTACGAGGTGCGCGAGTCGAACCGATGGCTGGACGCGCGAGACCCGCAACGCGAGCGCCGTGAGTCCCGCGAACAGGAGGCACCGCGACCGTCCCGACCTGCGCCGGACGCTGGCCCGCAATTTGCTGAAGCCTTCGACATCGTCGTTTAGCGACGGAAACGAGGCTCACGATGTCCGAGACTGCAGAGGCCGCTCCCGCCAAGGGCGGCTCCAAGAAGATGTTGATTGTGGGGGCGATCGTATTGGCGATCGCCGCCGGTGGTGGATTCTGGTGGACCCAGGCCGCCGGGCACGCCGAAGAGGCGGAAGGCAAACCCAAGCGCAAGGCACATGCGTCGCAGGGGCTGATCAAACTCGATCCCTTCGTGGTGAACCTGGCCGATGGTGCGGGTACACGTTTTCTGCGCACCACGTTGCAGCTGGTGATCGAGCCGGCCGAGGCTGTCGAAGAAGTCTCGAAAAACGACGTCAAGATGCTCCAGCTGCGCTCGACGCTGCTTGAACTGCTTGCCGAGCAGCAGGCCTCGTCGCTGGTGACTCCGGAAGGCAAGGCGGCCATGAAGGCCGCCCTCATCAGTCGCGCACAGGAAGTGCTCGAAGACTGGGAGATTGCGGATGTCCTCTTCGCCGAATTCGTTGTCCAGTTCTGAGGGCCGCACGATCGCGGGGCAGCTGGCCTGGCTGCACGACGTGCCCTGCCATGTCGAGTTTGTGCTGGGTGACGCGCGGCTTCGCCTGCGCGAGTGTCTCGACCTGGCCCCGAAGGCCGTGCTCAAGTTGCAGCAGGCGGCCGGCGCCGACATCGAACTCCGTGTCGAAGGTCGCGCCATCGCCAGTGGCGAGATCGTAATCGTCGACAACTCGGCCGGCCTGCGCATCACACGCATCCTGCCGCCGCCCGGACCCGACTCCGAGACCCCCTCCCATGGGTGAAGGCGTTCCGTCGTTGCCGTGGGGCCAGGCGTTCATCGCCACCCTGGCGGTGCTCGCGTTGCTTGCCGCAGCCTTGTGGCTGCTGCGCCGCACCATGTCGCGCACCGGTGGACGCGCGGCATCCATGCGCGTCGAAGGCAGTCTCGCCCTCGGTGAACGGCGCTCGCTGGTCATCGTGGATGTGGAAGGCCGGCGACTGCTTGTGGGTCTCGCACCTGGTCATGTCGCATTGGTGACGGAACTGCAGGCCTCGGCGCCGGCGTCGCCGGTGGGGGAGCGTGCGTCGTGAAAACACGCATCCTGATCGTCGCAGGCCTGACGATGGTCCTGCTGGCCTGTGTGGCCGAACCGGTGTTTGCGCAGGCGCCGCAGCAGTTGCAGGTGGACGTGCAGGGAGTCGGCCGCGTGTCCGCGCCGCTGCAGGTCCTGTTGCTGCTGACGCTGCTGACCTTTCTGCCGGCGATGCTCGTGATCATGACGTCGTTCACGCGCATCGTGATCGTCTTCCATTTTCTGCGGCAGGCGCTGGGCACGGCCGAAATGCCGTCCAACCAGATGCTCATCGGGCTCGCGATGTTCCTGACGATCTTCATCATGGCGCCGACGGCGACCGAGGTGAATCGCCTGGCGCTGCAGCCGCTGATGGCCGGACGTATTGACGCGATGGAGGCCATCGATCGCGCCGCGCCGCCATTGCGCACGTTCATGTTGCGGCAGACACGCGAGAAGGACCTCGCGTTGTTTGTGGATGCGGCCCGCCTCGAAGGGCCGATCACGCGGGACACCCTTCCGCTGCGCGTGGTGATTCCCGCGTATGCGATCTCCGAACTCAAGACCGGCTTTCAGATGGGCTTCTTTCTGTTCGTGCCCTTCGTGCTGATCGATCTCGTCGTGTCGACCGCGCTGCTGTCGATGGGCATGTTCCAGTTGCCGCCCGCGATGATCTCGCTGCCGTTCAAGGTCCTGCTGTTCGTGATGATCGACGGATGGAACCTCCTGCTGGCATCGCTTTTGCGAAGTTTCGCATGAGGAGGTGTTGTGTCTGAATCGCTCGTCATGAGCATCGTGCGTCAGGCCGTCGAAGTGGCGGTCATCATCAGTCTGCCGATGCTGGTCGTGGGCCTCGTGGTCGGTATCCTCGTCAGTCTCTTCCAGACCGTCACCTCCATTCAGGACAGCGTGCTGGGCTTTCTGCCGCGCGCGGCCGCGATCATCGCCGTGTTTGCGTTCACGTTCCCGTGGATGTTGCGCACCCTCGTCAGTTTTGCCACCGGGCTGATCAATCGACTGCCGGATCTGGTGCGGTAGCGATGGACTTTGACGCCTGGGCGCGCATCGGAGTGTTGCTGGTCCGACCGGGGGCTGTCGTCATGGCGACACCGCTGTTCGGCACACCGTTCGCTCCCGCGGTTGTCCGGCTCGGCTTGACCATCCTGCTGGCGTTTGCCACGGCGCCGATTGTGCCGGTGCCCGACGTCTCGATGCCCGGCGTGATGTTGTTTGTCACCGGGCGTGAACTGGTGATCGGGTTGTCCATCGGCCTCGCGGTCCGTCTGCTGATTGCGGTGGCCGAAGGCGCGGGCCTGCTGGCCGGCTACCAGGTGGGCCTCTCGTTTGGCGCGATGATCGACCCGCAGAGCGGCGTGCGCAACACGACGCTCGCGATCCTCTACACCAACCTCGCGCTGGTGTTGTGCCTGCTGCTCAACGTCCACCACGAAGTGCTGCGCGCGTGGCTGGCCTCCTATGCAGCGCTGCCGGTGGGCGTCAGTGCGGGCGTCGACGCGTCGATTGCGACGACGATCGCGCGCGCGCTGGGATTCATCTTTCTCGGCGCGTTGCGCCTCGCCGCGCCGGTCATCGCCGTCCTGCTGGTGGTGGAAGTGATGATGGGCCTGATGTCGCGGGCGGCGCCTTCGCTGAACCTGCTGGTGGTGGGCGCGCCGTTGCGTCTGCCGATCGGTCTGCTGGTCGTGGCCGCGTCCCTGGCCGCGTTGCCGACACTGATCTCCCGCCTCACACCGCGCGCGTTTGAACTGGCCGCCGCCGCGGCTGCCGCCTTCAGGTGATGTCGTCATGTCAGCACAGGGCGACAAGCAGGAGAAACCCACAGCCAAGCGTCTGAAGGACGCGAAGGAAAAGGGGCAGGTTGCGCGCAGCAAGGAGCTGGGCGCGGCCATCGGTTTGATTGGCGCCGCGCTCGCACTCTCGTGGGGCGGCGTGCGCCTGACCAGGACCATGGCCGAGCGCATGGCGATGGTCCTCACGGAGATGGGGCACATGGCCGGCGGCGAACTGACCGACGGCGCCGTGACCGGCCTCGTGCTCGACAGCACCGGGTGGTTCAGTCTCGCGCTCGCGCCGCTGGTCGGCACGGTCATCGTGGCCGGGATCGCCGGTTATGCGGTGCAGGGCGGCGTCTCCGCGGCGCCAAAGGCGTTGGCCCTGCACTGGGATCGGCTGTCGCCCGCCCAGGGATTCTCGCGGTTCAAGCCCTCAAAGTCCGGTGCGGATCTCGTGCGCGCGGCGTTGGCGCTCATCATCGTGGGGGCCGTGACGCTGCCGGTGGCTCAGGATCTGCTCGATCGCGCGCCGCAGCTGGTGGTCGTGTCGCCTGGTGAGGCCGCGTCGGTCGGGTGGGACGCGGTGTGGGCATTGTTGTGGCGCGGTGGTCTCGCGCTGGTGGTGCTGGGCGCGGCCGACTTCCTGTGGCAGCGATGGCAGTGGCTGCGCGGCCTGCGGATGAGCAAGCAGGAAATCCGCGATGAAATGCGGCAGCAGGAGGGCAGTCCCGAAGTCCGCGCCCGCATCCGCCGGATCCAGCGCGACATGATGCGGTCGCGCATGTTGTCCGAGGTCAAGACCGCCACGGTGGTGGTGACCAACCCGACGCACTATGCCGTGGCGCTTCGGTATGACCGCTCGCAGATGGCGGCGCCGGTCATCGTCGCCAAGGGCATGGATGCCGTGGCCGCGCGTATCCGCGAAGCCGCGCGTCAGGCCAACGTGCCGATCATCAAAAATCCGCCGCTCGCACGCGCGCTGCACGCCGGCGCGGACCTCGGCGATCCGATTCCTGCCGCCCTCTTCACCGCGGTGGCCGAGGTGCTCGCGTACCTCGTGCGTATCCGCCAACTGGTGCTGTAAACCCCTATGAGTACGACATCCACAACTCGCGCGCTCGGACCACTCATCATGCCCATCGCCGTGCTGGCGGTGGTGCTGCTCATGGTCGTGCCGCTGCCGCCCATCCTCCTGGACGTGTTGCTGTCGATCGACATCGGCCTGGCCGTCGTGCTGCTGCTCACGGCCATCTACGTCAAGCAGCCGGTCGAGTTCTCGGTGTTTCCATCGCTGCTCCTGTTGCTGACGCTCATCCGGCTGTCGCTCAACGTCGCCGCCACACGTCTGGTGCTCATGCACGGCGCGGACGGCGTCGATGCAGCCGGACACGTGATCATGGCGTTCGGCCAGTTCGTGGTTGGCGGCAACTTCGTCGTCGGCGTGGTGGTGTTCCTCGTGCTGGTGGCCATTCAGGTGCTGGTCATCAACCACGGTGCGGTGCGCATCTCGGAAGTCACGGCGCGATTCACCCTCGACGCGTTGCCCGGCCGGCAGATGGCCATTGATGCCGACCTCAACGCCGGCGCCATCGACGACAAGGAAGCGCGTGTGCGCCGCGAACGTGTGCGCAAGGAAGCGGACTTCTACGGCGCCATGGACGGCGCCATCCGCTTCACGCAACGTGACGCCATGGCCGCCGTGTTGATCACCGGCGTCAACATCGTGGCCGGACTCATCATCGGCATCGTTCAGCACGACCTGGACCTCGCGACCGCCGCGGAGACCTACACGATCCTGACCGTTGGTGAGGGCCTGGTGACGGCCATCCCTGCGTTGCTGGTGTCGATGGCCGGTGGTCTCATCACGACCCGCGCGGCGTCCGAGTCGCACCTGGGTGACGAGGTCGCGGAGCAGTTGCTGAGCCGCGCGAAGCCGCTCGCCATTGCGGCCGGTGCGCTGGTGCTGCTGGCCATGATCCCGGGCCTGCCCAAAATCGCATTCATTTCCGTCGCCCTTGGTCTGGCCGGTGCGTCGTACCTGGCACGATCCGGACCCGATGCGTCCGAGACACCCGTGCCCGCGCTGCCGACCGAAACACCGGAGGCCGTGGCACAGGTTGAACCGCTGGGCATTGAAGTCGGATACGCCCTGGTCACGCTGGTGGACGAAGGGCAGGGCGGTCAACTGCTGGCGCGTATCCGCGGCATCCGCCGACAGATCGCGTCCGAGACCGGCATTGTCGTGCCGCCGGTCCGCGTGACCGACAACCTCCAATTGGGGCCGAGGACGTACGTGTTGCTGCTGCGTGGCGTCGAAGTGGCGCGCGGGGAGTTGTTCCCCGACCGGCTGCTGGCCGTCAATCCCGGGCAGGTCACCACCACGTTGCCGGGCACACAGACCAAGGAACCCGCGTTTGGCCTGCCGGCTGTCTGGGTCGGGCCCGACCAGCGCGACGCGGCGTTGCGTGCCGGGTACACGGTTGTTGATCCGACGACGGCGATCACGACACATCTGTCGGAGGTCATCCGCACACACCTGCCCGATCTGCTGACACGGCAGCAGACCAAGGAACTGCTCGACCGCACCGCCGAAACGGCGCCGCGCCTGGTTGAGGAGGTCGTGCCCAAGATCCTGTCGACGGGCGACGTGCAGCGTGTGCTGCGGCAGCTGCTCCGCGAGCGTGTGCCGGTGCGCGACCTGACGGCCATCCTCGAGGCCGTGGCCGACGTGGCCGGCACCACCAAGGACACCGACGCGCTGACCGAAGCGGCCCGTGGTGCGCTGGGCCGGGCCATCTGCCGGAGTTACCAGACCGAAGACGGCGACCTCCGGGCGATCACGCTGGCCCCCGGACTCGAGGATTCGCTGCTTGCTTCGTTGACGCGTACGGACCGCGGGCCGGTGCTGGCCGTGGATCCGACAGTCGCGCGATCGCTGGCCACACGACTGGGCGAAATCCTCGGCGCAGAGGTGGCACAACCTGTGCTTCTGTGCACGGCGGCGCTTCGGCCGCATCTGTGGCGGCTGATTTCACGGGCGCTGCCGCAGATGGGGGTGTTGGCCCATCAGGAGGTGCCTTCCCAGGTGCGGCTGCAGGTGATTGCGACGTTGGATTGATATGCAGGTAAAGCGTTTTTATTCGTCGAGCGTGGAAGACGCACTGCGGGCCGCCCGGGAACAACTGGGGCGCGAGGCGGTCGCCGTCTCCACGGATCTGGTGCCGGCGCCAGGCTGGCGCGGCTGGATGGGGCAGCGTGTGGTGGCGCTGACGGCGCTCGCGCGCCAGTCGGCAGCGTCGCTGCGCCGACCAACAGCGTCGATGCGCCGACAGGCCGCCACGGACGTCCCGGCACGCGCCGGGGTCGTCGCGCGCCTGACCGCCACGGGGCTCGACCAGGCCCTGGCCGAGCGTATCGTCGGGCGTCTGACGCTGGCCGAATGCCGGCAGGGCGCTGCCGACGCGGTGCGCCGCGAACTCGCCTACGAATTCCAGTCGGCCGTGGCCTCGTCGCCCGGCCGCACCGTCATTGATGTGTTTGTCGGCCCTCCCGGTGTGGGCAAGACCACCACGATCGCCAAGATCGCCGCAGGCCGCCGCGTCGCAGGGCGCCGCCCGCCGGTGCTGGTCGCGGCTGATGGATTCCGCGCCGGCGCGGTTGAGCACCTCCGCGCGTATGCGTCGATCATCGGCGCGCCGTTCCGTACCGCGCGCACGGCGGTCGACCTGGCCGAAGCGCTGACCTCCAGCGCGCACGGGATCCTTGTCGATACGGCTGGACGTCCGCCCAGCGATCAGGCGTTCCGCGAACTGTGGACCGTCATCACGAATCAATCGCAGGTGCGCACGCACCTGGTGCTGGCGGCCGGTACGTCGGTGCCGATGGCCCGCCGCATCCTCGCCAGTTATGGCGCCACGAGACCAACTCGTGTGGTGCTGACCAAGATCGACGAAGCCGACAGCATCGCCCCGCTGCTGGCGGTGCTGCGTGAGCAGCGGCTGCCGGTCTCGTTGCTCGCGTCGGGGCAACGTGTGCCGGAGGACCTGGCGGACGCGACGCCGGACGCGCTGGCGGAAATCGTGCTCGGGATGAACGAGGAGGAGGTCGCATGCCACTGAGTCGTGGAGGCTGGCGCCTGGCCGTGACGAGCGGCAAGGGCGGCGTCGGCAAGACGAGTGTCACCGTGCATCTGGCGTCGGCGCTGGCCGCCGGCGGCGCGCGTGTCGGCATCGTGGACTGTGACCTGGCGCTGGGCAACGTTGATGTCGTGATGGGCCTGAGTCCTCAGTGGCATCTGGGCCACGTCATCTCCGGCGATCGCACGCTGTCGGAGATCCTGATGGACGGCCCGCAGGGGATTCGGATTGCGCCGGCCGGCAGCGGTGTGCGTTCACTGACCGCGCTGGATGCCGACCAGTGGCAGCGCCTGGCGCGCGCCTGTGATGACTTCGCCGCGCAGGTCGATGTGTTGTTGCTCGACACGGCCAGCGGCGTCTCCGACACCGTGCTGGACGTCGTCGGCCTCGCCGACTGCGCACTGGTGGTCACCAACTTCGACCCGGCCGCACTCGTGGATGCTTACGCGCTGATCAAACTGATTGACGCGCTCGACGAACCACCCGAGGTCGGTGTGGTGGTGAATGCCGCGCGCAAGGCGGCCGATGCCGAAACGGCGTTCCGGCAGCTGTCACTGGTGTCGCAGCGGTTCCTCGGCCGGACACTGCGCGATGCCGGCGCCATCACGCACGACCCGCAGCTGGTGCGGCAGGGGCCGAGCGTCACGCTGCTGGGCGCTGGTCCGGCCGTCGGCGCGAAGCGCGGCTTTCAGGACCTCGCCAAGCGCCTGCTGACCTGGGCGCCGGGCACCATGCGCCCGCAAACGCGGGTGCGCCCGCCGCGTGCCGCTGACCTGGCCGCGCGCATTGCCACGGAGGTGGCGCCATGCGCCTGAACTTCGAGGAACCCCAGCAGCGCGCCCGTCGCGATCAGCTGGTACTGGATCATCTCGCGCTGGTGCGCATGCTCGCGAGCCGGCTCTCCCGGCGACTGCCGTCACACGTGGACGGCAGCGAGCTGGTCGGTGTGGGTGTCATGGGCCTGGTCGATGCGGCAGGCCGGTACGAACCCACCACCGGCGTTCCTTTTGACGCGTTTGCCCGTCAGCGCATACACGGCGCGATGCTTGATGCGTTGCGGCGACTTGACCGCGCCCCCCGCGCGGTTCGTCGCCAGCAGCGCACACTCGAGTCGGTGCTGGGCCGCCTGCGTCAGGCGCTCGGTCGTGAGCCTGAGACCCAGGAAGTGGCCGATGCCATGGGCCTCACGCTTGATGACTACCACCGCCTGCTCGATCAACTGCAGGCCGCCGAGGTGGCGACCGTCTCGCGCGCGTCGAACGACGAGGGCGAACGCAGCCTGATCGATGTGGCGCTTGACTCGCGTGAAGGTCCCTACGCGCAGCTGGAACGCCGCGAACTGCACGCCCGTCTGGCACAGGCGCTTCGCGCGCTGCCCGAACGCGAGCGCCAGATCATCGCGTTTTCGTACGACGACGAGCTGACGCTGGCGGAAATCGGCAAGGTCTTCGACATCGGCCCGTCGCGTGTGTCGCAGCTGCGCACCCAGGCCATCGCCCGCCTCCGTTCGATGCTCGCGGCCGACATGCCGCCGGTGTCCGGCTCGGGAGAGGAGAGCTGAGATGAGCCGCGCACAACTCGTCTCGTCCTCGGAGATGGCGCTGTTGACCGCTGCGGAAGCCGACAGCGGCATCGCGGCCTACAACTTCCGGCGTCCCGACCGCATTTCGCGCGAGCAGATCCACTCGCTGCACTATCTGCACGACCGCTTCGCCCGCAGTGCCGGCACGTCGATGAGCACGTACCTGCGCGCGGTGCTCGAGATGTCGCTGGTCTCCGTGGAGCAGCGTTCGTATGGCGAATTCGTCTCGAAGCTCGCCGATCCGACCGCCTTCTACGCGCTGGCGATTCCGCCGTTTGCCGAACTTGGCGCGCTCGAAATTCACCCCAACGTCGCGTTCGCGATGATCGATCGCATGCTCGGCGGCGGCGGCCAGGGCCTCGCCGAACCGCGCGGCCTCACGGAAATCGAGCAGTACGTCGTGGACTCGGTCGTCAAGGTCATCCTCGAAGGTCTCACTGAAACGTGGAAGCCCGTTGTGGAACTGGCGTTTGGCGTTCGCGGGCGTGAGACGCGGCCCCAGCTGTTGAAGGTGGCGGCGCCCAACGAAGTCATCATCATGCTGACGTTCGACCTCAAGTTGAACGACACACGCGGCACGATGCACCTGTGCCTGCCCGAGGCCATTGTGGAAGCGACATCCACGCAGGTGGCCCAGGCGTGGCAGCGGCATCGCCGCGACCTGACCGCCGACGAGCGCGGCTGGCTCTCGCAGAGCCTCGAGCGAGTGCCGGTGGCGCTCGTGCCGGAAATCGTGACGCACCTGCCGGCGGCCGACATTGCGGCACTGGCCGTCGGTGACGTGCTGGCGCTGGGTGTGCCGGCCGATCAGCCGGTCGACCTGCGTGTGGGCGGCGTACCAAAACTCAAGGGACATCTGACCGTGGAACGCGGGCGTCTGATGGCGCGCGTGGAAGAGCGGTATGGCGACGTGAAGGAGGGCGCGGCGGCATGAGGCTGATGCTGACACGTGAACGGTTGTCCGCGGCGCTGGCCGCGGAAGTGGGCGGCGCGATCGGGCGCAAAGTCGGCGAACGCGCGCACCTGAATCCCGCCGAGCACTGGGGCGAGTCAAGTTGTGTGGCGACGGTGCCGATCACGGGGCGCGGCCGCGGCGGCGCCACGGTCTGGATCGACCGCGAGGCGCTGACGGCGTTTGGCGAACGTGTCGGTCTCGCGCCGACGCCTGACGACCAGGCGCTGATGGACGTCGCAGCGGCCATCGTCGACGACGCACTCGCCACCCTGCAGGCGCAACCCGCATTTGCGACGCTCGCGTTTGGCGCGATTCGCGTGTCACTGGCGCCGGCCGGTGAACGTGCGCCGTTGACCGCGATGGTTGTGACGCTGGCCTCCGGCGCGCGATGTGCGATTGCCGTCGGCGCGGACCTGGAACTGCTGGCTGAACCGGAAGACGAACGCCTGGAAACGGTGCTCGACTTCGACCTGCCCATCGTCGTGCGGTTTGGCCGTTCCGTGATGCCGCTCAAACAACTCGCGGCGTTGGGACCGGGCGCGATGATTGACCTCGGCCGGTCTCCGGATCAACCCGTGGAAATCGTGATGGGCGAGAAGGTGCTCGCGCTCGGCGAAGTCGTCGTGGTGAGCGGCAATTACGGCGTGCGTGTGACGGAACTGACGGGATCAAAGGCGTCGATGCGCGCCGCAGCGCTTGGGGGACAGGCATGATGACGTGGGTCGTGACAACGATGGCGGTGGCCCTGGCGGCCGCCGGCGTGGGGCTGGTCGCCCTCTGGCGGCGCGTGCAGAAGCTGGAGTCCACAGGCGTGCGCGTGGACCGCATGGGCGAAGCGGTGACGCTGCTGTCGGAAACCGCAGAAGCCGGGTTTGCCGCCGTCGCCCAGGAAATCGAAAAGCTCCAGCGTGGCCCGGCCGGGCGCACGACGGCCAGTCGCGCGACGGTGTCGCGCCGGGTCGTCAAGGCTGCGGGCCGCGGTGACAGCGTGGAGCAGATTGCGCGACGCGAAGCGTTGTCGGAAGGGGAAGTGCGGCTGCACCTCGCCCTGGCCGAAGCCGCCCCGCTCGTGCGCAAGACGGGAGGGCGCCGTGCGGTTGTGCGCGCGTAACGGCTGCACTCACAGCGCGTCGTGGCTCGCCCGCAACACGGGCGTGACCGTCGACAGCCGGTGGTACTGCTCGATGGCGTGTGTCGAACGTGTCGCCACCATGCGTCTGCTTGGCGCCAGGCCCGCATCGGGCGGTCTGCCGGCGGCCGGCCACCTGCGCCTCGGCGTGTGGCTGCGCCCGATGGGCGTCACCGCGCGGCAGGTGGACGAGGCACTGGACGCTCAGCGTCGTACCGGGCTCCGTCTGGGCGCGCAGCTGATCGCGCTGGGGTACGCCTCGCCGGAGATGGTGCTGGAAGCCCTGGCGCGTCAGTCCGGAGCCAACTTCGTCGTGCACGTGGATCCCGCAATCGTGCGTCACGCGCCGGCGGGGTTGTCGCGCGACGCCGTGCGCGCGTTGTCACTCGTGCCAATCACTCGTCCCGACAACGGTCGCGTACGTGTAGCGTGTGCCGCGCCGGTACCGCGGGTCGCGCTGGCCGCATTTGCCAGGATTACCGGACTCGCTCCCGAACCCTGTGTCGTCACCGACGCGACATTTGACGCGCTGATTGCCGCCTACGGGTCGGAAGCCACCGCGGCGGAAACCGCACAGTTCGTCGAAGCGCGGGACCTTGGCGACGCGGTGCGGCACATCACGTCGGCCGTGAGGGACGGCGCGACGCAACTGACGGAAACCCGACTGGCACCCTTCACCTGGGTGCGTGTCCAGAATGACGCCGGTGTGCGGGACGTGATCCTCCACCAGGCGCCGAAGGAGGCGTGAGATGTCCGGCGGTCAATACATCGCCCTCAGCGCACTGCGCACCCGGATGCAGCAGCTCGATCTGCTCGCCGACGACCTGTCCAACGTGCACACCTCCGGCTATCGCGGAGGCCGCAGCGTGCAGGTGGCCCTCGCGCGCAGCGAGTTCGACGACGCGCTGGCGACCGCGGTGGACACCTCCAGCGGTGAGTTCGTGCTCGACATGAAGAAGGGCACGATCGAGCCAACCGGCCGGGATCTCGACGTCGCCATCGAGGGCGACGGCTTTTTTGCCGTCGAGACACTCAACGGCATGGAGTACACGCGCAACGGGCACTTCGCGCGATCGACCGACGGCACACTCGTGACCTCCGATGGCGCCATCGTGCAGGGCGAAGACGGTCCCATTACCCTCGGCCCTGGGGATGCCCGCATCGATTCGGAAGGCCGCGTGTGGAGCGGCGCCGCCAACGTCGGCACGTTGCTGATTGTCACCGTGCCCAACCCCGAGAAGATGAGCCGCAGCACGGGCGCGCGGCTGCTGGCCAATGGGCAGGAGACGACGGAAGTCGAGGACTTCGTCCTGCGCCCCGCCTCACTGGAGGGATCCAACGTGGCCATGCCGGAAGGTCTGGCCAAACTGACGTCGGTCAGTCGCAACTTCGAAGCATTACAGCGGTCGATCAGCACCGTGCTGAATGACGTGGACGGCCGCTTCATCGATTCCATGGCACGTCGCTGACGCGATCGGACGAAGGAGTACACACATGATTCGCGCACTCTACACGGCGGCCACGGGCATGAACGCCCAGCAGGCCAACATCGACAACGTCGCGCACAACCTCGCCAACGTCAACACCACGGGCTTCAAGAAGTCCCGGCTCGAGTTCGAGGACCTCGTCTATCAGCAGGTGCGCGCCGCCGGCGCGGCGGCGTCCGCCGGTTCGGAGGCGCCGGTCGGGCACGAGTCCGGCCTGGGCACCCGCGCGGTGGCGACGGCCCGCAACTTCACGCCCGGCAACCTGCGCGCCACTGGTGCGCCGCTCGACCTGGCGATTGAAGGGCAGGGCTTCCTGCAGATTGCGATGCCCGACGGCACGCGCGCGTATACACGCGCCGGTGCGCTGCACCTGGATGCGCAGGGCACGATCGTCACCAATCAGGGATATCCACTGGAACCGAACATCGTCGTGCCCGCCAACACGATGTCGCTGTCGGTGTCGAAGGACGGCGTCGTCTCGGCGCAGATTGCCGGTCAGGCCGCATCGCAGACCCTGGGCAGCATCGAACTCACGATGTTCGCGAACCCGGGCGGCCTGCGCGCGCTCGGCGGCACGTTGTTCGCGGCGACGACGGCGTCCGGTGAGCCGGAAGTCGGCGCGCCCGGCCTCGACGGTCGCGGCTCGCTCGCGCAGGGGTTCCTCGAAGACTCCAACGTCTCGGTGGTCGAGGAGATGGTCAACATGATCATCGGCCAGCGCGCCTACGAGGCCAATTCCCGTGTCATCCGCGCGACTGACGAAATGCTCGCGCAGGTGAACAACCTGGTGCGCTGATGTCCCGCCACACCTGGACCTTCTGCTTTGTCGTCGTCCTTGTGCCCGCGGTGGCCGCGGCGCAGGGAGTGGCCGCCGGTCCCGCGGCGCCCTCCGTGGCGCCGTCCGCGTCAACGACCATCTGCGACCTGCTCACACAGGAGGTAATCGGCAAGCTCGGCCCGGACGTGAGTGTGACGGCGTGCGAAGCCGAAGACATTCCCGGGGAGTGGACATCGGTGCGATCGGATGCGAATGCGCGCATCGGCCAGCCCTCGACGTTCATCCTGGTTGGCGCGGGCAAAAGCGCGCGTGTGCGCGCGACCGTGCAGGCCGAGGGGCCACACGCGCGTGTGACCGACGCGGTCACGCGTGGCCGTGTGCTGACGACCGACATGTTCCGCGAGGCGGACGGGCCGCTCACCGGCGCGCGGTTTGCGCGCCTGCCGCAGGCCGCGTTGCTGACCGGTGCGCGCGTCACTCGTCCGCTTGATGCGGATGCGCTGGTGCAGGACCTGGATGTCTCGCTGGCGCCGCTGGTCAAGGCCGGCGAGACGGTGCTCGCGGTGGTGCGCATTGGCGGTGTGGAAGTGTCGGCCACGATGACGGCGGTGGACGCCGGATCGATGGGTGACGAAATCCGCATTGCCCACAAGGATCGCAAGCGTGTGCTGCAGGGGCGCATCGTCGCTCCGGGACGAGTGGAGGTGGTGTATGCGCGTTAGCCTCCTGTCTCTGTCGGTGCTGATGGGCGTGGTGATGCCGGTGCTGTCGCCCGCGTCGTCAGCGGCGCAGACGACGGCCGCGCAAAGTCCGGCCGCCGCCTGGATGACGGATCTGCTCCTCGATCACCGCGCTCGGCGTGAGGGGGACCTGGTGACGGTGCAGATCATCGAGAGCATTACCGCGGTGGGGTCGGCTGATGCCACCACCGGGAAGTCGTCAGAGACGGGTGGTTCGTTGCCGTGGCCGATTCCGACGGACTGGTCGAAGGTACTGCGGGGATCCAACGACACCAAGTTCAACGGCACGGGCACGACGTCACGTGCGGCCGCGATCTCGGCCGTCATGGGGGCACGCGTCAAGGAACGGCTGCCCAATGGCGACCTGGTGATTGAAGGCGTGCGCGAGATCGTGATCAACGGCGATCGCCAGTTCGTGACGCTGAGCGGCGTGATTCGTCCGGCCGATGTGACGTCGAACAACGTCGTGTTGTCGGCGTCCATCGCCGATCTGCGCATCCGCTACTACGGGCAGGGGTTCATGAAGGACAACCTCACGCCCGGCTGGCTGATGCGCTTCCTGAACAAGATCTTCTGAGTGGATGAGGCATGTCATGCGGATGATGATGACGCGACGCTGGCCGGTGCTGATGGGGGTGGTGGCGCTCTCGCTGTGCGCCGTCGACACACCGATCGCCGCGGCGCCGCAGGCAAGGGTCAAGGACATCGCCGCGCTGCAGGGGAGTGGTTCTGCGCCGCTGCTGGGGTACGGCCTGGTGGTCGGACTCAACAAGACCGGTGACAAGCGGCAGACGCTGTTCACCACGCAGACGCTGGGCAACCTGCTCACGCGCCTGGGTATTGACGTGGCGGCCGAAG
>BTVE01000091.1:0-16464 GCA_045862915.1 Acidimicrobiia bacterium
ATTCTTGTCTTGGCCATCGTCGCAACACCTCCGTTGGTTTTTCTCCGTCCAGGGAGAACTCACGGAAAGATGCGCGATGGCCAACCCCGATGTCTACCGGGTCAGCCTGACTGAATTTCCACCACGTCCGGGGACTCTAACGCTACAGAGGCGCCCCGATCATCGGCGAGGTGAAGAACGGGCAGGTGGCGTTTGCGAGCCCGGAGAATTGGTCCGCATATCGGGCAGGCAGGTTGGGAGGCGAGAATGTCCAGGACCAATATTCGACGGTGTACTTTGCGAAGGTGAGCGATACCGGCCAGTTGGCCGGGATGGCGGATGTCTACCTCCCCGGCACCTCGGTCGTTCAGAAAATGACCTGGTCAGCTCGCCGCGGTTCAGAGCCCTAGGGGAGCCGATTGCGACGCGGTCTAGCTGGCCATGCAGCCGACAGCGGCAGGCGCATTGGTGAGCCGCTGCGGCAGCTGATGGCTGTCGTTAGGCATTCGCGAAGCAACACCCAGGCTGGACGACGGTAGAATCTGGCGTGCTCCTCCCGCATGCAGCCCGCGCGGAGATCGATCCCCAGAAGCTGCCGGGCCCCACAACGCCTCGCGGTCAACCGTGGACGATTCGAGCTATCCTCGTAGGACCCAACGGGCAGTCGGCGAACGTGATCAGCGTGTGGTTTGTTCGGGGCAATCGCGATGAACCGCACTGCGTAACCGCGTATCCCGGAGACGCCAGATGACTTTGCAGCCCCTCGACGTCGTCGTTCTGACCCACGACCTGCCGGCTCACGGTCTGCGGGCTGGCGACTCGTCACGCTTCAATCCGCAGATCTCCGTGCGGTGGCCGGCAACGACTTGGTTGCGGTACGGTCAGTCAACGGCGGCACATCGGGGCGCGAGGCCTAACTCGGCATGAACCAAGCATCGCGCAGCTCGATCTGGAATTGGCCTCGGCCCGGGCGGGCTTGGCGCCGGCTCGCCATCGAGGTCGCCATCGGGGTTGTCTGGCTCGTCACGATAGCGTCCGCCTTGTCGGGTGAGTGGCCGGCGCTGACTCGCTGGACCACGTTGTTGGGGGTCACCGGCATCGCAGTGAGCCGGCGGATTAAGGGGACACATCCCAGGCTCGAAGATCCCCTCTTCTTCACGGCGATGGCCATTATGTTTGTGGGGGCGTGGTTCGGTCGCCAGTAGAGTGTGATTGGCGCATCGATCGCTCCGAACTGCGCCGCTGACCGACAATTTAATCGGAGGAGTGTTCATGAGGGCCCGTGACAACTCGACAAAATCGTCATTATTGCTCCTCCTCGCAGCTGGTGCGATTGCGCTGGGTTGGCTCTCGGCCATCGTTATGTTGATCTCAACGGAAGGTCCCCCGACGTCGAGCTGGCTGATCCTGCTGGCGAGCAGCATCAGCCTAAGCGCCAGCCGCCTTCAGCGCACAAGCCCGCGAGCCAGCACTGTTCTGATTCTGGTCGCGGCGACCGTGGCAGTTGCGGGAGTAGTCGCCATGAGGAATCCTTGACAGTGCAAGTGGCGCCACAAGGCTGCCGTTCAGTGGGCATGGGGGCCGGGCCGTACGTGCTTCTCGGGCGGGGAATCCGCTCCGACCTCAAGTTCGAAGGCTCATTTGAGGATGAACTGTGGTGACAGGGCGTGATAGTCCTGGCGACCAGCCATTCAAGAAGTCCTATCAGCTGGAGCGTCGACAGTAGTAACCGTCACCTACGCCGAGTCAACCCATGCCACTCTCTGGCCGTCGCAAAGTTGTCCTGTTGTCTGCCGTCTCCGGCGCTGTGTGGGCGGCGATCGCCCTGTTGCTTGGGTGGCGCGTGTTCAGGGGGACAATTTGGGGCGGTGTAGCGGTGGCACCCCTGATCGGGGTGCTTGCCGGGTTCGGGGCCTCCCATTTTCCGACCGGTCCGCTTCCGAGAGCCCTGTTCTCTCTGCTGAGTCTGTACATAGCTGCCGCGTTGTTCGGTGGGGGAATCGGCACGGCCGCTCTGCTCGTGGGCCCGAACTCTGGGCCTGGTTGGCAAGCGGCCCCGGCCGCCGTATTAGTCCAGAATGTCGTGGCTACACTGTGGGGCATCACGATCACCGGATACCTTGTCTTGTTGTGGCCACTCAGTCATGTCAACCATCACTTGCTTTCACAGGTATGGGCTGCTGCCAAGGGGCACCCCCACCTGGCGTGCAGCCTGCCGCGGCACGGGGCAAAATGAAATGTCGCTGCGACTGAAGCACCGCGTCGTGCGCCTGGATGACCCGCTCTGGAGGAACTACTCGTGCAACGACTCGTCGGCATCGCGGCAGTGCTGGTAGCTATTCTGGGCGTTGGTCGACCTGCCGAAGCCTGTTCGTGCGCGGTTGCCTACAACCCGACTCGAGATCAGCGACTCAGGGAGGTGCGTCGGGCGCTTGAATGGGCCGACGTCGTCTTCATCGGGGAAGTCGTGGGCACCGGTCGAACTACCAGTACGCTTGCGGTCGAGAAGGTGTGGAAGGGGCCGAGTCTGGAGAAGGTCCGCATGCGTCATTCGATTCAACGTCCGAACGGCAACCTCCAGCACAACTCCTGCACAAAGACATTCTCGTCCGGAAGGCACGTGGTGTTCGCGAAGCTGGTGGCGCCAGATCTCTGGGAGGCCGGCGAATGCGGGCCAACCGGCTCGTTGCCAAGCAAAGACGAAGTGCTCGCGTTTCTCGATGAGTCATGCCGAGTCGAGACGCTGTGTGTCACTCGGCGGGCTCCACCTGTGAGTCCCCTGGACTATGGCAGCCCCAGATAACCGTGGGTCGACGATGAGCGTCTGGACCTGGTCACCGTTTCAATCGCCGGAGGTTCGAGAGATCTGCGGTCCACCACCTGACGACAGGAACATATGCCACCACCTCCGCCCTGGGTTCCGATCCTCCACGATGTGACGGGTGTCGTGTCGCTCGCAGGTTCTGCGTTCCTGCTGCTCGGCGTTGTCGGCGGAGCGCTCTCACCACGTCTCAAAGCGATTCGGAAGCCGCTCGTCGTGACGGGTCTGGTCCTGTGGGCGCTCTGCCTGGTCGCCGGGGTGGCGGCGGGTGTGGCGGCCTATCAGATGGCTCTTGCCGGTCGCAGCGGCGAACTCTAGCTCTCGCCAATGAGGGGGGAGCGATGTCCTGGGAGGTAACGATGCGAAGGTTCAAGTCGGCGGTGAGTCTGTTCGGAGTTTTTGTGTTCGTGGCCGCTCTGGCAGGGCAGAGTCGTCCGAACTTCAGTGGTCGCTGGGTGCAGCTGAGTCCGTCGGAAGGGGCTGGAACAGAGCAGCGGATCACACATGAGGGGAACCAGCTGTTGACCCAGCATGCGTCGGGAGGGGACGACCACGAATTGAGCTACCGGCTCGACGGGGTCGAAACACGCAGCGTGATCACGTCCCACGGCGAAGAGATCGTCTCGAAGAGCCGCGCAGTCTGGGAACAGCAGCAGCTGGTGATTACCACGGCGACGGAGTATCCAGACGGACGGAAGCTCGACACCCGCCAGGTGTGGTCGCTTGACGCGAAAGGCCAATTGAACATTGCCGTGACCCGGTCAATGACCGGCCGTGAACCCACGTCCGTCACAGCAGTGTTTGCGAAGAAGTAGGGCCGCAGGCGGTCGACAGTGGCGCTGAATCCCTCCGGCTATTCCGGCACTCCCCTGGCGAAGAAACTCGGCATCAAAGCCGGGACCAGAGTGCTGCCGCTGGAAGCGCCTGCCGAATACCGCGAATGGCTCGGCGACCTTCCAGACGACGTGACGTTCGTAAAAACTCTCACGCCCGACGTCGCCATCGTCCATGTCTTTGCGATGCGCGCCGCAAAACTGCGCCTGCACCTTGAGCGCCTGCGCAAATCCATTGCGCCTGCAACGGCTATTTGGGTGTCGTGGCCCAAGAAGGCTTCGAAGGTGCCCACCGACATCACCGAAGACGTCATTCGCGACATCGCGCTGCCACTGGGGCTCGTGGACGTGAAAGTCTGTGCCGTCACGGATGTGTGGTCCGGTCTGCGCCTCGTGATCCGGAAGTCCGAGCGATGACCGACGATGCCCCTGGCTCTCGGCCTTCGAGGTAGCATCAGTCGAGGGCTGCTTTCATGATGACGCGAACGATTGGCGCTGTGGCGATTGTCTGCGCGGCAGTAGTGTCGGCGGGCTGCGGGTTTTCCCTCCTCAACATCGAAGGCCACGCCATGGAGCCGGCCCTGCCTGATGGCTCGCGCGCCTGGTTCGTCAAACACGTGGATGGCATCTCCCGCCTGGACATCGTCGCCTTCCGATACCCGCGCGATGAGTCGAAGAACTTTGTCAAACGTGTCATTGGGCTGCCGGGTGAACGGATAGCGTCGGTCGACGGGACGATCTTCGTCAATGACGCAGCCATTGACGAGCCGTACGTGTCGGCGGAAGGCAAGTCGCACGACACGTGGGGGCCGATCACCCTCGGCGAGAACGAATACTTCATGATGGGCGACAAGCGGAACAACTCCTCGGACTCGCGCCACTGGGGACCCGTGAAGCGGGAGGCCGTCTGGGCCAAGGAATTCTGATGGGCGTCATCGACACCATTGACCGTCGTATCTCCGCCGCGATGGGCCGTGTGGGCGAGCCAGCCCTGCGCCTGTCGCTTGCCGTCATCTTCATCTGGTTCGGCCTGCTCAAGCCGCTTGGTCTCTCTCCCGCGGCGCCGCTGGTCGAAGCGACGGTGCGGTGGATGCCCTTCTTCAGCCCGCAGCAGTGGGTGAGTGTGATCGGCTGGTGGGAAGTGGCCATCGGGGTCACGTTCCTGTTTCATTCGACACTTCGCATCGCCATCGCGCTGCTGTTCATGCAGATGGTCGGCACATTCCTGCCGCTCGTGATGTTGCCGTACGCCACCTTCCAGCCCGGGCACTATCCATTCGTCCCGACGATGGAAGGCCAGTACATCATCAAGAACCTGCTCATCATCTCGGCGGCCCTCGTCGTGGGTGGCACGGTGCGACGGCAGGGACGCCGATGACGCGCATCAATCCACTGGTCGCCCAGTTGGCCCATCAGCTCGATCTCGCGTTCAACGTCCGCTCGTGGCACGGGCCGAACCTGCTGGGCTCGCTGCGAGGTGTCACACCGGAAGAGGCTGGCTGGCGGCCGCAGCCAGGCCGGCACAACATTGCAGAGCTGCTGGTGCACAGCGCGTACTGGAAGTCGCGCGTGTGCCGGCTGATCGCGACAGTCGACGTGCCGCCGTTCGATCTGCCCGGTTCGGACTTCTTTACGCGTTCGGTCGTGCCGACGAAAGCCGAGTGGCAGGACGATCTGGATCTGGTGCGACGCTGGCATGCGACATTAAAGACGCTGGTCCTGGCCACCGAACCCTCACGGCTGGACGCGCCAACCTCGGCCGGCAAGTTCACCGTCGCGGAGGTCATTGCCGGCGCAGCCGCACACGACCTGTATCACGCGGGGCAGATACGCCTGCTGCGAAGGATGTACGACGATGTGTAGGAATATCCGGACACTGGCCAACTTCGCTCCACCGGCGACAGAAGACGAAATCCGCGCGTCCGCGTTGCAATTCGTCCGCAAGCTGAGCGGCGCTGCCAAACCGTCCAAGGTCAACGAGGCGGTGTTCAACCAGGCTGTCGAAGAAGTACACGCCGCCGCCGAACGGTTGATTCGCGGCCTGGTCACCAACGCCCCACCACGCAATCGTGACGAAGAACGCGCGCGCCTCATCGAACGGTCCAAACGCCGCTTCGGCCAGGCGTCGTGACGGCAGCCGCCGCGGTTCGGCGACTCACGGCGCTCGGCACGCCGGAGCACGCCCGCACGGCCGCGTGGTTCTTCAAGACCGGCCGCGGTCAATACGGAGAGGGTGACAGGTTCCTCGGCGTGCGTGTGCCCGCGATTCGGACGATCGTACGCGAGGCCACCTCGATGCCGCTCGAGCAAGTCGAGAAGCTGTTGGCGTCACCGTGGCACGAAGCGCGCCTGCTCGCCGTGCTCGTGCTGGTGCGACAATTCGAGACGGGGACGCCTGCCGACCAGCGCGCCGTCTATCGCCTGTATCCGAAGAACATCCGTCACCTGAACAACTGGGACATCATCGACTCCTCCGCGCCCCACATCGTTGGACGGTACCTCGACGGGCGAGGGCGAGCGACACTGCTGCGCCTGGCCCGCTCCAGCAACTTGTGGTCGCGGCGGATTGCCATGCTCGCGACGTTCTTCACAATTCGGCGAAACGATCATGGCGACGCGCTGGCGATTGCCACCCAACTCGTGAACGATCGCGAAGACCTGATTCACAAAGCCGTGGGTTGGATGTTGCGCGAAGTGGGGCAGCGTGACCCCGAGGCACTGGCCACCTTCCTGAATCACCATGCGGCCACGATGCCTCGCACGATGTTGCGTTACGCCATCGAAAAGCTGCCGGCTGCGGAGCGGCGTCGATACATGCGGGTGGCCGTCACCTGCGGGAGTGCCTCTCGGGTGTAAAATCCCCGCCCGGAGGCGATGATGCGACGCTGGTGGGTGCTTGTACTCGTGATGGTGGCAGGGGTGGCGCTCAGCGCCGACACACTGGTGTTGCGTGATGGCCGGCGCATCCAGGGGACGCTGGTGGGCGCCGATGACCGTTCCGTGGACTTCGAGGAGCGAAGCGGCAGCCGCCGGGTCGTGCGGTCCTACGATCGCGAAGACATCCTGCGCATCGAGTTCGACCGGTTTGGCGGCGGCGGCAGCGGCTTCGACGAACCCGCCCGGCCGTCGCGCCCGTCCGGCCTGCGCGAAAAGCTGGTCATCGTATCTGGCGACTTCCCGTGGAATGACACCGAGATCAACGTGCGGAACGGCCAGGAGATCTGGCTGGAATCCTCAGGGCGTGTGCAGTGGGGACGCGACCGGCGGCATGGCCCTGCGGGCGAACCAAACTCTCCGCGCAACGACGGCCGGCCGATGCCCAGCCGGAACGCCGCCGCGCTCATCGGAAAGATTGGCGACCGTTCCACCGACTACTTCTTCATCGGCGACGACGAAGGACCGCTGCGCATGCGGGGCAGCGGGCGGCTTTTCCTTGGTGTGAACGACGACTTTCTGCAGGACAACTCCGGCAATTTCCGGGTCATCGTCTACTACTGAGGCCGGCGGCGGCGCGCCCGCGCGCGATCGAGCGCTTCGCGCAGCTTGGGTTCCAGGCCACGGTCGGTCGGCTCGTAGTACACCCGTCCGGCAAGGACGTCAGGCAATGACGACATGTCGGTCAGGCCGTCGTCGCTGTCGTGGGCGTATTGATAACCCTTGCCGTAGTCGAGCTGCTTCATGAGCCGGGTCGGAGCGTTACGCAGGTGCAGAGGCACGGGCGCCGCTTCTGACTTCAACGCGTCGGCCTTGGCAGCGCCGTAGGCGCGGTACACGGCGTTGCTCTTTGGCGCCGCGGCAAGGTAGGTGACAAGCTGGGCAAGCGCGGTCGTGCATTCCGGCATACCGAGGAAGTGTGTGGCGTCCTTGGCCGCAATCGCGAGCTGCAGCGCGCGTGGATCGGCATTGCCGATGTCCTCCGACGCGAAGCGGACCAGCCGACGCGCAATGTACATCGGGTCCTCGCCGGCCTCCAGCATCCGCGCCAGCCAATACAGCCCACCGTCCGCATCACTGTTGCGCACACTCTTGTGCAGCGCCGAAATGATGTTGAAGTGTTCGTCGCCCGACTTGTCATACCGCAACGCTCGGCGATCCACGAGCGCTGTCAGCACGTCCGTCGTCAGCTGCCGTTCGCCTGCCGGTGGCAGGGAGGTGACCGCCTGGTCGAGCAGGTTCAGTGCCACGCGCGCATCACCGTTGGCATGCCGCGCGATCGCCTCCAGCGCATCGTCGGTGGCATCCACCCCAAATGCACCCAGCCCACGTTCTTCGTCGGTCAGCGCACGACGGAGGATGGTGACGATGTCGTCCTGGGTCAGCGGCTCGAGGACATACACCTTTGACCGTGAGAGGAGGGCCGAGTTCACCTCGAACGACGGGTTCTCGGTCGTCGCGCCGATGAGAACAACCGTGCCCGACTCGATGTGAGGCAGGAAGGCGTCCTGTTGCGCCTTGTTGAACCGGTGAATCTCGTCGACGAAGAAGATCGTGCGGCGACCGGTGCGCTGGCGCGTGTGCTCGGCGGTCGCAATCACTTCCTTGATTTCCTTGATCCCCGACGTGACCGCCGAAAAGGCGGCGAACTCCGCCCCGCCTGCGTGGGCGATCACACGCGCGAGCGTCGTCTTGCCCGTGCCCGGCGGCCCCCACAGGATCAGTGAGTGCAGGATGCCGGCGTCCAGCGCGCGCCGCAGCGGGCGGCCCGGGCCGACGAGATGGGCCTGGCCGACGTACTCGTCGAGTGTGCTAGGACGCATGCGTTCGGCGAGCGGTGTGCCCGGCCCGCTGCTGACGTCCCGCTCGTCGTCAAACAGTGAGGGGCTCATGCGCGTTGACGACGGGCCTCATACAACAACAGGCCGGCGGTGACGGAGACGTTGAAGGAGTCGAGCCCGGGCCGCATCGCGACGTAGACCGTCGCGTCGGCCATCGCCCGGATCTGTTCGTTCAGACCGGCACCTTCGTTGCCGAGCAGCAGCAAGGTAGGCCGGGTGAGGTCAAGCGCGCGTAGTTCCATCGCGTGTGGCGTGGTGGGGGCTGCGGTTGCCACGATGTGCACGCCGGCGTTGCGAGCGTCGTCGAGCAGGTGGCCCAGATCGGTTCGTGCGACCGGCACGCGGAACGTGCTGCCCATGGCGCCGCGCAGCGCCTTCCAGCTTCCCGGATCGGCAGTCTGGCCAATCATGGCCACGCCGGTGGCATCGAGTCCGTCGGCACACCGTATGAGGGCGCCGGCGTTGCCTGGGTCCTGCACGTCCACGGCCCCGAGCACGAGGGCCGGGGCAGGGGACCACAGCGCCTCGATAGGGCCCGGGGACCAGCGTGCGAGAGCCACAATTCCCGTTGGACTACGCACGGGACTGACGGCGTCAATGACCGTTGAGGCCGCGCTGTAAATAGCTGCGCCGGACGCGCCTGCCAGTGACCACAACTGACGCATCTCGGGTGTCTGCGCGTCCAGCATCGTGTCCGATGCAATCACGAGTTCCAGGGGCAGGTCGGCGCGCAAAGCCTCGAGCACGACGTGTGGGCCATCGAGCAGTACTACCTCGTGGTCGTCGGTGAGCCCCCGGGCCACGTCTCGGACGCGGGTCACAATCGGGTCGGTTCGACGGGTGAGGCGCGGCGGCGGCATCAAAACGATAGTAGTCCTGCGATAGACTTTTCAGACGATGAAAGCACGACTGATCAAGCGGTTCGAAGACGAGATCGCGGTGCTCGACCGCGAACTGACGCACGAACTGCCCAAGGAGATTCAGCGCGCACGCGAACTGGGGGACCTCCGCGAGAACGCCGAATATGCGGCGGCCAAGGAGCGCCAGCGATTCGTGGAGTCGCGCATTTCGATGCTGCGCAAGCGGGTCTCGGAGATCCAGCTGCTCAACATGGACAAGATTCCTGCGGATCGCGCGGGCTTCGGGTCCCGTCTGACGCTGGTGGAGAACGGCCGCGAGTTCACGTACGAACTGGTCATGCCGGAAGACGCGGATTCCGACAAGGGCCTGATTTCCGTGGCGTCGCCGATTGGCCGGTCCCTGGTGGGCAAAGAAGACGGCGACGAGGTGAAGGTCACTACGCCGGCCGGTCAGCGCACATTCGAGATCGTGCGCCTGCAGACGATTCACGACGAAGAGTAGCGACCAGCCGTGGCCCTGCCGTCTTACGCGCCCCGACTTCGGACTGCCCTGGTCCTGTGCGGTGCCGGCACGGCAGGGGCGTATCACGCGGGTGTGTTGCGCGCGCTCGCCGAGGCCGGCATCAAGATTGATGTGGTTGCCGCACATGGCGCCGGCGTGCTCGGTGCGATGGGCGGCGCAGTGGATACCGGCGGGCGGCTCTGGAGTCCTGAGGGCCCGTGGACCGACCCGCGGCTGGCGGGCGCGTATCGCTGGCGGCGCGCCCTGCGCGTCGGCGCGGTCGCGCTGCTGGTGGCGTGTGCACTGATGGCCGCGCCGCTGCTGGTCATTCTGGCGGCGACCGGCGTGTATGCGCTGAGCATGCTGGCCGGGCTTGCCGGGTTTCCCGCCACGGCTGAACGCCTGATCGCAGCGTACTCAGCCACGATTGGCTGGTTGTTTGACCCGCCGGTCCTGCCGACCGTGGTGCCGCGCCTCGTGGTTCTCGCATTGTTGGTGGTTGTGGGCGTGCTTGGCGTGGCATGGTGGCGCGCGAGAGGCGCCCGTGCCTCGAAGCGGCGGGCCCGGGGAGCAGTGGCGTGGTCGCTGTTCGGCCATCCGCTCGATGGCGCCGACGCCGAACGTGTCGCGCTTGAACACGCGTGGCGGCTGACACCGGGAGGGTCGGCCGCCGTGCCACCGCAGCGTGGCGATGTCGGCCGCCGCTTCGTCGAGATGGTGGCCGACAACTTCGGTCAGCCCGGATTCCGCGAATTGCTGGTCGGCGTGCACGATCTCGATGCCCGGCGGGACGTCACGGTGGGGGTCGTGGCTCCGCAGTGGCAGGCGGCATTTCAGGCGCGTCGTGTGGGTGCGGGGCCGCGCGACGCAGAGGCGATTGAACTGGCGCAGGCCGGGGACGCGGAGCGTGGCCTGCTGGCGGACGCGCTCATCGGCAGCCTGCGTGTGCCCACCGCGTGTGAACCCCACGACATGGAATGGCCGCTGGCCGGGTATTGGCGCGGCGAGCGCCATCGGTGGACCGACCGGCCCGAGATCGTCGGCCGTCTCATCGATGAGGTGGCGCGCATCGGCGTTGAACAGGTCGTGCTCGTCACGCCTGCGCCGCCTGCCGCGCTGCCGCACGACCTCCGCGCGCGTCCCCGAGACTTCCGCGCCCGGATGGGTGAGGCGTGGCGCTCGGTCGAGACCGCGGCGTTTCAGGACGCGTGGGCCGCGGCCGCCAGCCGTTTCTCCGGCGTGTTTGCCATCCGACCCGATCACAACGCCATCGGCCCGTTCGATTTCGCCGGTGGCTACGACGAAGGCTCCGATCGGATGCGAACGCTGGGCGAACTGATGACCCAGGGGTACGACGACGCGTACCGGCAGTTCATCGAACCGGTCGTTGCCACCGGTGAACGCATCGACAGCTGAGAGACATCATGCGCAAGGGACACATCGATACCGCCATCATCCACGCGGGAGAAGGGGTGCCGGCGGCCGCGGCGCCCGTCACCACCCCCATCTACACTGCCACCACGTTCGTGTTTCCGAATGCCGCGGAACTGGAAGCGTTCCAGCAGGGCCGGTCGGAGCACTTCCTCTACACGCGCTACGCCAATCCCACGGTGCAGGCGACCGAAGCCAAGATTGCCGCCGCGGAAGGTGGGGAGGCGGCGATGGTCACCGGCTCAGGCATGGCGGCCACGTCGACTGCGCTTTTTGGTCTGTTGCAGGCCGGCGACGAACTCATCTGTGCGTCCTCCATCTACGGCGGCACGTTGCAGGTCATGTCGGGACTGTTGGCCAGGTTTGGCGTCACGACACGGTTCCTGTCGCTCGAGGAGATGCACGACATCCACACGCACCTGCGGTCCTCAACGAGGGTGGTGTGGTTCGAGTCGCCGACCAATCCTACGTTGCGGTGTCTGGACATTCGCCGGATTGCCGAGGCGTGCCGGGCGCGTGGTGTCACGACTGTGATGGACAACACCTTTGCGAGCCCTGTCAATCAGCAGCCGCTGGCGCTGGGCATCGACCTGGTGATGCATTCGGCCACCAAGTTTCTCAATGGTCACAGCGATGTCACCGCGGGTGCGCTGGTGGGCAGCCGCGCGTTGATTGACCGCCTGCTTCCCGCGCGCAAGTTGCTCGGCGGTGTGCTGGAGCCGGCCTCGGCGTATGCGCTGGGCCGCGGCATCAAGACACTGGCCGTCCGGATGGCGCGACAGAACACCACCGCCCAGCGAATCGCCGAGTGGCTCGAGGGCCAGGCGGGGGTCGCGCGTGTCCTGTATCCGGGCCTGGCCTCGCATCCAGAGCATACGCTGGCGTCGCAGCAGATGCGCGGCTTTGGCGCGATGATCTGCATCGATCTGCGCGGTGGCTACGAGGCTGCTGTGCGCGCCTACGATCGCCTCACGGTGTTCCAGCGCGCCGCGTCCCTGGGAGGCGTGGAGTCGTTGTGTTCGATCCCCGTGCTGACCTCGCAGTACGGCCTTACGGATGCGCAGCTGGCGGAGGCGGGTGTGACGCGCGGGATGTTGCGTCTGTCGATTGGCCTGGAGGATCCCGACGACTTGATCGCCGACCTGGCGCAGGCGCTGGGCTGACGTCAGCTCTTCGCGGCCTTTTCGATCGGTTTCTTGTCCGGCCTGTCGCCAGGGTGATCCGAGAGGAATTGCTCCGCCAGCTCCCCGATACGCGCGGCGATGCCCACGCCTGACAGATGTCCGAACTTGCCGAAGAAACGATCTGCCGGCACGACGGCTTTTGCGAGCGCGCGGTGCCCCCCGGCGCTGCCGATGTCGCCGAAGTTGGACTTCACGAATTCCCCGGCGTTGCGCGAGTAGCCAAGATTGCGCACGCTCACGATCAGGTGGCCGCCCACGATGCCGGACACGATCGCCCACTTGACCCCTTCGACCTGGAGCATGAAGTCAGCGGTGTAGGGGATGAAGTCTTCGCGTGATGTCTCACCAACAAAGGCGGAAAACACCTGGTTGCGCAGCCGGCTCGTGGACAGGGCGCGCGTCACGTGTTCGAGCCGCTCGAGTGTGATCTCGGCGCCTTCCATCTTCCGGATGAGGGCCGCATCCGCCAGCGGATACAGGAACGTGAAGGCTTCGAGGTCCGACCGGTTCGTGTGCCGCGCAAAAAACAATGTATCGGACTTGATCGCGTACAACATCGCGGTCGCGGTGCGTTCCGAGATGTTCACGTCCACCGCCCGGAGGTGTTCGGTGAGGATCGTACACGTGGAGCCAAACTCCGGCCGGATGTCCTTGAACACCGTGGTGTAGCCCGTCTGCTCGGGGTGGTGATCGATGACGAGGTCCACCCGGGGCAGCAGCCCTGGAAAGTAGTGGGGCTGGACGTCGACCGTTGCGATGCGATCAAACGAGGCGAAGTCGGCCGGTGTCACCGTTTCGACGTGAATGTCGAGCAGGTCGGCCATCCGCAGGTTCTCAGGACGTGTCACGCCCTGCATGGCGCCGATGATCGCGGTGGTGCTCTTGCGCTTGAGCACGGTGCGCAGGGCCAGCCCCGCGGCCAGGGCGTCCGGGTCGGGTTCGTTGTGCAGGAGGATGAGGACCTTGTCGGCGTCCGCGAAGTAGCGCTGATACTGCTGCACGCGCGCCCGGGTGATGGCGCGGTCCAGTTCGGTGTGCAGCGCGCCGCCCGCCAGCTCCGCGAGGTCCAGGTGTGTGAGTTCCGGCACCAGGGCCTGCAGGTCTTCGTAGTTCTTGCGCTGCCCGGGCTTGATGCCCACGTGCAGGATGTAGATGAGACTGCCGCCCGCATCACGGACGGCCGAGACGATCCGCTTGAGGGAGCGTTTGCCGTTGTCTTCGATCAGGACACAGGTGGACGGGGAGAGGTCAGCGCGGAGGTAGGAATCCATCCGCTTCGGGTCTGCCACCGTCGCCGCAATGTCATCGTCAACGAGACGTCGGGCCAGAGGACGACTTTCGACCAGAAACTCGAGGTCCAGCGGGCCCGAGAGCGCCTGATGTAACGTCCGGATGATCAGCTCATCCTGACAGACGGCGAGCGCTCTCAATTGGCCCTCGATCGCAGGGCGTCATTCTGCATGGCGCAACACCGTATTATACGCGCCAGAATGGTCATGCGTTGCTATCATGGGCGTTCGGGACCAGACACATCGCCGATGAAGTGGACCAACGAGGCCAGTCGTCGTGTGGCGCTCGGGGCGCTGCTCGTCGGAGTCTGCCTGGTGGCGCTTGACGCCCAGCAGGTGTTCCGATCCGGCGCCAACGTGGTGCTGCTGCCCGTGACGGTCACCGGGCGCGGCGACACACTCGTCCATGGCCTGCAGAAGGATCAATTCCAGGTCCTGGAGGACGGCAAGCCGCAGGAGATTTCCTACTTTGCGGTGGGCGCCACGCCCGACGTGCCGCTGCACCTGGGTCTGCTGCTCGACACCAGCGGGAGCATGGAGAAAGACCTGCCGCAGGCGATGTCTGCCGTCATCAAGTTCATCAACACCCTGGACGAAGCGCGGGACGTCACGTTTGTCGATTTCGCCACGCGCATCCGCACCTCGAGGTTCGAGCCGCCGAGTTATCCAACGCTCTTTGAACGTATTCGCGACAACGAGGCCGAAGGCTGGACGGCGCTGTACGACGCCGTGGGGCTGTACCTCGCCTCGGTGCAGGACCAGGACGGTCAGAAGGTGCTGCTGATGTACACCGATGGGGGCGACTCGCGCAGCGAACTGAACTTCGGCGAGATGATCGAGATGCTGCGTATCAGCCAGGTCATGGTGTACGTCATCGGATACACCGAGAACCAGATCGGCAACGAACGGGTCATCAACCAGATGCGGATGAACGACGTCGCTGCCCAGACGGGCGGCGCCGCGTTTTACCCGACGGTCAAAGGCGACCTCGACAAGTTTTACACCCGCATCCTCGACGAATTGAACGCGCGGTACACGATCGGCTATGTGCCCGCTGACAGCACACGGGATGGCCGCTGGCGCAAAGTTCAGGTCAAAGTCACCGCTCCGGACGTCCGCGGGGTCAAGGTCCGGACCCGTCCGGGCTACTACGCACCGGTGCGGTAAGCTGGGGGCGTGCCCTCCGCGACCGACCGATTTCACCTGCAGTCCGACTTCGAGCTGAGAGGCGATCAGCCGCGCGCCATCGGGCAACTGGTCGAAGGGCTGGAGCGCGGCGACGAAGCGCAGGTGCTGCTCGGCGTCACCGGGTCCGGCAAGACGTTCACGATGGCCCAGGTCGTGGCCACCGTGAACCGCCCGACGCTGGTCATGGTGCACAACAAGACCCTGGCTGCCCAGCTGTTCCAGGAGTTCCGGCGCTTCTTTCCGGAGAACGCGGTCGAGTACTTCGTCAGCTACTACGACTACTACCAGCCGGAGGCCTACATGCCGGCGACCGACTCCTACATCGAGAAGGAGTCGATCATCAACGAGGAGATCGACCGCCTGCGGCTGTCGGCGACACGGTCGTTGTTCGAGCGGCGCGATGTCCTCGTCGTGGCCAGTGTCTCGTGCATCTACGGCCTCGGTTCCCCAGAGGCGTATTTTGGTCTCGTCGTGGAGATCCATCGCGGCGAGCAGACGGGCCGCGACCAGTTGCTGCGACGGCTGGTGGAAATCCAGTACGAACGCAACGACCATGACTTCACACGCGGCACCTTCCGCGTGCGTGGCGACATTGTCGAGGTGTATCCCTCCTACGAAGACATCGGCTTTCGTATCGAGTTCTTCGGCGACGAAGTGGATGCGCTGATCACCTTTGATCCGCTCACCGGCCGCGAGGTGCGCAGGCACGACCGCTTGTCGGTGTTTCCGAAATCGCACTTCGTCACACCGCGTTCGCGGACGCTCGAAGCCGTCGAACGCATCAAGGAAGAGTTGCGCGATCGGCTCACCGAGCTTGAACGGGCCGGCCGTGTCCTCGAGGCCTCACGCCTGCATCAACGCACGATGTTCGACCTCGAGATGATGAAGGAGATCGGCTATTGCCACGGCATCGAGAACTACTCGCGGCATCTGTCCGGCCGCCAGCCCGGGGAACCGCCGCCGACGCTCCTCGACTATCTGCCGGAGGATGCGCTGCTCATCGTTGATGAAAGCCATCAGACCGTTCCGCAGGTCCGCGGCATGTACCACGGTGACCGTTCCCGCAAGGAAGTGCTGGTGGAGTACGGCTTCCGGCTCCCGTCGGCCCTCGACAACCGGCCGCTGTCTTTCGAAGAATGGGAAGCGCGGCGACCACAGGTGGTGTACGTCAGTGCCACTCCGGGCCCGTACGAACTCCGCCATGCCGGCGGGGTGATCGTCGAGCAGATCATCCGGCCGACCGGTCTGGTGGACCCGCAGATCGACGTGCGCCCCGTCAGTGGTCAGGTGGATGACCTGCTGGCGGAAATCCGCGAGGTCGTGGGTAGAAACGAGCGCGTGCTCGTCACCGTGCTCACTAAACGCATGGCCGAGGACTTGACGCAGTACTACCAGGACCTTGGCGTCAAGGTACGTTACTTGCACTCGGATATCGACACGCTGGAGCGCGTGGAGATCTTGCGCGACCTTCGATTGGGGACATTTGACGTGTTGGTGGGCATCAATCTGCTGCGTGAGGGCCTGGACCTCCCTGAAGTGTCGCTGGTGGCCATCCTGGACGCCGACAAGGAGGGATTCCTGCGCTCCGGTGGCGCGCTGATC
>BTVE01000092.1:0-16088 GCA_045862915.1 Acidimicrobiia bacterium
TTCGCACTTCGCACTTCGCACTTCGCACTTCGCACTTCGCACTTCGCACTTCGCACTTCGCACTTCGCACTTCGCACTTCGCACTTCGCACTTCGCACTTCGCACTTCGCACTTCGCACTACTTCTTGATCGTCGTTGCGCCGTCGCGTTTGGACCAGTCTTCAAACGAACCGTCGTAGAGCCGCACGTCGAAGCCGGCCAGGCGCGCGGCGAAGACGGCCACGGTGGCCTGTTGTCCGATGTGGCAGTAGGCGATGACCTGATCGCCGGGCTTGACGCCGGCATTCACGAATGCCGCGCGCAGCTGGTCGACAGAGCGGAACTGGCCCTGGGCGTCGTACAGCGACGAAAACGGGACGTTCACCGCGCCAGTGATATGCCCGGTCTTGTGGGGATTTTGCTGGCTGCCGCCGGTCGATGCGCCGCTGTAGAACGCTGGTGTGCGCGCGTCCACGATCGTGGTGCCCGCGGCGCCCATTCGCGCCTGCACCTCTTCAGCCTCGACCACAAGCGGACGCATCTCGAGCGGCCGCAGCGTGCCGGTCCTCGGCTCGGGCACGTCGGCGGTTGTCGCGCGGTTTTCGGCGGCCCATTTGGTGAGCCCGCCATCCATCAGCTGACTGCGGTCACCCAGGCCGGCGGCGTAGAGCGTGGCCATGATGCGCGTGGCGCTCGCGGTCACGCCCGGAGCGGCCGCGTACACGACGATCTGTGAGTCGTCAGAGATGCCAAGCGCTTCCAGTTGTCCCTTGAGCGTCTCGGCGTCGGGCAGTTGCAGATTCAGCGTCGTGCCGTCGGGCAGGTTGCCGGTCACGCTGACGTCGGCCGTGGACACCAGACGCGCGCCGGGCAGATGCCGGCCTTCGTAGGCCTGCGCCGGTCCCACATGCAGCAGCACCACCTGCGGCTGCCCCAGGAGTGTGGCCACCTGCTCGGTGGAGATCAGCGGTGAAGTGGCCGGCGCTTGCGCACGTGCGCCCAGCCCGGAGCCGGCGGCAATCATCACCGCCAGTCCACTCACCCACGCCCAACGTTGCACTCTCTGCATCTCGCCCCCTCTGTGTCGATGCTCTCCGCAACACGCGCCGACGTCAAGCGCGTGTGATTCCGCACAGGGGTTGCGGCGGTGGACAGCGCGGCCGCACCATGCCACGATCGGCGCCCATGCGTATTCGCGGGCTGGTCCTGACCGTCACCGCCAGCCTTGCGCTGGGGTGCGGCGGTGGATCGACACCAACGGCTCCCGGCACCGGCTCACCAGCCCCGCCCGTCCCGGCCGTGTGTGCGGGCACCGTGGGCGCCACGTGTTTTGGCACGTCCAACTACATCGAATACGCGCCCGGCGATCTGCCCGTTGTGATCTCCGTGCCACATGGCGGCGCGCTGACGCCGGCCTCCATTCCCAATCGCACCGTAGGGACGACGGTGACGGATACGAACACCGTGGAGCTGGGCCGCGCGCTTGCGGATGCCCTGCGCGTACGGACGGGCCGCACGCCGCACCTGGTCATCGTGCACCTGCGGCGCACCAAGCTGGACGCCAACCGTGAAGTGGTGGAGGCGGCACAAGGCAACGCGGAGGCCACCCGCGCGTGGGAGGAATATCACGCCTTCATCGAGCAGGCGACCAACGCGGTGCGCCAGCGGTCGGGCACCGGCGTCTACATCGACCTGCACGGCCACGGTCATCCGATTGCTCGCCTGGAACTTGGCTACCTGCTGTCGATTGACACCCTCAACCAGCCGGACGCACACCTCGATGCCATCGGCGCGCTGGCGTCGAGCAGCCTGCGTCTGATGACGGGCGCCACGTCCCTGTCGTCGTCAGCACTGCTGCGAGGCCCCCGGTCGCTGGGTGGCCTGCTGGAAGGACGTGTGCCCTCGGTGCCCAGCCCCTCAATGCCAGGTCCCGGCCCTGACCCGTACTTCAATGGCGGATACAGCACCAGCCGCCACACACTGATGCTGCCGGGACTCCAGATCGAAAGTCACTACACCGGGGTGCGCGACTCTGCCGCGTCCCGCACGTCGTTCTCGGCCACGCTTGCGGACGCGCTCGTCACGTTTCTGTCAGAACATCTGCACCTGTAGGACCCGTCGGACCCGATGGACCCGTCGGACCCGATCACTCGTCCCGCCAGGCGGGCGGACGTTTGTTGAGAAACGCCGAGACACCTTCCGCCGCATCGTAAGTCCGTGCGAGCGAGTCCAGATAGAGGCGTCCGGTCTCGGGGAGGCCGGCGGTGGCGGCGGCGAGCGTATCGCGGCGAGCCGCGATGACCGCGTGGCGCAGGGCTTCGGCGGAGAGCTTGCCGAGCGACGACTGGAACCACTGATCAACCTCGGTGTCCATGTCGGCGTCCGGCCACACGGCTTCCACGAGCCCGTCGGCGTGCCACTGCTGCGCGGATCGGATGCGGCCGGTCAGCAACGCCGAGGTGGCTCTCGCCGCGCCGATGCGCGCGGGCAACAACACGCTGGCGATGGGCGCAAACGCGCCGATCTGGACTTCCGGCAGGCCAATGGAGGCGCGTTCCTCCGCAAAGATGAAGTCACAGGCCAGCGCGACCTCGAGTCCGCCGCCCAGGCATCGGCCGCGCACCAGCGCGGCGGTCGGCATCGGCAACTGCAGCAGATCGAGAATGAACGCGTTGAAGTCGGGCAACGCGCCGGCGATGCGATCGGGCGCATGTTCCACGATGCTGGCGCCAAAGCTGAAGTCGGCGCCGTCGCCCGTAATGGTCAGCAGCTTGACGTGACGCGCGCGGGTGGGCTCTCGAAGGTCTGCGAGCACCCGCCTCCAGTCACGCACCAAGGCTTCGGTGAGCAGATTGCCCTTGGCTTCGGCAAACGTCAGGGCGAGCAGCGCGCCGTCGTGGCGCGACTCGAGCGTGATCACAACAAGGTCCTGGGAGCGGCGGCTTCGTCCAGCAGCGCCGCCAGCGCCGCGGGTTCGGTCACCGGGGCCTGGCAGGTGAAGTTGCGGCAGACGTACGCGGCGGGGCTGAAGCCCCGCCCTGCGGCTGTCTCCCGTCCAGAAGCCATCGCGCCGATCCAGGGCAACGTGGCGGCCAGGCGCTCCTGCTCGGTGCCGGGTGCCACGACAAGGCTCACACCGCCGGGCAGATGCCGGGACGCGAGTTCGCGTTCGAGTGCGTCACGTTCAGTGCCCGGCTCGCCGACGATCACCACCTGCACGTGCGGGGCGTGCCAGCGGGCGACGTTGGAGATCATCAGCGGCATCACTCGCGCCACGCGACCCAGTTCAGGACCGTAGCGCTCGAGCGATCGCTGCGCCAGGTCGGCGTAACGCCCTTCACCCGTGAGCTGCGCCAGCTGCAGCAGCACACGCACCATCACCGACGCGGCTGCCGGCTCGGCGCCGTCGTAGTCTTCCTTCACACGCAGCAGCACGGTCTGGTCCCGCCCATCGGTGCTGAACCATCCGGCATCCGTCTCATCGAAGAACCGCACCACGGCCTCGTCCACCAGCGCGCGCGCCCACGTGAGCCACTGCGGATCTGCCGTCGCCTGGAACAGCTCGACCAGTCCCCACGCCATACAGGCGTAGTCTTCGCAGAACCCGTCGATGGCCGCCTCGTTGTCTCGATACCGGCGCAGGTGCGTCCGGCTGTCCTCCCGCCATAACGTCGCGCGAACAGCAGTGGCCGCCCGCACAGCCGCATCGGTCCACTCCTGACGACGAGGGCTGTCGACAAGCACCCGACCGGCGGTCGCTGCGGCCGCGATCATCAGGCCGTTCCATGCGCTGATCACCTTGTCGTCGAGATGCGGCCGCGGACGCGCGGCTCTCTCCTCATACAACCGCTGACGCATCCCCGTAATCACCCGCAACACATCGTCATCACTCCGGCCCGTGCGGGCGGCAATCTCTTCCACCGACTGCGCCACATAGGGGATGTTCTGGCCGACAAACTCGCCGTGGGGATCCTGCGGGGCATTGCCCCCGTCCTCGATGCCAAGACGACGACGGACAATGGGGGCGTCGGCGCCAAACCAGCGATCGATGTCGGCGCCGGAGAAGACGTAGAACGCACCTTCCTTCTTCTCGGTTCCGCCCGGCACCAGCGAGTCAGCGTCTTCGGCCGACAGGAACGCGCCGTCGGCAGACGAGAGGTCGGAGGCCACGTAGTCGAGCGTGTCTTCGGCCATCGTGGCGAAGAAGCCGTCACCCGTGACCTGGGTCGTCGTCACCAGCGCGAGTACCAGCTGCGCCTGGTCGTAGAGCATCTTTTCGAAGTGCGGGACACGCCACTCGGCATCCACCGAGTAACGGTGATAACCGCCGCCGATGTGGTCGTGCATCCCGCCCAGCGACATGGCCTTCAGCGTGTCGGCCACCATCTGCCGCGCTTCGTGGCGATGGGTCAGCGCCCAGCCGTCAAGCAGACACAACAGTTCCGAGGGTCGCGGGAATTTCGGCGCGCCGCCAAAGCCGCCATGCCGCCGGTCATACGCCGACACGAACTGGTCGATGGCTGCGGGGATCGCCTCCGGTCCGGCGACCGGCGCCGTGATCGGTTCGCCCGGCGAGACGTGATCGCGCAGCTGGTCCACGATCCGATCGGCGGACGCCACCACCGCAGCCGCATTGTCGGCCCACGCCCGCTGCACGTGGTTCAACACTTCGCCAAAACTGCGCTGTCCCCAGCGGGGCACGGGCGGAAAGTAGGTGCCGCCGAAGAAGGGTTTGCGATCCGGCGTGAGGAAGACGCTCATCGGCCAGCCACCCGCGCCGGTGGTGGCCTGCACAAATGTCATGTACACGCGATCGATGTCGGGACGTTCCTCGCGGTCGACCTTGATCGAGATGAAGTGCTGGTTGAGCACGTCGGCGAGAATCGCATCCTCAAACGACTCGTGCTCCATCACGTGGCACCAGTGGCAGGTGGAATATCCAATCGACAGAAAGATGGGTTTCTGCTCGGCGCGCGCACGCGCAAACGCCTCCTCGCCCCAGGGATACCAGTCCACGGGGTTGTTGGCGTGTTGCAGGAGGTACGGACTTCGCTCGTGCTGAAGGCGATTGGGCATGCGGGACTCCTGTCCCTATTCTCGCGCAGGCGCGGCCGGGGCTTCCTGCGGAAGATGTTTGCGGAGTCGCGCGTAGGCGGCAGAGACCTCCGCTCCATACAGGAGCACGACCGCCGACAGATACACCCACAGCAAGAACGCGATGACGGTGGTGATCGATCCGTGGACGCTCTGGAATCGGGACAGGTCGCCCAAATACCAGGAGAACAGCGCAAACGCCAGACGCCAGAGGATGCCCGCCGCCAGCGCCCCTACCCACACATCCCGCATGCGGACCTTTGCATTGGGCGCGTAGTAGTAGATCAGGGCCACGACCAGCACAAACAGGGGCATCGGCGCGTTATGCACCACAAACGCGCGTAGCCAGTCCAGCAGCGGAAACTTCGCCGACAGCTGGGCGAAGAAAATCGTGTCGGCGATATGGGCGGCCGACATCAGAATCAACGCCGTCACCATCAGCAGGCCTGCCGCCAGCATCATCACAAACGCAATGAGCTTGTGTTTGAAGAAGCCGGGCGGCTGCTCCACGCCCCAGGCGTGGTTGACCGCGGACGTCACGGCGCCAAACACCCCCATCGACGCCCACAGCAGCAACACCGTGCCGGCGGTGCTGAGTTCCAGCGCGCTGGCCGACAACGTCTCGATCTGTCCGAGGAAGTCGACCCGTCCCGGCATGGCCGAGGCAATGACCTGCAGCAGCGTCGATCCGTTTTCGCCGACGGTGATGCGGCCGCTGACCGTCAGCACCAGCAGTGAAAACGGAAAGATGGACAGCAGGGCGTAATACGCGATGGAGGCGGCGTACGTCAGGTTTGCGGAATGGTGAAACTCGATGACACCACGCCAGATCGCGTCGCGCCCCAGCCGCAGGCTCCGCGCGTGCCGACGCACGAACCGGTGCAGGCGCGAGCTGCGCGCCTGATCACCGGCCGAAAGGTCGGACATCGGCACGGGCTGCAGGTTCGGGCGCCAGGGCCGCCCGGGCCTTTTCGAATTCGGTCACCAGGTCGGTCAGCCGCGGCTCCAGGTCGTCTCGCAGCCGCCGCCCGTCATCAGTGAACATGAGGTACCCGGCAGCCCCACCCAGCACCGCCCCGGCCAAGGCACACAGCAGAATGGTCGTTCGATCGCTCACATTCGGATTCTAATCCCGGACGCTGCTCCACATCCGCGATAATGAACCGGTCATGGACGTCCTTGCCAGCCACGTCAAGACAAACTCCCCGGAGTTTGCCGCCAATCGTGATCGGATGCGGGCCCTGCTCGACGATCTCACTGCCCGCACGGCCCAGGTCCGCGAAGGTGGCGGTCCCCGGTATCTCGCCCGTCACCGCGAGCAGGGCAAACTGCCGGTGCGCGAACGCATCGAAAAACTCCTCGACGAAGACACGCCGTTCCTCGAACTCTCGCCGCTGGCGGCCTGGGACCTCTACGACAACGACGCACCCTCTGCCGGCATCGTGACGGGCATCGGCCGGGTGTCGGGCCGGGACGTGATGATTGTCGCCAACGACGCGACGGTCAAGGGCGGCACGTATTACCCGATGACGGTCAAGAAACACCTGCGTGCGCAGCAGGTCGCCTTGGAAAACCGGCTCCCCTGCGTGTATCTCGTGGACTCCGGCGGCGCCTTCCTGCCGCTGCAGGCCGATGTCTTTCCCGACCGCGATCACTTCGGACGGATTTTCTACAACCAGGCCCGGATGTCGGCCGAACGTATCCCGCAGATCGCGATCGTCATGGGCTCCTGCACGGCCGGCGGCGCGTACGTGCCGGCCATGTCCGACCAAACCGTCATCGTCAAAGGCACAGGCACGATTTTTCTCGGTGGTCCACCCCTCGTAAAGGCCGCAACCGGCGAAGACGTGAGCGCCGAAGACCTGGGCGGCGCCGATGTCCACACGCGCCTCTCCGGCGTCGCCGACTACCTGGCTGACGATGATGAACATGCGCTGCAGTTGGCGCGCACCATCGTGTCGACGCTGCACACCACGAAGTCGCTGCCGGCCGACATGACGACGCCGGAGCCGCCGCGGTACGACCCGAGCGAGTTGTACGGGGTGGTGAACATCGATCCGCGGCATCCGTACGACGTGCGCGAAGTGATAACACGCATGGTGGACGGGTCACGTTTTGATGAATTCAAGGCGCGGTATGCCACGACGGTGGTGACCGGGTTTGCGCGCCTGCACGGATTCCTCGTCGGCATCGTCGCCAACAACGGCGTGTTGTTCTCGGAGTCGGCGCTCAAGGTCACGCACTTCGTGGAGATGTGCAACCTGCGCAAGGTGCCGCTGATCTTCCTGCAGAACATCACCGGATTCATGGTGGGGTCGCAATACGAACGCGGGGGTATCGCGAAGGACGGCGCCAAGATGGTGCACGCGGTGGCCAACTCGGTGGTGCCCAAGTTCACGGTGGTGATTGGGGGATCGTTTGGCGCGGGCAACTACGGGATGTGCGGCCGCGCGTATGAGCCACGCCTGCTGTGGATGTGGCCCAACAGCCGCATCTCGGTGATGGGTGGTGAACAGGCGGCGTCGGTGCTGGCGACAGTAAAACGTGACCAGTTGGCGCGTGAAGGCAAGGCGTTCAGCGCCGAGGAGGAGTCGGCACTCAAGACGCCCATCCTGCAGAAGTACGACCACGAAGGGTCGCCCTACTACTCCACGGCGCGGCTGTGGGATGACGGGGTGCTGGATCCGGCCAGAACGCGCGAGGCGCTGGCGCTGGGCATTTCGGCGGCCTGGAACGCACCGGTGCCCGATGCCCGATTCGGCATCTTCAGGATGTAGATGATGGTAACAATCACCGTCACTCCCGGCGTGGTGACCACGGTCACACTCAACCGGCCGCAGGTGCGCAACGCGTTCAACGAGACGCTGATTGCCGAACTGTCGGCGTGGGCGGCGTCCGTGCCCAGCGATGGGTCCGTGCGCGTCGTGGTGTTGCGCGGCGCGGGCGCGTCGTTTTGTGCCGGCGCCGACCTGCAGTGGATGTCGAAGATGGCGGCGTACACCCGCGAGGAAAACCTGGCGGACGCCACGACAGCGGCGCGCCTGTTTCTCGCGCTGGACCAGCTGCCCGTACCGCTCATCGGCCGGGTGCATGGCGCGGCGCTCGGTGGCGGTGCGGGCCTCGCTGCCGTGTGCGACGTGGTGGTGGCCGCGGAGGATGCGATGTTCGGCTTCACGGAAGTGGTGCTCGGCATCCTGCCCGCGATGATCTCGCCGTACGTCGTGCGCAAGATTGGACTCTCGGCCGCGCGGGAATGGTGCCTCAGCGGCGCCCGCTTTCCCGCCGCCACGGCACGGAACATCGGGCTTGTCCACGATGTCGTGTCACCAGACCGTCTGGATCTCACGGTGGACCGGTACGTACAGCAGTTTCTCAAGGCGGCCCCGTCGGCCATTGCGGCCACCAAGGCGCTCTTGCGTGATGTCGCTGGGCGCCTGCCTGCCGACGTGCTTGATCGCACCGTGCAGGCGATTGCCGACCAGCGGGTGTCCCCGGAGGGACAGGAAGGCATGCGCGCGTTTCTCGATAAACGCGCGCCGGCGTGGCAGTCGTGATGCGCCGCGTCCTGATCGCCAATCGCGGCGAAATTGCCGTCCGTATCATTCGTGCCTGCCGCGAACTTGGTATCCGCACGACCGCGGTGTACTCCGATGCCGATGCCGATGCGCCGCACGTGCAGCTGGCCGACGACGCGATTGCCATCGGTCCGGCGCCGGCCGCACACAGTTACCTGCGCGTCGAAGCGTTGCTTGACGCCGCGAAGCGCACGGGCGCTGATGCCGTGCACCCCGGCTACGGCTTTCTCTCCGAGAACGCCCGGTTTGCCGCGGCGTGTGTGGACGCCGGCCTGACCTTCATCGGCCCGTCGGCGCGTGTGATCGAGACCATGGGATCCAAGACGGCCGCACGTGCCGCCGTCTCGGCAGCCGGTGTGCCCGTCGTCCCAGGCGAAACGCCCGCGTCGCAGGAACCCTCCGTTGTGGCGGCCGCGATGGCGCGTGTAGGTTTTCCCGTGCTGCTCAAGGCGACGGCCGGCGGCGGCGGTAAAGGCATGCGGATCGTGCGGTCGGCCGACGAAGCCGAAGAAGCCATCGGCGCGGCCTCACGCGAAGCGCTGCGGTCGTTTGCCGATGGGTCGGTGTATGTCGAACGCCTGATCGAACGGCCGCGGCACATTGAAGTGCAGGTCATGGCCGACCGCCACGGCAACGTCGTCCACCTGTTCGAGCGCGACTGCACGCTGCAGCGGCGGCATCAGAAGGTCATTGAAGAAGCGCCGGGGCCGACGGTCACGGCGGCGGTGCGGGAGCGGATGACGCGAGCCGCGGTGGCTGCGGCGCAGGCCGTCGGGTACGAAAATGCGGGGACGATTGAGTTCCTGCTGGCCGGCGACGAGTTCTACTTCCTCGAAATGAACACGCGCCTCCAGGTGGAACATCCAATCACGGAAGAAGTGACCGGCGTTGATCTGGTGCGCACACAGTTGCTCGTCGCTGCCGGAGAGCACCTGCCCTTCCGGCAGGACGACCTCACGCTGCGAGGGCATGCCATCGAGTGCCGTGTATACGCAGAGGATCCGGACACGGGGTTCCTGCCGCAGACCGGGCCGCTGCTCCGCTATCGCGAGCCCCAGGGGCCCGGCATTCGCGTGGACGCCGGTGTGCGTGAAGGCCAGGCCATCACCGTGCACTACGACCCGATGATCGCCAAACTCGTGACGTCGGCAGCCACGCGTGACGCCGCCGTGCAGCGCACGCTGCGCGCGCTCGGTGACTTCGAGGTGCTTGGGCTGCGGCACAACATTCCGTTCCTGCGGGCGTTGCTCCAGGACCCGCGCGTGATCGCGTGCGACACACACACACGGTTCATCGAAGAACATCTCGATGCGTTTACGGGTCCGCTGCCCGACGACTTGCTGTACGCCATGGCGGCAGCTGCTGCAGTTGGACCGGCCACCGGCGCGGTCGCCACCGCGGGTACCGGCGACACGGCGCCGGCGCGTGATCCGTTCGCGACGATGGGCAAGGTGGTGTTCTGATGGCCCGCCAGCTGCGCATCACCATTGGCGGACGCGAATTGGTCGCACACGTCGACAAGGGCGTGGTGCGATTTGACGGCGTCGAGGGCGCCTGGGCCGTGGCTCGGGGACAGGATGGCCGGCTGACGGTCACAGCAGAGGGCACTCCGGTGCGCATGTGCGCTGCCCGGACGCCGGCAGTCACATGGGTTGGCGTGGACGGCCGCGCGGTTGAGGTACAGGTGGCGTCGGGACGTGCGCGCGCCAGAGCCGGCACGGCGGACGCTGACGCGCTGCGTCCCCCCATGTCGGCGACGGTCGTCCGTCTGATGACGTCGGAGGGTGCCTCGGTGGCCGAGGGCGACACGCTGGTTGTGCTCGAGGCCATGAAGATGGAAATGCCGATCCGCGCGCCACGCGCCGGCACGGTGACCAGAATCCACTGTCGCGAGGGTGAACTCGTGCAACCCTCCACGGTGCTCGTCGACCTGGAGTAACCCATGGCTGGACTCCCCTCCTCCGTCACCGTCGTGGAAGTTGGTCCGAGGGATGGACTGCAGAACGAAGCGGCACCGGTCTCGACCGACACCAAGGTGGCGTTCATCGATCAGCTCACGGCGTCCGGACTCCGGGAGATTGAGGTGTCGGCGTTTGTCAGTCCGAAATGGGTGCCGCAGCTGAGTGACGCCGAAGAGGTGTTTCGGCGCATCCGCCGACGGCCGGACACCCGGTATTCGGCGCTCGTGCCGAACATGGCGGGCCTGGAACGCGCCATCGCAGCACAGGTGACCGACGTGGCCATCTTTGCTGCCGCCTCCGAGACGTTCTCGCGGCGCAACACCAACCGCAGCATCGACGAGTCCTTTGTCACGTACGGCGAGGTCACGCGCGCGGCCATTGATGCCGGGTTGCGCGTGCGCGGGTACCTCTCGACGTCCTTCGGCTGCCCCTTCGAGGGCGCGGTGCCGCAGGACCGGGTGATCGACCTGACGCGACGCCTGCTCGACCTCGGCGTGTACGAGGTGGCCGTGAGCGACACCATTGGCGTGGCCCATCCCGGGCAGGTGCGTGCAATGTTGCCGGCGATGCTCACCATCATTCCGGCGTCGAGGATTGCGCTGCACTTTCACGACACACGAGGCACCGCACTGGCCAACGTGCTGGCCGCCCTGGACCTCGGCATTGCGACCTTTGATGCCTCCGCCGGCGGCCTCGGCGGTTGCCCGTATGCACCGCGTGCCACAGGTAATCTGGCGACCGAAGACTTGCTCTACATGCTCAATGGGCTGGGCGTCGACACCGGCGTGAAGATCGACATGGTGTCGGATGCCGCCCGGGCGATCGCCCCTGCGCTCGGGCACGCGCTGCCGTCACGGTACACCCAGGCGCGATCGTGACCGACACGTTCGCCGAAGCGCTGCGCGCGCGACATCTTGCGAACCTGACACGACAGGAATTCACCCGGGCCGTACGCGCGCTCTCGATGCGTTACCTCGAACGGCGCGGCCAGTTGCCGGATCGATCACCGCTCGACTCGGCCGGCAAACGCGCGGCCTTTGCGCTGTTTTATGCGCCCCTCCACTGGCTCACTGTTGAGGCGGCCGTCAACACATTGGGCCTCTCGCGTGCACCGCTGACACGGCTGCTCGACCTTGGCTGTGGCACCGGCGTCTGTTCAGCGGCCTGGGCGATGTCGCTCCCTGCGCCTGCGCCGACGATCGACGGCGTCGACCTCCATCCCTGGGCGCTCGACGAAGCCAGGTGGACGTGGCGCACGTGTGGTTTATCCGGTCGTGCCTCACGTATGGACGCGGTTGCCGCAGTCGAACGCCTCACACAGCGGCAGCGTGATCTTCGCGGCACGGGCATCATTGCCGGGTGGTCCATCAACGAACTGGACGCCGCTCCGAGGACGCGCCTGCTCGACGGCCTGCAGCGCGCAGCCGAAGGGGGCGCCACGGTGCTCGTGCTCGAGCCACTCGCACGCGGCATCACGCCCTGGTGGGACACGTGGGTGCAGGCGCTGCCACCCGGCGTCGCGCCGGATGCCAGAGACGTCAAGTCTGACACTGCGTTGCCCGCGTGGCTGGCCGACTTTGCCGACAGCGCCGGATTGTCGCCGGTGCTGGGCGCACGCGTCTGTGCCATGGCCCCTCGAGGAGACTCACAATGATGCGATCCACGTTCATCGTCGCTCTCTGCGTGTGCAGCGTGCTCTCCCTTGCCGGACAGCAGCCGGGCTCCACACTCACGAAAGGACCGTTGTACGACCGCTACATCTCGGGGAATCCAGATGATGTGTCGCCGACGGTACGTGGAGGGCTGCTCCTCGCCGGTGGCGGAACCGACCAGCCGGATGCGTTCCGCTGGTTCTTTGAACGCGCCGGCGGGGGCGACATCGTCATCATCCGCGCATCCGGTTCGGACGGGTATCACCCGTTTGCGATGCGGATTGGCGGACTGGATTCGATTGAGTCGTTTGTGGTGCACAGCCGCGACGCGGCCACCGATCCGTTGCTGCTCCGGCAGATCACGAACGCCGAAGGGATCTTTTTTGCCGGCGGCGATCAAAGCCGGTACGTGACGTACTTCAAGGACTCCCCTGTCGAGGACGCGATCAACGCCGCTGCCAAACGAGGCGTGCCCATTGGTGGGACCTCAGCAGGCCTCGCGATTCTCGGCGAGTTCAGCTACGCCGCGCTGAAGGGATCGGTCACCACGGCTGAGGCCACGGCCGATCCATTCAACGAAGACATGACACTGGACCGCGGGTTCCTGTCGCTGCCGCACATGGGCGGACTGATTACGGACAGTCACGTGATGGAACGCGGCCGGTTGGGGCGCACGGTCGCGTTCATGGCCCGGCTGCTGCACGACGGGTGGAGCCGTGAAGGCCGGTCGCGCGCCATTGCCATTGACCGCGCGACTGCGGTGCTCGTCTCCCCTGACGGCTCGGCCGTCGTCGTGGGCGACTCGACCGCGCACTTCATGCAGACGGGGCCCGCACCGGTCATTCGGCCAGCTACGCCGCTGACCTCGGATGTGGTTCACGTGTATACGGCGGCTGCCGGCGCGCGATTTGATCTCACCACATGGACCGGCAGCGGCGGGCGTGACGAACAGATGCGCGTTACCGCAGGTGTGACAACACCCCTGACGGGACGCGATTAACTTCACGCCGCACCTGCAGTTCCGCATCAATCGCCGCGTCGGTTTCAAACGCGGTGGAGGCCGAGTGACGCCGGCCGATACGCGTGAAGTATTGCCGCATCTGATCCTGGGTGCGCACCGTCGGATCTTCGGCGATCTCGACCACGTGCTGCAGTTCATGCCCGAGCAGTTCCAGCCGTCGCAGCGGTGATTGCCTCGGATTGATGGACACGCGCACGTACCGCGCGTGAGGCGTCGCGGTCACCAGTCGTGTGACCGCAAACGCGACGTCGAAGCTGAACCTCAACTCCACCTGCACGATGATGTCGCTTTGCTCGATACGGTCGAGCAGGTCTGCAATCGTTGGCGAGAGTTCCGTCGCCGTCTGCAACAGCCGTTCACCCCGGTCCGAAAGCGGACGCACACGGCGTGTCATCGGATTCGCCAGCAGTGTCGCTGACGCGATGACGAGCAGACAGACACCACTGGCCCACACTCGACGCATGTTGTGCATGTGCAACTCCCTGCAGAGAGGGACGGAGCACACACCGGCATCGATCGTGGAATGTGACGAGTGTGATGTGGCGCGGACGAATCAGCTTTCCGGGGTGGCGGACGCCCTCCGCGCCCGTGTGTTACCCTTCCCTCATCGATGGAAGAATCCGAGCTGGTCGAGGGCCTGAAGTCCGGAGACGAACAGGTATTCGAAACGCTGGTGCGTACGTACGGCGGCCGCCTGCTGGCGGTGGCCCGGCGGATGCTCCACGACGAAGAAGACGCGCGTGACGCGGTGCAGGAGGCGTTCATCAACGCGTATCGATCCCGCGCCTCGTTCAAGGGCGGCTCCAAAATTTCCACCTGGCTGCATTCGATTGTCGTCAATGCGTCGCTGATGAAACTGCGCACGAGACGCCGCAAGCCGGAGGAGCCGATTAACGACTACCTGCCGCGGTTCCTGCCCGACGACAAACACGCCGAACAGTACCCGTCGTGGACCGAGCCGGTGGACGTGGCGCTGTCGCGTCAGGAAACGGCGGCCATGGTGCGCAAGGCCATCGAGGAATTGCCTGAGACCTACCGCACCGTCGTGTTGCTGCGCGACATCGAAGGCCTCTCCACCGAAGAGACGGCCAAAGTCGTCAACACCACGCCCAACGCCGTAAAGATTCGCCTGCATCGCGGGCGCCTGGCCCTGCGCACCTTGATTGCGCCTCATCTGGCGGGAGCCCACGCATGACGGACCTCTGTTGCCGCGAAGTCTCGGAATTCCTGCTCGAATACTTCGAGGAGACGTTGCCGGCCGACGTCAAGGCCGGCTTTGATGCGCACATCGACGGCTGCACGACCTGCGCGACGTTCCTTATTCAGTATCGCGACACGATCATCGCCGGTCAGCTTGCCTGCAAGGACGCGGGCATCCATGACTGTCCGGAGGATCTCGTCAAGGCGGTCATGAACGCGCTGGGCAAGGAGCCTCGCTGATGCGCCGCCCACCAGTCGTGCTGGCGGGCGCCCTGGCGACGATTGCCCTGCTCGCCCCCACCACCTACGCCACCTACACCACCGACGCCACGCACAACCCGCATTGGGCGCAGTGGCGGGGTCCCAATGGACAGGGCCGGGCGACAGGCACGTATCAGGACACCTGGTCACAAACCGAAAACATCGCGTGGAAAACGCCGATTCCCGGACGCGGCCATTCATCCCCCATCGTCTGGGGCAATCACATCTTTCTGACGACGTCGATTCAGGGGAAACATGTGCCCGGCCGCAAGGCGCCGGATCATCTGGGGTTCGACATGAAGCCCGGATATGTCAATCCGGACAGCATGGCGGTCGATTACGACCATGCGTTGTACACACTCGCGGTCGACGCCACCACCGGCAAGATCCTGTGGCAACACGAGGCCTACAACGGCCCGATGTACGACGATCGCCACCGTCTCAACACCTACGCCTCATCGTCGGTCGTCACTGACGGCCAACTCGTGTTTGCGTCGTTTGAGGCGCACGGGCTGTTTGCGTACACGATGAACGGCGACCTCAAGTGGAAGGCCGACCTGGGGAACATCGCCAAGGCCGGCATGGGCCCGGGCACCTCGCCAATCCTGTCCAAGAACCTGGTCATCCTGCAGGTCGATCAGGAGATGGGCGCCGGCTCGAACATCCGCGCGTTTGATCGCAACACGGGCAAGGAAGTGTGGCGGGCCGAACGCAACAACCGGAGGAGCTGGGCCACCCCCATCCTGATGCCCGTCGGAGACCGGCTCGACCTCATCGCGTCCGGCGCCGAAGCCGTCGTGGCCTACGATCCGGACACCGGCAAGGAGCGCTGGCGCACGGAGGGGACGCGCAGCCATCCCATCCCGAGTTTTGTGACGACACACGGCATGGTCTTCGCCACTGCAGGACATTCCGCGAAGGTGGTGCTCGCGTTGCGGCCCGAGGCGCAGGATGATGCGTCGCGTATTGCGTGGAAGTACAACAAGGGTACGGCGTATGTGACGTCGCCGATCGCGATCGGCGATTACCTGTATCTGTTCACCGATACCGGCATCACGACATGCCTGGATGCACGCACGGGAGCGGTGGTCTACGAAGGTGGCCGCGTGCCGGTGCCGGCCACGTTCCGGGCGTCGGCGGTCTCGTTCGACGACAAGTTCCTGATGACGTCGGAGGACGGCGACACGTTTGTCGTCCGCGCCGGCCCGACCCACGAGGTGCTGCGCACCAACTCGCTGGACGAACCCATCTGGGCCTCACCGGCGCTCGCCAACGGCGTGATCTACATCCGCACCGACAAACACCTCTACGCGATTAAATAGCTTGAAGTGCGAGGTGCGAAGTG
>BTVE01000093.1:0-15768 GCA_045862915.1 Acidimicrobiia bacterium
AACGAAGTGGCGGGGACGATTGCCGGCGATGACACCATCCTGATCATCTGCCGGGGCGGTGAGGCGGCCGGGACACTGGAAACACGCTGGAACGAGGTCATCAGAAAGTAATGGCAGAACGACGAGTGGTGTTGGCATACGCGGGCGACCTGGTGTCGTCGATTGCGCTGGCGTGGTTGCTTGAACACGGCGAGAAGGACGTCGCGACGGTCACGATTGATCTCGGCCAGGGACGGGACCTCAACGATGTGCGTGATCGCGCGCTCGGCATTGGTGCTGCGCGTGCGCACGTGATTGACGCGCGTGACGCCTTTGCGAAAGAAGCCGTGGCTCCGGCGTGGCGTCTGCCTCTGGACCAGCCGCGCACGGCAGCCTTGGGACGTCCATTCATTGCGAAACATCTGCTCGAGGTGGCGCAGATCGAAGGTGCGGCCGCGGTCGCACATGGCAGCGCGTTTCCCGCAACCGATCCGGTGGGGCTTGAGGCGGCCATCCGACACTCCGGCGCTCAACTCGACATTCTGGCTCCTGCGCGTGACTGGTCGATGGACATTGCCGGCATGGTGGACTTCGGTCGCGCCCGCGGCATTCCCGTTCCGTCAGCCGGCGAAGATCCGGTCGAGGTCCGCAATCTCTGGGGACGTGTCGTGCATGGCAAGTACGTACTGACGCGCGGCGTCGAGGGGTATCCCCATGAACCCGCCATCATCGACCTCACGTTCGAGCGTGGTGTGCCGGTGGCGCTCAACGGTGTGACGATGCCGCTCGTGGACGTCATCACGTCCGTCGACACGCTGGCGGGCGCGCATGGCATCGGGCGGATGGAATATCCCTCCCACGATGTGCGTGAAGAACTGCCTGCGTCGTTTGTCATTCACCACGCGCTTGCAACGCTTGGGGCGGACGCGGGCACGATTCGCGCCACCTGCCTTGGCGGTGACGTCACGTTTTCTGCCGCTACCCGCTGACTTACCAATTCAACAGGATCATCTCGTGGCCAATCTCTGGAGTGGACGTTTTGACAGCGCGCCAAACGCGGAAGTCTTCGACTTCGGCAAGTCGCTGCCGGTGGACAAGCGGCTGATTGAAGACGACATCGCGGGCAGTCGCGCGTGGGCGCAGGCGCTGGGGCGTGCCGGTGTGCTCTCTGCCGCTGACACTGACGCCCTCGTGGCCGGTCTCGATGCCGTCAAGGCCGCCGTTCAGGCGGACCCCGCGATGCTCGATCGGGCCGACGATGAGGATGTGCACGCGTTTGTGGAGCGTGAACTCGTCGCGCGGATTGGTGATGCCGGCAAACGTCTGCACACCGGACGTTCACGCAACGAGCAGGTGTCGGTGGACTTCCGGCTGTACTTGCGTCGGCGCATTCCGCAACTCCAGCGCGCGATTGTGTCGGTCATCGAGGCGCTGGTGCTCCAGGCCGAACGTGCCGGCGATGCCACGATGCCGTCGTACACACATCTGCGTCGCGCGCAGCCGGTGCTCATCGCGCACGTCTGGCTGTCGTACGCCGCTGCGCTCCGGCGCGACTGGGATCGACTTGAGTACGCGCGACACGAGGCGGACCTCATGCCGCTCGGCTCCGGTGCGATTGCCGGTACGGCGTACGCGATTGATACCGCATTCCTCGCCGAGAGACTTGGCTTCTCGCGGGTGACGCTCAACAGCATCGACACCTCAGGTGACCGCGACTTTGTTGCGTCCTTCATGTACGCGTGCGCCATGTGTATGACACGCCTGTCGCGGCTGGCCGAAGACGTCATCCTGTTCACCTCGGAGGAGTTCGGGTTCTTTGAACTCGCCGACGAGGTGGCGACCGGCTCGAGTCTGATGCCGCAGAAGAAGAACCCCGACCCCATGGAACTGGTCCGCGGCAAGGCCGGGCGCGCGATTGGCATCCTCACCGGGTGGCTGACGACGATGAAAGGGTTGCCGCTCGGGTACAACAAGGACCTGCAGGAAGACAAAGCGCTGGCGTTTTCGGCAGAAGACGATCTGGCCGGTTGCCTGATGACTTGTGCTGCCGTTGTGCGCACGTTGACGCCGCGTCCGGCCGTGATGCGCCACGCGGCGTCCGGCCTGCTGCTGGCGACGGAAGTGGCGGACTATCTGGTGGGCCGCGGCATGCCGTTCCGTACCGCGCATGAAGTGTCGGGCCGCATCGTGCGCGATCTCTACGAAAGCGGACGCGACTTCTCGGCGCTCTCGCTCGACGACTGGCGCAAGTACCACGAGAGTTTCGACGAGAGCGTGTTCAAGGCCACCACGCCTGAGGCTGCCGTGCGGGCGCGTCTGACGCCGCAGTCAACAGGGCCGGATGCTGTGGCTGCGGCGTTGGCTGAAACAAAGGCCTGGGTGGCGGCGCGCGCGTAGTGATTTGTGGGGCTCACCATGGGGACATGGAGTTCATGGCAATGACTTGCCAGCCTGGTGCGATAACGCGCTGGAGTCTGTTCGATTCGCATCGGAAGGCCTGACGTGTACTTCACCCCCGCCTTCTTCCAGTTTCTTCGCGACCTCAAGGCGCACAACGACCGCGACTGGTTCGCCGACAACAAGCCGCGGTACGTCGAGCACGTGGAAACCCCGATGCTGGCCTTCATCCGCGACTTCGCACCACGGCTGCGTGGAATCAGCGTTGCGTATGTGGCGGACCCCAGGAAGATGGGCGGGTCGATGTTTCGTATTCATCGAGATACACGTTTCTCGCCAGACAAGTCGCCGTACAAGACGTGGATCGCCGCACGGTTCGCGCATGAGAGCCGACGAAAGAATCCGAACGTGCCCGCGTTCTATCTGCATCTGGGCATCGACGAAAACTTCGCGGGCGGCGGCGTGTATCACGTTGACCGTCCTGAGCTGACTCGGATTCGTCAGCGCATCGTTGATGAACCACGCGCCTGGACGAAGGCCCGGCAGGGCATTGATGTGCAAGGCGAACAGCTCAAGAGAGCGCCGGCCGGCTTTCGACCCGACCATGAACACATCGAGGACGTGAAGCGCCAGAACATCTATGCCATGACCACGCTCACGCAGGCAGCGGTCACGGGACCGGACTTCCTCGACCACTTCAGCGACGCATGCGCGTCAATCGCGCCGATGATGGAATTCCAGACCAGAGCGCTCGGGCTGCGCTGGTAGGAGCGGCCGGCCTCCACCGGTGTAGGATCGGCGCCAGGTCGAACACCCGTCGCTTCATCCGATTTGCCGCAGGTCTGTGTGCCGTTGCCCTGGCCGCTTCGTGGGCAGCTGGGGTTCGCTGAGACGAAGGAGTGGGTGGCTGCGCGCTCGTCGTGATTCTGGTCGGAGGACTGTTGGCCCAGATCAGCATCCCCGACCGGCAAGCCAGGTCGCCACGGTGGCAACTGTCACCCCCTGACCACGCAGGTGCTCGAACAGTGTGGCAATCGCGGCTGGGTCCGCTCGATAGTCGTGCGGATGAAAGACGATCCCGAGGATCGCATCCGATTGGCCGGACGCCAAGACAGAACGCACGTCGTCCAAATCGGTACTCTCGCGATTGGCCGCGGCAAATGAGGCATACGAGAGCTGGGTGACGGCGATCCCCCGATGAGTGGCAGCCGTCGGCATGCCAAGCAGTGTCGACGCAGTCAAACCCCCTGTGGTGTCGTATGGCACCGAGGCCGGCCAATCAGTGGATTCATCGGTCATCCCGCCTGTGCACAGCCGGCCTGATGCCGGCAACCGTGACAGCAGGGCCATCATTTGCGCAATCGTGCCCCGGTAGCGGGAATCTGCCGCCATTCCAGGCGCATCTGTGTATCCGTTCCAGTCGACATGCGAGGGGCCATGATGGTGCACCGCGATTTCGTGTCCGCGGGCCTCCCAGTTTCGTAGGGTCGCCAGTCTCTGGGCGCCACTGGCCAGGGTCAGCGCCTGTGCCCATTGTGGATTGAACTCAAGCGTCAGCCGAAATTCATACTGGTCGGCAAGCGCGACGACATTCGCCAAGCTACCCCATTCCGCATTGACATGCGCGAGACTCGAGGGATCCCCACCTACCTCCATGTGGAGTGCAACAAAGGCCTTGGTGATGCGACTCGTCGGCGATGTTGGCGGGCTTCCGGTTCCCGTCTGGCCAGTGTCCATCGAAGACGATGGCAACGTGGGTGCGCGGCCGCAGCCGCCGCCGGCTATCGCGACCGATGCGAGTAGCAGGACTGTGCTCCACGAAACTCGTGCTCTGATCGATCGGCAGTACATGATGCCTCCATCGAGAAAAGGGGCCTGCCATGTTTGACCGGCTCAAAGCCGGCCGGGTTACCCGGCGGTCGTGATGTAACCGCGGCAGTGGGGGCGCGGTCTCAATATACCAGCGGAGAGACACCATGCGATCGAAGCGAGCATGTATTGGCTGCTGGTTCACCCTCCTGTTCTTTGCAGCGTCCTGTGGCGATGGCCCGACGGCGCCGTCGTCGACGAAGCCGACGCCAGGCACATCGAGTAGTGACCCGGTCGTGGATCCTCGACCGGTCCACGTCGTGCTCTTCACGCATATCGAGGACGACACGCCGGTCGGTTCTCTTGGCAGCGCTGAGAACCGCGCCGCGTACTTGAACTGGCGGGCCGATCTGATCGCGACAGCTGAGCTTGCGCGGCGAGTGGGTGTGCCTTGGGTCCTTCAACCAGACTGGAAACTGCTTGAAGCGGCTCGACTGTATGAAGATGGCGCGGTTCGTGGGACAACCGGTGGGCAGAATGTCCTGCAGTACCTGCGCAACACCCTGCGCGTTGTGATCGACCCGCACTCACACGAAATGGGCGGCTACAACTACACGGACGTGGCCTACCTGCTCGACATTCTCGGCGTGGGCGGCAGCACAGTGATTGGCGGCCACATATGGGATCCCTCGCTACTGGAATTCGCGGAATGGGATCGATACCGGAGTCCGGTGGCGGGCATGAAGTACCCGGAAGCGTTCTGGCGCGGCGACATCCTCATGGGTGCTGGCACACCAGGCCACAGACACGATCCGATCGTCAGTGGGGTCTGGCACCCGAGGGACCGCTGGAACTACTTCACTGATGATCCGATGGGCAACATGGTGGCCATCGGTGGATTCCGACACACCGTAGCCGGCATCTCCGAGCTCTATGAGCTTGGGACGACAGGTTCGGTCGAAGCCCACTGCATGCTGACGGCCTCATATCACATCAAACCGTCAGACATCATGACCCCCGCCACGCTGGCCACAGTGGAGCGTGACGTCATATCCCCTCTTGCTGCGATGGGAGCAGCCGGGCAAGTGGTGTTCACGGACTTCGCGAACCTCGTATCAGCATGGCAGGTCGCCTACGACGGTCGAGGGTGTATCTACATGCAGTAGCCTCCGTCGCGTCCGATCTGCCGTCGGCGCGAGACTCAGAAATCGTCGGATGTCGCAGTCTGGGTGACAGTAGGGCGCGTGTGTGGTCATCGTTCGTTGGAAGTGGACCCTCGGGTGTAGGATCGGCGCCATGCCGAACACCCGTCGCTCCATCCGATTTGCCGCAGGCCTGTGTGCCGTCGCCCTGGCCGCGGCGTGGCCGCTTCGTGCCCAGCAGGCGCCGCAGTACGGGCCACCCACCGGCAAACTCGTGGTGGTCGGCGGCGGTTCCACCGACGGCACGGGCATCGTCGAAAAATTCATCGAGTTGGCCGGTGGCGTCGACAAGACGTTCGTCATCGTGCCGACGGCCGGCGGCAACCGGAACGGTGACGGCAGTGTGCGGCCGCACGTCGAGAGCGAGGTGGTCGCCTCGTGGGTGAAACGCGGCATCAAGAACGTGCGGATGCTGCATACCCACGATCCTAAGGTGGCCGATACCGAAGCGTTTGCTTCCGTCCTCCGCGACGCTGATGCGGTCTGGTTCAACGGTGGCCGTCAGTGGAACATCGTCGACTCCTATGCGGGCACGTTGACCTATCGCGAGTTCCACAACGTGCTGGCCAGAGGCGGCGTGATCGGCGGCAGCTCAGCCGGCGCGACGATCCAAGGCGAGTACCTGGTGCGTGGCGATACCTCAGGCCCCAACGTGATGATGACCGAGGAGCCGACTCACCAGCAGGGATTCGAGTTCCTTCGACGCACGGCGATTGACCAGCACATCAACACCAGGAATCGGTGGGACGATCTCATCCCGGTTATGCGTAAGTTCCCCAACCTGCTGGGCATCGGCCTGTCGGAAGGCACCGCCATCGTGGTCACGGGCGACCGATTCGAAGTGATTGGCAAATGGAAGGTCGCGGTACACGACAACACGCGGCAGTACCAGCCGTGGGAAAAGCCGTACTTCGTGTTGTCGGCCGGTGACGTCTACGACATGCAGGCGCGCGAGGTCGTCCAGTACGGCATCGGGCGCTGAGACCGGCGGGTTACCCCACGGTTCACCACGCGTTTCTGAAAGGATCCATCGCCCTCGGGGTATGACGCAGGTCATACCCGCGGGAGGGCACCGCCTCCTACGCTGGCGTCCTCATGCGAGTGGTGTCCTGGGTTGTCGAAGCAACCGGACGGCCGATGGTCCGTCAGCATCGGGATGAGCGCCCCGGTCAGGGTGAGGTTCTCGTCGGCGTGGCGGGCTGCGGAGTCTGCCACACGGACCTCGGGTTCTTTTACGACGGCGTTCCGACCAGGCACGCGCTGCCTCTGACACTGGGGCACGAGATCAGCGGGCACGTGGTCGTGGCAGGAGAGGGCGCGGAGCAGTGGCTTGGCCGCGAGGTCGTGGTGCCCGCCGTGTTGCCGTGCGGTGACTGCGCCGCCTGCCGCGCCGGCCGCGGCATGATCTGTCCCGCGCAGGTGTTTCCCGGCAACGACGTGCATGGCGGCTTTGGCACTCACGTGCGTGTGCCGGCGCGCGGGTTGTGCGCGGTGCCCGATCTGGCCGACCCGGCGGTGAATCCCGCGGGTCTCGATCTGTCGGCGCTGGCGGTCATCGCCGATGCGGTGTCGACGCCGTACCAGGCCGTCAAGAACGCCGGCGTGCAGCCTGGTGACTTGGCCGTCTGGGTGGGTGCGGGCGGTGTGGGCGGATTTGGCGTGCAAATCAGTGCGGCCCTCGGCGCGCACGTCGTCGCGATTGATGTGGATGCCGCGCGGCTCGAACGGTTGTCGACCCATGGCGCCGCGCACACGCTGATGGCCTCGACCGACACGCGGGCTCTCAAGCGGGAGATCAAGACCATTGCCGCCTCTCATGGTGTGCCGAGCTGGCGCTGGCGCATCTTCGAGACATCGGGCCAGCCGGCCGGGCAGGCCCTGGCGTTCAGCCTTCTCGCGCATGGCTCGACGCTGGCGGTGGTCGGGTATACCTCGCGCACGGTGGAGGTGCGGCTGTCGAACCTGATGGCACTCGAGGCGACCGCGGTCGGCACGTGGGGGTGCGCGCCGGCGTGGTATCCGGAGGTTGTGGCGCTCGCGCTTGGCGGACATGTCGCGCTGGAGCCGTTCATCGAGCGGCAGCCGATGTCGACGATCAACGACGTCTTCGAGCGTCTGCACCACGGCGGAGTGCCTGGGCGGATCGTGCTCGTGCCTGGTGAGGACGCATGACATTCAAGGATCATCATCTGTTGCCGGCGCCCGCCGTCACCGGCCTGCGGTATGAAGAAACACCGCTGTGCGGACCCGAGGGGCTGGCCGTTGCCGGGTTGCACGTCGTTCGCCTCACGCTCGACAATCCCACGCAGCTCAATTCGTACACCACCGACATGGTCAAGGGCGTGATTGCCGGCCTGCGCCGCGCGTCCAACGATCGCGGGGCGGTGGCGGTGGTGTTCACCGGCGCGGGCACCCGCGCGTTCTGCACGGGCGGCAACACGGCGGAGTACGCCGAATACTACGCAGGCCGTCCCGAGGAATACCGCCAGTACATGCGGCTGTTCAACGACATGGTCACGGCGATTCTCACGTGTGACAAGCCGGTGATCTGCCGCGTCAACGGCATGCGCATCGCCGGGGGGCAGGAAATCGGCATGGCGTGCGACTTCTCGGTCGCGCAGGACCTGGCCGTCTTCGGGCAGGCCGGTCCTCGTCACGGGTCGGCGCCTGACGGTGGTTCCACGGATTTCCTGCCGCTGTTTGTCGGTATCGAAGCGGCGATGGAAAGTTGCACGTTGTGCCAACACTGGAGCGCGTACACCGCGATGCGCTGGGGTCTGCTGACGGCCGTGACGCCGGCCCTGCGCCTCAACGGCCAGTTTGTTCCCAACCCGCTGGTGATCACGGACCGCTGGCTTGATGAGGGCCGCATCGTGTACGGCCAGTTCAAGAGCGGTGATGCGAAGAAGGAAGCCGCGGCCGTGATGGCTTCCGGCGAGGTCGATCTGACCCGCCTCGACGAGGCCGTCGACGGGCTCGTGTTCCGGCTGGCCGAGACGATGCCGGGTTGTTTGACGAAGACGATTGAAAGCGTCCGCAAACACAAGCTCGCGCACTGGGATCGCAATCGCGAAAGCAACCGGGCCTGGCTGGCGCTCAACATGATGACGGAGGGCCGCGCCGGCTTCCGGGCCTTCCACGAAGGCAGCAAGGCCTGCCGCGAGGCGGACTTCCTGCTGTTGCGGCGGCGTCTGGCGGAAGGCGCGACATGGGGCGACGCGCTGACCGATGAGATCACGGCGCGCGCGCGGGCGCGCTGACGCCGGAAAGGACGTCCTGATGGCAGACCTCGTGACCGTCACTCGTGCGCAGGACGCCGCCTGGTGGAGGGTGACGTTCGGCGACGGGCGCGCGAATGTGCTCGATCGCGCCACTCTTGAGGCGCTGCGAGACGTGTTTGTCGACGCCGGGCGTGCGCCGCGCCTGTCGGCGGTCATTCTCGAAGGCCGCGGCGGGCACTTTTCGTATGGCGCGTCGGTGCGCGAGCATCTGCCCGACCAGGTGCGCCCCATGTTTGACGCGCTGCGCGGCCTGGCCGTCGCGATGCTCGAGTCGCGGGTGGTCATCGTGGCTGCCGCGCGCGGGCGGTGTCTGGGTGCCGGGTTGGAAGTCGCCGCGTTGTGCCACCACATCGTCGTGGCGCCTACCGTGGAACTGGGGCAGCCGGAAATCGTCCTGGGCGTGTTTCCGCCGCTGGCCTCGCTGTTGCTGCCGGCCCGGATCGGCCGTGGCCGTGCCGAGCAGTTGTGTCTGACCGGCCGCGTGATTGGCGCGACCGAAGCCCTCTGGTGGGGCCTGGTGGACCACGTGGCTCCTGAGGATCCGGCCGCAGCCGCCGAGGCGTGGATCGGCGAATGGCTCACGCCCCGGTCGGCGTCCAGTCTGCGATATGCCGTTGCGGCCGTCCGCGCCGATCTGGCCGCGAAACTTGCCGTCGAGTTGCCCGCGCTGGAAACCCTGTACCTGGAACGACTGATGGCGACCCGTGATGCCGAAGAAGGATTGCGCGCGTTCCTCGACAAACGGCCTGCCGTATGGGAGCACCGATGAGCAACGCTGATGTCGGCGGAGTTGTGGCCCGGGCCGAAGCGTTGTACCGCGACTACCGCCTTGGGGCGGTGCGGAACTGGAAGGCGAAAACCGGTGGCCTCGCGGTGGGCTACATGCCCATCTACATTCCCTGTGAGTTGTTGTACGCCCAGGGTGTGCTGCCGGTCGGTTTGATGGGGGCCCGCGACGACCTGGAGATCATCAAGGGTGATGCGTATTACCAGTCGTACATTTGCCACATTCCGCGAAGCACGATCGAACTTGGCCTCAACGGCAGTCTTGATTGCCTCGACGGGATGATCTTTCCGGCGATCTGCGACGTCATCCGGAATTTGTCCGGCATGTGGCAGACACTGTTTCCGCAGGTGCTGGTGCGCTACCTCGACGTGCCGCAGAATTTCGATCCCGCCATCGGGGGCCGCTTCTACCGGCAGGAACTTGAGTCGTTGTCGGCCGACCTGGTGAGCCGCGGCGCTCGCGCGTACGACCCGGCCGCGTTGGCCGCGGCCACGGGGTTGTACAACCAGATTCGCGCGGCCGTGCGCGAATTGTACGATCTGCGCCGGAACGAGCCGTGGAAGGTGCCGACCTCCGAGCTGTACCTGGTGCTGCGCGCCACGCTCGTGCTGACGCCCGAGGACGCGTTGGCGCTCCTGCGCGGTTACCGGGAGGCCGCCATGGCCGCCGAGGACAGGCAGCCGCTTGACCAGGCGCGGGTGCTGCTGACCGGGTCGTTCTGCGAGCAACCGCCCATCGGTCTCATTCGCACGCTCGAGCGTGCGGGCTGCTACATCGTGGAAGACGACTTTGTCCAGATTCACCGGTGGATTCGCCACGATATTCCCGTGGACGGGGATCCGCTGGACCGGCTGGTCGAGGCGTTTCTGGGCGACGCGGTCGCCAGTCCGACGCGTTACATCGCGGACGGGCGCAAGGGCGACGACCTGCTGGCGCGGGTGAAGTGGAGCGGCGCGGAAGGCGTGTTGTTCTGCGCGGCCAGCTTCTGCGACCCGGCGCTGCTCGATCAACCCATGACGGTCCGGGCGGTGGAAGCGGCCGGCGTGCCGTGGACCGCGTTCAAGTATTCGGAGAACACCGGGCAGTTTCAGGTCATCCGCGAGCAGGCGGGCACGTTTGCCGACTCGATCAAACTGTGGAGCCACGCATGAGCGAGACGCCGACGACGGAAGTGCGCAAGGATGCGAGCCAGGTGCGGCAGAAAAACATGATTGCCGCGCACTTCGACCGGCTGGCGGCCACGCCCGACACCGGCGCGCGCAACGTGTACACGTTCGTGCCGGGCAACCTGACCGAGCTGCTGCTGAGCTTCGACCTGCTGCCGGTGCTGCCCGAAATCAACGCGCTGCAGTCGGCCATGCGCGGCAAGACGGCGGCGTACATTGCGCTGGCGGAGAAGCTGGGGCACTCCGAGGACGTATGCACGTACGTCAAGAGCGACATCGGCATGCTCAAGTCGGGCAACATCGGACCCACCGGTCAGCGCCTGCCCTCGCCCGACCTGCTGCTGCTGTCCTATACCGGCTGCTTCACGTTCCTGAAGTGGTTCGAGCTGTTGCGCGAGGAATACGGCTGTCCAGTCTCCATGCTGCACGTGCCGTATCAGCCCGACGGCAGAATCACCGACGCGATGCGCGAGTACGTCGTCACGCAGCTCAAGCGCGACGTCATTCCGATGCTCGAGCGCGTGTCGGGCCGCGCCTACGATGAGGATCGCCTCAAGGCGCACCTGCGGCTGGCCGCGCAGGCCGAAGACGACCTCGTGTGGGTGCTGCAGTCGGCGCGACATCGGCCGTCGCCGATTGATGCGTACTTCGGCGCCGTGTATTACCTCGGGCCCATCTTCAGCGCGTTCCGCGGCACCCAGGAGGCCGTGGAGTACTACCGTGCGCTGCGGGAGGAGATTGCGGAGCGGATGGCGTTGGGATTGGGGCCCGTCACGCCCGACGGCGATGCGCCGCCCGAACGATTCCGGGTGGTGATGGAGGGGCCGCCCAACTGGACCAGCTTCCGGCAGTTCTGGCAGATGTTCACGGCGGAAGGCGCGGTGGCCGTGGCGTCGACCTACTCGAAGGTCGGCGGCGTCTACGACCTCGGCTTCCGGCACGATCCGGATCGGCCGCTTGAGACACTGGCGGAGTACTGTCTCGGCTGCTACACGAACCTGGGGCTGCCGTCGCGCATCGACCTGCTCACCCGCTACGTCATCGAGTACGAGGCCGACGGGTTCCTCATCAACTCGGTCAAAAGCTGCAACTCGTTCAGTGCCGGGCAACTGCACATCCTGCGCGAGGTCGAGCGGCGATCGGGCCGTCCCGGCGGCTTCATCGAGAGCGACCTGGTGGATCCCCGCTACTTCTCGGCGGCGAACATCAAGAACCGGCTCGAGTCGTACTTCCAGATGCTCGAGCAGAAGCGCCGGGGAGGTGCCGCGTGAACTACACGGTCGGCATCGACCTCGGCTCGACGACCACCAAGGCCGTCGTGCTGAGCGACCGCGCGCAGGTGCTGGGCCGCGGGATCACCAACAGCCGCAGCAACTACGAGGTCGCCTGCGCCGTCGCCCTGAACGAAGCGCTGATCAACACGCGCTTCTCGCTGCTGCGACGAGCGCTGGCCGAGGCCGGCGTGACCGGCGAGGCCGGAGACCGCCGGGTCGCTGCGCTGGAGCGCCGGTTCAGGGCCGAGCAGTATCGCGCGCAGCTCGTGGTCCTGACGCGCGAACTGCACCGGCAGGCGCGCCGGCAACTGATCGGCAGTGCGGCGCTGTCGGCGGCCGTCAGCCACATGACCGATCTGATGGCCGCCGAGGTGGACGACCTGTACGCCGAGGGCCGGACGCGCAAGAGCGATTTCTTCCGCGACCTGGCCGGTGGGCGGTTCATGGCGTTGGCCGAACGCGAGGCGCGCGAACGCAAGGTGGGGTTTGATCTCCTCCTCGGGTTGTTCGACAAGGCCATCCTCGACGTGGAAAATTCCGCTGAGGCGTCGGGCGACTTCCGGACGCACATGACCGCGGCCGCTGCAGGCGTGAGCACCGACAACGATCCGTTGGTGCCGGCCGTGGCGTGGGCGGCCGACCTGGAGATGACCCAGATCGGATCGGTCGGCACCGGATACGGGCGTCAGCGGCTGCCGTTTCCCGAAGCGCAGATCAAGTCGGAGATTCTCTGTCACGGCCTCGGCGCCCACGCGATGTTCCCCGACACCCGCACGGTGCTCGACATCGGTGGCCAGGACACCAAGGCCATTCAGGTCGATCCGCACGGCATCGTGACTTCGTTTCAGATGAACGATCGCTGCGCGGCCGGGTGCGGCCGGTACCTGGGCTACATCGCTGACGAGATGAATCTGGGCCTGCACGAGTTGGGCCCTCTCGCCTGCGCCTCCTCGTCCCCCGTGCGAATCAACTCGACGTGCACCGTGTTTGCGGGCGCCGAACTGCGTGAGCGGCTGTCGCTGGGCGAACGGCGCGAGGACATCCTGGCCGGTCTGCATCGCGCGATCATTCTGCGCGCGATGTCACTCATCGCCCGATCGGGCGGCGTCACCGAGCAGTTCACCTTCACCGGCGGCGTGGCAAAAAATCCGGCAGCGGTCGGGGCGCTGCGCGGACTGCTGACGGAAAACTACGGCGAGGTCGCCATGAACATCTCCGACAACTCGATCTACACCGGCGCGCTGGGCGCGGCCCTGTTCGCCCTGAGGGCCGCCGCATGATCACGGCGGGCGTCGACGTCGGGTCCGCGATGATCAAGTTCGCCGTGGTCGAGACCGACGATCATGGCGGCGAGCGGTTGATGGCTACTCACGCCGAACGCATCCGGCGCCGCGACGTGCCAGCGGTGGCCGCCGATGCGTACGCCGGCGTGCTGGAACGGCTCGACCTGAAGGCCGGCGACGTCCGATACGTGGCGACGACCGGCGAAGGTGAGCACCTCACGTTTCGCACGGGGCACTTCTACGGCATGACCACGCACGCGCGCGGCGCCGTGTTCCTCGATCCCGAGGCCAGGGCCATCATCGACATGGGCGCGCTGCACACGCGCGCCGTCTCCATGGACGAACGCAGCAAGGTGCTGGGCTACCGGATGACCAGCCAGTGCGCGTCGGGGTCCGGCCAGTTTCTCGAAAACATCGCGCGGTATCTGGGCGTCACCCTCGAAGAGGTAGGCGCCTTGTCGCTGCAGGCCGACAATCCGGAGGCCTGCTCGTCGATTTGCGCCGTGCTGGCCGAGACCGACGTCATCAACATGGTGTCGCGCGGCATCACGCTGCCCAATATCCTCAAGGGCATCCACGCGTCGATGGCCGGGCGGGCCGTCAGGCTCCTCGTGTCGCTCGGCCGGCCGCCGGTGGTGCTGGTCACGGGCGGGCTCGCCGCCGACGCCGGTCTGCTGGCCGCCGTCCGCGAGTCGGTGGCCGGCCAGGGACTGGCCATTGACGTGCGGCAGCACGACCATTCGCTGTGCGCGGGGGCCATCGGTGCCGCGTTGTGGGGCGGCTTCCGCGCGCGGAAGCTCGATCGTCTGAAAGAGCAGAGGGCCTCGTGACTGACCCGGTCGGGGGCCCTCCCCTGGCCACGTTGATCGATCTGCGCGGCCGCGTTGCCGTGGTCGCCGGAGGTGCGGGGGCCATCGGCGCAGCCATCGCACTGCGGCTTGTCGAATGCGGCGCGCGGACGTTCAGTCTCGACCTGCCCGGCCGGACGGCGCAGACGGGTGTGACGCCGGTCGAGGCTGACTTGACCGAGGAGGCCTCGCTCTCGGCTGCCCTGGCGGAGGTGGATCGGCACGCCGGCCGCATCGATGTGGTCGTCCATGCCGCCGGCATTTCGCGGGATGCGCGCGTCTGGAAGCTCGACCCGGTGGACTGGGACGCGGTCGTGGCCACCAACCTGCGGTCGGCGTTTCTGCTGCTGCGCGGCGTCGTGCCACGCCTGCGTCAGGCCGGCGGCGGCAGCGTGGTGCTCATCTCGTCGATCAACGGCGATCGCGGCAAGGTGGGGTTGTCGGCCTATGCCGCCAGCAAGGCAGGCCTGCACGCGCTGGCGCGCACGGCAGCGCGCGAGACCGGCGCGTTCAATATTCGCGTGAATGCGCTCGCACCTGGCTGGATCACCTCGCCCATGACCGACGCCTTGCCCGAGGCCGTGCGCGAACGCGCCCTGAACGAGACGGTGTGTGGCCGCCTGGGAACGCCCGACGACGTGGCGCGCATGGCCGTGGTGCTGGCGACCGACCTGGGGCGCCACGTAACCGGCCAGGTGATTCGTGTTGACGGTGGCCAGTTGATCGGGTGACTCACCCGAGGAGGATGTGATGATTGATGACCAACCCACCAGAGACGCCGTGTACGTCCGTACCATTCGTGCCGACGATCTCGACGCCGTCGTGCGTATCGATGCGGCCTCGACCGGCCGGCGGCGCGAGCGGTTTCTCGCGCAGAAGGTGGCGCAGGCCGTGGCCGATACCGGTGTCACCGTGTCGCTCGTAGCCGAACTCGACGACCGCATCGCGGGTTTCCTGCTCGCGCGGCTCTACTACGGCGAGTTCGGAGTGCTCGAGCCGGCCGCGGTGCTCGACGTGATTGGCGTGCATCCAGATGTGCGCGGCCGTCGCGTGGCCGCAGCGCTGATCGATCAACTGCGCACGAACCTGCTGGGCCTGGGGATCGCCACGCTGCAGACAGAAGTGGCCTGGACTCAACCGGACCTCGTGGCGTTTTTCCAGCACGAGGGATTCACGCTGGCGCCGCGTCTGTGCCTGGATCTCGACCTGCCGGGGACGCGGACCTAGGCGACGGACTGGCGATTGGCCCAGCCGTTGAAGCTGCGGCCATCGAGGTGATTCCACCCGGTCTTCACCTCGGCCGGTACCTGGTCCGAGTGAGCGCCCAAGTCAACTCCCCGCACCCGCGCGGTGTTCCCGTGGCCACCCTCCCAGCGCCAGGAGCAGAGACAGACAGGTGGCGACTTCGAAACACCGCGCGATGATACGTCAGCGGTCAGCGCACCTTCCAGGTCTGCAGGATCTTCATGTAGTTGCCGCGTTCGAACGATTCCGGGTCCGGGCAACGCAGGAGGCTCATGCTCCCCTGCGCCTGTTCGAGCGAGTCGTACTCGCGCTCCTCGAGCCAGTGCGCCAGCTCGCGGCGCATCTTCGCGAGGTGTCCCGGGCCATTGATGAGCAACGCAGCGACCACTTGTACCGCGTGAGCGCCGGCCATGACCGCTTTCAGCGCGCCGATGCCGTCGTGCACACCCCCGGTGGCTGCCAGCGACGCGTCCACACGGCCCGACAGTACGGCCAGC
>BTVE01000094.1:0-15685 GCA_045862915.1 Acidimicrobiia bacterium
TTGTGCGAAGTGCGAAGTGCGAAGTGCGAAGTGCGAAGTGCGACGTGCGAAGTGCGAAGTGCGAAGTGCGAAGTGCGACGTGCGAAGTGCGAAGTGCGAAGTGCGAAGTGCGAAGTGCGAAGCTTCAGCGGAGGCGGGCGCAGTGCATGAACAACGGCCAGCGGATGGCGCGCACGTCGTGATCATCAGGCCAGAGGGCGCGCAGACGGGGGGCGAGGTCCAGCAGCGGGTCCCTGCCTGAGGCATCGTGTTTGCGAACCACTGCGGACCAGCTGGCGATGTAACCAAGCAGCTGCTCACGCGTCCACCTCACCGACATCGTGAACGGCGGTGACTGGATTCGTGCCCACGGAAACGCCAGCGACCGGTACTCGTCGTCCACCAACTCGCGCCCCGTCGGCCACCAGCCGGCCAGCTCCCGGTATTGGAAATCGTGCACGACGGCATCGAGTGGCGGGTTGTCAGACTCGAGGCGCGCGTATCCCCATAACGCGAGCAGGCCACCAGGCCTGAGCACCCGTGCAGCCTCGGCGTAGAACTCCGGCAGTGAAAACCAGTGCGCCGCCTGGGCCACCGTGACGACGTCGCAACTTGTGTCCGGCAGTCCGGACGCATACGCAGATGCGACACGATATGTGATGCGGTCGTCGGGAACCGCCCGCGCAATCTGGGCCTCGCTGGCGTCAGTGGCGATGACGGTGGTGAAGTGCCGCGCCAGCATCGTCGCTGCCTGTCCGTTGCCCGTGGCGCAGTCCCAAACGCAATTGGGCGAGGGGGCCATCATGGCCAACCACTCGCCCAATGCGTCCGGATAGGTGGGACGAAACTCCGCGTACGCGGAGGACTGACCCGAGAAGTGATCAGCCCATCCGCCGTCGCTCTCGCTACCGTGCGACACGGTTCGTCATCTCGTCATCTCGTCATCTTCACGCCCGCCAGTCGCGACACGCCCGCGAGTGTGGTTTGCGCGGCGTTGAGGCCAAGCAGGAAGTCCTTGTCCGAGAACGTGGACATGACGTCGGTCGGCTGATGCCAGTGCGGGTTCCAGCCGGCGCCGGTCTGCATGCCGCGTTCGTTCTCGCGGAGGCTGATGGCGGCCACGCGATCCTGGAACGGGCGTGAGTCGGTGTTGGTCATGTGCGGACCCAGCGTGGCGGGGTAGTGCGTCGTGTAGGCGTCGGCGGCCAGTTTGAGCGCCAGGGCGAGCTTCATCGACTGGTCCGCAAACTTCGAGTCCGACTGCCACTCGATGTTGACGTCTGCCTCAGGACGCTGCTCGGGGTTGAGCGTGCCGTCGGGACGCGGCATGCCGTGGTCCCACATCATCATGTCGTGCTGAATCATGCCGAGCCACTTCGGCTCCGGATACTTGCCTGACCCGGCCGGGCTCTCGATGCCCTGCAGTTTCTCGCGCTGGTTGACGTACGCCCACGCGCCGTTGAGCCCGCTTTCTTCGTTGTTCCAGAGGATGAAGCGGATCGACACGTCACTGGTGACGCCCGGCATGTGAAGGATACGCGCCAGCTCCATCACCAGCGCGGTACCCGACGCATCGTCATTCACCGCCTGGCCCTTGCCGAGACCGTCCATGTGCGCGCCGATGATGTACATCTCCTGCGGACGGGTGGTGCCGATCTTCGTGCAGAAGACCTGCTGGCGTTCACCGGGCAGACTGGGCTCCGCGTTGATCTCGCGCAGACGGGCGTCCGGCTGGCTGTCCAGGTTGTTGTTGACGCCCGTGCGGCCGCGGTAGCCGTACTGTGTCGATCCGCCTTCACGGTTGCGGCGCACCCACTCGGCAGATCCGGGCTCGGGCGGAGCCGGTGGCGTGGCAGGCGCGCCGCCGGCGCGGCCCGCGCCCTGACCTCGCCCCGCGCCCTGTCCGGCGCGACCGCCGGTCTGACCACCTTGACGTCCGGCGCCACCACCACCGGCACGCGCCGCCTGCGCTGCGCGCGCGGCGACGGTCGCCGGGTCACTCGCTTCATCAGAGGGATATTGATAGGTGATGCGTTCGGTGTTGGTGCAGCCGTAACTCTTCAGCTGCGCTTCAATCCAGTCCACCGCATCACGATTCCGCTTGGTGCCCTGCTGCCGATCGCCAAATTGCGCAAGGCCCTCGATGGTCTTCTTGTAACGCGCCAGATCGAGTTGGCTGACCAGCTCCCGAATCGGATCCGTCTGCGCGGGCGCCGCCGGCGCCTGTTGTGTCGATACAGGCGCGCCGGAGGCCAGCGCACCCACCACCAGCAGGGAAGTGAGCGTCGTTCGCATACGCGAAAGTCTACACCTATCGGGAGACGTCAGGCACAGGGACTCCGAGCGCAGAGGCGAGATCGATCTGGTGTTCCTGCTCCTGGCGCAGGATTTCGCGGATGTCTTCCGCAATCGCGTATTCGCCCAGTGCCTCACACTGCTGCACCCGGGCCCGGTACTCCCGCACGGTCAGGTTCTCGTTGTCGAGGTCGGCCTGCAGGATGGCCTTTGCATCCTTCGGCACTTCGACGGGGAGGGGCACTGTCGTCGGCGTGCCGCCGAGATAGTCGATTTGTTTGGCGATGGTCAGTGCGTGTTGCAGTTCTTCACTCGCGTGTTTTTTGAGCTCGTCGGCGATTGCCATGTACTGGGCGCCGGTGAGAATCTGCGAGTACACCGTGTAGGCGATGATCGCCTGATACTCGCGCGCGAGATCGTGGTTCAGCGCATCAATCAGCGCCTGCCGCGCGTCGTGTCGTGCTGCATCGGTTGCCATGAGTCTCCTTCCTCAGGGATCGCCGCCGCTTAGAGCAGGCCGCGTATCACCACGAACATCGTGGCCACTGTGCTGACTCCCGCGATGATGCCGACGACACCGTCGTGCGCCACCAGCGCGAGTCCAAATGCCACCAGCGCCAGGCCCGCAAGGTTTGCGCTGAAGGGCACCACTTCCATGAAGGGCAACATGAGCGCGATACCGAGGCACAAGCCTGCGACGACTCGCGCCCCGGTGGCGCTCACCAGGTAGGTCAGTCGTGGGTGCACGACGCTGTCGGCCCACTGTGCCGGCTTGCGCAGCCACGACAGCGCCTTGCGCAACTTGCCGCTGGGGACCGATCGCTTGAGCATCCAGTCGGGAAGCCAGAACTGCGATCGCCCGAAGAGCATCTGACCGGCGACGAGCCCGACCAGAATGCCCGTCGCCGTCGGTACGCCGGGGATGTCGCCCACGACCGGCGCAACGACGATCAGACCGGCCAGCAGCATCCATGGACCAAACGACCGCGGTCCGACAAGCTCATATAGATCGCGCAGCGTTACACGCTTTCGGCGCTCAGCGAGCCCGTCCATCCGGTCGATCAACTGCGACGTGCTGTCGATCGATGTCCCCATATGCCGGGTCGCTCTAGACGGGATTGCGTCCCTGGATGATGCGCACGAGCATCACGATGATCGCGACAACCAGCAGCAGGTGAATCAATCCACCAAGCGTGTACGACGTGACCACGCCCAGCAACCACAGCACCACGAGCACAAAAAAGAGTGTCAGCATCAGGTTGATCTCCTGATGCTCACTCCTTGCAGGGGTTGTGCCAGATCATGGATGTTTGCCTTTGATTGCGCGTCCGACATCCACGCCCACGTCGGGCTCATCGTGCGTGCCCTTGACGGTGATGGGCACCACCGCACCGGCGCCGTCCTTCTTGAACAGGGGACTCACCAGAGTGAGCAGGAACCCCTTGATGCCGTCGGCAAGGTTCCCCAGTGAGGCGTCCATACGCGCCTCCCCCTTCAGGTCGAGTTCGCCGCCGGCCACGCCATACGTGCCCGCCAGTGACACCGTGGCGCCCGGAGCTGTGAACGTCAGCTCCGTGAAACGCACCACGGACTCCGCGAGTGAGAACGTGCCGTCCACATTCATCGCCGCCGGTCGTGTGGGTGCGTCGTCGGGCTTGCCCTGGGCGCGATGGCTCAGGTCATCCACTTTCGCCTGCGCCGCGTCAGGCCCCAGATGCGCCTGGCGCACACGCATGCGCCCCTCGACCTCCATCCGCGAGACCGCAGACCCGCCGCCGTGCGGGAGCAGGAAGTGCGCGTCGAGCGTCATGCGTCCAACCACCAGCGGCTCACGCGAGGGCACGACCAGGCGCAGGACGTCCTCTGCGCGACCATCCTGCATCGAAAAATCCAGCTCGACCCGTCGGCCCCGCGCGCCCGGGCTGCCGGTGATCGAGCCTGTGGCGGTAAATGCACTTTCGGCCAGTTGCCCTTCAACCTCCGAGAGATGGAGATCACCACTGGTGCAGTCCACCGTGGCGATGAAATTTGTCGTGAGCGGAACGGGATGCCCTCCCTCATCGATCTCGAAGTTTGGTGTGGTGGACGAACCATCCACGTGCAACTGTGCGAGCGCGCCGGTGAAGTCGCCCTCGGACTCCACCGTGCCGGCCACGCCTTTGATGGTGTTGAAGTCCGCGTCGGTCAACGTGTATTTTCCGCTCAACGGACTCGCACCTGGATCATCAGGCCACAGCGGACCAAACGAGCCACGCGATTCGAAGCGACCCTTGGGCTGCGGATTGATGACGACCGCGTGATAGTCCATCGCGCGATTGAACCCGACATCCAGCAGCTCCAACTCGCGCACGGGGAATGCGCGGATCGGTCCCTTCAGATCTTTCGGCGTGTATACAAGCTCGGCGTCAGACGCGACCACTCTGGACAGGATCGGGTCCACCAGGTCCTTCTGGTCCGTCGGGTCCTTCGGGTCCTTCGGGTCCGTCGGGTCCGTCGGGTCCGTCGGGTCCGGAGGGCGAGGGATTGTGAATCTGAAGCCCTCGACCTGAACGAGCTGGGCGCGGCCGCGGATGACGTGCCAGAGGCCCGGCACCACTTCGAACCGGCGGGCCACGATGAACGGCGGCACGGAATGCGGATCCTGATTGCGGTGGATCCGCAGGCCGGTGCCGACGATTTTTACGGTGGGGAAGACGTCGACCTCGAGCGTGTCGAGGACGACCTCGGCATCCAGCTCCGTCGAGAGCGCCTCCACAATCCGGTGCCGCACGGCATCGTCGCGCAGATACACCCCGATTCCAATCCACCCGAGCACGATGACGATGGCGACTCCAATGGCGACGCGCACGACCCTCCTGTCCACGGCCGAAAAATCCGGCCGCGTTTTTGAATAGAGCAAGTCAGGTGCCGATGCACACCGTCGTTTGTGGGCACCGGGGTGCCACCAAGTGGTGGCGCGTTACCAATTCGCGGCAGCTTCAGGACTCCCGACTTGGGCGGGAATCGAGGACGCGGCGGATTTCTTCGAGGAGGACGTCTGGAGGACAGGGCTTGACGATGACGCGATCGAAGCCGGCCTCGCGCGCCTGGTCACTGTTGACCACGTGTGAGTACCCGGTCACGGCAATGAGGGGCACGCTGCTGGTGTGGGGTTGGGCGCGAAGCTGTCGCGCCACATCAAATCCCGAAATGCCGGGCAGTTCGAGGTCAGTGACGACCACGGCGGGTCGTTGCTGTTCGGCCAATGCGAGCGCATCGGTGCCGTTGGTGGCGGTGACGACATGAAATCCGAACCCCGACAGGTAGATGTCCCAGATGTCGAGGGCGTCTCGGTAGTCGTCGACGAGCAGGATCGTGGCGGGAGAAGACATTAGGTATATTGCCCATGTTGCATCAAGACACATGCCAAACGCGACACGCGGAGCAGGACCTGGAAACGGTGCTGCGCACGCTTGTGCACGACGTGCGATCGCCGCTCGGAGTCGCAGACGGATACATTCGTTTGCTCCGGGATGGCAAGATCAAGGCCTCCGAAGATCAGCAGCGTGCGTTAGCGGCCACCCTGCAGGCACTGCAGCGCATTTCAGAGTTGTGCGAGTGTGCGACGCAATGTGTGCAGCCGCCACCACAACAGCCGCTGCCGCGCATCCCCGCGCGGCTCCTGTGTGAACGTGTCTGGGCGCATACCGGTCAGACGCCACCCTCGAGTGATCAGGACGGCCTCTCGCGCACGGTGTGTGTGGGCGTCAGCCTCGACCGGGCCGTTGAGGCAGTCATGCGCATCCTCGTGGCCCCCGTGGACGTCAGCGTCTCCACCGGTGGTCTCTCACTGTCGTCGACCGGCGATGGGGGAGGTGGGGCACAGTCGCTTGAACGGCTCGCGGCCGAACGCACGTTGATGCGTGTCGGTGCGAGCCTCGATTATTCGGCCGCCGACCGTCGGGTCTCGGTGGTCTTTCCGTTTGATGGAGCACACGTATGAACGCCAGACTCGCGGTCGTTGATGACGACGCCGCTTTCACCACGTACCTGCAGCTGCTGCTGACAGAGCGCGGCTATCACACCGATGTCTATTCCAGCGGCACGGCTCTGGTGGGCGCGTTGCGCACCGGTGCCGCGCCCGATGTCATCCTGCTCGACGTGCAGATGCCGGGCCTGGACGGGCTCGAAACGCTGCGCGAGATCCGCAGCCTCAGCCCGTCGACGGAAGTCATCATGTTGTCCGGCCGTCAGGCGCCGGCGACGATCATCGAAGCCGTACGCCTGGGCGCGGCCGACTACGTGCTCAAAGGGCATGACGACAGCAGCATGACCATAGCCGCGGTTGAAGGCGCCGTGCGCCATGCGCTCGAACGCCAGCAGATGGGCGCCGAGATTGCCCGCCTGAGCGCGCAGATGGCCGAAGACCCGGCGGGTCTCCAGCCGTACTGGAGCTCGAGCCCGGCGATGCGCGCCGTGATGGAGATGATCGATCGCGTCGCCGACAGCTCCGTCGGTGTGTTGCTGCGTGGAGAAACCGGCGTCGGCAAGGAGGTCATCGCTCGTGAACTCCATCGCCGGTCGGATCGGCGGACACAGCCGTTCGTGAAGGTCAACTGCGCAGCGCTGCCGGCCGAGCTGCTCGAAAGTGAGCTGTTCGGGCACGAACGGGGCGCCTTCACCGGTGCCGGCACGCAGCGGGTGGGCAAGTTCGAGGCGGCCCATCAGGGCTCGCTGATGCTGGACGAAATTGGCGAGATGCCGGCAGCGCTGCAGGCCAAGCTCCTGCACGTCGTGCAGGACCAGGCGCTCACACGACTGGGCAGCAACCGTGTCATCGAAGTGGACTTCCGGCTGATTGCCGCCACCAACCGCGATCTCGAGGCGATGGTGCGGGACGGCTCCTTCCGCGAAGACCTCTACTACCGACTCCGCGTCGTCGAACTCCAGATTCCGCCCCTGCGCGAACGTCGCGATGAAATTCCCGCGCTGCTCGAGTACTTCATCGCGAAGTACTCGCAGATTTACCGGCGGCCGCAGGTCAAACCGACCAAGACACTGCGTGAGCTTGTGCTCACCTACGACTGGCCCGGGACCATCCGCGAACTCGAGAACATGATCAAGCGCCTGGTGGTGCTGCAGGACGAGTCCTACGTGCTCGGGGACCTCAAGCGCCGGCCAGAGGCGACGCCGGTGGTGCGCACTCCGGCGGCGGCCGCCGCAGCGTCGGCGGCACCTCCCGCCGCGGCACACGCGGCTCCGCAGCCATCACCCGAACCGATGGTGGCGTCCACGGCGCCGGTGCAGGACGATGAGACCGAGGACGATGACGCGATTGGCCCGATGCCTTCAGACGAAGATGGCTGCAACCTGCCTGAACTGGCGCGCGCCGCGGCGGCGCGTGCCGAGCGGCAGGCCATCGGCCAGGCGCTCGAGCGGTTCCACTGGAATCGGAAAAAGGCTGCCGTGTATCTGACGATCAGCTACAAGACGCTGCTCAACAAGATGAAGGAATACAACCTGCCGTAACTTACCGGCGCCATCGCAGGCCGACCACGAACGATCGACGGATTCCCGCGGTACCGTTGCGGCCATCGTCAAACTCCACGTGGCTGGCGTCATGCAGGTTGCGACCGGTGACAAACAGCGAGGCGTCGCTCCGCACCTGCCACTCGACATGCACGCGAGAGGTGGTGAACGCCGGGATGATCACAGACGGCACCTCGCCGATGGCCCGCAGGAACCACGTGGCCGACACGGTGTCTGTGGGCCGGATCGTCGTGACGACCTGCCATTGATGGCGAGGACTGATGCCGTTGGTGCGTGCGGCGAGGCCGGCGTCCCGGCTCTCCGGACGGGCCTCAAGCTCCATGCGCAGATGGGAATAGTTGGCGGTGGTGCGCCACCACGAAAACGGCCGGATGTCGGTCGTCACTTCAACGCCGTGGCTGTGTCCCCGCAGCCCGTTGCCAAACGAGACGGGCACGATCACCCGCGTGCCATCCGCGTCGGTTTCGGCGAACGGCATGTCGAGTTCGAGGCTGAGCACACGATCGTGGTTGTTGAGGAACGCGGCAACCGTCGACGAGAACCACGGCCGCCATTGGCTGACCCAGCCGAGCTCATACGCCGTGAGGTGTTCGGACTCGAAGCCCGGGTTGGGATTCAGGCGGACGAACATCGGCACGGCTGCGTTGACGAGGTTGGCGGACTGGTATTCACGCTCCACCCGCGACGGCGTTCGGACCGCCCGGGTGATTGAGCCGGAGATCGCCTGGCTCGGTGTCGCCATCCACAACAGGCGGGCATTGGGCTGCCACTCGAATCCGCTGAACTTGTTGTGCTCCGCCTTGATGCCAACCGAGACGTCAATCCGGTTGTCGAGCAGCGACACCTCGTCGACCAGGAAAGCGCTGATCACGTGGTCGGTCCGAATGGGCGGCGTGAATTCCAGCAGGCTCTCGGTGCGGGTGGCACTGTCGATCAAGCGATACCCCGCACCCCAGAGCAGACCATGCCTGCCGATGACGCGCCCCTGCTGGACGTCAAGATCGTACACCTGCTGCACTTCGCGAAACAGCAGCTCGGTACGTGAGACGCGGTCGATATAGCCCTGAATCTGCAGGCTGCGCGGGTTGGTGCGGTCCGCATTCCACCGCACCAGGAGGTTGTTGCCGATCTGCAGGTCGTCGGAAACGACCGAGGGTGACGCCGGCGGGTTGTAGGACGGCACGGAGTCCCGGCTGCCGATTCGCACGCGATAGGAGTCGAACTGCAGCGAGACCACGCCACGTTCGGTCTGCCAATCCACACGGCCGCCCCCCTGGATGCTGCGCCCGTCGTCATACCCGCGATCAAACATCGTGAGCTGGGAACGACGGGCGAGGAACTTGCCCGACAGCCGGTATTGCAGCCGCTCGGAGGCGCCGCCGTAGGTGAGTTCGGCCAGTGCCGGATCCGAGGTGCCCGCGCCGGCCGTGATCGCCCACCCTGACGACTGCGCGGCAGTCTTCCGCACGATGTTGATGACGCCGGTGACGGCGTTGGCGCCCCACAACGCACCGCCCGGGCCGCGGATGACCTCGATGCGTTCGATGTCCTGCAGGGGCACGTCCTGTGCCTCCCAGTAGGTGCCCGCGAACAGCGGGGAATAGACCGCACGCCCGTCGATGAGCACGAGCATGCCGCGGGCGAGCCGGTCGGTGAATCCCCGGCTGCCGACGGCCCACTTGTTGCCGTCGATGCGGGCCACATGGAGTCCGGGGACGAGGCGCAGCAACTCCACCACCGACGTGGCGCCCGACGTCCGGATGTCGTCGGCCGTCAGCACAAAGGCACTGGCCGGCGATCGAAGACGGGAGACCGGCAGCCGTGACGGTGTCGCAATGGGCGCCGCCATCAGCTCTTCGAGCGACAGCTGCCGGAGGGCCTGCGCGGACTGTCCGCGCGCAGCGGCCGGAAGACAACACACGGCGACGGCGGAGAGCAGAAGGCCGCGAAACGAAGTGCGAGCGGACATGAAAAGAACTCCTTACACACGTCCGCGTGCCGCAATGATGGCACGCACGAGTTGTTCACGATGAAACGGCTTGGCCACATGGGCCTGGAAGCCGGCCTGGACACTGAGCGCCACCTGTTCTTCCGAGGCGTGTGCGGTGACGGCAATCGCGGGCGTCACGCGCCCCGCCTGGCGATCCACTTCACGGATGTGGCCGACCAGATCAAACCCGCTCATGCCGGGCATCGCGAGATCACAGAGCAGCACGTCGGCCGGGTGCCGCTGCCAGATCTCCAGTGCCTCGGCCCCCGACGAGGCGGTCCGCACGTCTGCGCCGGCGGCCGTCAATTGGACCTGCAGCACATCCAGGGTGTCGTGGTTGTCGTCCACGGCCAGTACGGACAATCCCATCAACGACGGGGCGCGATACTCCGCATCGTGGAGCGGCAGCCGCGTCGTGCCCTCGGTAGGCAGATACACCGTGAAGACCGCGCCCTGGTTCTTTCCGGGACTGGCCACCTCGATGGTGCCGCCGTGCAACTCGACCAACTCGCGCGCCACAGCGAGGCCGATGCCCAGGCCGCCGTGTTCGCGCGTGACCGACGAGTCCGCCTGGCGGAACCGATCGAACACATGAGGCAGGAATGCCGGCGTGATTCCGATCCCGTCGTCGCGCACTTCCAGCGCGACTCGAGCGCCCTCGTGCCGCAGTGTCACGGAGACGCGGCCCCCCGGCGCGTATTTGATGGTGTTGGACAGCAGATTCCAGACGACCTGTTTCAACCGGTCGGCGTCGCCCACGATGACACACGGCGTGACCGGCGCGGAGAGGTGCAGACGGATTCGTGCGCTTTCAAGGGCGGACCGCTGCGCTTCGATGGCGTTCTCGACGACGGACCGCAGGTCCACCGGCTGCCGCTCCACACGCAATTTGCCCGAGACGATCCGTGAGATGTCGATGAGATCGTCAATCACGCGTGCCTGCGCGCGCGCGTTGCGATAGAGACTCTCGGCGGCCTTGGCGATGACGTCGGGGCCCGGTGTGGTGGTGGCCAGGATCTGCGACCAGCCGACAATCGCGTTGAGGGGCGTTCGCAGTTCGTGTGAGACCGTCGCGAGGAACTCGTCCTTCATGCGGTTGGCCTCCTGCTCGCGTTTGAGCAGCGCTTCGTGTTCATGTTCGACGCGCAGGCGCTCGTCAATCTCGCGACGCAGATCCTCGTTCATGCGTGTGAGTTCTTCGCGCGCCGACTTGGTGCGGGAGGCCATCGCGCCAAAGGCGGTCACCAACTCGCCGATTTCATCCTGCGACACGGGGATGTCGGGCATCTGGAAGTCCTCCGACTTCCCGAGCCCGCGCGCGGCTTCCGCCAGACGACGGATCGGCTCGGAGATGTGGCGATGCAGTCGGTGCGAGAGCACGAACATCATGGCCGTGGCCAGAATCAGGACGGCCAGGCTCGTCAGGCCCGCACGCACCATCCGGTTCTCAAGCGTCGTCCAGTCACGGTCGAGGTAGACCCAGCCCACCGTCAACTCGCCGTTGGTGACGGGCACGAGGGCCGACAGGCGGCCCGGGACGAGCTCGCCGCGTGTGTTCGGGCATTGGAACGCCGGCCGCGTGTAGCTTGAGAGCAGGCGGTCCTGACTGTTGAAGACGCAGACCCGCTGCACCTGCGGACGCAGGCTGAACTGCGACAACGCGCTCGCGATGGCGTCGGTGTGTTCGAAGGCCACCGCGGCGCGGCTGTTCTCGGCCAGCATCGACGCCAGCGATTGCACGTCCGTGTGGGCAATGCGCCGGAAGTTCGTGTAGTCGAGGGTCAGCAGGATGCTGATGGCCGCGAACAGCACGACGCTGGTCTTCGCCATCGAGGTGAGCACCAGCTTGCGGTGCACCGGCTGCCGCTTGAACCAGGTGTTCACTGGCGACCTCCATACACCGCAGTCGCGAGTTGGAGCAGTTGCGAGTGAATCGAGAGTCCTGCCCGGCGAGCGTTGTCCAGGCCAATCTCGAAACGCACCCGGCCGCGGATGGTGCGGAAGTTGATGATGCCGCCCTTGTGACAGAAACCCGGAGCGTCGCCCACAGTCAGCACCGGCAGCTTCGACAGCGGGTCGAGCAACATGTGGTCGTCCGCCTCGATGTAGGCGATGTCACAGCCGGTGCCGGGGGCCGCAGGGTCCAGCCCCCGCACGATGACCGGGCGCCCCTTCGAGCGTGTCTGCTCCGCGAGTGTGGCCACCGTCGGCCCGAACTGGTGGGAGCGGGACAGGCAGACGGTCAACGGGCGCGTGCCGGCGGCCGGCGGCCACTCGACGTAGTCGGCAAACCTGAGCAGGAACGCGGCTTTGATGGAGGCTTCCGGCAGCGGGGCCTGCTGGGCCGCGGCGGCTCCTCCCAGCAAGAGGCATGACAACACCAGCCCCAACCCGGGCAGCCTGCGAGACATCGGGCGAACCAGTGGCAAGTCTGGTGCCGTTGCCCCAAGGGCGTTTGCACTGAGGATACGGGGGCGGTCGCGTCGATGCTGGTGGAGCCCGGACCACAAAGTGGTAGCGTAGTGCCACCAAGTGGCGGGACGTTACTCGCGTAATGCCTTCACCGGATCCAACCGGGCAGCCCGCCGGGCGGGAATCCAGACGGCCACCAAGGCCACACCCAGGAGGCTCGCGGCCGTCGCCAGGAAGGTCAGCGGATCCACCGGGGCGACGTTGACGAGCTGGCTTTCCATCAGCGGAGTCGCGACTCCGGCCACCAGCAGTCCCACCGCGAGTCCCGCGCCGGCCAGCACCAGGCCCTGACGCAGGATCTGCCGGACGATCATCGGCCGGTCGGCCCCCAGCGCCATGCGCACGCCAATCTCCTGCGTGCGTTGTCCGACCGAAAACGCGATGACGCCATACAGGCCGATGGCCGCCAGCGCGAGTGCAAGCCCACCGAAAATGCCCAGCAGCATCGCCGCCATGCGCGGGATGGCCACACTCATGCGCAGATGTTCTTCCAGCGTCCGCTCGTCATACAGCGCCAGTTCGGGCGCCACACCGGCGATGGTCTTGCGCACCTGATCGATCGCGGCGGGCGCGGCCCCGTTGACCGCCACCAGCAGCGTGGGGTTGGAGCGGTACACCTGGGTGATGGGCAGATACATGACCGACCGTGAGGGTTCTGACAGCTGGCCGTATTTGCCGTCACGGGCGATCCCGATGACGGTGGCCCACTCGCCGGCCGCGCGCACGCGACCACCAATGGCGCTGCGGTCCTTCCAGTACCGGCGGGCCATCGTTTCATTGATCACGACAACCGGCTCGGAATCGCTCCGGTCACGCGCCTCGATGCCGCGCCCTTCCACCAGCGGCACACCCAGCGCATCAAAGTAGCCGCGCGAGACGACGCCGTAGTAGACGACGACGTCCTCGCCCTCGGTTGGCGTGTAGCCGTCGATGGCAGGACTGGTATCCGACGAGCCGCCAATCGACAGCGGGATGAGCGTGGACATCGACGCGACGTCAACCGACGGCAGAGCCTCGAGCCGTTCGAGCATCTGGTCCATCAGCGCGATCCCTTTGGCCTCATCCACATTCAGCGCGCTGAGGTCGAACTCCGCAAGCAGGCCGTCACGGCGGCTGAATCCCGGGTCCACGTCGTACGCGTTGACCAGGGTGCGGACGAACAATCCCGCGCTGACCAGCAGTACCATCGCCAGCGCCACCTGCGCGACGACGAGCACTCGTCGCAGGCGCGCGCGTCCGGCGGTGCCGGCGCCGCTGCGCGACGCGCTGAGTGCCGACTGGAGATACGCGCGTGAACCCTGGAACGCCGGCGCCAGGCCAAACAACATCGTGGCAAGCATCACCACACCTGCGCAGAAGGCGAGCACGCGGGGATTCACCGAGGCGTCAATCAGCACCGGATACGGCAGCGGCGGCAGCAGCGAGTTGATGCTGCTGCTGGCCCACAGCGCAATCACCAGGCCCGCAACGCCACCCAGCACAGCCAGCAACGCACTTTCCACCAGCAGCTGGCGGACCAGGCGCCATCGACTCGCGCCCAGCGCCATGCGCACCGCCAGTTCCTGCTGCCGCGCGACGGCACGCGCCAGCAGCAGTCCGGAGACGTTGGCGCAGGCAATCAACAGCACCAGCGCCACCACCGCCATCACGATCGTGACGACCGGCAGCAGCACCATGGCCGCGCCATCCTCGGTCAGCGGCGCAATACGCAGCGTCCAGGTGTCGACGATCTTGTCGTCAGCCACCAGCCGTTCGGCCATCGTCCGCACCTGGGCGGATGCCGTCTCGGTTGTCACGCCGGGAGAGAGCCGCGCGATGGCCGTCAGCCACCCGCTGCCGCGCGACTCGAGCACGTCACGGCCCGACAGCTGGGGGTGTCGTGTGAGCGGCACCCACAGTTCCATCGACAGGCCGCCCATCGCACCCCGGAAGCCGGGTGGCGTCACGCCGACAATCGTGTACGGTGCGCCGTTAATGTTGACCGCGCGGCCAACCACATCCGCAGCGGCATCAAAGCGGGTGCGCCACAACGTGTCGCTGATCACGACCACCGGCAGCCGACCCACCTCATCGTCGACCGTCAACACTCGTCCCTGTGCCGCACGCACGTTGAGCACGTCAAACAGGTTGCCGCTTACGACTTCAGTCCAGACACGCTCCGGCGCGCCACCTTCTGTGCGCATCGTGACGGCCATCATGTCCTTGACGGCCAGGCCGGTGAACGCGGGCAGTTGTGCGTCGCGGACGTCGCGATAGTTCGGATACGAAAAGCTCAGCGTGTTCCGTGTGGGCGAGGAGAACCGCACCATCACCAGCTCCGACGCGCGGGGCACGCCGGGCAGCGGCTGCAGCACCAACGCGTCAATCCAGCTGAACGTCGTGGCATTGGCGCCGATGGCGAGACCAAGCGTGAGGATGATGGCGAGGGAAAATCCGGGGCGAGTCCGGAGTCCGCGCCAGGCGTAGCGGAGGTCCTGCAGGGTCATGAGTGTGCTCCAGGCATGAAGGCGCAGCCAGAGGGCGTGGCGCAGGGCGCCGGTGCTGCGTCGAGTGAGATCACGGCGAATGGCGTCGGCCGGATGGCCCTCCGACGCGAGGAATGCGGACTGGGCGGAGAGGTCGGCGATCCACTGCTGACGCCACTGCGCGCGCCGGGGTGCGGGCACCAGCCCGGCACCGAGCGTGACGATGCGGGTGACCAGGCGCGGCAGGGAAGGGGAGGCCGACACGCGCATCACCGTTCCGTCGGGCGGGCGTTGGCACGAAGCAGGGGATACCGGTCAAGCGCCTCGGTCATCGCCTTGGTGCCGCTGGCGGTGATTTCAAAATACCGCCGCGCCGGACGGCCTTCCTTATGGGCGACCGACTCCGGCTCCCACTTGGACCGCACATAGCCCAGTTCTTCGAGGCGTTCCAGCGCCGGATACACCGTGCCCGACGTCAGCCCCGTGGCGTCCATGATGTCGAAGCCAAACCGCCTGCCGCTGTCGAGCGCCTGCAGAATGGCCACTGTTCCGAGTCCCAATCGTGTGGTTCGCATACCTTATGCCGAATTCCAACATAGCACTATACGGAGTTCCGGGGTCCCGAAGTTCCGGGGTGCGCATTACTTGTCGGAAGAGAAGACAGGAGGCGCGGAGGGCGGGAGGAACAAAGGGTTTTTGAAAACCCCCAGCGCTCCTTCCCGCTTATTGCCTACTGTCTACTCTCCCCGACGATTCCTGGTCGGGAACGAGAATCGCTTGTCGGGGCAAAGAAGACAGGAGGCGCGGAGGGCAGGAGGAACCAGGATTTTTGAAGACCCTTGAGCTCCTCCTGACTTCTGCCTACTGTCTACTCTCCCCGACGATCGCTGGTCGGGAACGAGAATCGCTTGTCCGGCAAAGAAGAAAGGAGACGGGGAGGGCGGGAGGAACCAGG
>BTVE01000095.1:0-15192 GCA_045862915.1 Acidimicrobiia bacterium
GACGACCAGATGCGACGGCTGCGCGACTGGCTGAGCCGCGGCGGCACGCTCATCACGATCGGCCAGGCCTCGGCCTGGGCCGCCAGCGAACGCGCCGGGTTGCTCAGCACCCATCTGCTGCAGCGGGACGGATCGGCCGCCGGTGCTCCGGCTGAGAACAAGACGCCGCCGAAGATCGACATCCAGAAGTTCGACTACGACGAGTACATCAGGCCTGAGAAGGGATCTCCCGACAGCACCGCCGGCGCGATTCTGCGCGTGCGCCTCGACACCGAACACTGGCTCTCGGCCGGTCTCGATGAGGAGATTCAGGTGGTGATGGAAGGCTCGCGGATGTTCATGCCGCTCAAGCTGGATGCCGGTACGAACGTGGGCGTGTATGCAAAGGCCGACCGCGTGCTCGCGGCCGGCTTCATGTGGAACGAACCGCGGGACCTCATCCAGCAGAAGGCCTATCTGATGCACGTACCCATGGGCCGCGGCCACGTGATCGCGTTTGCGGAAGACCCGAACTACCGTGCGTTCACCGAGGCCACGAGCCTGCTGTTCATCAACGCGGTGCTCCTCGGCCACGGGTACTGACGTTCATGGCGGGGCTGAAGCCCCGCCCTACGGGTACACGTGGGGCAGGGCTTCCGCCCTGCCGGCCTGCCGGCTCACGCGCGCTGGACGACCGACCGGCCCGCTTCCACGACGAATCGGGCGCGGGTCACCAGCGGGGCGCCAGGTTTGGTGACATAGTCCACGCCCTGATAGGTGGTGGTCATGCGCTCGGGCGTAACCTCGCACGAGACGTAGCCGCGCTGGCCGTTGTAGAACTTCAGGAACGGATTATTCGCCATCACGGTCTTCAGCCGCTCGGGCACGGCCGTGCCGTCACCGCCTGACGCGATGGACGTGCCGACAAACTCCACCGCCACCGACGGTGACTTCTCGTCCTCGCTGTTCACCTGCAGCTCGTTCACCCAGCTGCTGTGAATGTCGCCTGTCAGCACGATCGGATTGTTGGGTGTGCGCGCCGCGAGGAACTCGAGCAACCGGCGTCGCTCCGCTTCGTACCCGGGCCATTGATCCATCGAGTAGCGATCCTCCTCGGTGACCGACTGGTTCACGCGTCCCACCATGATCTGCTGCGGGATGATGTTCCACCGCGCCCGGCTGGCGGCGAGTCCGTCGTGCAGCCAACGTTCCTGTTCCTTGCCCATGAGCGTTGCGTTCGGATCAAAGGTGGCGTCGCAGGGCGCCTTGGTGCCGTCGTTGCAGGGCTGGTCGGTGCGGTACTGTCGCGTATCCAGCACAAACGCCGACGCGAGTGAACCCCACGACAGCCCGCGATACAACGCCATGTGTGGTCCCTTCGGCACCGAGCGGCGCCGCAGCGGCATGTGTTCGTAGTACGCCTGGTAGGCCGCGGTGCGGCGGGCCAGAAACTCCTCACGCGGCATCCCGGATTCCTGAATGTCGTTGGCGTAGTTGTTGTCGACCTCGTGATCGTCCCAGGTGACGACCCAGGGGAAGGCGGCGTGTGCGGCTTGCAGCCGGGGATCGGTTTTGTACTGCGCCAGACGGTTGCGATAGTCCGTCAGCGACATCACCTCCGGGCCGGTGTGTTTGCGCACCTGATTGTCCCGGCCGGGCCCCTCGTAGATGTAGTCACCCAGGAAGAACACCAGGTCGAGGTCTTCACGCGACATGTGGGAATACGCGGTGTAGAGGCCGGACTCGAAGTGCTGACACGACGCAAAAGCAAACCGCAGCCGACGCGCGTCCGCACCGGCTGCCGGCAGCGTGCGCGTGCGTCCAACAGGACTGACGTCGCCACCCACGCGGAAGCGGTACCAGTACCAGCGGTCCGACGCCAGGCCATCCACCTCCACGTGCACCGAGTGGCCCCACTCGGGCACGGCCATCGACCGGCCCCGGCGCACGATGCGCCGGAACCGGTCGTCGGTGGCCAGTTCCCACGTCACTTCGACCGCGGCGTCGGGCATCCCGCCGCCGTCGAGGGGCGACGGCGCGAGACGTGTCCAGAGCACCATGCCGTCGGAGGACGGGTCACCGGAAGCCACGCCCAGCGTGAACGGGTCGTCCTGCAGCCGGAGCGCCGACGCCGAGATCACCCGGCCGGCAATCGGAAGCCCGCACAGCGCGAACGAACCGAGCACCAGTGAACGGCGACTGACGGCGGTGGACAACCAGGTTTCGAAATGAGAGGGCGACGGTCGCGACATGCAGCGCATGGTAACGCCGATGTGCCGCCGTCGCGTGACAGTTGTGCGACGTTTCTGGAACTACTCGTCCGGAGTGAGCGCCAGCGCCAGCAGGCGGTCCTGCGCGTTCAGCGGAGGTTCCTCCCCCGGCAGCGCCGGCTCGTATACACCGTCGGCGTTGAGCACATGTGCCCGGGCGGTGTCCTCCAGGTAGGCCGCCAGCACAACGTCCTTGAGCGCTTGCGCAGTGGCCGGATCGATGACCGGGCACAGCAGCTCGACGCGGCGGTCAAGGTTGCGCTCCATGATGTCCGCACTGCCGATGTAGAGGCGCGGGTTGCCGGCGTTGGCGAACCAGAAGATCCGCGAGTGCTCGAGGAAGCGGCCGACGATGGAGCGCACGCGGATGCGGTCGCTGACACCCGGCAAGCCCGGTCGGAGCACACACACGCCGCGCACGATGAGGTCGATCTCCACGCCCGCCTGTGACGCGCGGTACAACAGGCGCACCATTTCCGGATCCGTGATCGCGTTGACCTTGAAGACAATGCTCGCCGGCTGACCGGCCTCCGCGGCTGCGATTTCACGCTCGATCAGCTCAACGAGTCCGGACCGCAAGCCAACGGGTGCGACCAGCAGATCGCGGAACTGATGCTGGTTGGAATATCCGGTCAGCAGGTTGAACAAGTCGGACGCGTCTTCAACGAGGCTGTCCCGCGACGTGAAGATGCCGAGGTCGGTGTAGAGCCGCGCCGTGACGACGTTGTAGTTGCCGGTGCCGTAGTGCACATACCGCTGAATGCCATCCGATTCCTTGCGAATGATCAGGCACAACTTGCAGTGTGTCTTCAGGTTTACCAGGCCGTAGACTACGTGGACGCCGGCTTCTTCGAGGCGCTGGGCCCACTGGATGTTGTTGCGTTCATCGAAGCGTGCCTTCAGTTCGACCAGCACGGCGACCTGTTTGCCGCGGTCTGCCGCCGCCAGAAGGAGATCAACGAGTGGGGAGTTGGCGCCAATGCGATACAGCGTCATCTTGATGCCGATGACCTGCGGGTCGTCCACGGCCGCCTTCAGGAACGCCTCGACCGCGCCGAATGACTGAAACGGGTGATGGACCAGGCGATCCCGCTGACGCAGTTCCTCAAAAATTGATTCCGCGTCGTCAGTCGCCCAGACCGGCGTCGGCAGGAATGGCGGGAACTTCAGCTCCGGACGGTGCAGGCGGGTGAGCTGCATCCAGTCGCTGAAGCCCATCCGTTCCTTCGTGCGCAGGACGTTTTCGTCCTCGATCTCGAAGTTTTCGATCAGGATGTCGAGCACCCGGCGCGGCACGCCGAATTCCACCGTCAGCTGTGACAGCGCCCCGTGCCGGCGTTGTCGCAGCCCCTGGTCGATGGACTCGAGCAGGTCGTCGGCTTCATCCTCCTGAATCACGAGGTCGGCGTCGCGGATGACGCGGAAGAGATACGCGCCCTTGACGGTGGTGCCCGGGAACAGCCGCTGCAGGTTGGCTTTGACGACGTCCTCGAGAAAGGCGAAGGTCTGGGTGCCTTTTGTGGCCAGCTTGTCCGGGATGGGAATGAAGCGCGGCAACACGTCGGGCAACTTCACGCGCGCAAACTTCGTGCGGCCACCGTGCCTGACCACCACCGCGAGGTTCAGGCTCAGGTTCGAGATGTACGGAAACGGATGGCCCGGGTCGAACGCGAGGGGCGTGAGCACGGGCCAGACCCGTCGCGTGAAGTAGTCCTCGAGGTACTGGGTGACCTCAGGCGAGTACTCGGCGGGCTCGAGAAACTGGATGTGGTGCTCGGCCAGGAGCGGACGGAGTTCCTTGGTCCAGCATCCGGCCTGCTGGCTCAGCATCTCGGCCGCCTGCTTGCGCACCTTGTGGAGCTGGTCGCCCGTCGAGAGTCCGTCCGGCGACACGTCTTCGGTGTTCGTTCGCTGCTTGCGCAGCAGTGAGGCCACACGAATCATGAAGAACTCGTCGAGGTTCGAGCCCACGATGGACAGGAACTTCACGCGTTCGAGGAGCGGATGCTCAGGATTGCGGGCCTGGGCCAGGACGCGGCGGTTGAAATCGAGCCAGCTCAGCTCCCGGTTGAGGAACACGGTCGGGTCGGTCATGCGAGAGTCCAGAATGCCGGATTGTAGCCTTCGGATGTAACATCACCCGGATATGCGTCTTCGGCCGATGTCGCCCCCGCAGATGCTGGCGCTCGGCATGGCCGCTGTCGTCGCGGTGGGCACCCTCCTGCTGGTGACACCGGCGGCGGCTGCGGACGGGGTCTCCCTGGGCTGGTCCGCGGCGTTTTTCACGGCCACGTCGGCCGTCTGCGTGACTGGCCTCATTGTCGTCGATACGCCAACGGCATTCTCAGGGTTTGGACAGGCCGTCATCCTGCTGCTCATCCAGATCGGCGGCCTGGGGTACATGACCCTGTCGACGTTCATCGCGATCATCATCGGCCACAAGGTGTCGATGACGCAGCAGATGTCGTTGTTTGAGGCGCTCAATCTCGAGTCGCGCACCGACGTCGCGCGGTTTACCCGCACCGTGATCAAGGTCACGTTGGCCTTCGAGGCCGCAGGTGCCTTGTTGCTGTGGATGCGTTGGGGGCCCCATTACGGCGCCATTGATGGCCTGTGGCTTTCGGTGTTCCACTCGGTGTCGTCCTTCAACAACGCGGGCTTCAGCCTCTTCTCCGCGAATCTGATGGATTGGCGCGGCGACCTCATCGTCAACTTCGTCGTGATGAGCCTGGTGTTCACCGGCGGTATCGGCTACCTGGTGCTCGCGGATGTCGGGCGCTGGCGTGAGCGCCGCGCGTTGTCCATGCATTCTCGGTTCGTGTTGACGCTGTCGGCTGCGCTGATAGTGGTGGGGACGCTCGGCATCTACTTCGTGGAGCGCGGCAATGCGGCCACACTTGGCGCAGTCGGGCGGCCCGAGGCCGCGATGACTGCGCTGTTTCACTCGGTGTCGGCCCGCACCGCCGGATTCAACACGGTGGACATGAGCGTGTTGCGCCCGGCGACGTATTTCTTTCTCCTCATCCTGATGTTCATCGGCGGTTCGCCGGGCGGCACCGCCGGCGGTGTCAAGACAAGTACGTTCGGTGTGACGGTCGTGGCGCTCTGGGCCACCATTCGCGGCGCAGGCGATCCCACGGTGTTGTGGCGGCGGCTGTCGGCGGAAACGGTTGCGCGCGCGTTTTTCATCTGTCTGATCGCGTTTTTGTCCGTCAACATCGTCGCCGGCGCGTTGCTCGTGATTGAAGGCGCGGATCTGCTGCGGACGTTGTTCGAGGCCGTGTCGGCCTTTGGCACCGTGGGACTGTCGGCCGGGATTCCCGGCACCACGGTCAGCCTCAGCGCGGCGTTTTCCGAGCCGGGACGCCTGCTGATCTGTCTGCTGATGTTCATGGGCCGCATCGGCCCTCTCACGCTGGCCTTCGCCCTGGCTGCTCGACGAGCGGCACCCCGCGTGCGGTATCCCGAAGGGCGCGTCCTGATCGGATAACACCATGGCAAAACGGCATTTCGCAGTGATTGGGCTCGGGCGCTTCGGCACCGCGATGGCAAACACGCTCATCGGGCTGGGGCAGGACGTGCTCGGCATCGACTCGAATGAAGGCGCCGTGCAGGCGCTGTCGGACCGCGTGCCGCACCTGCTGTCAATCAACGCGAGCGACCCTCGTGCGCTGCGCGAGGCCGGCGTCGGCGACGTCGATGTCGCCGTCGTCTCCATCGGCGACAACATTGAATCGTCGCTGCTCATCGTGATGGCGCTCAAGGAGATGGGGATCAAGTTCCTCGTGGCCAAGGCGACCACCGATGTGCACGGGCGCATCCTGGAGCGGCTGGGCGTGGACCGCGTGATTTATCCGGAGCGCGAAGCCGCCGTCCGGATGGCCAACAGCCTCGTTGTGCCGAACGTCATCGACTACATCTCGTTGTCGCGCGACTACAGCATCATCGAAATTCCCGCACCGTCGATGTTCATCGGCAAGTCGCTGCGGGCGATCGACCTTCGGGCCAAACACGGTCTCACGCTCATCGCCATCAAGCGGGAAATCAACGGCCGCATGGAGACCGACGTGTCGCCATCGGCCGACGAGACCATCCTGACCGGCGACGTGCTCGCCCTGGTGGGCAGCAACAAGTCGCTGATCACGCTTGAGAAGCTGGTGATGGGCGAGGCCTAGCGATTGATGGTGACCGAGCCGATCACGTCGGTCTGCCAGTCGTAGACAATCGCCTGGATCCGACGAACCCCGCTACGCACCGTGGCAGGAACGCGGACCTGAAGGCCGTGCGTCTCGACCGCAGCGAGTTCGCCGGGCGAGAGGGTCACGTCGACCGCCTGCACCACCTGGCCAAGCAGTTCGCCTCTCTCCGACCTGAAGAACAACGCCAGATTGAGCGATACCCGGTTGGTGCCATCGGGTAGGCGGCGGATGGTGAGGCCGCTCGGGCCAGCCGTCACCTCGACCAGCAGGGACGTGGCCGTGCCGCTGATGAGCCGGGCTGACGTCTGAAGGTCGGTCGGCGGATTGGGGTGGACGGCCGCCGCGCCCAGGCGCATCGCCGCATACGCTTCGCGACGACTGGGTGGAGGCGTCCCGTGGTCTGCGTATGTCCGGCGGTATCGCACGTCGACATTTCGCCGTGATACCTCTACCGTGAGTCGCCCAAGGCGTGAGGAACTCGCCGGCGGCACGACCCCGATCTGGTAGTAGTGATTGCTCTCGGTGTTCACGCGGTCAAAGAAGGTGGATCCGGCGCTGGTACTTGTGAAGTACCCGCCGGTCTGATCCGCGAGGGCCTGTGACGTGTTGATACGCCAGTCGCCCCCCGGCGGCATGAACGACGAGGTCAGCCATGGTTCAGGAGCGCGGCTCACCTGCAGCTCGCCGACCGCGGCTTCCCGTGTCTTCGGGATCGGCGGCGAGGTGGGGATGTGCGTGTTGGGAGACGGCCCCTGAGGCGTCCCCCCGGTGTGCACGACGCTGATGGTCACGCGCGCGGCGGCGGCGCGAGCCGCGAGGCTCCGGTCATCGTCACTGCGAGGGCTGTAGGCGCCGTGTTCGGTGACATAGAGCAGGTGCTTTTCGCCCTCGACCAGCGACAGGTAGGCGACTGCCCCGTACAGACCGGTGACGTCCTGCAGCCCGCGGGTGTTGATTTCGGCAAAATCGTCGGGCGTGGCCGCAGCCCAACCATCCGCCTCAGTGACCTCGCCAATCATGTGCCCGTCAGACAGCAGGGCGCTCATCACTCTGCGTGCGGCGGCATTGCGATCTCGAAGTGCCGGATCAGGAGTTCCTTCGGTGGGCACCAGTCTGGGGCCGAACACGTCATCGATCTGCGCCTGCAATGTGGCCGGCAATTCCGACTGCGCGCCTCCAGAAGTGGCGTTGAGCAGAGCGCGGACTCCGCTGTGGAACGACAGGAGGTGCTGTTCGATGCCGGCATGCCGGTCACGAAAACGTTCGAGCACCGGGAGGATGTCCGCCGGGGACGTCGAGAACGGCGTGGCACGATTCCACGCGGCGACGGCGACCTGATCGCCTGGCGCGAGCCCGTTCTTCACAAATGACAGAGCGGCGTCGACGCCCATCGCCGGGTGCTGCAAACGGCCGCGGCCAAAGTAGATCAGAAAGACCCGAGGGCGAGCACCCGCCGCTCCGCCTGTGGATGGCGTCTCGGTCGGTGCGGTTGCGGAGCCCGTGGATCTGGTCGTGGTGGAGTGCAGGCGCCCGTCACGGACCTCGGCAAACACGTTCATCGTCAACGGTCGACCGTCCTGCATGACCGTGAAGTCTGTTGCGGTCAGGCCCGTGATCGGACGGCCGCGCCGATCGACGACGCGAACTTCGAGCGGCACGACATCGATGCTGGAACGTACGGTCGGCGCCTGCTGCGCAGATGGGATGGCCACCAGCGCTGACGCCGCCGCGAGAATCAGCGCCCGCCGAACCAGCGCGATGCCAGCCATTGTGTGATCTCCGCATCAAGTGCGCGCGTATTGCGCGCATTGCCATCCTTCACCGACGTTGTTTGTGTGTTGAAGGCCACGATGTAGGCCTTGCGGGAAGGTGCGTGCAGGTAGAAGTGTGAGATGAAGCCGTTCTGGCCACCGCTATGGGCGATGAAGTCCAGGCCGTCATGGCGCTCGAGGAAATACGTCAAGCCCATCTGCGAGTTGTCGGCCACGCGAACGACGGGCTTCCACATGTCTTCGAGTGATGCGCGCTTCAGAATCTGATCAAAGCGCGCCTGAGCAGCGGTGTCGCGTGAGCCGGTGAGGAACGCGATGTACTTCACCATGTCGTCAATGGGCGCGTTCAGTCCGCCATTGGCCGATGTGATGCCGGTGTCAAAGTCGAACGGGGCCTCCGTGCGCCCGGCATCGGTGACGAAGTAGCTGTGTGAACGCTCCGGGAGCAGATACGCCGGGGCCTTGTCGAAAAATGTCCGCGTCATGCCAAGCGGCCGAAAGATCTGCTTGTCGATGTACGTCTCGAACGGTTCACCTGCCAGGTCCTCGATGATGCGACCGAGAAAGACGATGCCCGGGTTGGAGTACTGATATTTCGACCCTGGAGCGAACTCGACGCGGGTGTACGGCATCATGCCGACCAGTTGTTCCCAGCCTGGCGGCTCAAAGGGATGCCAATCTTCCGAGCCGCCCCACGGCCACGTGCCGCTCCGGAATCCGGCCGAGTGTGAGAGCAGGTGCCGGATGGTGATTTGTTCGACCGGCCCAAAGGGATTGTGAATCTTTCGCAGCTCGGGCACGTATTTCACGGCCGGGTCGTCGAGTGACAACCGTCCCTCGTCCCGCAGGCGCATGATCGCGATACCGGTGAACGTCTTCGTGATCGACGCCCAGTGAAAGATCGTGTTGTCGTTGACCGGGGCATTCGCGGCCGCGTTCCGCAAGCCGGCGTGCGCGCGATGGACGATCTGTCCGTTCTCGATCCATGCGACTGATGAGCCGACGATGCCGTGCTGGGTGAGCCGGCCACGATAGTAGGACTCGAAGGCGGGCCACGCAGCGCCGCCCGTCGACTGGGCCAAAGCCGTGGCTGTCAGGCTCACCAGGAGCGCGACGACGAGAGTGTGCCTGTGGGTCATGGGATGGCCGGATGGTAGCACCACACGGCTGAAACTCAGCGGGTCAGCGTAAAGGTCCCGACCTCGACACGGCGCCCGTTCACCTTCAGCTCGACGGCGTGCACGCCCGGGTAGTGTTTGCGTGTCGTGAGATCGCCCAGCTTGATGGTGAAGCGCAGCGGCACTGACTTCTTCGGCCCGAGCTCGGTGCGCGTCAGCTTGAAGACCTTTGGTGATGTGCGGCCGTCTGCCTTGACGTAGTGCACGACGTAGTCGATGAGCAGGTCCTGCGGCGTTCGCGCCGTGCTGGTGACCGTGCAGGTGCACTCGACGCGTCCGCCCTTCTTGACGCGTTGTGGAGTGATGCGTCTGTCCTCCAGCCGGATCTTCGGCGCAGACCCGGCGCCCAGCAGATCGAGCGCGCCCTGATGGCCTGACTTCACCAGTGACCGCAATGCGTGATTGACGATCCAGCGCCGCTCCGGTGTTGCGTCCGTGAGCCAACGCCGGCACACGTCCACAACCAGGTCGGGATGGTCCTTGGCGATGTCGTTCAGATTGTTGGCCACCGAGCGCCGCACGTACAGCTCAGGGTCGTCCTTGAGCTGTTCGAGGAGCGCAAGTACCGGCGCGGGGTCTTTCTGAAAATGACGCAGGCGTGGCGCCCACGGGAGGCGCGGCCGGATGCCCTCCGACGACAGCCGGCGCACATGCGGATTGGCATCGGTCGACCACGTCAGCATCTGTGCGTAGGTGGCCTCCGGATGTTCGTTGAGGAACGCGCGGATGCTGAACTCCGCCGTGAAGCGCTGGGTGATTTCATACTGCAGGCGCATCGACGCGTCGAAATGCTTCAGTCCATGGGTCGCCACAAACATGGTGTGAGGCATGTACTTGAACGGCGACATGCCGAACGTCTCAGTGCTCGCGTGCGGCGATCCCAGCGACCGTTCGAGGATCTTGGCAGCCTTGGCGAAATCGGCCGGGAGGTGGCGGACCATCACCGCCGCAATGTGCGCCGCCCGACCAGTCAGCGACAGCGGCGCGAGGCCATCGAGGCACTCGGCGACAAACACTGTGTCCTTCAACGCGGGATACACGCGCTTCAGATCACGCGCGATGTCGCGGATGAGCGCTTCGTTGAAGAAGGTGCGGAGTTCGTCGGCCATGGTGTCCTTGGCGGGGCTGAAGCCCCGCCATTAGTCGTCGTTGCCGTCGCCGATCTGCGGAATCGCCGATCCCGGCGCACCGTGCAGAAGTCCAGTCGACAGATAGACACGCAGCTTGTCGCGCGTGTCGGCGATGTCGAGGTTCCGCATCGTCAACTGGCCGATGCGATCCTGCGGCGTGAATTCGCCCTGTCCCTTCTCCATCGTCAGACGCTCGGGCTTGTAGGTGAGGTTCGGACTCTCGGTGTTGAGGAGCGAGTAGTCGTTGCCGCGGCGGAGCTCGAGGGTCACTTCGCCGGTGATCGCCCGTGCGACCCAGCGCTGGGCGGTCTCGCGCAGCATCAGCGCCTGGGAGTCGAACCAGCGTCCCTGGTAGAGCAGCCGGCCAAGCCGACGTCCGTTCTCGCGGTACTGCTCGATCGTGTCTTCGTTGTGGATGCCGGTGACCAGGCGTTCATAGGCAATGAACAGCAGCGCCATGCCCGGTGCTTCATAGATGCCGCGGCTCTTGGCGTCGATGATCCGGTTTTCGATCTGGTCCGACATGCCCAGGCCGTGGCGGCCGCCGATGGTATTCGCCTCGGCCATCATCGACACGACGTCGTTGAACGTCACGCCGTTGATCGCGACTGGGTGGCCCTCCTCGAAGCGCACCGTGACGCGCTCGGGCCTGACTGTCACCGATTCCTTCCAGAACGCCACACCCATGATGGGCTCGACGATGGTGATGCCGGAAGAGAGGAGTTCGAGGTCCTTCGCTTCGTGCGTCGCGCCGAGCATGTTCGAGTCGGTCGAGTACGCCTTCTCGACCGACATCTTGTACGCGAAGCCATGCGCCTGCATGTACTCCGACATCTCCTTGCGGCCGCCGAGTTCGTCGATGAACTGCTGGTCGAGCCACGGCTTGTAGATGCGGAGGCTCGGATTGGTGAGCAGACCATAGCGGTAGAACCGCTCGATATCGTTGCCTTTGTAGGTGCTGCCGTCGCCCCAGATATTGACGTCGTCTTCCTTCATGGCTGAGACGAGCAGGGTGCCCGTGACGGCGCGGCCAAGCGGCGTGGTGTTGAAGTAGGGGACGCCGGCCGTCGTGATGTGGAATGCGCCACACTGCAGCGCGGCGATGCCTTCGTTCACCAGCTGGCGGCGACAGTCGACCAGACGCGCCTTTTCGGCGCCGTATTCGAGTGCCTTGCGTGGAATTGCGTCGTAGTCCGGTTCGTCCGGCTGGCCCAGGTTCGCGGTGTACGCAAATGGGATGGCGCCCTTCTGGCGCATCCAGTGCAGGGCCGCCGAGGTATCCAGACCGCCCGAAAACGCAATACCGACGCGTTCGCCGGAGGGAAGAGACTGCAGGATCGTGTGTTCACGCATAGGTCAGCCTCTGATTTTCCCTCATTTCCCCGCTTCGGCACCTCGGCACCTCGGCACTTCGGGACTCCGGCACTCCCCCCATGTCCGCCTTCGCCCAGCGCGTGGTGCTACGCTTCCCGCATGGTAGAGCCTCATCAGGGTGAACGGGAGCTGGCGGACTACATCCGGCACGGCGCGGAACGTCGTCCGGATCAGGCGTTTGGCGAGTATTACTCCGGCAAGAGTGCCTCGTGTGCGCTGGGCGCTGCGTATGAAGCGATGTATCGCCTGCCGCGTGAAGTCGGCAAGGCCCATCCGACGCGGGACCTCGACTGGTTCTTCGATTGTCTCGACCGCGTGAAGCCATGCCCGCACGAGGGCTGCAAGAAGAAGTTGTTCCTTGCCGCGCTGCTCGTGCACCTCAACGACGACCACCGCTGGTCGCGCGAGCAGATCGCGGACTGGTTGGGCGCCGAACGTTGAGTGAGTTCGTAGGGCGGGGCTTCAGCCCCGCCAGATCAGCGCTCTGCGTCCAGCGTCACCGTCCATAGGCGCTGCCCGGCGGCGTTCCAGTGTTCCACTGTCAACGCGCCAGACTCGCCGTCGATCTGCACCTTTCCGAAAAACTGGAAGTCCTCTGACGGCGGCCGGTTCGGCTTCATGCCTGCTGGAATTCCCAGAAAACGTGTTTCCGGCCCGAACGTTGGATCGAGCGGCGGCGGGCTGAACGTGCCCGCGTGCAGCGGCCCACTGACGAACTCCCAGAATGGATCAAAATCCTTGAAGGTCGCGCGCGCCGGGTCGTAGTGAATCGATGAGCAGTGGTGCACGTCGGCCGTGATCCACGCGACATTCCGTACGCGCATGTCGCGCATGTGCCGCAGCAATTCGGCGATCTCGTGTTCGCGTCCGAGAGGGCGGCCGGCGTCGCCATTGGCGACCGCTTCGTAGTTCGCGCCGTCCCCTACGACGAGCCCGATGGGCATGTCGCTGCAGATGATCTTCCAGGTGGCCCGGCTCGCTGAGAGTGCGGTCTTCAACGCGTCGAGTTGTTCGCGGCCGAGGATGGCCGTTTCGGGGCCGGTCTCCGGCTGCCGGTTCGTGGTGTTCGGGCCGCGATACGTCCGCATGTCGAGAATGAAGAGGTCGAGCAGCGGACCGTAGTTGACGATGCGGAAGACTTGTTCCGCCTGATGCGGGCGAATCGGCAGGCATTCAAAGAACGCGCGTCGTCCGCGCGCCGCGAGGAGCGACACGTCGCGCACCTGATAGCGGGAATCCTCGAGCAGCTCACCGGGATACCAGTTGTTGACCGTCTCGTGATCGTCCCACTGGAAATACGTCGGCACCTCGGCGTGCAGCTGCCGGAAGTGGGCGTCGCGCAGGTTGTAGAAGTGGTTGCCTCGGAACTCCGCGATCGTTTCGGCGACCTTGGACTTCTCCGGAGTCATCTCATTCCGCCAGAGCGAGCCATCATCCAGCTTCACTTCTGCGATCAGTGGGCCATCCGCGTAGATGGTGTCGCCCGAGTGCACGAAAAAGTCAGGATTGAGGGCGCGCATCGCCGCGTAGGTGCGCATGCCACCACGTGCGGCATCGATCCCCCAGCCCTGACCGACCGTGTCGCCGGACCACACGAAGGAGACCGGCCGGCGGTCGCGAGGCGATGTGCGCAGGTGGCCGGAGACCGGTTCGGAGAGAATGCGAGGATTGGCGAGGTCGGCGAACTGCACGCGATAGAAGATCTCCTCGCCGGCTGGAAGGTCGGTCAGCACGGTCTTGACCGCGAAGTCGGTGTCCTCCAGCGCTGTTGGCCCCACGAGGCGTCGCGCGTTTGCGAAGGCGGACGTCGTCGAGTACTCGACGTGCATCGTGGCCGGCCGGTCGGACCGGCTCCAGATGACGGCCGAGGAGCCTATGACGTCGCCGCTCATGACGCCGCTTGGGATGGCGGGGCGTTGTTGTGCCGTGCGAATGAACGCCGGCGCCAGGGGGGCAGCCGCCACGAGACCGGCGAGCTGGTGGCCGAACTGTCTACGTGTGAGGGAACGGGTGGGCACGCCGCGATCTTAGCCGTCTGGAATTGCGTGTCCAGTTTCCGGTGGATGATGATTCTGTAACCCGGGCACAATCCGGCTCATGATGACCGCCGACTTTCCCCTGCTGGATTCGCTGCCGCTGCCCTCGCGGCCCGAGATGGAGCGCGCCTACCTGAAGAGTGACGCGTCCTACGACGGTGTGTTTTATCTGGCCGTCAAGACGACGGGAATCTTCTGTCGGCCGTCGTGTTCGGCGCGCAAGCCCAAGCCTGAAAATGTCGAGTTCTTCGGCACAGTGAAGGACGCCATGTTTGCGGGGTACCGCGCGTGTCTGCGCTGTCGGCCGCTCGATGGTGACGATGACCACCCCGAGTGGGTTCGGAAGGTCATTGCGCGCATTGAATCCGCTCCGGGTGACCGGGTGAAGGATGCGGACTTGTCTGCGATGGGCCTTGAGCCTGCGCGTGTGCGACGGTACTTCGCATCGCGGTATGGACTGACGTTCCAGGCGTATTGCCGCGCGCGGCGACTCGCCGCTGCGCTCGACGTCATCAAACATGGCGGCGCGGTTGACGACGCGGTGTTTGACGCCGGGTATGAAAGCCATAGCGGATTCCGCGACGCCTTTGCTCGCGTGTTTGGGACCGCGCCTGGGCAGGCGGCCGGTGCCGATGCGGTGCACGTCGGCTGGATGGACACACCTGTCGGGCCGATGGTGGCCGGAGCGACCGATGCCGGCGTAACGTTGCTCGAGTTCACGGACCGGCGGATGCTGGAGGCGCAGTTTGAGGCCGTCCGCAGGCGCTTCAAGCGACCCCTGGTGCCGGCGCCGCACGAGCATCTGGAGACCCTCAAGGCGGAGCTGGACGGCTACTTTGCAGGAACCATCCAGAACTTCTCGGTGCCGGTGGTGGCGCCGGGGAGTCAGTTTGAAGAGCGAGTCTGGGGCGAGCTGCTCAAGATCCCTTACGGAGAGACGCGGTCATACGAGGACATTGCCGTGTCGCTGGGCAACCGCAACGCCGTGCGCGCCGTGGGCCGCGCCAACGGCCTCAACCGCATCGCCATTGTCATTCCCTGCCACCGGGTGGTGAACAAGAACGGCGACCTCGGCGGCTACGGAGGCGGCCTCTGGCGCAAACGCCGCCTCCTGCATTTGGAAAAGTCCCGCTAAGAAAAGACGTCGGGTGGCATTTTAGGCGGAAAAGCCACCCCACCTAATTTAAGGGCGGGGGTGCCGGAGCCCGCGGTTTAGATGTAAGCCAACATCGCGGGCGCCCGCGGACACGCAGT
>BTVE01000096.1:0-14946 GCA_045862915.1 Acidimicrobiia bacterium
TGGCTGTTCACGGCGAACCGCCAGGCCACGGCCGGGCAGTACCGCAACGATGCGTGTGTGGTGGGCAGCTCGCCCGCGGGGGCGGCGCTCAACGCCTGCAACCCGGACCACTACTTCGGTGAGGAACCGGCGATTGCCATCGTCAAGCTGACGAACAACACCGACAACGATGTGGCCCCCGGCCCGATCGTGGCGGTGGGCTCGACGGTGACGTGGACGTACCGCGTGACCAACACGGGCAACGTGGCGGTCAGCAACGTGACGGTGACCGACGACAACGGCACGCCGGCGAACACGGCCGATGACTTTACGGCGATCTTCGTCAGCGGCGACACGAATAGCGACGGCAAGCTGGACGTGACCGAAACGTGGCTGTTCACGGCGAACCGCCAGGCCACGGCCGGGCAGTACCGCAACGATGCGTGTGTGGTGGGCAGCTCGCCCGCGGGGGCGGCGCTCAACGCCTGCAACCCGGACCACTACTTCGGCGAGACGCCGGCGATCAGCATCGTGAAGAAGACCAACGGGTCGAACAACGATGCGGCGCCGGGGCTCTACCTGGCGGTGGGCACGGCGATTGAGTGGACCTACGAGGTCACCAACACGGGCAACGTGGCGCTCAACAACGTGACCGTCACCGACGACAAGGGTGTCGCGGTGAGCTGCCCGGCGACGACGCTGGCGGCGGGTGCGTCGATGACGTGCACGGGCACGGGCACGGCGACGGCCGGCGCGTATGTGAACACCGGCTGCACGGTGGGCGAGTCGCCCGCGGGTTCGGAGGTGAACGCCTGCAACCCCGACCACTACTTCGGCCAGACGCCAAGCATCGACCTGGTGAAGCTGACCAACGGCACCGATAACGACACGCCGACCGGTCCGCAGGTCATGGTGGGCTCGACGGTGACGTGGACGTATCGCGTGACCAACACCGGCAACGTGACCCTCACGAACGTGACGGTCACCGACGACAAGCTGACGGGGAATGTCTGCGTGATTCCGTCGATGGCGCCTGGCGCGGTGCAGGAATGCACGGCGACCGGCACGGCCGTCGCGGGTCAGTACGCGAACATGGGCTCGGTGACGGGCCAGCCACCGTCAGGGCCTCCGGTCACGGATGACAACCCGGACCACTACCTCGGCCTCGAGCCCGCGGCGATCTCCGGCTTCGTCTACGTCGACTCGAACAACGACGGCATCAAGGGCGGCACCGAAGCTCCGATTGCCGGAACGACGGTCACGCTGACCGGCACCGACGTGTTCAACGTGGCCGTCTCGCTGACGACCACCACCAACAGCACCGGCTACTACGAGTTCACGAACCTGGTGCCCGGCACCTATACGATCGTGGAAACGCAGCCGGCTGGATACCTCGACGGTAAGGACACGCAGGGCACGCCGGGCACGGGCACGACCGGGGCGGACACGTTTGTCACGGTCACCCTCGCGTCAGGCCAGACGGGCACCGACAACAACTTCGGCGAACTCCAGGCGTCGTCGCTCTCCGGCTTCGTGTATGTCGACGCCGATGACGACGGCATCAAGGACGCCGGCGAGGCTCCGATCAGTGGCGTCACGGTGACGCTGACCGGGACGGACATCAATGGCACGCCGGTCTCGTCGGTGGCGACGACGGATGCGAACGGCTACTACGAGTTCGTCGGTCTGGTGCCCGGCACCTACACGATTACGGAGACCCAGCCGGTCGCCTACCTTGACGGCAAGGACACGCAGGGCACGCCCGGCACCGGCGAGACGAACAACGACCAGTTCGCAGTCGTGGTGCTGGAATCCGGAGTGAACGGTACCAACAACAACTTCGGCGAGCGCCAGATGGCTCCGGCCATCACGCTGGTGAAGAAGACGAATGGCACGGACAACAACTCCGCGCCTGGCCTCTACGTGCCGACCGGTTCGCCCGTCTCGTGGACCTACGTCGTGACCAACACGGGTAACGTGGCACTCAACACCGTGACGGTGACTGACGACAAGGGCGTGTCGGTGAGCTGTCCGGCAACCACGCTGGCGGTGGACGCGTCGATGACGTGCACCGGGACCGGGGTGGCGACGGCGGGGGCGTACGTGAACATCGGTTGTGCGACTGCGAAGTCGCCGGCTGGTGAGGATGTCAACGCCTGCAACCCTGATCACTACTTCGGTTCGTCGCCGGCCATCACGCTGGTGAAGAAGACCAACGGGACCGACAACAACACGGCGCCCGGTATTGAGGTGCCCGTGGGCTCAACGGTGACGTGGACCTACCTGGTTACCAACACCGGCAATGTGACGCTGACGAACCTGGCCTTGACCGACGACAAGATCGGTTCGGTCTCGTGCCCGGTGAGCAGCCTGGCTCCAGGCGCATCCACCACGTGCACGGCGACTGGTGTGGCGATTGCTGGCCAATACACGAACATCGGAACCGTCACCGGCAAGCCCCCGGTGGGCCCGAACGTCACGGCCTCGGATCCGGACAACTACTTCGGCAAGCTGTCCGAGGTGTGTTACGTCGGCACGTCGGCGCCGCAGGTCGGCGGAAACCAGACCTGGTGGACCAACCCGGATGGCACGATCACGATTCGGACTACGCTGAGCCGGAACTTCGTGGACAACACGTACGGGACCGGGCAGATTGGTTGGCCGGGCAATAACCATACGTTCAGCCACCTGGTGAAGTCCGATGCGATTCAGGTCGCGCTCTACAACGGTGCCGGCGCCAAGGCCATGGAGGTCAAGCTCGACTACCTGACCGAGTCGTCTGCAACCGCGAGCGGCTACAAGGCGCTCGGGATCTGGGGTGGCGATGGCGCGATGATCAGCGGCAGCGCGTCAGATGTCGTCAGTGCCGACTCGTCGCTGTCCAGGAACTTCAACCAGTTCGGCTACGTGCTGACGAGCAACTCCCCGGCCACGACGGCCGCCTACGCGCCCAACTCGTCGTATCCGAACTGGATCTTCGACGTTTACTACGACGTGACCGTGAAGGCGTCGGCATTCGGAGCCTCAGGATTCGGTTACCCGCGCCTGACCTCGATGCACGCCAGCCCCAGCAAGACCGGCAACAACACCGAACCGGTCAAGGTGGTGGACTGCAACAATGTGCCTCCGCCGGATCCGCCCTGTGTGGCGTCGACATACGTGTTCAACCAGAGCACGTCGTCGAACGGGACCGCCGGTAACATCCGGACCTTCGAGGTCAACGGCATCACGGTGAAGGCGTCTGCCTTCAGCCGCGACAAGAGCAACGGCAGCTGGGCCAAGGCCTACCTGGGATCGTTCGGCAGCTACGGCCTGGGCGTCACCGACGGTAGCGAAAGCGGCAGCGGCACGACCCACACGGTCGACAACAACGGACGCAACAACTACGTGATGTTTGTGTTCGAGCAGCCGGTGGTCGTGACCAAGGCGTTCCTCGGCTACGTGTCCGGTGACAGCGATGCTCAGGTGTGGGTCGGGAATCTGCCCGGAGCGTTCGCGACGCCGGCCATGCTGAGTGACTCCGTGCTGGCGGGCCTCGGTTCGCCGGAGACCTCACTGGGCGGCTCCACCACGCGCTGGGTGACGTTTAACGGCAGCGGGCAGTCCGGCAACGTGGTGGTCATCGCGGCCAAGACGACCGATTCGAACGACTACTTCAAGATCGCCAAGCTTGAGACGTCGTGCCCGTCAACGCCGCCCCCGCCCCCGCCCTGCACGGTTCCGGTCGCGAACAACGACATCGCCAGCGTCGTCGGCAGCACGCCGGTCACGATTAACGTGCTGAACAACGATTCGGATCCCGACCAGGGCACGTTGACCATCTCCGGCTTCACGCAGCCGGTCAGCGGCACGGTGAGCCTGGCCGGCAACAAACTCGTCTTCACGGCCGCACCCGGGTTCACCGGCACCGCGACCTTCACCTACACGGTGAAGAACGAGGGTGGCTGCGAATCCGGCGCGACGGTGACCGTCACGGTGACGGCGCCCGAGCCGCCGTGCCAGGCGCTGTCGTTCCCGCTCAACCAGAACTCGAGCAGCAACGGCTCGGCGGGGAACATCCGCACGTTCTCGGCCGGCGGCGTCGGCGTCAAGGTGTCGGCCTTCAGCCGAGAGAAGAACAAGAACACGTGGGCCAAGGCCTACGTGGGCGCGTTCGGCTCGTATGGCCTTGGCGTGACGGACGGCAGCGAGAGCGGCAGCGGTGTGACCCACACGGTTGACAACAACGGTCGCAACAACTACCTGATGTTCGTCTTTGATGAGCCGGTGGTTGTCACGCGTGCCTTCCTCGGCTACGTTTCGGGCGACAGCGACGCGCAGGTGTGGGTGGGGACGATCAACGGGGCCTACGCGAATGCCGTGATGTTGAGTGACTCCGTCCTGTCTGGTCTCGGCGCACCCGAATCGTCGACGGGTTCGTCCAGCACGCGATGGGTCGAGTTCAACGGCGCTGGCGAGTCGGGTAACGTGGTGGTGATCGCGGCCAACACGTCCCACAGTGACGATGCCTTCAAGGTTGCGAAGATCGAGACATCGTGCGCGCCGGCGCCGCGGCCCGAAGATCCACCGAGCGCCCCGTGTGCCTTCCGCACGCAGACGCAGGGTGGCTGGGGCAGCTCTCCTTCGGGCAACAACCCCGGTGCGTTCCTGGCGGAGCACTTCACCTCGGTGTTCGGCGCCAGCGGCGTCACGATCGGCGGTTCCAAGAAGCTGACGTTCACCTCGTCAACCGCCGTTCGGAACTTCCTGCCGCAGGGAGGGAAGGCGAACAAGCTGACCTCGAACGGCACGAATGTCACGTCTTCGTCGGCCGGTGTCTTCGCCGGTCAGGTGCTGGCGCTCCAGATCAGCGTGGCGATGTCTGAAGCTGGCAAGACGCCGGCTGGGCTCGCGGCTCTGAAGGTCAAGTCCGGCCCGCTGGCCGGCAAGACGGTTGGCGAAGTGCTGGCGCTGGCCAACAAGGCGCTCGGCGGCAAGTCAGTCGGGATCTCCATCACCACGCTGAACTCGGTGGTGGACTCCATCAACCAGAACTTCGTCGACGGGACTGTCAACAAGGGCTACCTGGTGACTGACTGTGATCCCGGCACTGATGATCACAACCACGTCGAGAACGACTGCCATGACGCCAGCCACGGCAGCGCGCCGCGCTACAGCGCCCCTGACCACGACGACGACCGGAACAGCAGGGACGATCGCCGTAACCGTGGTCGCAACCGCGGCCGCCGCGGCTGAGGTCGCGAAACGTACGACCGCACCAGAACCGGGGCGGGTGTTCTCACGAACACCCGCCCGTTTTTTTTTGAGGTCAGTGACTCCGGACTTCCAGCGGCGCGTACCGTTCGCTGACGTTCTGGCTGTCGTTCAGCACGACACCGTCGTGTTCGACCCAGGCATGCGCGGCGAAGGTGCCGTCGGCCAGGGAGACGCCGAGGCGGAGCACCGGTGAATAGCCGGCCTTCAACATGAGCCAATACAGTCCGAGCGACCGGGACAGGCAGTTACCCGGCAGCCACGAGTACGCCTGGACGCGCGTGGTCGCCAGCCGGAGGGCCTCGACGCGAGGGCGACCGTCGGCATGTGGGCGGATCTTGCCACCCGAGCGGTCAATCCAGGCCCGCGTCCGCCGGTAATCAAACACGCGCACAGCGACGTGCAACACCGGCACCAACCACACCATCGTCAGCAGCGCTTGCCGTTCGTCGCTGGGAAGCGACGCCCATTGCCGCCGCGGTGCTCTGCGTCTCATCGGATGCCCGGCTCGGTACCGGCGATGAACGCCTCGAGGCCGGTCGGGGTCATCACCATCACGACGTTGTTGGGCCGCTCGAATTCGGGTGGTGCCTCGAGCTTGGCCCGGCGACGCTCCACCCACGGCTTCATGATGTCCACCCAGATCGGCAGGGCGGCTTCGGTGCCGCTCTGGCCGGCGCCGATGGTGCGCTTCTGGTCGCGGCCGACCCACACCCCAAGCGTGATCTCCGGATCAAAGCCAACGAACCACGCGTCCGTGTAGTCGTCGGTCGTGCCCGTCTTGCCGCCAACGGGCCAGTTGAGGACCCTGGCCTTTGCGGCCGTGCCCGACTGGACGGCGCCCTGAAGCAGATGCGCCATCACATAGGCGGTGTCGGCGCGCAGGGCCTCGTGCGGCTCGGGCCGATGTTCTTCCAGCACGTTGCCTTCGCGGTCGGTGACCCGCAGCACCGGGATGGGTGTGACACGTACGCCCTGATTGGCGAACGCCGAATACGCCGACGTCATCTCGAGGAGTGTCGCTTCCGCGGCGCCAATCGCGACCGGCAGGAACTCCGGCAGCGGCGACGTGATGCCCATGCGGCGCGCGTAGCCGATGACCTGCGCCGGTCCAAGCGCGTCCATCAGGCGAATCGTCGGGATGTTGCGTGATCCGGCGAGCGCGGCTTTCAGCGTGATGTCGCCGCGATACTCGCGATCGTAGTTCTGTGGTTCCCAGTTCGGTTGATTCGGGCCGGCCGGGTAGCTGACCGGTTCATCGAGGAGCAGCGACTGCGCCGTGTACCCCCGATCGATGGCCGCCGTGTACACGATCGGCTTGAAGGTGGAGCCGACCTGCCGAAGCGCCTGTGTGGCGCGGTTGAACTCGGAGCGCTGAAAACTCTGGCCACCCACCATGGCGAGGATCTGCCCGGTGCGGTTCTCGATGGCGACGACGGCGCCTTCGATGGCCGGCGCCTGTTCCAGTTCGGCCGTGAACGTGCGGCCGGCATCATCGCGCGTGAGAATGCGAACCTCGATGACGTCGCCACGCTTGACCAGCGAGGAGCCGCTTCGGCGGGCCCAGGCGAACCCGGCGCGCGCAATCGAACCGCGCCAGTCGCCGCCGCGGACCGTAATGGCTGCATCGGCGGCGTCGAGCACGACGGCAGGCACGATGTCGCCGACGGCCGGCGCCCGGGTCCAGCGAGGCAACTTGACTGTGTCGGGATCGAGTTTCTCGGCGATGACGTTGCGGGCCGGGCGCCTGAATCCGCCAAGTCGATCGAGGCGTCGCAACTCCCGGTCGAGCACGGCATTGGCCGTGCGCTGGAGCAGCGGATCGAGGCCGGTCTGCACGGTGAGCCCGCCCTCGTAGATGGCCTTGGCGCCGTACGTGGCCTGCAGCTGTTGACGAATGGTCTCGAGGAAATACGGCGCGAGCGCCGGTGAGGTTGGCGCACCGGCCGTTGTGATGGGTTCGGCCTCGGCCTCCGTCGCCTGCTCCGGTGTGATGAATCCCTCGGTCGCCATGCGCGACAGGGTCCAGTTCCTCCGCCGGAGTGCCTGGGTCATATTCACGTAGGGGCTCTGGCGCTCGGGACCGTTGATGATGCCCGCCAGCGTTGCCGCTTCACCCAGGGTCAGTTCCGACACGGACTTGTCGAAGTACACGCGCGCAGCGGCCTGCACACCATACGCGCCATGCCCCCAGTAGATCTGGTTGCAGTACATCGTGAAGATTTCATCTTTCGTGTACCGCCGCTCGATCTGCACGGCGACGAGCGCTTCCTTGATTTTCCGCTCCCAGCCGGTCAGGTCGATGAACGCGTTGGGATTGCGGCCGAAGCCGATGGTGTCCTGAAACAGATTGCGCGCGATCTGTTGCGTCAGTGTCGAGCGGCCCGGCGTGCGTCCGGAACTGGTGACGTCGCGGAACGCCGCCCACGCCATGCGCGTGGGCTGGATGCCCATGTGATCCTCGAACTCGGAATCCTCCGCCGAGAGGATGGCCGCGCGCACGACCTCGGGGATCTGATCGCGCGTGACCACCTCGCGGCGTTCGGTGCTGAAGTCTCCGACGGTTGACCCGTCACGGCCGAGCACCCTGGTAATCGTGCTTGGCGAATAGTCGTCCAGCGCCGTGATCTGCGGCAGGTCCCCGGCATATGCGAGCACCACACCGCTGGCAATGCCGAACAGCGCAGCCGCAACGAACAAGGCAATGATGCCGAGGCTGCGGAGCAAGTGGGCCTTGATGACTGCCACGCTCTAACGATAGCAGCTACACGCCTCCACCGCCGCGACGCCGGGCGTTGCCGCTTGACGAGCCGCTCGAGGAACGCGATGGCGTGCGCGATCCGGAGGGCGGCGGACCGCTGGTGGCTCGAGGCGCCGAGCGCTGTGGCGCTGCCGGTCGGGTTTCAGATGCCGGCGGCGCGCTGCGTCGTGGTGCGGCCTGGCGATCGCCGCTGCTGCCGCGATCGGACGGCCTCTCGGCCGGCCGCGAGGGCCCAGTCGACGTGCGACCTTGTGGTGGCTGCTGACGGGGACCGATGTCCTCGCGCGGCGCCGACCGCTCGCCACGAGTGTTTGGCCGGCTCGGCTCGGGCCGATCCGGGACAGACGGTCGCGCCGTTGTGGGGCGCGAGCTGTCGCGGCGCAAGACGGCGCGCGGTTCCTCGCGTCGCTCGGGCCCGCGACCTGGGCTCATCCCTGGTGATGGCCGACTGGACGGCATCGGTGCGACGACACGAGTGTCAGGCCGCCTGGGACCCGGCCCCGCCACTGCGGGGCGCGCACCACGTGTGACCGGTCGCTGGTAATACGACACGTTGGAGCGGTACGACGTGCGGGGCACCGCGTATCCCACTGCACGATGGCGGACCGCCGGCCGCGACGGAATCCAGAACCAGGTCGTGCCGATGCAGTCCCAGCGCCCATAGTGATGCGTCGGCCACGCCCAGCGCGAACCGCCGACCCACGAGTAGCCAAACCCCACGACAAAACTCCACCGGCCGGCGTCATAGGGTCGCCATCCAACGCTGACACGTGGATACCAGACCCAACCATACGAGGCGTGCTGCCGCCAGGCGCCATACCGATCGAACACGCCGCCGTAATACCGGAGGTCATCAGGCAGATATCGCGCGGATTCGATCCCGTAGCGGTCGCGCTCGGCATCGTCACTCCACGCTTCGAAGGCGTCGCGCGGCTGCGTGAACTGGTAGGGGAGAGAGGGGGCCATCTGCGCAATCGTCAGCGCGCGTGTGCCTTCACGCACGACCGTCCGACCGGCGCCGTTGGCCAATTCCGCAGAACCACGCGACACGGCAACTTCGATCTCAGGTTCGCCGGACCGCGCGCGCCCGAGCGTGATGCGATAGTCGCCAGCTTGGCGGACGATCATCTGCCCAGCGACGGTGCGCACAATCAATCCGTCCTGTACACCCCCGGTCCGCCACAACGCGCGCACGCGCCCCTCTGACAACTCGACATCGGTCGAGGACAGAAACGTGAGTGTGGTGTGTTCGTCCAGCGCAAGGCTGCTGCCATCGTCGAACAGGACTTCGGCGCGGCCGCGGGTGGTGCGAATCTGGTCACCGGCGACCAACGGGACGTTTTCGATGTCCCTGGACGTCTGTCCGGCGCGCGTCAGTTCCGCGTAGCCGTCAACGATCGACACAAAGGCCGGAAGGTCGTCTCCCCACACCTCGTAGTCATCCGCGACGGCAGACGACACCGGGAAGCCGGCCCTCGAAGGGTCATAACGCTCCTGCGCGGCCACCAGGCCGGATGCGCCAAGCAGGAGGACGCCGAACGAAAACACATGACGCCGCAACATATGTATGCCCCAGAGGACAGGAAAGGACTGGCGACCCCCATTAAAGCAAGAACGGGGCCGGGGTGGCGAAGTCCCGAAGTTCCGAGGTTCCGAGGTTCCGAGGTTCCGAGGTTCCGTGGTTCCGAAGTTCCGTGGTTCCGAAGTTCGATGAGTTGACATGAATGCGCTTAGGTTTCTATAATGTCGTTGACTAAAGTTTTCGCGAAGGAGCGCAATCACAATGAGCAAGATCATCGGAATCGACTTGGGCACCACCAACTCTGTTGTCGCTGTCATGGAGGGCGGCGAGCCGGTGGTGATTACCAACTCTGAAGGTGGCCGTCTGACCCCGTCGGTGGTCGGCTTTGCCAAGAGCGGCGAACGCCTGGTCGGGCAGGTCGCCAAACGTCAGGCCGTCACCAATCCGGAGAACACGGTGTACTCGATCAAGCGGTTCATGGGCCGCCGGTTTGATGAGGTCGGCGACGAGATGAAGCTTGTGCCGTACCGGGTGGTCGCCGAGGGCGGGCACGTGGGCGTGAAGATCGACGGCAACGACAAGCCGCTGACGCCGCCGCAGATCTCGGCCATGGTGTTGTCCAAGCTGAAGCAGGCCGCCGAGGACTATCTCGGTCAGCCGGTGAGCAAGGCTGTCATCACGGTGCCGGCGTACTTCAACGACGCACAGCGCCAGGCCACGAAAGACGCGGGCACGATTGCCGGCCTCGAGGTCATGCGCATCGTCAACGAGCCGACCGCAGCCGCGCTGGCGTACGGCCTCGACAAGAAGTCGAACGAAACGATCGTCGTGTACGACTTCGGTGGCGGCACGTTTGACGTGTCGGTGCTGGAAGTCGGCGAGGGCGTCGTCGAGGTGAAGGCGACCAACGGTGACACACACCTGGGTGGTGACAACCTCGACCAGCGCATCATGGACTGGGTCGTGGCCGAGTTCCGCAAGAAGGAAGGTATCGACCTGTCGAAGGACCGCATGGCCCTGCAGCGCCTCAAGGAAGCCGCAGAGAAGGCCAAGATGGAACTCTCGACCGTGATGGAGACCGAAATCAACCTGCCGTTCATCTCGGCGGATGCCACCGGTCCGAAGCACCTCGCGGAGAAGCTGACGCGCGCCAAGTTCGAGTCGCTCGTCGAAGACCTGCTCCAGAAGACGATGGGACCGTGCCGCCAGGCGATGTCTGATGCCGGCGTGTCGGCGAAGGACATCGACGAAGTCGTGCTGGTCGGCGGCTCCACGCGTATCCCGCGTGTGCAGCAGCTGGTGAAGGAGCAGTTCGGCAAGGATCCGCACAAGGGTGTGAATCCCGACGAAGTGGTGGCGATTGGCGCGGCCGTACAGGCCGGCGTCCTCGCTGGCGACGTCAAGGACCTGCTCCTGCTCGACGTGACGCCGCTGTCGCTGGGCATCGAAACGCTTGGCGGCGTGATGACCACGCTCATCTCGCGCAACACCACGATCCCGACCCGCAAGTCGGAGGTGTTCTCGACGGCAGCCGACAGCCAGCCCAGCGTCGAGGTGCACGTGATGCAGGGCGAACGTCCGATGGCGCGTGACAACCGCACGCTCGGCAAGTTTCATCTCGATGGGATTCCGCCGGCGCCCCGGGGCGTCCCTCAGATTGAGGTGACGTTCGACATCGACGCAAATGGCATCGTCAACGTCTCGGCCAAGGACAAGGGCACCGGCAAGGAACAGAAGATCACCATCACCGCGTCGAGCGGCCTGTCGAAGGACGAGGTCGATCGCATGGTGAAGGACGCCGAGTCACACGCCGAAGAGGACAAGAAGCGCAAGGAAGAGGTCGAGACGCGTAATCGTGCCGACCAGGCGGTGCATGCGGCCGAGCAGTTCCTCAAGGAGTCGGGCGACAAGGTGCAGCCGGCCGACCGGCTCGCGATTGAAAACGCGGTCAGCGACGTGAAGTCCGCGCTCGAGTCGGGTGACGGCGCGACGATCACCAAGAAGCTCGACGCGTTGATGGACGCGCAGACCAAGGCCGCGACGCAGCTGTATCAGCAGGCGGGCGCGACCGACGCGCCTCCCGCCGACGGTCAGGCCGGCCCTGCCGGCGCGGCTCCCGGCGACGTCATCGACGCCGAAGTCGTCGAGGAGGAGAAGAAGTAAGTGGACCTCTACGGTGCGCTCGATCTCGCGCCCTCCGCAACGGCGGCGGAGATCGAGCGTGCCTATCTGCGCCTCGCGCGGCGGTATCACCCGGGCATCAATCCTGGGGACCGCCGGGCCGAGGAGCGGTATCGGCAGGTGCAGGAGGCCTACGACGTACTCGGGTCTCCCGAGCGGCGCCGTGAATACGACCAGCGCCGTGTCGTGCGGCCGGCCACCACGATCGAAGCCTCGATTTCGTTTGAAGGGTTTGATTTCGGTTCGGGTGCGCACGGTCACGAGGCCGCGACGTTTTCCGAGATGTTTGCCGACGTCTTTCAGGATGCCGCGCGGCGCGTCACCACGTCGGAGCAAGGCGGAGCCCTCGAACTGACGATGCAGCTGTCGTTTGAGGATGCCGTCCGCGGCGGGACGTTTCCGTTCTCGGTCGTGCGGCAGGACCGGTGTCCGGGATGTGCGGGCAGCGGTCGTACGGCAATGGCGCCGGTCCCGTGTTCGACGTGTCACGGCCAGGGCGCGCTTCGGTGGGCGCGCGGCCACATGGTGTTCACGAAGCCGTGTGACGCCTGCCATGCCACCGGCAGGGTGACGGCGCGGGGCTGCCAGCACTGTGCAGGTTCTGGCTTGCAGGCGCGAAGTGAAGTGGTGACGCTCGCGCTGCCGCCCGGCATCGACCACGGCGCGCGGCTCGTGGTGCCTGGACGCGGCCATGCCGGGGCACATGGTGGTCCGGCTGGTGACCTGTACGTGACTGTCGAGGTGTTGCCGCATCGCATCTTCCGGCGCGAGGGGCGGGACCTCATGCTCACGCTGCCGGTGGCCGTGCATGAAGCGGCACTCGGCGCCAAGGTGCAGGTGCCCACGCTTGACGGATCGGTGACCGTGCGCATTCCGCCAGGCACGGCATCGGGAGCGCGCGTGCGCGTGCGAGGTCATGGCGTGCCGGCCGGGCGAGCGGACGCGCCTGGTGACGCCGGTGACTTGATAGCGGACGTGCAGATCGTGCTGCCGCCGGTACGTGATGAACGGTCCAAGGCATTGCTGCGCGAGTTTGCCGCGCTCAACCCTGTGGACGTCCGCGCCGGACTATTCGACGGAGACCTCACATGACGCGAAAAACCGGCACCGGCAAGGGCTACTACATGATCAGCGCGGTGGCGTCGAAGTACAACATCCACCCGCAGACGCTACGGCTGTACGAACGTGAGGGCCTGCTCGCGCCGTCTCGGACCGACGGCAACACGCGACTCTATTCTGACGATGACCTGCAGCGGCTCGAGACGATCCTTGCGCTGACGCGCGATCTTGGCGTCAACCTCGCCGGCGTCGAAATCATCCTCAACATGCGCCAGAAGATGGAACGCATGCAGAACGAGGTGAACGAGTTCATGGCGTATGTCAAGAAAGAACTCGCGCGCGGCCTCGACGATTGGGAAGCCCGCCTCAACACGGCGCTTGTGCCCACCACAAGAAATGAGGAAATCCAGGAATGAGGAAATGGGTTTGATATCCTCTGTGTCCCGTGTCTGTGTGCTCCACCTGTCAGGGAACCGGATGGAAGGCTGTTGAGGCCGATGGCGTGCGCCGTGTCGAACGGTGTGAATGCCGGCGCGCACTTGTGGCTGAACGCCTGATGCGCGATGCGCGGATTCCTCCGCGGTACGCGAAGTGTGATCTCGACAACTTCGTGATCTATCCGAACGAAAAACTGCAGTCGGCGGTGACGTATGCGCGCCGGTTTGCGGACCAGTTTCCTGCGGTGTCCAAGGGGCTGTGCCTGATTGGTCCTCCCGGCATCGGCAAGACACACATCGCCGTGGCGGTGTTGCGTCAGGTGGTGCAGCAGAAGGGTGTGCGCGGCCTGTTCTTTGACGTGCGAGAACTCCTGAAGCTGATTCGCTCCACGTACAACCCGGTAGTGCGCACTGCAGAGATGGACATCATCCGGCCGGTGATGGACGCCGAGTTGCTCGTGCTCGACGATCTCGGCTCGGAAAAACCCTCCGAGTGGGTCGAAGAAACGATGAACCTCATCGTCAACACTCGCTACAACGAGCGGCGCCCGACGATCTTCACGACCAACTACGAAGACACGCCGGACGAGGCCGACCTGGATTCCCTCAAGGCGCGCGTCGGCTACCGCATGCACTCGCGTCTGCACGAAATGTGCGAATTCCTTGAGTACGACGGCGGCGACTACCGCATGTTGCCGCCCAACGGCGGGCCGCGCGACCTCGAGATCCAGTGGGCGCAGAGCAAGGGGCGCAAGACGTTGCCCGCGCGTGCACGCGGGCAGGTCAAGGCGCAGTTGCGCGATCGCGATCCTCTACGTTCTCTGAAACAGCCCGGGGAATTGCGCGAACTACGCTGGCCGGGCGGCAAGGCCGGCCGCGGCTAGCAGCGGATGGTCTTCGCACCTCGCACTTCGCAATCCGCACCACTAGGTCTCTACCTCCACATCCCGTTCTGCCAGGCGATCTGTTCCTACTGCAACTTCAACCGAGGCTTGCTCGACGAGGCGCTTCGGCGCCGGTATGTGGATGCGCTCGAGTTGGAGATCAGGCGTGGGGCCGGCGGGGCAGCAGACACGATCTTCTTTGGTGGCGGGACGCCGTCACTACTCGAGCCGTCTGAAGTGGCGCGGCTCATCACGGCCTGCCGCGAGACGTTTGATCTGACAGCGGACGCTGAAATCACCCTCGAGACCAATCCCGAGACGGCCACGGCAGGGCGGCTTGCCGCGTTCCGGGAAGCCGGCATCAACCGCCTCAGTTTTGGTGTCCAGTCGTTTGACGACGCGGAACTCGAGCGACTGGGGCGCGTACATTCGTCCGCGAGGGCGGTCGAGGCGGTGCGCGCCGCGCAGACCACGGGTTTTTCGTCAGTGTCGTTCGACTTGATGTTGTGGCTGCCGGCGCAGACAGCCGAATCGTGGCGCCGGACCGTGGCGCACGCGATCGACCTGTCGCCCGATCACCTCTCGTTGTATCTCCTTGAGCTGTATCCCAATGCGCCGCTGAAAGAGACCATGGCGCGCGCCGGATGGTCACAGACGCCCGACGATGACGCGGCGGACATGTATCTGGACGCCCTGGCCGCCCTTGATGCGGCCGGATACGAGCAGTACGAGATCTCCAACGTCGCGCGTCCCGGCCATCAGTCCCGCCACAATCTGAAGTACTGGCAGATGGGCCGGTGGATTGGCTTTGGCTGTGGCGCCCATTCCACGGTGGACGGTCGGCGCTGGCGGAACGTCAGCGCCACGGCC
>BTVE01000097.1:0-14858 GCA_045862915.1 Acidimicrobiia bacterium
GACGTCTTTTCTCGGGTAAAGTGCGACCCACGATGGCGTGGGTCGCACGGCTCCCGGGGTATTTGATACGCGTTACCCTCTGGGTCCTCACCCACACCGTCTACCGCATCACCATCGTCGGACGCGAGCACGTGCCCACCAGTGGACCCGCGCTCCTGATCTGCAACCACGTCTCGATGGTCGACGGCCTGCTCGTGGGCGCCAGCATCCCGCGCATCGTCCGCTTCCTGATCCACGGCCCGTACTTCCACGCGCCGGGGATTCACTTCGTGATGAGCCGCCTCAAGGGGATCCCCATCACCGCGGGGGACCCGGAGGACGTCGAGCGGGCGATCGCGCGGGCGCGGCAGGAACTGCGCGACGGACACGTGGTGTGCATCTTCCCGGAAGGCTCGGTGACGCGCACGGGCAATCTGCTGCCGTTCCGTCGAGGTTTCGAACGAATCCTCGACGGACTCGACGTGCCGGTCATCCCCGTGTACCTCGACCGTGTCTGGGGCTCGGTGTTCAGCTTCAAGCGAGGCCGCTTCTTCTGGAAGCGGCCCGAGCGCCTGCCCTATCCCGTCACCGTCGCCTTCGGCGCGCCGCTGCCGGCGTCGACGACGGCGGCGGAGGCGCGGATGGCGGTCATGGAACTGGGCGCGACGGCGATGGCACATCGCCGTCGCGCCGACGCGCGGCTCCACCACGAGTTTGTCGACGTCGCCCGCGACCACTGGCGGCAACTCGCCGTCGCCGACAGCACAGGTCAGCGCCTCACCTACGGGCGCTTGCTCACAGGCGCCCTGCTGCTCGCAAAGGCGATACACGCGCGCACGCCAGGACAGTCGGCCGTCGGCCTGCTCCTTCCGGCCTCGGTCGGCGGCGCACTCGCGAACCTCGCCGCGCTGTTCGCCGGACGAATCCCCGTCAACCTCAACTTCACCGCCGGTCCAGACGCCGTCGCAACCGCGAAGACCTCCGCCGGCATTCGCACGGTCATCACGTCACGGCGCTTCCTCGACAAGGCGGGACTGCCGGCCACCGACGACATGGTCTTTCTCGAAGACCTCCGCGACAGCTTCTCCACCCTGGAGCGCGTCGCCGCACTGGCCCGCGCTCGATTCGCTCGTCGGACGGACCTCGCACTCCAGCCGGAGTCGCCAGGCCCATCGACTCCCCCTGCAGACACGGCCACGATCATCTTCTCGAGCGGCAGCACCGGAATCCCGAAGGGCGTCGTCCTCTCGCACCGGAACCTGCTGGCGAATATCGATTCACTGACCCAGGTCTTCCACATGCGCGAGGACGACTGCTTCATCGGTGTCCTCCCCTTCTTCCACTCGTTCGGCCTCACAGGCACCATTTGGTTTCCGCTGCTGACCGGCTGCTCTGTCGCCTATCACCCGAACCCGATGGACGCAAAGACCGTCGGCGAACTCGCGCAGCACTACAAGGGCAGCATGCTCATCAGCACGCCGACATTTGCGCAGAGTTACCTGCGGCGATGTTCGCGCGAACAATTCGCACACCTGCGCTACGCCATCGTCGGCGCCGAAAAGCTCCGGGCACCGCTCGCCTCGGCATTCAGCGAGGCCTTCGGCATCTCGTTGCTCGAAGGTTACGGGTGCACGGAGATGTCCCCGGTCGTCGCAGCGAACGTGCCTGACGTCCCACACGATCCCAGAACCCAGATCGGCACCAAGGCCGGCTCGGTGGGGCATCCCATTCCCGGCGTCGCCGCCCGCATCGTCGACCCGGAGACCGGCGACGGTCCGCTCATTGACCAGGAGGGCCTGCTGCTGGTGAAGGGGCCGAATCTGATGACGGGATACCTGAGCGATCCTGCGAGGACAGCGGAAGCCATGCGGGACGGCTGGTACGTCACCGGCGACATCGCGCGTATCGACGCGGACGGTTTCATCTTCATCACCGACCGCCTGTCGCGCTTCAGCAAGATCGGCGGCGAGATGGTGCCGCACATCAAGATTGAAGACACCATCAACGACCTGCTCGGCGAACTCGCGTCGGCCGTCACCGCGGTCCCCTGCGACGTCAAGGGCGAAAAGCTGGTTGTGTTCTACACCAGACGCGACGTATCGCCGGACGACCTCTGGCGCCGACTCAGCGCAACCCAGCTGCCAAAGCTCTGGCTGCCGAAGCGTGAGCACCTCATCCACATCGATGCAATTCCCACGCTGGGCACCGGCAAGATCGATCTTCAGGCCCTCAAGCAGTTGGCGCGCGCACACGCCTGAGCGCTACTGCACTCGCAGGCCCATACGCACACGAACCTGATGGCCCCTGGCACGCGTGGTCACCGACACACGCTGAAAGCCGGAACGCTCCGGCACCATGACATCGAGCTCGTACCCTCCACTGAAGCTCAGCGCTGCCTGCGCGAGCGGATCGCCGTCTGCGCCCAGCGTCCAGTCAGACTGTCTCCGCCCAGGTCGCGCGAAGTAGCCGCCACCTGTGGCGGCAGCCAGTTGCCGGAGTGCCAAGTCGGGACGCACGATCGCCGCCGATCCGGCCCCCTGGTCGACGCGCCCGGCGTTACCCACGAAGACCGTGCTTACAGGAACCCCTGTCGCGATGGCAAGATCAGCGGGGACATCCAAACGTACGCGATTCCCTGTGGCTTCTCCGTCCGTGATGAGCAACACACCCGCTCGGCCGTCAGGAGGCAGCAGCGTACGCAGGCCATCGTGCAACGCATCCCAGATCGGCGAGGGCCCGGTACGCTGGTCCATCGGTACGTCCATCGCCCGCCTCAGCTGTTCGTGTTGCTCCCGCGCCTCCGTCGACCAATTGCCGGGTGATTGCAATGCACGCCCAAATGCAGCGGCTCGCACCGCCGTGCCATGCGGCAGCCGCCCAAGGACATGTCGTTCGATCGACGACCGCACGTTTGCGGACGACGATGTCGTGACATCGATGATCAGAAGCACTGGCAGTGGTGATTCCGGTCTGGCGCGCGCCACCCCGACCGTCCGTCCCTCGATTGAGACGACAAAGTCGTCCGCGGTCAGCCCTGTCACCGCCCGCCCGTCGGTCCCTATCACCGCGACCCGGAGCACCGTGTTGACCAGCTGTACCGGCGTGAACGCTGCTGCTGCCAGCGAGACTGCCGCCGCCGCACACACCAGTGTTGCCCGGATGATCCGTGTCACTCGCGCTCCAACCCAACGGATGACCGGGACCTGACGCTGTAGCCGCGCGCGCGAATGGAGATCCGCTGCTGGCCATTCGCCCCTGGCTCGGGCACGAACCCGAGCAGATACTGACTGCGCAGCTCCTCGGCAATACTGGAAAACGTCTTCTCGAGATCGGTATCGTCTGTCAGCTCGAAGCTCGCGCCCCCACTTCGCGCGGCGAGGTCGACGAGCGCCGACTCCAGCGTCGGACGGACAACGAGCAGGTCTTTCATGCCGACGGCATACAGGACGAGGCCGGGATCACGAATCAACTCCGCCACGTCGCCGACGCTGGCTGAATAGCCGGGCAACGTTCCGGCGGCGACGCCGTCGGTGAGCGTCAGCAGCACGCGGCGTCCAGGCTCACCTTTGAGGGACTCCAGGGCCGCGCCCATCGCTCCCCACAACGGGGTCGAGCCGCTTGGCCACAGCTCCTCCCGCAGAATACGCTCGAGCAGTGCTGTGTCTCCGGTCAGCACCGGGCTGATCGCGATTTCACTGCCGAACGTGCCGATGCGTGCGCGATCACCAGGCTTCAAGGCTCTGGCGAAGTGAATGGCCCCATCGCGCATCCGCAGGAACCGTCGCATCACGCTGCCGCTCATATCGATCAGGAGGCAGACCGTAATCGGCTGTTCGTCGGCGGAGAAGACCGAGATCTCGGTGGGCTTGCCACCCACGCGCAGCTCGAAGTCGTCCTTCGTCAGATTTGGAACGAATCGTCCTTCCGAATCCCTTACGGTGGCCCACACCGACACGGTGGACACGCCGGCGCGAAATACCGGCGCTTGAGCGGGCTGCTGCGCCGGGCCGAGTCCTCCGGCCGGCGCCCATGCCGCCACCAGGGCGACAGCCGCCACTGCCGCCCTGATCATGCTCATCTACTTGCGGGGCAGCTTCTCGTCGCGCATGGCCGCCTGGTAGGCGAACACCGCCGCCACCGTGGCCATCTGCTTCATGTCTTCGACCTGGACACGATCGTAGAAGTCCATGTTCGAGTGGTGCGTGCGCGAGTTGTACTCGAGACGCTCCTGCACGAACTGGAATCCGGGCACGCCGGTGCGATCAATGTTCGTGTGGTCGGTGCTTGTCACCGAACGAGGGCCAAGAATCTCGACACCGAGGTCCTTCAGCGGCGCGATCCACGCACCGAAAATTGGCGCTACGTGCGGATTGCTTTGCATCCAGATCCCGCGGATCTTCCCGGTGCCGTTGTCGATGTTGAAGTACGCCGAGTGGCGCGCCTGCTCAGGGCCCGGGTTGTCTGGAGTGCCCAGGTACTTCTCTGCATATGCACGAGAGCCCAGCAGGCCCTGTTCTTCGGCGCCCCACAACGCGACACGAATCGTGCGACGTGGCTTGAGTCCGGCGGCCTTGATAATGCGAAGGACTTCCATCATCGCTGCGCTGCCTGTGCCGTTGTCGGTGGCGCCCGTCGCGCCATGCCATGAGTCGAAGTGTGCGCCGATGAGCACGATTTCGTTGGCCAGGTCGGTCCCCGGCAGTTCGCCGATCACGTTGAAGCCGTTCTGGCGCTCCGGCGTTTCGGGATGGAACGTCACGTCGACGTTGAGTTCCATCTTCACCGGCACCTGCGCGTCGAGCAGGCGCACCATCCGGTTGTAGTGCTCAACGGCGACGGTCACCTGCGGCAGGCCCTGGCCGGCTTCACCCGCCACTCGCGAACCACCCGCGCCCAGAAAGATCGTGCCGCCGTCCACACGCTGCGTCTGCCAGCTGAGGTCGCTCCCGCCGGCACTCGTGTCGGAGTTCGCCCCGCGATCAAGCAGCGCCACCACACCTTCGGACTGATAGAACTCGTTCACGTTGAACGCAGCGGCGCGTCCGGGACCACCACCGGCACGCGCACCACCCGCGCGTCCACCCGCGGCTCCTGCCCGTCCACCGGCACCACCCGCGCGCCCTGCCGGTGCAGTCGCTGGTGGCGTCAATGCCTCCTCGATCTCCTTGTCGGTCATGCGAAGGACGATGCGCCCTTCGAGCATGCGGACTTCGCGCGCCGGCTGCGTGAGGACGATCTTGCCGCGAAGTTTGCCGCGCCACTGTTCGGCCTGCTCGGCATTGGTGATTTCTGGACGAACGACCTCGGCCGTGACCGTCCCCTTCGTGCCACTCGACCACGCTTTCGGATAGCCGATGATTGGCATCCCCTGCGCCCCCAGCATCGTCGCGTGGAAGTTGTTCAGCGACCAGCCGACACCAAACGGAAAGCGCTCCTTGCGCACATTCTGCAATCCCCACGACTGCATCGTCTTCACCGCCCAGTCGCCGGCGCTTTCGATACCGGGAGATCCCTGCAGGCGAGGACCATGGACGTCCGTGAGTTGAAACAGATGCGCCATCACCTCGGAGCGATTGAGTCCCTCGTCGCGGATCTTCTGGATGGCGGCAAGGTCAACCTGCTCTGGTGCCTGAGCGGCAACCGCGACGGTGATCGTGAGGAGAAGGCAGACGGACAGGATGCGTTTCATAAGGACTCTCTGCTGGATGTATCAACGGAACGTGTCGCACGCGTCCATGCGACCACTTTCAAGACCTCGACGGAACCACTCGACGCGCTGCGCCGATGATCCGTGGGTGAACGACTCCGGCACCACTCGCCGGCCCGCCTGTTTCTGCAGGCGGTCATCACCAATTGCCGCAGCTGCGCGAAGTCCGTCTTCGACGTCGCGAGTGTCGAGCATCCCCTTGCGTCCGGCGGCGTATCCCCAGACTCCGGCGTAACAGTCGGCCTGCAGCTCCTGACGCACACTTAACGCGTTGGCTTCGGACTCGCTGGCACGCTGCCGGGCGCGATTCACCTGGGCGGAGACGCCGGTCAGCGTCTGAATGTGATGGCCAACCTCGTGCGCCACGACGTACGCCTGCGCGAACTCGCCGGGCGCCCCAAATCGCTGCGCCAGCTCGTCAAAAAACGTGAGGTCGATGTAGACGTTGCGGTCGCCGGGGCAATAAAACGGGCCGGTGGCTGACTCGCCGAGACCACACGCGGAGGTCGTCGAGTCCGAAAACAACACCAGCGTTGTGGGCTCGTAACGCTCCCCGCGCTCACGGAACACTTGAGTCCATGTATCTTCGGTGTCCGCCAGGACGACGCGCATGAATCGGCTGGATTCGTCGGTGGCAGGCACACCGGTTGACGAGGGTGCAGGTGAAGTCGTGTCCGCGTCCGACAACAGGTCGAGCGGGTTCTGATCTGTCAGGAAAGCAAACAGCAGGAGGAGGAGCAGACCGCCGAGTCCGCCGCCAATACCCATCCGGCCAACTGGCGCGCGGCCGCGCCGGTCTTCAACGTTGGAACTCTCCCGGCGACCCTGCCAGCGCATGAGCCATTCTAGTGCGAAGCAGGCGGATGCTCGTCCAACCAGCCGCGAACGGTAGCGATGGCCCAGTCGGCCACAAACAGGAACGTGATGGTCGAGTGCAGGTTTGTCTCACCAAAGTAGGCGCCGACCGTCGCCGCATCCGGACCGATGCCGTAGCGGGCCGCGAGGCTGACTGAGATGACAACCGGAAAGAGCGCGAGCCCCCGCATCCAGTCGAGAACCCACCTGCGAACCCTGGTCGGGTAGGGGCCAAGCACGACAAATCCCAGACCAAACACAAACGCTGCCGTGAAGATTGCCATTCGCGCCTGGATAGCGGCTGACAGCAACAGGCCGTCCCAATGGAACGCGCGCGGCCCCCGGGCAGCGAACTCGAGGTCTGGAATGCTCGTGATGACCGCGAAGATCAGGTTGATGGCGCAGTAGTAGCCCACAATGCCCCGTGCGGTATGGGCGAGGCTCCTGCGATCGCGCCATGCGGAGCGACTCCACTCGGCGCCGGCCGCTATCACTACGTCGGCGAAAGTGCGCCACGATGTTGGAGACTGCTCCAACAGCGCGGAGAACTCTTCGCCGTACCGCTCCCGCCATGCGTGTGGGTACATCCGCAGCAGCCAGCGGTGCTTCACAGCGCAGCTCCAGGGCGATAGCCGAGCGCCTTCAGCCGGGTCTCAACGGATGCAAGCCGCTTCACCCATTCGTCGTGTGAGCGCTGCGCTTCCTGCAGCGGGGAGGCGACGCCCTTGGCGATCCACTCCTCACAGCTGGCGACGAAGTCCCGGGCAGCGGCTTCGGACCTCTTGGCCACCTCGTACTCGGTGAGCGCCACGGCCAGCTTGTGCCCTGGCCATATCTGGATAATGAGCCAGCCGAGAACGAGCCCATTGGTCCAGACCATGTGATAGAGCGGCACGATCTGGTCCAGGAAAAGCGGTGAGGGCTTGGCACTGAGCGCCAGCCACCCATAACAACCGACGATAACAATCTGCACGGGGACGGAGAGGACGGCAACCCACACTGGGACGGCAGGAGCGTTGCTGTCCGTTGTGCGGCGCAGTCGCCGTTGCATCAGCCACGCAGTGAAGAGCGCCGCTGAGTAAAGCAGGAGGGCGCCCACCACCCAATAGGAATCCTCATCCGTCATCGGCCGCCACCAACGAAGGAGCACAGCCACCGTGTTGGAGCAGATGAAGCCACCCAGGGTGATGAGGAGCTTCGTTTCGCGAAGCCTCGCCACCGCCTTCTGCGGCTGGTTTACGTCGATGCCCGCGCGCGTGCGTTCGACGAGCATGCTGCGGAACAACTCACCCGTCTCGGCGACACTCACCGGACCCGACGTGATCAGGTCGAGCACCTCCGCCTCGTAGCGCTCGCGCCACGCCTGCGGGTACTTCGAGACGATCCAGCGAGCGAGGGCTTTCATGACTTCCTGAACCTCGCGCGATAGCCGTAGCCGTCGAGGGCAGCGCGGAGAGCATCGCGGCGAGCTTCGAGTTGGATGCGACGCTGGTCAGGACCGGAGCCAGGCAGCGTGTAGTGGAGCACGAGTCCCTCGATGGTCGCCATGTATGCCTCAAGGGCAGAAAAGAACGCGCGCCATTGCATCGGACCCGCCAACAGCGAGTGGATTGGCCCTATCCAGATGTACAGGGATAGCCAACGCCACCAATGAAAGAACGGCGGTGTGCGCGTGTTCTGCCACGGGGGTGTCCAGAACATCACCACGATGCAGACTACGAACAGCCCAGCCAGCGGCAGGGCCCAGCGCTTCGGGAAGAGCGTAAACCGCCACTCGGCATCACGGTCGGCGGGAGACGTCCCCATCGTCCGCCAGACCACCGCGAAGTAGCGGCGGTAGTAGATGCCGAGGGCAACGAGCAAGCCAGCAAGCGCCAGGTTCTCCACATCCTCAGGCGGAGGCCCGACCTGCACCCGAATCGAGTCACCGAGCAACGCAGCTCCGACTGCGAGCACAACCGCGGGCAACACCCGCATGAGAGCCAGAGACGTCCGGAACACCAGGAACGTGATGTACGGATGTTCCCCCGGCTCCACCCACGACTTGACGCGCTCCACGAGCAGGCCCCGCGTGAGTTCCAGCAGGTCGCGAAGTCCCGGCGGCGAATCTTCCATCAGCGCCAACACTTCGGCCTCGTACCGCTCGCGCCACGCGAGTGGATACCGGCGCACGAGTGCTGAAGCGAGCGACGTCATCGCCGAACCTAGAAGGTCAGTTTCGCAAGCGTGATCAGGCCCATCATCACCAGCAGGGCGCCGACGATGAATGCCTGCGCGCGCCAGGGCTGCCCCTTCATGAACGTCCACGGCATCGAGATGGCGAGCGCAATCGGAAACGACATCCCGAGCAGGACTTCCGCGCCATCGATGTATCCCTCGCGCCGCAGCAATCCGCCGGCCAGCGACAAGACGAGCGACGCTGTCAGCAACACCGCCGCGCCGATGAGGCCGTCACGCGTCGTCATCCGCATTGCGTTCGACCGGCATCCGGCTTTGAGTACTCGAATCATCTGATCTCCTCCTGACGATGCCCGCTGAACTCCACCGCGTAGCCGCGCATCAATCGCGCCGGACACAATGTCGATCGTTTCCTGCAGCCCAAGCGGGCGGTCATCAATCAGCTGCAGGAATTCCTCTTCGTACCGTTCGCGCCATGCGGCGGGATACAACCGCATCAACGTTTCTCTACGCATCCGCCAGCCGCGCCTGCGCAATCTTTGTGACCTGCCGCAGCGCATCAAGGCGCGCCCGCAACACGCGCTGCCCTGCCTGGGTGAGTCGGTAGGGCCGCCGGCGCTCCTCTGCCGGCAGTGGTTCAATCCACTTGCGCTGCTCGAGTCGCGCAATCGCCCCGTACAACGTGCCGGGGCCGGGACGTGTGCCGGTCATCGTTTCGATGTCGAGCGTCATCGCGTACCCGTGTTTGGGTCCGTCAGCCAACGCCACCAGGATGTTGAACGCCGGCTCGGAAAATCGTCCAAGCGACGCGAGAGATTCGTCGGGTTTACGTGCCATGGCTCACCTACGCGATCCGTTATATCGCAAAACGTATTAGTACGCAAGACGTAGTAGTGCGAGGTGCGAGGTGCGAGGTGCGAGGTGCGAGGTGCGAGGTGCGAGGTGCGAAGGCGGAGTACGCTGTTGCCATGCACACACGCGCGTTTGGGCGGACGGGTCTCCAGGTGTCGGAAGTCGGGTACGGACTGTGGGGAATGGGCGGATGGACAGGGTCCGACGACGCGGAATCCCTCAAGGCGCTGCATCGCAGCGTCGAGCTGGGGTGCACGTTCTTCGACACGGCGCTGGCCTACGGCAACGGCAAGAGCGAACAACTGCTTGGCCAGGTGCTGCCCTCTCATCGCGACCGCAAGTTGGTGGTGGCAACGAAGATCCCTCCCAAGAACGGCAAGTGGCCGGCCAAACCGGAATACGCGCTCGACGACGTGTTTCCGGTCGACTGGATGGTCGAGTGCACGGACACGAGCCTGCGCAACCTCGGCGTCGAGCAGATCGACGTCCAGCAGTTGCACGTATGGACCGACGAGTGGGCCGAGCTGGATGAATGGATTGACGGACTGGATCAGCTGAAGAAGTCCGGCAAAATCCGCGCGTTCGGGATTTCGATCAACCGCTGGGATCCCACCAACGTTGTGGAAGCGCTACGCACGGGGCTCATCGACAGCGTGCAGGTGGTGCACAACATCTTCGACCAGCACCCGGAGGATCATCTGTTCCCGCTCTGTCAGGAGATGAACATCGCGGTCATCGCGCGAGTGCCGCTCGACGAAGGGAGTCTGACCGGCACGTTGACCAAGGGCACGACGTGGCCCGAAGGCGACTTCCGGAACAACTACTTCCCGCCTGAGCGGCTGGCCGAGGCCGTCGACCGCGTCGAAGCGCTCAAGGCGCTGGTGCCTGAGGGCATGACGCTGCCGCAGATGGCGCTGCGGTTCATCCTGTCCCATCCGGCCGTGAGCACCGTGATTCCGGGCATGCGCAGGACGGCCAACGTCGAGGCCAACATGGCGGTAGGCGACGGCCAGGGCCTGCCGGCCGATCTGGTGGATCGGCTTCGTCCCCACCGATGGGACCGCGGCTATGTCGTTGAAAAATGACGAGTTAGACGGATGGGGCCCTGTACAGGTATAATTTCGGTTTCGGAAGCTGGTCGAAGGAGCTGACAGTGAAGGCTGGAATTCATCCCGAGTATCAAGAGATTGACGTGCGATGCGCGTGCGGCGCGACTTGGAAGAGCTTCTCGACCAAGAAGGACCTGCACCTCGACATCTGCAACAACTGCCATCCGTACTACACGGGTCGCCAGAAGCTGATCGACACGGAAGGCCGCGTCGAGCGTTTCACGAAGCGATTTGGTGTGCAGACGGCCGAGGCGCGCAAGCAGGCGGCGGCAGCCACCAAGGCGGCCAAGGCTGCGAAGAAGAAGACCCACTAAGACAGTTGCGGGTCGTTTGGATCCCACGGAAGGGCGGCCGATTGGCCGCCCTTTTCGTTTTCCTGATCCATCTTCCGCGCCAGCCGACCCAGCCGATGGTCGACGTCCTGACGACGCCGGCCCGAGGCGTGGGCACGGACGACTTCGGCATACCGCTTCGCGGCGTCGAGGTCGCGGGCGCGATGTTCATGGTGGATGGCCAGGGCCTCAGCCGCACGGCGCTCCACGGACAGATACGGCCGACGGGCGCGGTCAGCAATGGCCTGCCACGCGGCCGCCGCTTCGTCGTACCGGCGGGCTCGGCGATACAGGAGCGCGAGGCGCTCGAAGGCGCGTGCACGCAACTCGCGCTCGTCTGCGGCTTCCGCGGCCAGCCGGAACGCCTCCTCTGCTCGCTCGAGGTTGCCGGCGCGCTCGTACAGCTGGCCGATGCCGAGTTGCTCGCAGGCTTCGCGGCACCACTGCGGTCCACCCAGCGCGAGCTCGAAGGCACGCGCGGTCACGGCCGCCAGCGAGATCAGGTCGAGCCGGTTGTGCTCGAGGACACCATCCACCACCGACGGATCGCCCGAGCGCAGGAACTGGAAGTAGCGGACGGGAATCTCGAAGCCGGGTACGTCACCGACACGATGGAATCCCAGCACTGAGCGTTCAAGTGCGGTGAGGCTGCAACTGGTGTCATCCTCGCGACGACTCCAGAGTCGACGCGCGGCCGGCAACATGTCGAAGTGCGGGAGGTCTTCGGTCGGCGTTGACTGGCGATGGAAGGCCCAGCGCGTTTCCATGAACGGCACATCGAATGTGCGGCCGTTGAACGTCACCAGCAACGACGCCTCGTCCATCGTCCGGCCGAGTGCGTCGAGGAGCGGGCGCTCGCCGGCGGGGCCCAACATCAGCCACTGCCGAACGCGGAATGCCTCGTCCTCAAACCACCCACATCCAACAAGGAACGCCACTGTGCCGGCGCCGCCACTGAGGCCGGTGGTTTCAATGTCGAAGAACACTGTGTTGCGCGCCCAGTCCGTGTGCGAGGCGAGCGAAGGTTCGAAGAGCGCGAGTGGCGCATCACCAGCGAGGCGGTAACTCTCGACGCGACGTTTGCCGTGAAAGTCCTGGTCCTGATACAGACGGTCGACGACGAGGCACGCGTTGCTGACATCGCCGAGAGGCTGACCGCCCAGGGCCTCGCACGAGCGTTCGGCCACCTCGTGCAGATTGGTGGTGCCGGCGCCGGGCAGATCCGGCTCGACGGTCTGCTCGCGCCGGTTCTCTCGGACGATCGTGCGGAGCCGTTCGGCGAGGTTCTTCACGCGGCAGGCAACTCCGCGCGCCGCAGCAGCGACAGCAGGTGTGAGGCCACGGATTTCGCCAGTGGTCCGGTTGCGCCTTCAGGGCCGACACACGACGGGCATCCCGACCGGCATGGGCATCCATCGATCAGCTCGTGTGTGCGCGCGAGCAGGGCCTGGTGCATCGCGTACAGCGGCTCGCTGAAGCCGATGCCGCTTGGATAGTTGTCGTAGATGAAGATCGTCGGCGCCACGTTGGCGAGCGGCTGGGCCGGCTCCCCTTCGCCGAGACCGTCCACCGACAAGCCGAGGTCGTGCGAGTCACACATCAACATCAGCGGCGCGACGTTGCGCATCGCAAACGCCAGGCCCATCACGCCGTCGCGTTTGTCGGCGCCCCCATACGGCAACTCCGCCATCGTCTCGGCCGGGATCGTGACCCAGTACGATGATGTATGCATCTGCTGTTCGGGCAGGTCGAGCTCGCCGGAGCCGATGTTTTCATTCGTGTAGAACTTGATCTTCTTGAACCCCACCACCCGCGAGACCACGTGCACTTCCCCGTGCCGCGCTACATTGGCTACATTGAGCTCGGAGGTGAGTTTTCCGGAACTCGCCTCCGAGCTCATTTCTTCCAGAATCGTGACCTTGGTGTAGTCGATGGCGTCGGTGTAGTAGTCGCACTCCACCGATCGCACGAAGGCCTTGCGGTTGTCGAAGTCGAGCCGCTCCACCTGATAGAGCTGCCCTTCCACGATATAAATCGCCTTCTCGTGCAGCACCGAGGGACCACTCGTGTAGTCGGTCTCACCGATGACCCGTTCACCGTTGGTCAGGTCAACGATGATGAAGTTGTCGGACGTCACCGAGCGCAGGCTGACCGCATCGGCCGGATACGACTCGTGCGTCCACTGCCACTGCTCACCCGCAAGCTGCACGAACTGTTCTTCGCTCAGAATCTGGAGCATCTCCTGCACGTTGAAGGAGCCGAAGGTCTCGGTAGTGCTGAACGGCAGCTCAAACGCCGCGCACTTCACGTGGGCCAGGAGGATGTGCAGATTGTCCGGATTCACCAGTGCGTGCTCGGGTGACGCGTCGAAGAAGTAGTCGGGATTACGTGCGACAAACTGATCGATCGGCGCGCTTGATGCGACAAGCACGGCGGCGGAGCGACCGGAGCGACGTCCCGCACGTCCCGCACGTTGCCAGGTGGCCGCGATGGTGCCCGGATATCCGGCCATGACCGTCACGTCCAGTGCACCGATGTCGATGCCCAGCTCAAGCGCGTTGGTCGACACCACGCACCGCACCTGCCCCTCGCGCAGGCCTCGTTCAATCTCGCGGCGACGCAGCGGCAGATAGCCTCCGCGATATCCACGCACCACGTCAGCCGCCCCGGGCGGTCCAGCAAACGCGTCCTTCAGGTAAGTGGTGAGAATCTCCGTCGACAAGCGGCTCTGCGCAAACACGATGATCTGCAGGCCGCGCTTGAGGAACTCGATGGCCACTCGTCGCGTTTCGGCGAGGTATGAGCGGCGAATCCCCAACTGCGCGTTGACGACCGGGGGATTCACGAAGATGAAGTACTTCTCACCGCGAGGCGCACCGCTTTCGCTGACCAACTCGAATGGCGCACCGACCAGGCGCTCGGCAAGTTCGCGCGGGTTGGCAATCGTTGCTGATGAACAGATGAACGTCGGGTTCGAGCCGTAGTGCCGGCAGACGCGATGGAGTCGGCGGATGATGTTTGCCAGGTGGCTGCCGAACACGCCGCGATACGCGTGCAGTTCATCGATGATGACGAACTTCAGATTCTCGAACAGCTTCGCCCAGCGTGGATGGTGCGGCAGGATGCCCGAGTGCACCATGTCCGGGTTGCTGAGCACGACGTGCGCCCGGCCACGAATCGCGCGGCGGGCGTCCTGGGGCGTGTCTCCGTCGTAGGTAAATACGCCGATGTCTCCGCCACCCTCGACGCCCAGCAGTTCGGCCAGCTGGTGGAGTTCCGCCAGCTGGTCCTGCGCCAGGGCTTTGGTGGGAAACAGATACAGCGCGCGCGTGGACGGATCGCTCAGGATCGCGTCCATGACCGGCACGTTGTAGCAGAGCGTCTTGCCGGATGCCGTCGGCGTGATCGTGACGACGTGGCGGCCCGCCAGCGCATGGCCGATGGCCTCGGCCTGATGGGAATACAGCTGGTCGATGCCACGCTTCTTCAGGGCGGCAATCAGGCGATGGTCCAGCTGGTCCGGGAACGGTGCGTAGCGCGCTTCCACGGCCTCGAGCTTCCGCACCGCCGTAACGTGCGGGTCGTCCTCAGCGGTCTGGAGGGCTGTTTCGTGTTCGGCCAGCATCCTCGAGAGGGCCTGGCTCAGGGACTCGTCCTTGCTGCGGGCGTCCACCAGAGCCGGCAGCACGGTCATCGGGATCTTCTTCACGACTCGGACGATCGTAGCAAAGAGAAAGCGAAGAAACCGTCGCGAAAAAGACGTGGGGGGGGGTTTGACACCAAAAAAACACCCCACGAAATTTTAGGGGGGGACATGCGGGGTGCGGGTGCGGCGGCGAGGCCCGG
>BTVE01000098.1:0-14681 GCA_045862915.1 Acidimicrobiia bacterium
TGCGAGAGTGCTCCCGATGGCGACGGACGTGAGGGCAAGTGCGGCCCAGACGGGCAGAGGGAGCCGGAGCACGGGGTCATTCTATCGGCGGCTGTGATAGTCTTGTCTGGCTGTGCGCCCGTAGCTCAATTGGATAGAGCACCGGGCTTCGAACCCGTAGGTTGGGGGTTCAAGTCCCTCCGGGCGCACCAGTGTGGTGGGAAGCAGAGACGGCGGTTTCAACGCGCGCCCGTAGCTCAGCTGGATAGAGCGTTGGCCTCCGGAGCCAAAGGTCGCAGGTTCGAATCCTGCCGGGCGCACCAGCCTTCGCGGCATGCGCCGCTTCGGCTCGGCTGCGCCAGCTAGCCACCATCGCCAGAACGTCTTGCCCTTCTTTTTGTGGGCCCGTAGCTCAACTGGCAGAGCAGCAGACTCTTAATCTGTTGGTTGAAGGTTCGATTCCTTCCGGGCTCACCATCCTTCGCTCACGCCCCTTCATTCGGCGCCAAGCAGTTGAAAGTGGTGCCGTTGCGGCGGTTCGATTGAATCGATTCCCTTCGTCCGCGATCCCCTCCGGAAAAACAGCGCCTGCAGCCGCTGCTTGTAGTCCAGCGACGCCTGGACCCAGAGGTCTGATGCGCGCGGCAGAATGCGTTCTGCGAACGCCAGGATGCCGTGTACGTCGAGAGCGATCCCATGACGCAAGCCCCTCGGACGCCCGGATTGCTAGTGAGTGCCGCTGCCGGGGTGCGTGGAAGCAGTGTGGCAGGTCGGCGTCCCCAATGGGGGCTCATTCGTCGGCGGAGTCCTCGGGTGCTACCACACCGTCCGCGGTTAGGTAGATCGTCTGAGACCCGACTGGGAAGAATTCCGGCTGAGCGGTCATGATCACGCCATCTCGAAGGACGTGATGCGCTGCGCCGGGAATCGAGTCCTCAGGTAATGGGATCACTGCCCTTGGGTTGTGATACACGGACAGGCCCTCGGTCCATGTCTCGTCATAGGTATCGTCGACGCGAGCACTGAACGGCGTCGCGGACCGCCCTCCCTGATAGGCGGAGCCCCGTCGGATCATCAGGAAGTCGCGCGCGCCAAATCTCGTGATGAAGCCCATTCGATTGAACTTGGAAAGGGTCCCGCTGGGGTTGGCCATGACAGCACTGATGTGCTCTGAGCCAGGCTGAGCGAAGAAGTTCGATGCAATCCTCTTGCCTTCCCACTGGTGACACTCGATCGGGGTCGTCACGATCCTCGCGTGGCCATCGTCCTCCACGACCTCTTGCTTCAGGCCGTAGAGGTACTGCTGTAGACCGGTGTTGCTGTGGACCATCGAACCGGGTGCGTGGAAGTCCTGAATTGCCAAGACCAGCGGCCCGCCGGACACGTGCGGCAAGTTCCAGTACTCCTTGGCGACCTTGGAGTGGAGCGCGCTTCCGAACTTGATCGGCACGTAGTCGTCGAAGTACGACTGCCGATTGGCCTCGGTCACGTTCGGGGGTACGGTCGAGGGGTTGACCGTCGTAGCTTCAACGAAAAAGTCGCCGAGCGGACCGACACAATGAAAATCAGGTCGCTGATGCTCCCGGTCGAGCCCGTAGCCAAGTTCGGTGAACACCGCGTATAGGTACAGCTCCCAGATCCGAGCGTCGAACCCGGTCGACTGGAACTGCTCGATGAAGTTGCCATCCGGGTCCCTGAAGTAGTGCGACAGTTCTCGGATGAGTCCGAGCGCCGGGCTGAAGTGTTTCTCCGTTCGCAGTCGCTCGAACGCGGGAGATCGACGCTCGAGGGGAATGAGCGGTGTGAAGAACTCGACCGGTCGACCTGTCTCGTCTCCCTGATGAAAGAACTCAGCGGGCTCGTCAGCCAAAGCCGCCAGTCTGTCCCGCAGCTCGATGGTCGCAGCGGCCTGAGTCGGCAGACAGGTCTTCAAGTCAACGGCTCTGTATCGATTCACAGCATCCCGGGCGAGCACGGTCGCGACGTAGTCGTGATCAGACGTATCTAGCGACACCACCCCGAGCAGCTTCTCGTCGCGTTCCTCGAACCACGCCAGCTCCTCAGCGAAGAGAACGCTATAGGGCGAGCGAATGTAACCGGCCAGCGCATCAAACCGACGTCGATCAAGCGGCTTCATGACGACGCCTACGGGACTCCGAGTACCGAGCTGTCGCTCACCGCTTGCTGCCACACATGGGCATAGACGTTGGCCGCTATGAGCTTCTTCTCGTCATCGCTGAACGGTGGGTCGGGACAATGGGCGTAGACGTGGTCGAGGATCAGCGTCTCCACGTCGGCCTTGGTCTGCTCCTTCTCCCAGAACCGGTCCAGCTCAGCCAGGCGGCTCCTGATGGCCACCAACAGCTCGCGACTCGCCTGCTTCAGCCGCTCACGGTCGGATTTGCCAATGCCGTCCTTGAGCAGAATGTCGAACAGCGCCAGCTCTTCTTCTGACAAGCCTTCACGGGTGGCGCGCTTCTGCTCCTCGTCCAGGCTCTTCGCCAGGGCCACCAGTTCGCGGAAGGTGTTCTCGATCGTCGTCCGGTCCTTGGCGTGGTTGTAGTCGGTGACGATCTGCTCGTACCTGAGCTGGTAGTCCATGCGGAGCGGGTTCTGGTCGAGCATCGCGGCGAGCTTCTCTTCGACGAGGTCGCGGATGTCCTGCAGCATGGTCGCCTTGCGTTGCACGCGCTTCGCGAATTCCTCGCGCAGCTTATCGAGGTCGAGCTGGCTAAGGTCGAACGTTATGCCGGCCGTGTGGTCCTGTCCTGGCGCCTGCGTGCTGATCGCCTCGTTGACGATGCGGTGCAGCGCCTTGAGCAGCTCGGTCACGTCCGCCGTGTCGCGCCGCTCGGTCAGCTTCTTGTAGATGGCCTCGATGTTGTCGTGCCGCTCGGCGTAGCGGTAGGCCGTTGGCTCAGTGACGAGGGCTCGGAAGCGAACGAACACCTGCCGCGCGAGAATCTCGAACCGGCGCTTGCTGTCGTCCGAGGTGTAGACCGCCTCCACGGCGTCCTTGATGCCAGCGATCTTCGCGAATCCCTTGGCACCGATCAGCCCTGCCGGCTCGAAGCCCAGCCCGCGCAAGTGGTGTTCCGTGGCCTCGATGGCCTCCAGCAACGCTTGCACCCGCTGCTCGATGGGGACGAATGGTGGCTCCCCTGCGTCGGGCCCATCGCCCAGGGCGTATTGCGCCAGTGCCTCACGCAAGCTCGTGAGCATGCCGTTGTAGTCAACGATGAGCCCGAAGTCCTTGCCTGGGTATACGCGGTTCGCGCGCGCGATCGCCTGCATCAGGGTGTGCGCCTTCATGGGCTTGTCCAGATACAGCGTCGATAGGCACTCGACGTCGAAGCCGGTGAGCCACATCGCGCAGACGATGGCGACCCGGAACGGGTGAGCGGGGTCCTTGAAGGCCTTCTCAACGTCCACCCGGTCGCCGCCTGGGACGTCGAAGCCCTGCTTCATGCGCGCCCGATGCGGAATGATGTCGAAATCCCACTTATTGAAGTCGGCGACCTCGTTCTGGGCCTCGCTGATGACGATCTCGATGATCGTCTGGTCCATCCAATCGGCCTGGGCAGCCAGCTTCGCGGCCCCCGCGTGCCGACCTTCAGAGCCGGCCGCCAAGGCCGACTGGCGCACCAACGCGGACTTGGCCTGCCACCGCGGGATGATGCGCTGGAACATTCGAGCGCAGGTGATCTTGTCGATGCAGACCAGAAGCGCCTTGCCCGACTCCCAGCGGGCCGCGCAGTGCTCGACGAAGTCGGCGGCGACCTTGTCGAGGCGCTCGTCGGCCGTAACGACCTCGTAGTCTTTACCCAGGAGCTTGTCGAGCAGCGCCTGCTGGTCAGCGTCCAGGTCCGCCTCTTCGATCTTCTGGGCGATACGGTCGTTCAGGTCTTTCTTGGCAACGCCCAGCTTCTCTCCGCGATTCTCGTAGACCAGCTTGACCGTCGCGCCATCCTCTTCCGAGCGTTTGAAGTCGTAGCGCGAGACGTAGTCGCCGAAGATACGCTTGGTGATCTCGTCCTGCTTGAACAGTGGCGTTCCCGTGAAACCGATGAAGGCGGCGTTCGGCAGGGCTACCCGCATGTTTCGGGCCAGCCGGCCAGCCTGCGTGCGATGAGCTTCATCTGAGATGACGATGATGTCGTCCCGCTCGCTGTACGACTCGTCGGCCTTCACGTCCTGGTTGAACTTGTGGATCAGGCTGAAGACGTAGCGGTGGTTCTCCTGCAGCAGTTCCTTGAGCCGCTCGCCTGATGTCGCTCGCGGGGTGCGCTCGTCAGCAACCCCGCAGCCTACGAAGGTACCGTAGATCTGGTCGTCCAGGTCCTCGCGGTCGGTCATCAGCAAGAAGGTGAAGTTGCCCGGGAGCTTGCGGCGCACCTTCTCCGTAAAGAACGCCATCGAGTACGACTTGCCGCTGCCCTGCGTATGCCAGAACACGCCTAGCCGGCCCAGGTCAGGATGCACCCGTTCCACGATCTCGACCGGCCCGGCCGGTACGAAAGACGGCGGTGTCCGATCGGACGCCGCTGGCAGCGCCTTCGCCTTGTTCTTCTTGCTCCGCGTTTCCGCCGCCCCCTCAAGGCGGTCGAGCGGCAGTTCGACTACCCTGTGCCGCAGACGCTCGCCCGGCGGGAACGCTGCCTTCAGTTCCTCCTGCTTCCTGACCGATGCCACCGCCTGGTTCACGCCGAGCACCTGGTGGTTGCGCGCCACGACCTTGCGCGTGGCCCCTGGCTTGCTCTCGTCGAACAGGATGAAGTTCTCGACGATGTCCAGCAACCGGTCGTGGGCCAGCATCCCATTGAGCAGTGTCTCGGCGGCTACGTTGCCCGCGTCCTTCTCATCCAGCCGCTTCCACTCGTTGAAGTGCTCCCAGGCGCTCGTGATCGAGCCGTAGCGGGCGTTGTCACCGTTGCTGACAATCAGGAACGCGTTGTGGTGGAAGGCATGGGCGATGACGTTCTCGTCCATGTAGTCGCGGAGGTTGCCATCAAACCCAGCCCGGATGTTCTTGTGGACCGCCTTCAACTCGATGAAGACGAGCGGCAGCCCGTTGACGAAGCACACGATGTCCGCCCGGCGGTTATACCCTGGCGTGCGCCGCCCGGTGAGCTTCAGCTCGCGTACGGCCAAGAAGCGATTGGAGCCCGGGCTGTTGTCGAAGTCGATCGCCCGCGCCCTGACGGTGCGGCGTTGGCCAGCGGCGTCGCGGTACTCCACCGGTACGCCACCGCGGAGGAGTCTGTAGAAGTCGCGGTTGTGCTGCACCATCGACCGGCTCACGTCCCAGGCCGTGAGTTGCCGCAGCGCGTCCTCGATGGCGGAAGGTGGGAGAGTCGGGTTTAGGCGTTCGAGCGCGGCGCGCAGGTCGCGCGTTAGCACGGTCTCCGTCGTATCGGCGCGCCCCAGGTTGCCGCTCGGACCGAATGTCTCGTCGTTGAAAGCGAAGACGCTCTCCCAGCCGAGCACCCCCTCCAGGTGATCGGCAAAAGTCTTCTGGACGAGTCGGTCTTCGCTGTTGATCGGCGTGACGGCCATCGCTACACCGCGATCTCGCCGTTCATCAGGCGAGGCAGGAGGAGGTCGCGGGCTTCCGCGAGCTTGTAATTGAAGTTCTCGAGCGTTGTGATCTGCGAGAACATCGGCTCGACGGTTTCATCGAAGAGTCGTCGATGCCGTTGTGATGGCACGAGACACTTGCGACTGTATGCAAAATCACGGTTGAGTCCTGGGACACCAGCGTCGGTGTTCTGGAAGCCGACTGTGGGGAGCGTCAGATAGAGCCAGAAATCAGACTGTTCTTTGGGGACGTAGTACACCGTGTCAATTGGCCAGAAGGCGCACGGCGACCAGTACACACTTCCGACGTTTCCCTTGCGCCCGACGACGATCGCGGGGCCCTCGACCAAAGCGGTTTCGTGCGTGCCAACGACGCCGCTCGAGCCATAGACGGGAAACAGACCTGCAGTGCGGTCGGATTCCTTAAGTGCCTTCCCGTAACGTAGTTCCAGCAGCGTTCCGACCGAGCGTCGCTCCCACCCCTCCGGCGCGCCATCGACGACCTTGACGTGCTCATGGCCAGGGAAACGCAGGTGGACGAACCATTCCCGATAGAGCAAGCGCGCGGCCTCTTCCAGTAGTGCGATTCGCTTCCGATTGTTCTCGATCAGGTCATCGTAGGAGGACAGGAGTTCGACGACACGCTTTTGCGTGGGCCGGCTGGCAGACTTGACCGGCAGTTGATGCAACACATTCCGGTCAACGCCGGGCACAGCCGCCTTTTCGCTCTGGTAGTTGCGAAGCGTATTGCGCAGCAGATAGGCGACGAAGCGGGGATCGTTACCCTTGAAGTCAACAACGTAGAGGGCCGTGTTGAGTGGCCAATATGGCTCTTCAATGAAGAAGACTTCGCCAATCGTTCCGTATCGACCGGTCACGACGCCGGGCGGGTCCGCCTTCGCGACATTGTGCCAGCCGGTCACGCCGGCCGAGGACACGACCGGCACAGGGCCCTCGACTCTTGCCCCTTCGGGAAGGTCATGGCCGCGCTGGAGCTTGACGACCTCGCCCAGGGAGCACGCGTGCCAACTCACACCCAAAGCTCCTCGAAGTTCTTCGAAATCCGCGCCGCCAACTCGGCGGCCTCCTCGTTAAGCCCCTTCAAGTCGATGTGGATGGAGCGCAGCGCTTCCTCGAAGTCGAAGTCCTGGTCAACCTCCTCCGGGGCCACGCCGACGTAGCGGCCGGGTGTCAGGCTCCAGTCGTTGGCCTCGATGTCCTTGCGATCCACGAGCTTCACCAGCCCCTCAACGTCGCGTAGTTTCGCACCGGGAAAGCGGTCCTGAAGCCAGTCGGCCTGCTTCACGAGGTAGCGCACCTGATGCAACGACTCAACCGCCGTGGCGCGTGCGGTCTCTAGCACCTTGCGCGCGCGCGTGATGTCGGCGCCGGGCCAGTTGTCCGACTCGCGCGCTTCTAGATCCTTGACGGCGATGTCGATCGCACGCCCGGCCAGTTTGACCGCCAGGTCGATCGCCTTCGTCAGGTCGCGGCATTGCTCCGCGGGCGGATGCAGCGCTCGGCGCGCGGCGGTCAACCCAGAGTTGTCGCGCGCAGCCTTCTGCCAGTCGCCCGCCCGCGTTGCGACTTCCGCCTTGAACGCCGCGATGTCGTTCGCGAGCGTGCCTCGAAGGGTGGTTAGCTCTTTCCAGGTCTCGGCCAGCGGGTCGGGGTTGCGCTCCGTCACAGCGAAGGGCTCGACCAGGCCCGCCAGCGTGTCCAGTGCCTGTGCACACGCCTCCAGCGGCGCGCCAGCCGCCTCGCCGCGGCCGACGGCCTGGTCTATGTAGCTTTCCACCAGCTTCAAGAAGCGATCGCCTTGGCCCCGGTACAGCCAGATGATGGCAGCGACGTTCTGCTGCTGCTCTGGGCTGAAGTCGTACACGGATCGTGACACCTTCCGGTAGATGTTCCGCGCATCGAGCATGAGTACGTGGTCGCGACGCCTCTCGTCCCGCTCCTTGGCGCGGTCGAAGAACCAGAGTTGACACGGCACGGTCCGGGTGTAGAAGAAGTTGCCGCGGATGTCGATCATGAGGTCGACGGCGCCGGTCTCGACGATCTTCTGGCGCACGACCGCTTCATCTCTCCCGGCGCTCGACGCCTGCGACGACATGACGACGCCAGCGCGCCCGTTCTCATTGAGGTAGCTGTAGAAGTACGACAGCCACAGGTAGTTGGCGTTCGAGACCTTCCTCCCCTTGTTGACGCCGGGCAGGCCGAAAGGCAGGCGCTTGTCGCCCTTAACCTTCTCGGCGTCCACCTCGTCGACGTTGAAAGGCGGATTGGCCATCACGAAGTCGCACTTGCCGACCAGTTCGTGGGGATCCTTGTAGTAGGTGATGGCTTCGTTCCCTGCCCTGATCTTGCCCTCCAGGCCGTTGACGGCCAGGTTGATCTGCGCCAGCTTCGCTGTCGTCTCGATCTTCTCGTGACCGTAGAACGTCACCCGTTTCATGGGGTCGTGTCCTGCGCGCTCGATGAAGTGGCTGGACTGCACGAACATGCCGCCGGTACCGCATGCCGGGTCGAGCACGATGCCGTGCTCGGGCTCGATGACGTTGACGATGGTTTGCACGATGGAGGGTGGTGTGTAGAACTCGCCGTTGTCGTGCGCCTTCTGCTTGCTGAACTCGGCGAGGAAGTACTCGTAGATGCGACCGAACACATCCCCGGTGGCCCGCCTGAGGATGTCCTCATCGAACGTGCGCAACATGCTGTCGAGCAAGTCGTTGTCGAACCGCGCGTAGTCTTTCGGAAGCTGGCCAGCGAGCGGCGGATGAGCGCGCTCGATCTCCTCCATCGCGGCGATCAACGCCGCCCCAAGGTTGCCGTTCTTCGGCGTTCTGAGGATTTCGTCGTAGCGAGCTGAAGGCGGGAGCATCATCGCTCGCCTTCGCGCGAAATCGGCCGCGGCTGGAGGGCGCTTCGCCATCCGCCCGGCCGTCTCGTCGGCTTCGATTGCCTCAAGCGCTGCGTAGTAGCGGTTGGTGGCCTGCCAAGGAAGAGCAGGCCCATGACCGGCATGAAGTACTCATTCGACGGCAGGTTCGCGTTGGCGCGCAGACTGTCGGCAACCTTCCAGAGCCGCGCTTCGAATTCCTGGAGTTCCGTTTGGTGGTCAGCAGTCATGATTGCGGTTCTGCCTTGGCACCGTCGTGCCAGGTTGAGTTGAAGTCTTCCTCGAAGCGGCCGACGACCGAGAGGATCTCGGCGAAGTCGGGCACGTCGCCGAAGAACATGGATTCGCGCATGGCGTCGTAGTCCCGCCGCCATAGGGCAAGGCGGTCGGCGGCCGGGACAATCCGCAGTGAGCCCGGCGCGAAGGACGCCTGCGCGTCACGGCTTCGCCGAAAGAACACGGCGCGGTGGGCGGCCACCCGGTTGAACAGGTCTTTGTCGCGAACCGCACGTTCGGCAGTGCCGCGCGTGATCAGGCACCACAGGTCGTAGTAGTGCCTGGCCAGCCGAGCCTTCGGCGCTGCGGAGCCCTCTCGGAACGTCTCTTCATGGAGCAAGGCCACCTTCTCCCAGAAGGTGCGCTCGGGTGCCACAGCACGGACGGAGAACTGGGACCCAGGCAGTTCGTCGGAAAAGACTTCAGCGACGTACGGCGTGATCTCCGGGGTGGCGGAGGGTTCGGTGTCGGAGCGAGCGCCAAGCTCGATCTTCACGACTGGCCGGACATACGCTGCGGCGCCCATCGCTGACGGGTAGTGGAACAGCAAGGTCTGGTCGTCCGGATCGTCGGCGTCAGCTTCGAGTGTCCATGCGGCCTTAGAGGGCAGCAGGTGCCGGATCTCCTGTTCAAGCGCTGGGCTGAGCACATCTCGAATGTGCACCTGCGCCCCGGCCATCAGAGCTTCGAGGCGCTTCAACCGCTGCTTGTTGCTGGGAGCGTCTTCCGGAGCGTCAGCGCCACCGAATCCCAGGAACTCACGGTCGATCACGATGTCGATGTCTTCGGAGAAGCGATCGATCAGCTTCCACCCCTTGGACAGCGACGTTCCACCCTTGAACGTCAGGTGCGGTCCAGAGACGGGCAGGCCAAACAGAGCGCGGAGCGTCCAGCACACCCAGAGGTCCTTCTCCACGCTGCCGGCGCTGAGGCCGAGGCGACGACCCGCCTCTTCGTAGACTATGCGTTGGCGTTCGACCGGCTGCGTGAGGAAGGCGTCCATCACTTCACCGAGGGGTCGCAATCCGGCGCAGGACGTCGCCGACCCACGTGGGGGCGTAGCGAAGGTCCTGCTGCAGCTGGCGCTTGTCGGCGTCCGAGAGCCGGCGACGAAGCGTGGACACCACCTTGTCGTCGACATGGTCACGGCCGAGCCAGCGCAGCGCCTGAATGACGGTGCCGCTGATGCGTCCGGCCGTCGCCATCTGGCGCGGGGTGGTGTGCTTCAGGATGATCTGCTGCCGGCCCAGCTGCACGCGGCGGGCTCGGCCGTCGGTCAGAAACGTCAGCCGCACCGGCACCTGGTCCGACAAGCCCAGCAGGTTGGCGGCGTGCGCCCCACTCGCCTGCAGCCGCGCGCCGTCACGCCCAGCCAGAGCCGACGCGACGTCGTCCGGGGAGGGCGACAGGTCGCCAAGCCGGGCGTCTCGCCGCGGAAGGTCGTAGACTCCACGTGCGAGCTTGCGGATGGTGCCGGCCCTAGCGTTTCGGCTCAGGGACAGATCCACGGCATTGCGGGGTCCGAGATCGACGAAGTCCGCGGGCGTGAAGACGGTCCCCGGGCCCTGCTGGCGCATCCTTGCTAGCACCTGGGAGTCCACGGAGACAGTCTGCTTGCCCATGGTTTTGACAGAAATATAGCATCTTTTTCTGTCTGACCGCAGCCGCCCGACACCATGAGGCCTCATCAGTTGCGGCCAACGGACGGTGGGCCGCTCCGGAGCGTTCACTGAGCGACGAACGACGATTGCGCTAGATTGTGGCGAGGTTCAATGCTGAAGGGTTTCGACCAGATCGACAAACAGGAGGGCGGGGCGACCTTCGTGACCGCTGACCTGCACGTTCACAGTTTCGGCTTTTCCTCCGACGTGAAAGACCCAGGCATGACCGTCGAAGCGATCATCGATGCCGCGGTCGCGAAGGGCTTGAGCATTCTCTCGATTACGGATCACAACAACGATGGCCAAGTGCTCAGGAGTCTGGAGCACGGAGCCCGTTTTGGTGATGCCCTTCTTGTTCTCCCTGGTGTTGAAGTCTCGACCGCGCATGGCCATCTCCTCGTCTACTGCGATCCGCAGAACCCTGACGTGATCACAACTCTGCTGGCGAAGATCGACCTCAAGGGCCCCAAAGGCGGGAGGGACACACACACGTCCAGGTCCATGGCCGACGTCATTGCCATCGCACATGACCTCGGCGCTATCTGTATCGCGGCCCACATCGACCGAGACAAGTCTGGCTTCGAGGCGCTAACAACGGGGTATCCGAACTGGAAGAAGGACATCATCACATCGAAGGGACTATTCGGGCTCGACTTCGACAGCGTCAACAATCTCGCGTGGTTCTCCCCGGAGGACGCCGGTAGCGATGCCGCAGGGCAGCGTCGGGCTCTTCTTCAGGAGCGGACGGGCCCAGAACTCGGCGCAGCTCGACTAGCGGCGGTCCAAAACTCCGACGCTCATACGCTTGGAGCGTTCAACAGCAACGCACAGTTGAGCCGCTACAAGATGAACGGGCTGTCATTCGAGGGCTTCCGGACGTCGCTGATTGACTCAGAGGCGCGAGTGCGAGTTGTATCGACCGTCCCGACGTCGATTCCGCGCATCCTGGGACTCCAGCTGTTCGGCGGCTTCGTCGACGGCGGCTGCTACCGATTTAGCCCGAACCTCAACTGCTTCATCGGTGGCCGCGGCACCGGAAAGTCAACCGTCATCCAATCGATCGGTTATGCGGTCGGGGCCCACACTCCCTTCGAGCACGACGACAACTGCGCCGACTCCACGGTAGTTTTCTGCGAAGACGCAAACGGTGTGCGCTACCGGTACGAGCGCCAGAGAAGGGGTGGCTGGACCGTCTCAGCCGAAGACCAGCACGGCAAGGGTATCGAATTCGAGGGCACGTTCCGGGTTGAGTTCTATAAGCAGGGCCACTTGGCTGAGGTCGCCAAGGACCCGATGCGCAACCCCGAGCTGCTCCAAGCCTTCCTCGACCAGCATCTTGAGCTGAGTGATGCACTGGCCGATGAGAAGGCGTTGGTCCAGGAACTGGAGCACAACAGCGCACAGCTGAAGCCGCTTGAGGCAGGCTTTCTCCAGATCGCAGCCAAAGAGAAACAGGCTCAAGAAATCGACCAAAAGCTGAAGGCGGCCGAAGAGGGGAAGCTCAAGGACGTCGCGGCCGCCCAAGGACGGATTGGTGCCGAAAAGGCGTTCATCGGGACCCTTAAAGAAGTGGCGAAGGACTACACCGATGGCGTTTCCCTGGACGTCGCCAAGAGGGACTACGCTGCGCTGCGGGACACAGCCGGGGAGTTTACAGACGACTCAGCAACTAGCACTGCCTTCAGAGCGGCCGAGGCCGTTATCAACACGCTCAATGCCTGGTTGGAGGAGGAGCAGAAGCGCATCAACGAGCGTCTCGCCGCCGCGTCGGCCGACCTCACGAACGCGCTGACGCCAATTCCCGGCCGCCATGCGAAATGGGAAGAACGCATCGCGGCGAAGATCGACGAGCTTCGTAAGCAGGGCCTGTCGGGCAGCATCGCGCAGCTCAGCTCCCTGATAACACAGCGCAAGCAACTGACGGCCGACCTGACGCGGCTCAACGCTCAAAGGCCACAGCTTGCAGGGGCGAGAACGAAACGCACCGACCTCATCGACAAGCTGTCCAAGGTACGCAACACCCTGACAGCGCGACGGAAAGCGCAGGTCAGCAAGATCAACGCGGCGTTCAAAGCGACCATCGACGACTACTCCGTGTATTTGTTCTACAAGCCCGGTGGGATTAGAGGCGAGTTCGTCGCCCTAGTGGCTGAGGTGATGAACGGCTCCTTCATGCAAGAGAAGGACATCGAGAAGCTTTGCGCCGCGATAACCCCTCTTGACCTGGCCAAACTGGTTCGGGCGGGCGACGCTTCAGCCATCGGGCAGGTTGAAAACATCGGGCTCAAGTGGGGCTCGGAGATCGTAAGGCGATTCAGGGCGCTGGAGTACCTGCATCGCCTGGAAATCGCGCCTCAGCCGCCCTCGCCCGTCATCAAGGTTCTCACCAAGACCACGCCAGCGAAGGAGATCCCGGTTGGGCAATTGTCAGATGGGCAGAAACACACAATCTTGTTGGCTATCGCGCTACTGGGAGACTCGAACGAACCTTTGATCATCGATCAACCGGAAGACGACCTCGACAACGCGTTCATCTTTTCAAGCGTCGTTCGGACCCTGAGATACATCAAGGAGCGCCGACAGGTATTCATCGTCACCCACAACGCCAACATTGCCGTACTGGGCGACTCCGAGATCATCTTCCCAATGCGACGGGACGGAGGCGTGGGAAAGACGTATGAACGCGGCGCGATCGACCGCGTCGAGACGAAGCGCGCGGTTCAAAATGTGCTGGAAGGTGGCCCAGCGGCCTTCTTAAAGCGCAAGGCGATCTACGGGATCGAGTGAAACCGGGCCCCCGACATCGATGGAGCCGATCTGGCGAGGCCACCGGCTCGCCGGATCCCCGATGCCCTTGCGCCAGCATGTCGGCCCTACCTTCACGCCACTCCCCGCAGGCCATCGATGACGCGGAGCCAGGTATGCCATTGGTTCCAACTCACGAAACTGCGGCTCACCATCCTTCGCTAATCGCTCGCTCCGCTCGCAGCTTCGGATGGCGAGCCATGCGTGCGTACCGGCGAAGGATGTTCACGATTCGTCAGGCTGACCTCGATCGGCGTTGGTTACGGCACGGGCCGTGCAGCTTGGGCGGACGTGGATTCACAGCGAACGGTGTACATCCTGCAGAGCGAACGTCCACAGGCAAACAAAAAGCGAAAATCGTGATAGGCTGAGCGCCGCTCTTCGAGGTACACCATGCGCGATCACGAAAAACGACAGACCCTGCGCCGACTCTGGATGGAACGGCCGCCCGAGCGACGCACCGCGCGCGATTTGATCCTGTTTCACGAGTTCGTGATGGAGAACTTCCCCGCCCTGCTCAAACGTGTGGGCGTGAACACGTTCGCACAATTGCAGGAAGACATCGGCGAACTGTGCCCCTGGCACGACGCCGACGCGTCGCCGTCGTCCCGCGCGTCGTAGCACGACGCCGCTACGGGCCCGATACCGAGATCGTCACCTGCGTTGAGCGGCCGCCATAGGTGACCGTGATCGTCGTCGACCCACGCGCCATCCCGGTAACGCGACCGAGATTCACAGTGGCCACCGCGGAATCACTCGAGCGCCACGTGGCCTCGTTCGTCACCAGTCGCGACGAGCCGTCCGTGAATCGCGCCGTGGCCTGCAGCTGAATGCTCTGGCCAATCACGATCGAACCCACGTCGCCGCTCAGCGTGAGGCTCGCGACAGGCATGGTTGTGCCGGAGATCGTCACACTCGTCTGGATCGATCGGCCTCCATATTCGGCAGTGATCACTGTCTGCCCGGGGCCGAGGGCGATGACCTGTCCGGCACTCACGGTGGCGACCGATGGGTCCGACGATGACCATGCCGCTTCCGCGGTCACCTGCCGCGTGGTGCCGTCCCGCAACCGCGCGGTGAGATCCAGCTGCCGTGTAGCGCCAATCTCCTCGGGTGGGGCGCCTTGAAGAGTCAGTTCAACGACGGTGCCGCCTGGAATCGGGCCGGTGACCACACTGACGACGACCTGCGCAGTCTGACCGGCAAATGTCGCTGACACGATCGCGTCCCCTGCGGTGAATCCGGTCACCCGTCCATCGTTCACCGCCGCAATGGCCGGCGCATTCGACGTCCACGCCGCATCCTCCGTCACCACACGGGGACTTCCATCGTCCAGCAAGGCCACTGCTTCGAGCTGCGTCGCGCCGCCGACTGAGGCGACCGACGATCCGGTGATCGACAGACCATTCACGTCGCCGATGTCATCGGCCGTCGGCACCGAGTCGCATGCGGCGACTGTCACGGCACACACGAGGGCAACG
>BTVE01000099.1:0-14091 GCA_045862915.1 Acidimicrobiia bacterium
CGCACAACGCGCGGCGATTGTCGCCGTGGCGACCTCGGTGCTCGTGGCGTTTTCGCCCACGGTGACGCTGGCCGTCATGGCCGAGACGCGCGCCCGCGGCAAGTTGTCCGAGCTGACGCTGGCGGTCGTCGTGCTGGGCGATCTCGCGTTGATCCTGCTGTTTGCGATCTCGATGGAGTGGACGCGTGGCGTGTTCATCGAGACGCCGAACGCGCCCGAGCTGGTGGCATCGCTCCTGTGGGAATTGCCGGGATCGATGGCATTTGGCGTCGCCGTTGGTGCGTTGTTCGCGTTGTACCTGCGGTGGGTCGGTCGGGAAGTCACGCTCGCGTTGGTCGCGTTGTGCGCGGTCTTGTCGGGCGCCAGTGAACTGTGGCAGTTCGACGGCCTCATTGCCGCGCTGGTCGCGGGGCTCGTCGTCGAAAACGTCACGACCGAACAGGGCGACGTGTTGAGGGACGCGATCGAACGCGGGTCGACGCCGATCCTCGTGGTGTTCTTCACGGCGGCCGGCGCGTCGTTCCAGGTGGACGCGCTGGCCGTCATTGGCGTTGTCGCGGTCGGCATGGTGGCCGTGCGCATCGCGCTGCTGTATGTGGGCACCCAGATTGGCGCCCGTGTCGCCGGGGCCGGCGACGAGGCGACGCCGCTGTTGTGGCGCGGCCTGGTGTCGCAGGCCGGGGTCACCCTGGGGCTGACCATTCTGGTGTCCACCGAATTTCCGGACTGGGGTGGGCGATTCGAGACGCTGGTCGTCTCGATGATTGCGATGCACGAAGTCATCGGCCCGATCCTGTTCAAGGCGGCGCTGGTCCGCGTGGGCGAAGCCGGCCGATCGGCCGGCGGACTTGTTGTCGTGTCCAACCGCGAACCGTACCTGCATCAGTACGCCGATGACGGCAGTGTTCAGGTGCGCGCCACGCCCGGTGGTGTGTCGGTCGCGCTGGATGCCCTGATGCGCGAGCGTGGCGGCGTCTGGGTCGCACATGGCGCCGGCACGGCTGACAAGGCCGTTGTGGACGAGCGGGACTCGGTGGAAGTGCCCCCCGACAATCCGTCCTATCGCTTACGCCGTCTCTGGTTGTCTCCCGAGGAAGAAGCCGGGTACTACGCCGGGTTTGCCAACGGCGCGTTGTGGCCGCTGTGTCACCAGGCACATGTGCGCCCGGTGTTCCGCGCTGATGAATGGGAGATGTATCAGCAGGTGAACCGCCGGTTTGCCGAAGCCACGGCAGCAGAGGCGCCTGCCGAGGCGTCGGTGTTCCTCAACGACTACCATCTGGCACTGGTGGCCGAGTCGCTGCGCGAACTGCGTCCACGGTTGCGCACGGCGTTGTTCTGGCACATTCCCTGGCCCGACACCGACCGCCTGCGCATCTGCCCCTGGCGCGCAGAAATCATCCGGGGGCTGCTGGCCAACGACCTGGTCGCGTTCCAGCTGCCGCGTGATCAGCGGAACTTCCTGCAGGCGTGTGAGGACGAGCTGAGCGCGGAAGTGTCTGGTGAAACGGTGTACTTCGGCGATCGGCCTGTGCGTGTTGCCGCGATTCCCATCGGCGCCGACTTCGACCGCATCACGACCATCCTGGCTGATGACGCGCTGCCCGCGCGCATGAGCGGTCTGTTGGATCGCTACCAGCTTCGGGGCCGCGTCATCGGGATCGGCGTTGATCGTCTCGATTACACCAAGGGCATTCCCGAGCGGATGGAAGCGCTGGGACGCGCGCTCGATCAGTACCCGGATCTGGCGTCGCGCTTCACGTTTGTCCAGATTGGTGTGCCGTCGCGCGAAGACGTGCAGGGCTACGCCGAGATCTCGGCCGAAGTTGATGCGATCGTGCACGGCATCAATACACGGCATGGGGATGGACCCGACTCGGGGCCGATCCTGTATCTCAAGCAGTCGTTTGCGATGCCGGATCTGGTGGCGTGGTACCGTCTCGCGGATTTCTGCATCGTTTCGTCACTGCACGACGGGATGAATCTTGTCGCGAAGGAGTTTGTCGCTGCGCGTGATGACTTTGGCGGCGTACTCATCCTGAGCGAACTCGCCGGTGCCGCGCAGGAACTCGAAGAGGCGCTGATCATCAACCCGTACGACGAGCGTGGATTCACCGAGGCGATTCTGCGCGCTGTCGACATGCCCGAGTGGGAGGTGCGCCGACGTATGCAGGCTCTGCGTCGACGTGTGGCTGGACGTGACGTGTTGGCGTGGGCGTCCGACATCCTGCACCAACTCGAACGGAGAAAGGCAGGAGGGTTCTTTTCTGGCTGAATCACCGGAGGTGGTGGCCGGCGCCGTGCTGGATTGGCTGGCCGAGCGGCCGTTGCTGCTGGCCACCGACTTTGATGGCACCTTGGCGGACATCGCGCCCACACCAAACGAGGCCGTGATGTCCGAGGATGTCGCGGCCGCGTTGGCGCAACTCGCTGCACATCCGCGAGCGACCATCGCGGTCGTTAGCGGACGACGGATGGAGGATGTGCGTGTGCGCACGCACGACGTCGCGGCCTACGTCGGCGGGTTGCACGGACTTGAAGTGGCTGGACCCAAAGGGGGATTTCTGCACCCGGCGCTCAAGGATGTGGAGCCGGTGCTGGCCGACATCCGGCAGCGCGCGGAAACACGCCTCGAGTGGTGCGACGGCGTCGTGATCGAAGACAAGCAGTATGCGCTGACATGCCACGTCAGGCGTGTGGCGGCCGATCAGGCAGGGCGCGCGCTTGGTCAGTTTCTCGATGTGGCTCAGCCGGCGCTTGATGCGGACGTGCTCCGCGCGTTGCCTGGCGCGCAGGCGCTTGAACTGCTGCCATCGGTAGACTGGCACAAGGGCAAGGCCGTCGAGTGGATTCGGTCCGTCGTGGACACGGGGCCGCAGTCGGGCGTTGGTGTCGTGTACCTGGGTGATGACCGCACCGACGAAGATGCGTTTGCGACACTCGGGCGTCGGGGGATCTCGATTGGCGTCGGCGCGCGCCCGAGTGCCCGACTGATTCAGCACCGGCTCGACGGACCTGCCGCGGTTGGCGTGTTACTGGAGCGCCTGCACGCCGCGCTTCCGTATCGTGCGCATCAGGCGTCCTGAGGCGGCGCCCTCGGGCGTCACGGTGGCCCTGAGCACGTAGTCCCCAGCCGGCAGATCCTGTATCGGCACCACGGCCGTAACCACCGCGCGGTTGTTGCCTGGTGATGATTCGACTCGTGCGGGCAGAGTCAGGCGCGCCGGACCTGCCGCAGAGTCGGCGAGTTCAATGACCACCGATGCCCCGCCTGCCGCTGGGCCGTAGATTTCAAACAGGACGTACGCAGTCGGCTCCGTACCAAATTCGAGCATCGGCACGAACGCGCCCCCTCTCGAGAGTCCGGCGAGTATGCTGCCGGCGGACAGCGGACCGATCGATGTCAGTTGCGCGGAGATGTCTGCGTCCACACTGCCAACACGGCCTGCCGCATCCCGTCCCGCCACCCGAAGCCGGTAGACGCCTGATGGCACTTCCAGGCCGGCCAGCACCGGACGCGAGGCCAGGGCATCGGCCCCCATGGTGAGTCCCGAGACAAGCATCCCGTCGGCGTTGAACAGGCCAAGTGTTGCCTCGGCCAATCGCGCATCCGGATCAGGAGAGTCAAACGCCACGGCAACCCTGACAGAACCTGGTGCGTCAGCACCGAAGACTCCGCCGGACACACGCAACGGCAAGTCACGCACAACCGTTGGGTTGGCGATGACGGAGGACAACAGGTTGGTGCTGCTGGTGGTGCTGGGGGCGTTGGGGAGTCTGGGGACGATCAGTTGTGGCGTGCGCCACGCGTTGGTGGCCGGACGTGACACCGAGAGATGGACCGGCAGCAGTTCACCTGCGCTGTCGTTGGGCTCACGCGCCACGCGAGCCACATAGTAGCCGGCCGTCTGTCGTATCACGCGTTCGACAACGGCATGGCCGCCTTCCGTCGCGAGGTTCAACAGCGGTCCGCCGGTCACTCCGGCAACATGCTCGAGGCCCGCGAGTCCCCGCCCGCGTTGTTCGAAGTCCGCGTGGATGGTGAAGAACTGGGCGCGCGCGCGTGCGGCCGCATGCCCGAGCGCTGTGAAGGTGGTGGCGTTCAGATCGCAGGGACCGCCCACCGGCGCGCTCCCGGTGATGCGGATGATTGACTGCGGCGCCTCCTGATGAGCGGAGAAGAACACGATGCTGACCGGATCCTCCACTTGGCTCAGGTTCAGCAGCAGGTCCCTGACTGCCGAGAGTGTGTGCAGCGTGCGGCACTGCGCATCGGCGGTGCCCTCGTTCCGCAAGCTCTGCGCCGTCAACCCGCCGAGGGCTTGCAGCACTCTCGCCCGATCGGTGGTCAGATCGACCGCCAGCCCGCCCAGAGGCACCGTCACCATCGCCGCGCGGTCGAGCGGAGCCATCCGCTGAAGGATGGCGCCAACCGCATCGCGAATGTCGTCAGTCCGACCGGGCCGGATGGTGTCCTGGTCCACCACGAAGATCACCGATCGCGTGCGCGCCGGCTCGACATTCGCCGCAAACGGCGCGGGACGAGTGTCGTGGCCCGACGATGGGCGTTCGATGAAATCGAGGGCCGCCACGGTCCGTTGCCGGCCGCCGACGCGAATCGTGACCTCGGAGGCCGTCAGGTCGGTCACCAACTGCCCATCGTCGCCGGTGACGATGAAGTCAACGGCGAGCATCGACGCGCGATCACGCGACGAGAGCACGAACTGGCTGCTCTGGGCGGACGAGACCGCGGCCATGAGCGCCCAGACCAGCAGGGTCGCGGACGGTCGCATGGGAAGTCCCCTTGAGATGAAAGAAGAACCCGGATGGGGCAGGCCCCATCCGGGTCAGTGTGTAACAGGCGTCGAGTTGATTACCAGGTAATTCGCGACACCAGCTGGATGACGCGCGCGGTATTTGTGCCCGTCAACCCCGAGATCTCATAGCTGGCGGGATTGGTGCCCAGGCCGGTCACGGGTGAGTAGTTCACCCAGTTGAAGGCGTTGAGCATCTCGACGCGGAACTCGGCCTGCACACGATTGACGATGGCGAGGCGCTTCAGGATGCTGATGTCCACCTCCTTGAACGCAGGTCCCCGCACCGTGAGTGTCCGAGTGCCGCAGTCGCCAAACGTGGCGCTGATGGTCTCAAGACAATCGGGGCCCATCGCCGGCGCGAAGTACCGACCCGACGGCGCCCCAAGCGAACCGTAGCCTGTGGCTGACGTGGCGCTGGTGCTGAACGCCTTGACGGTTTCGTCGATGACGTCCTGCGGGAGCATGAAGACGCGCTGCGTGTCATTGATCCGGAGCTTGAACATGTCGCGCAAGTCGTCCTTGTCGAAGCCGACCATACGGACATTGCCGAAGTCCACCCAGACGCCGCTCTGGAAACGCGCGTTGCCGTGGATCTCCCACCCGCCGATGATGCGATCGAGCATTGAGCCGGCGTTGGTGCCAAAGCGCTTGCCGCGTCCGAACGGCAACTCGAGCATCCAGTTCAGCTTGAACGCATGGGTTACTTCTCCTTCCGTCGTGCCTGCGCTCTTGCGTGTTTCGCGCGGCACGCGGAATGAGTAGCGCACCGACTCCTCGCCCACACCAAACACGTAGCTGGCATTGAACTGGATGCCGTTTGCGAGTCGGCGACGCAGTTCCAGCTGCAGCGAGTTGTAGTTCTTGAAGTCGCCGTGGCCGGTGACGTTGGCGCCGCCCAGCTTGTCCGGGTTGGCGATGAGGAAGTTGGCCGGCAGTCCGGCCGCGAGGGCATTGGCCCGGCGTGTCGCGTCCGCGTCGAGTGCGTCGGCAAACGTGAACGGGTTCGGGTTGAATCGTGCCAGGGGGTTCAGGAACGTGGCGTTCGTGAACAACGACGACGAGTACCGCGCGGCGTCGCCCGACTGGGCAGCCGGCACGCCGCTGAAGTACGCCAGGAAGATCGGCAGCGGTGATGTGCCCGTGCCGGGGCCGCGGTAGCGGAAGCCCTGCGCGGACTGCCCGGCCGCGATGTTGGCTTGGAGGTTCGCCTGCGCGAGCTTGAACTCCTCGAGGATGCCGTTCTCGATGATGTTCACCTCGTTGTAGTTGTAGGTCGTCCACTGATCGCGCGCGCGTGTACCGACATAACGCACTTCAAGCGCCATGTTCTTCGAGAGACCGCGCTGCACGCCAAACGACCACGAGTCCGCGTACGGCACCTGGATGTTCGGGTCCAACGCGTTGACACTGTTGGTCACGAGCCCCGTGTTCGGGAACGACGGCTCTTCGGGGAAGTCTGCCGGCGTCAACTGTGAGGTGTTGCGGAACAGCAACGGGTTGGCACCGAGGTTGCCGAGTGCCTGATTGCGCGCCACCGTGATCGCCAATCCGGGGTTGCCCGAGAACCGGGCGCGGAGGTCACCCATGGCCGGCTTCTGGTACGACCGGCCGAACCCGCCGCGAATGGCAAAGTCGCCCGAGGGGCCCATCAGCGCGCCAAGCAGGCCGTCGCGCTGGTCCGGCGTCCAGTTGAAGCCGATGCTCGGCGCGATGTTGTTCCAGTCGGTGTTGTACGCCGCCGTTCCCGGCAGGAACTGCACGTACTGCGAGGGTGAGCCAGGCATCGTGCCAGGCTTGAACAGGTTGCAGTTGGTCGGATTGGCATTCGACAGGTCGCAGCCGGATGCGAATCCGGAGACGCCCCAGACGCTGTCAATCGTCGCCGTGGCGTACGACCCGTTGAGCGCGCGGAACGGTCGCTGGACGTCCCAGCGGACACCCACGTTCACGCTCAGGTTCGCCCGCGCGCGCCAGCTGTCCTGCGCGTAGAAGGCGAACTCATCGAGACGGGATTCCTCGAGGCTCTGCCCGGAGAACACGTACTTGCCGGTGGCGGCATTCACGCGCGCCACGCCCGACAGGCTCGAGACGCGTCCGGTCAACAGCGCGTAGTAGTTCTGCGCTGCCGTCAGTTGTGCCGACGAGGCGCCCGGGAAGTTGGCCGTGGTGAACAGGCCGATGGCCGGGTCGGTCGGGAGCATGCCGAACTGGATCGTCGGCACGGTCGCCTGGAACTTGTTCCAGGAATCCATGCGCTCGAAGGAGGCGCCAGCCGTGATGCTGTGTGCGCCGCGCTGCCAGCTGACGGTATTTTCCAGCCGGAAGACCTTGACGTTGCGTGACTGCGCGTTGGGCGCCGGACCGGCATTAGTCAGGCCACTGCCGAGGGTCAGGTGATGTCCGCCCTGGTTGCCGAAGGACTGGTTCCAGATGCCGGCATTGAACTGCTCGTTGAAGAACTCGACCGGGGAGCCCTGATACGAGAAGCGGGCCTCATTGACCAGATTGCCAAACGTCGAGCGCAACGTGTTGCTCGACGAGATGCGCTTGGAGGTCTGCGAGCCCAGGACAGGGAAGCCAGGGAAGCTGGGTTCGAAGCCGTTCAGGGTGTCGGGCAGCGAACTGAAGGTGTGCCAGTTGAGCACCGACGAGAACCGCTGGCTCGGTGTGAAGTTGTAGTCGATCCGGTACGTGGGGAACCAGTTGTTGGCTTCCGCATCCACGTTGTACGAGTACGTGTCATGCAGCGGGTTCGCGTTGGTCACGATGGATCCGGTAGTTGTGGTCGCTTGCCGGATGTCCGCGAGCAACTGGCAAACCGGGCGTTTCATTAGAACGTCTAAGGTCGCATGCCACGGCCCAAGACCAACTCCGACCAGCTGCACGGCACCCTCGACCTGCTCGTTCTCCGGGTGCTCCGGTCCGGACCCCAGCATGGGTACGCAATCACCCAACGGCTCAAGACGCTCTCGCAGGATGTGCTCCAGGTCGAGGAGGGGTCCTTGTATCCGGCCCTGTATCGGATGGAACAGCGGGACTGGATCGCGTCGGAGTGGGCGATCACGGAGCGCAATCGAAGGGCGCGCTACTACTCCTTGACCCCGACCGGGCGCCGCCAGGTCGAGGCCGAACGCGCCAGCTGGTCACGCCTGTCCGGCGCGGTCAACCTGGTCATCGCGGGGACGGAGTAGCCATGCGAGTCTGGCGCGTTCTGCGGGATAGGTTCCGAGCACTTATTGGCCGCGAGGCAGTCACCGAGGACGTCAGTGACGAGCTCCAGCACCACATCGACCTGGCCACCGAGGCCAACATCGCCGCAGGCATGTCTCCGGCGGAGGCCCGCGCCGATGCGAAGCGTCGTTTCGGCAACGTACCGTCCCTGCAGGACCGCGCGTACGACGTGCGTGGCGGCGGCATCCTCGAAGCCGTGTGGCGGGATGCGCGTTACGCCCTCCGGGTCATGGTCCGCCAGCCAGTCTTCTCGCTGATTGCCGTCGCCACCATCGCCCTCGGTGTTGGCGCCACCTCGACGATCTTCGGCGTAGCCAACGGCGTCCTGCTCAAGCCGCTGCCGTACCCGGAGCCCGACCGCCTCGCGATGGTCTGGATGACCAACGCGCGAATCAATCTGCGCGAGGACTGGCATTCGCTGCCGAACATTGACGACTACCGCGCGGCCAATGCCACCTTCGAGGCGATTGCCGTCTACAACACAACGGCACAGAACCTTACGGGCCAGGGTGACGCCCAGCGCCTGATCGGCGCCCGCGCGTCAGCGAATCTGTTTGAGGTTCTTGGCGTGCAGGCCGCACGTGGACGTGTGTTTACTGCTGTGGAAGACGTCCCCGGCCGCGACGCCGTCGTCGTGCTTTCGCACGGATTCTGGCAGCGCGCGTTTGGCGGAGATGAGGCAGTGGTCGGGCGCAGCATCGAGTTGTCCGGGCGCGTGCGCGAAGTGATCGGTGTCATGCCCGAGGGCTTCGGATTCCCCGCCCCGACGACCGAATTCTGGATTCCGAATGCGCCGTCCGAGCAACTGAGAAATAGTCGCGGGTCGTTGTGGCTGATCGCGATCGGACGACTGAAGGCCGGTATCTCGGTCGCGCAGGCACAGGCAGACCTCGATCCGATCGCGGTAGACATCGTCCGGCGGTTTCCCAATCAGGACGGTTACGGCGTCTACGTCGTGGGGTACCACGATTCCCTGGTGGCCCGCACCCGCCCGGCAATTGTCGCGCTGCTTGGAGCGGTGACGTTCCTGCTGCTGATTGCGTGTGTCAACGTCGCAAACCTGTTGCTGTCCCGAGCGTCCGTACGTGAGCGCGAAATCGCACTGCGCACGGCAATCGGTGCCGGCCGCTGGCGACTTGTACGGCAACTGCTGACGGAGAGTCTTGTGCTGGCGTGCGCCGGCGGGGTGGCCGGCCTGGCCCTGGCATGGGCGGGCCTCCGCGCGCTGGTGGCCACGGCGCCCACAAACCTGCCGCGCCTGCAGGACATCACCCTCGACTGGACCGTCATCGGCTTTTCGTTCTCCGCCGCTTTGGTCACCGGCCTCATCTTTGGTGTCGTACCGGCATGGCAGATCAGCCGATCCGGTATCGGCAGTGCGCTCAAGGAGGGCGGCCGCGGTGTGTCATCCGGTGTTGGCCGATGGGTCGGCCGCACGCTCGTGGTCGTGCAGGTAGCGCTCGCGCTTGTCCTGCTGACCGGCGCCGGCCTCATGGTGCAGAGCTTCATGCGGATGCAGGGGCTTGATCTCGGCTTTGACGGCAACCGGGTTCTGACAATGCAGATGACGGTGTCGGGCCAGGCGTATCAGACGCCTGCAGCCGCGGTGAACTTTTATGACCGCGTCCTCGCGCGCGTCCGCGCCCTCCCCGGCGTTGAGCAGGCCTCACTGGTCTCCGACCTCTTCCTCTCCGCCACTCCAAACTCGACGGGCTTCAATATCGAAGGTCGCCCGGTCTTCACACCGGCAGAGAGCATCGAAGTGCCCGTCGATTCCGTGGCCCCAGGCTACTTTGCCACGATGCGTGTGCCGGTCCTCCGCGGCCGCGAGTTCACGGCGTCGGACACTGCTGACGCCACGTCAGTGGTGATCATCAATGACACGATGGCGCGACAGTTCTGGCCTGGAGAGGATCCGGTCGGTCGCCGCATCACCTACGGCACCCCCGACACCAATACGCAGTGGCTGACGATTGTCGGTGTCGTGGCCGACACCAGGCGTACCGGATATGAATCGCCGGTGCGTCCGGAAACCTACCTGCCCCTGGCGCAGTTTCCGTCACGCAGCATGATGCTGGTGGCGCGGACGGCCGGTGAGCCGATGTCGATGCTGCCGTCGATTCGCCGAGTGGTGCGTGAAATTGATCCCGCGCAGCCCATCTACAGGGAAGCGACCGTCGACGATCTGGCATCCGCACTCACGGCCGAGCGTCGCCTCAACACGGTGCTGTTCGTGGTGTTTGCGCTGGTGGCTGCGTTGCTGGCGGCTGCCGGGATCTACGGTGTGATTGCCTACTCGGTTGAGCAGCGCACCCGCGAACTGGGCGTTCGGCTGGCCCTTGGCGCCCAGCCGCCATCGGTCTTTGCGCTGGTGCTGCGCGAAGGCATGACCATGGCCGTCATTGGTGTCGTCGCGGGTGTGCTTGCCGCCATCGCTGCGACCAATGCAATGGAGGCGTTGCTGTACCAGACCAGCGCCACCGACCCGTGGACGTTCGGGTTGATGGCGCTGGGGGCATTGCTGGTGGCCGCGCTGGCCTGTGTGTGGCCGGCATGGCGCGCGATGCGCGTCGATCCGCTCACCGCCCTCCGGGCTGACTGAGTCCACCCCTACATCATCCGTGCGGCCAACCAATCTCTCGCTTGTTCCGTCTATTTGTTTCACAATGTGAAGCATATGTTGGGCGAGTTTGAACATCTGGTGTTGCTGGCGGTGCTCCGGCTGAAGGATGACGCGTACGGCGCCACCATCCGCCGCGATATCGAGACGCGTGTTGGGCGGGAACTCTCGATCAGCGCCACCTACGTCACCCTTGAACGCCTCGAAGGGAAAGGTCTGGTGCGGTCGCGCATCGGCGAACCCATCGCGGAGCGAGGTGGACGCCGGCGACGCCACTATGCGTTGACTATGGTTGGACGCCGGGTGCTGGCAGCGAGTCATCGCGCGTATCGCACGATGGCCGAGGGCCTCGAAGAGGAGTTGGAACGTTCGTGAACCGCGTCCTGGCCTTGATCGCGCGCTGCCTGCCCTCCGAGTCGCGGGATGTCATCCTCGGCGACCTGGAAGAGGAATGGCGCGAGCGGCGGGAGGTTCGCGGTGGCCCGCACGCCGCGTGGTGGCTGTGCCGCGCGACGTTTCGCGCCTGCGTGGTGCGTGCGGCGCTGGATCCGACGCCGTCACGTTCATCGCGTGCACTGGGGGAACAGATGAGAGACATGTTTGTTGGAGCCGGGCAAAGTGTCCGGTCCCTCACGCGGCGACCACTGACAACCCTGCTCGCCATCCTCACGATTGCGCTTGGCGTTGGCGCCAACATCGCGATGTTCATCGTTGCGTGGCCGGTGCTGGCGGGAGCGCTGCCGTTTCCGGACGAGGCCAGACTGACACTGGTTTCACTGACGTATCCAACCGGGGATGGTCGCGGACGCAACAACCTGTCGGTGGGCGACTACAACGATCTGCGCGGCGTGCCGGGTTTCCTGTCATCAGCCGCCTTCAGCCAGTACACCGCGCAGATGAACCTGGAGTCGAGCGACGGCGCTGAGCAGTTGACCGTGGCCGCGGTCACCGAGGACTTCTTCGACACACTGAAGGTCCAACCGGTGGCCGGCAGGCTGTTCAACAGCCGCGCCGATGATCTGACGAGGGCCATCGTGCTCAGCGAAGGTGCGTGGCGCCGGCGCTTCGGCGCCGACCGTGACCTCATCGGACAGAACATCCGCCTCGACGGTGAGTCATTTACGGTGATTGGCATTGCGCCGGATTGGGCCGGGCTTGGCACCGTCGACGCTGACGCTTGGCGCTGGATGGAAATCAGCCCAGGCCTGCGCGAACGCGGCGCCTATTACCTCGGGATGCTCGCACGCCTGCGTGACGACACCTCGCTCACCGTGGCCAATCAGGAGGTTGCGGTGGTGATGCAGCAAGCCGCGAAGGACTTTCCACAATTCAACGCGATTCTAAGCGCCGAGGCCGAGCCACTTCGCGAGGCATCATCCCGTGACGTCAACACGACCATGACGCTGCTGGTCGTGGCTGCCGGGCTGGTCCTGCTGGTTGCCGTCGTCAACCTCTCGGGCGTGCAGGTCGCACGGTTTGTCGATCGCAGTCAGGAGCTCGCCGTGCGCAGAGCCATCGGCGCCACACGTGCGCAGCTGGCCGGGCTCGTCATGCGCGAGCAGCTCATCGTTGCCATGGCGGGCGGCGCGGTCGGAGCAGTCCTTGCACTGGCCGCGGTGCGTGGCCTGGCCGCGGTGGCGCCGTCGTTTGGCTGGACGCGTTTTGTCACGGTTTCATCGCCGATGCTTGCGGCGTATGCGTGCGTGTTGTCGCTGGCTGCTGCGGTGGTCGTCGGGGCCTGGCCGGCGTGGAAAGCCGGAGCGTCGGGCGGGGGCTCGCTGCAGACACGAGCGGTGACCGCCGGGCGTCGAGCCGGCCGGCAACGCGCGTGGATCATGACCCTGCAGGTGGCTGCGACCTGCGTCCTGCTGATCATGGCGGCGCTGGTGGCTCGTAGCCAATCCGCCGTGTTGTCCGTCGAGACCGGCTTCGACCTCTCGAGGACCATGGCCGCGGACGTGAACGTGCCCTCGTCCCGGTATCCGAGCAGCGTGTCGCTGAGTGACTTCTTCGGCCGCCTGTCGGCCCGGATTGCCGACATCCCCGGAGTCAGCGATGTCTGCTTCGTCAACGAAGTGCCGCTCGATCGTGGACCGGGCAACATGACGTACGTGCCAGAGGGAACCAAGGGGCTCGTTTCTGCGTTGCCGATGGCCATCACCTCAGGATGCCCACAGGCGTTTGATGTTCCGCTGCTCTCGGGGCGCTGGTTCACCCAGCAGGAGCCGACGGAGTCGATTCTTGTCTCGAAAGAGATGGCTCGAAAGCTCTGGCCCGACGGTCGGGACCCCGTCGGACAGCGTGTGCACTTTGGTCTGCCCAGCGGCCAGCTCTTCACGATCGTTGGTGTGACTGGAGACATCGTGGCGGCATCCCCCGAAGCAGGCATCAGTCCCATCGTCTGGATGCCGCAGTCGCTCGGGTACTTCACGCCCAAGCGCCTGTTGGTCAAGGCTGAGCCTCACGCTTCGGTTGACGTGCAGGCAGTCCGGCAGGCCCTGCGCGACATCGATCCCGCGGTTGCCCTCGCCAATGTCCGCTCCATCGACGACATCGTCGCGTCAGCGACTGCGCCTCGGCGCTTTGCGCTGATGCTGCTGGGCGGCTTCGCCGTGGTCGCGATCGTGCTGTCTGCGGTGGGTGTTTATGGCCTGCTTGCGCACATCGTCGGAGGCCGTCGCCAGGAGATTGGGATTCGTGTGGCCCTGGGCGCGAGCCAATCGCGCATTGCCGGCCTCGTGTTGCTCAGGGTTGGAATGGCGGTTGTGGCGGGCGTGGTCGTCGGGGCCGCGGCAGCCGTGTTCATGTCGCGAGGCGTCGAGTCGTTGTTGTTCGACGTGGACGCCCGGGACGTGCGTAGCTACGTGTGGGCAGCCGCGATCGTCACGATCAGCGCCGGGCTCGCCGCATGGTCGCCCATACGACGAGCCCTCCGTATCGATCCGCTCACGGCGCTACGGCAGGACTAACTCGCCGCTTTCCACAACCCGATCATCCGGCCCTCGGGATCGAGAAACAGCGAGATCGCGCCCATGCCGGGCACGTCCTGTTTCTCGACGACCATCGTGCCGCCCGCGGCCTTGATCTTGGCGGCGTACGCGTCGAGGTCGTCCACGTCGATGTAGAACGACGTGGGCGCCGGGATCGGCCCGTCCTGCGGCTTCATGATGCCGCCGCCGATGCCTCCCTCGCCGGTGTTCACCAGGCGATAGTCCATCTCAGGGATGTGCTGGATCTCCCATTCGAAGACGTTCTTGTAAAAGTCGGAGACCTGCTCCGGATGGTAGTGTCCCGTCAAGTGGTGGAAATTCGCGCGCACCGTCCGTCGGTCTCTGAAGGTGTGGACGCTGTCGCGCCCGTGGACGGCCAAGGCGCCGTCCACCGTCGCGTGGAAAACCGCAGACGGTGTTCCACAAGCGCCCA
>BTVE01000100.1:0-13446 GCA_045862915.1 Acidimicrobiia bacterium
GCCGGCCGTCCGCGCCGATCACGACGGACGCCAGTGAGGGGAAGTGCCGCAGTCGCGCCAACGCCAACACGGCCAGACGGCAGGCCTGCACCGGCGGAGGCTGCGCGCCTTCATCATCAGGGGCAATGGGCGCCAGCACCACACCACACCCGGCCGCCGAGGCCGCGATCTCCTGGGCCCAGGAGGCCCAGGCCTCACGGTCGCCGCCCATCTGCGCCGCGATCAGACCGAGGCCTTCGGCTGCGCGCCCTCGCACAAGCGGTGCGTCGTCGGCCAGGGCGGCGCGCAGCGGGGCCGCCGCATCTGGGTGACCGATCAAGCCAAGGGAGAAGGCGGCCGACGCCCGCACGTCGGCGTCGGGATCACTGAGCAGAGGCGTGAGTGTGGTGATGCCCTCGTGCAGCCGCACGCGGCCCACCGCGAGTGCGGCCCGTCGACGGACAGCGGCATCGGGATCACTCACCAGGCGGCGCAGATCCGCCCGGGGCACCGCCGGATCCGCCAGCCAGCGCTGCGCTTCGAGTCGCAGGACCCACGCCACCCGCTGATCGAGTGATTCGAGCGGCTCGGGCCGTGCCTCAGGCGTCGACACCACGGGCGCGGACGCACACCCCGTCGCCGCGAGCAACAGACACACTCCCCCCAAACGCCGCAGGTTCATCGTCACCTCAAGTGCCTCACCGGTCGATGGTCCATCGTACTCCGACTGTTATACTCGCCGCCGCCGTGGATTTTCGGTATCTCGCCATTGAAGGACCAGTGGGACTGGGCAAATCATTGCTGGCAGAGCGCCTCGGCGCGCGCCTCGACGCCACGGTGGTGCTTGACGACCGCGACAATCCGTTTCTGGCGGACGTGTACGCCGGACGCCAGGGCGCGGCGTTCCAGGCGCAGCTGTTTTTTGCGCTGGCGCGGCATCGGCAGCAGTTGTCGCTGCGTCAGGGCGACCTCTTCAGCCAGGCGACCGTCTGTGACTACCTGTTTGACCGGGACCGCATCTACGCGCACCTGACGCTCGACGACAACGAGCTCTTCCTGTATCAGCGCCTCTACGAATTGCTGGCGCGGGATCTGCCGACGCCCGACCTGGTGCTGTACCTGCAGTCGCCGACCGATGTGCTCAAACGTCGCGTGCACGCGCTGCAACGCGACGAGGACGCGCCTCCGCTGCCCGGCGACTCGTATCTTGCGGAAGTCAACGAAGCCTACAACCACTTCTTCTTCCACTACACGGCCACGCCGCTGCTCGTGGTGGAAACCTCGCAGTGCGACCTGTCATGGGGCGACGACATGCTGGATGATCTGCTGCGCCAGATACGCACCATGGGGCACGGCACGCGGTACTACGTCCCGCGCGTCTGACCGGCGCGGCTGGTGTACAGTGGCGAGGTATGGCGTGGTTCAAGAAAACGCGCAAGCCCATTGAGCCGCTGGGCGAGAAGGCCAGCCGCGTTCCCGAAGGGCTCTGGGTCAAGTGTCCGACATGCGGGCAGGTCATCTACAACAAGGAACTGACGGCCAATCTGCAGGTGTGCCCGAAGTGTGCGCACCACTTCCGCATGAACGCCGCCGATCGGCTGGCGATGCTGTTCGACGAGGGGCAATACGCGGAACACGACGCCGACCTCCGCTCGACGGACCCGCTGAAGTTCACCGACACCAAGCCGTACCGCGCCAGGCTCGAGGCCAGCGTGCGGTCGACGGGGCGCAATGACGCGCTGGTGCTGGCAACGGGCACACTCGACGGTTTGCCTGTGGTGGTCGCGGCCATGGAATACGCCTTCATCGGCGGGAGCATGGGCGTGGTGGTGGGCGAAAAGATCACGCGCGCCATTGAAATGGGTCTGGACCAGCGCGCACCAGTGATCGTCGTCTCCTGTTCGGGTGGCGCCCGGATGATGGAAGGCACGTTGTCGCTGATGCAGATGGCCAAGATCAGCGCCGCGCTCGGCCGTCTGGACCGCGCGGGCCTGCCGTACATCTCGGTGATGACGGATCCGACGACCGGCGGGGTGACCGCCAGTTTTGCCATGCTTGGCGACCTCAACATCGCCGAACCCAAGGCGCTGATCGGATTCGCCGGACCTCGGGTGATCGAGCAGACCATCCGGCAGAAACTGCCGGAAGGATTCCAGCGCAGCGAGTTCCTGCTTGAAAAAGGCATGCTCGATCTGGTGGTCGATCGGCGCGAAATGCGCGCGACGCTCGCGCAGAGCCTGCGTGTCATGCTGGGTCTGCCTCCGTCCACGAAGGCCGTCAGCGCGGCCGGCGCCACGACCGCTGCGCCCGAGGCGTGAGCACGTCTACGGCGCGCGAGTGGGTGTTCTCACTCGAAGCCATCGGCATCAAGCTCGGCCTCTCGCAGATCACCACGCTGTTGGCGGCGCTCGGGCATCCGGAGCGCAGGTTCAGATCGATCACGGTGGCCGGCACAAACGGCAAAGGGTCGACCACCGCGATGATCGAGCGCGGGCTGCGCGCGACAGGGCTTACGACCGGACGTTACACGTCACCCCACCTGGTCCACATCGAGGAACGAATCTCCATCAACGGCCGCGCAATCACGGCAGCACAGTTTGACGTGTACGCGGCGCAGGTCCGCACAGCTGCGGGCCACGCGCTGCCGCACCCTCCCAGCTTCTTTGAAGCAACCACCGCCATGGCCCTGCTCGCGTTTGCGGACGCGAGGGTGGACACGGCGGTGCTTGAAGTCGGTCTGGGAGGACGTCTCGACGCCACCAATGCCGTTGACGCGTCGGTCGCCGCCATCACACCCATTGATTTTGATCATCAGCTCTACCTCGGGAACACGCTGCAGGCCATCGCGGGGGAAAAAGCGGGCATCATCAAGCCGGGCGCGCTGGTGTGTGTCGGGCCGCAACCGGACGAGGCGCGCGGCGTCATCACGGCAGCGGCCGCCGCTCAAGGAGCCACCGTCATCTGGTCACACGACACCAGCACGGTCGCGTCCTCCGTTGATGCGCGCGGCAGCGACCTGACGCTGACAACACCCGTCCGGCACTATCCGACACTGCGGGTGGGGCTTGCCGGACGGCATCAAGTCGACAATGCCGTCCTCGCCGTCCGCGTGCTCGAGTCGCTTCCCGCAGCCGGCTGGCCCGAGATACCGGTGCATGCGATGGCGTCGGCCCTCGCGGATGTCGACTGGCCTGCGCGGCTCGAATGGCGGAGCACACCCGACGGCGACGTCCTGATTGACGGCGCCCACAACCCGGCCGGCGCACGCGCACTGGCGTCTTTTGTCAGTGAGTCGATTGGCCATCCCGTTCCGGTGCTCATCGGCGTCATGGCGGACAAGGCCGTTGACGAGGTCGTGGCAGCGCTGGCGCCGGTCGCGGCCGACTGGGTGGTGACCACGCCGGCATCGCCTCGTGCGTTGTCGCCTGCGGCGTTGGCCGCCGTCTGCCGGAAGCACAGCACGGCGCCGGTCCACGAGGCCCCGGACGTGCGCGCCGCCGTGATCGCCGCGGGTCAGCTGCCCCGTGGTCCCGTCGTGGTTGCCGGCTCACTGTATCTGGCGGGCGAGGTGCGCGCCGCCCTCACAACCGGGAGTCGTCCTGCGTGATACCTTGTCGAGGACCCATGCGCTGGCGCTTTTTTCTCTCGACCATCCTGATGGGCATGGCGATCGTCGTGCTGCGACCGGACACCGCTGACGCGCAGTTCAACATCCCCGGCTGCAAGCTCTGGTACACCACCTCCAGGCAGGTGACCGACCCCGCGCGGCCGGAACGTGCGGCACGCGTTGAACTTCGCCGCACGGACGGGCTTCCGGTCGAAGTGCTGTGCGAGAACCTCCAGATCTACGCCCGCGAAATCGATTGGGAACCGGCCGACCACCGCATCTTCCTCCGCGGTGATGTGGTCTTCCAGCAGGGCGGTACACGGATCGCCGCGCTGCTGGGTGAAGTCGATACCGAAACCCACGAGGGTGTCTTTGAATCCGCCACGGGCACGCTGCAACTGACCGACCGGCAAATCGACCGCACCCTGTTCGGGTCGTTGGAACCGGAGGCGCTGTTCACGGCCGCGCGCATTGAGAAGGTCGGGCCGAAGAAATACGTGCTGACCGACGCCACCTTCACGACGTGTGTGCAACCCAGCCGTCGCTGGCAGGTCATCTCCTCGAAGATGTCGTTCACCGTCGACCGCTACGCCATCATGCGGAACGCGCGGCTCGAAGTGAAAGACGTCCCGCTGCTCTACATGCCGGTCTTTTATTACCCGATTCAGGAGGATGACCGGGCGACCGGCTTCCTGATGCCGAGTTACGGTGCCGGCAATCGTCGGGGCTTTACCCTGAGCAACGCATTCTTCTGGGCAATCAATCGCAGCCATGACGTCACGTTCTTCCATGACTGGTTCAGCAAGAGCGGCCAGGGCGTCGGCGCGGAGTACCGCAACGCAGGGGAACAGGGGGCGACCAATGTTCGCGTGCACGTCATCAACGAAAAGGCTGTCTACGACGATGACGGCACGTCGCTGATCACGCCGGCTCAACGGTCCTACGAGATCCGCGGCAATCTCAGTCGACAGCTGCCGGGCCGCATCCGAGTCACCGGCAACGCCGACTTCGTCACCAGCGCGGTCACACAGCAGATCTATCAGACCGACTTCGACGCGTTCACGCGGCGATCGCGGTACTTCCGGGCTGATGCCTCAGGCCAGTGGGGCCTGATCCGCGCATCGGCCACCGCTTCCCGCAACGATCTCTTTTATGGCGACCTGATTACGAGCACGCGCACGCTGCCGAGCGTCAATGTGACGGCGTCTCAGACGTCCATCGCGTCAGTCGGCCGAAGCAACATCTATGTCGGCGGTTCTCTCGATGCCGTGCGCCTGACGACCATGCTGGACCTGGACGATCCGACGACGTCGCGGTCGATCGCACGCGCCGACGGCAACCTGTACCTCAATACCGCGATTGCCTTCGGCCCGGCGCTGAAGATTCGCCCGAGCGTCTCGGTCCGTCGAACGGAATGGTCCAAACGACAGGACCCGGCAAGCGGCGCCATCGTTGATGAGCCAATCTCCCGCACACTCCTCAGCGGCCAGGTCAACATCACGGGACCGACGTTCGTCAAGATCTTCAACACCGCCGGCAATCGCTGGGTCGAACGGCTCAAACACGTGATCGAGCCGTCGGCGTCCATCAAGAAGGTCTCGGCCTTCGACCAGTTTGATGCGATCGTCATCAACGACTACGGCGTGGACGCGGTCGTCGGCGGCCTGACGCAGATCAACTACGGGATCAGCAACAAGCTGCTGGGGCGGGTGCGCCAACGCGAAGGGGAACCCGTGACACGCGAACTGCTGTCACTGGACGTCTCCCAGAGCTACTACACGGACCAGCGGGCGGCCTCGTACGATCAGCAGACCGGATTCAGTCTCAGCCCCGGGGGTTCGCTGCTCCCGCCGCCATCCAACTTCAGCCCGATCAGGATCTCGCTGCGGATGACGCCGACGCCCACTGTATCCGGTTCGTTCGACGTCGACTACGACACACAATTCGACGCAGTGCGCCGCTACAACGCCTCGGCCTCCGTCACACAGCCGTGGCTGACGTTGAGCAGCACATGGAGCAAACAGCAGGTGATCCCGGGGCTGCCGGCGTATTCGGCGCCGTCGCACTCCGTGTGGTTCTCCACGCAGGTGCGCCGGCCACAGCGGGGCGCCTCGGTGGCCTATTCCACCGCCATCGACTTTGCCAACGACCGCTTCCTGCAGCATCGGTTCGGCTTTGCCTACAACGTCCAGTGCTGCGGTGTCGCCATGGACTACTCGGTGCGCAACCTGAGCCATTACGGGCTGCGCAATGACAAGATCTTCAGCCTGTCGTTCAACCTGGCCGGCATCGGGTCCTTCGTCAACCCGCTCGGAGTCTTCGGCAATAATGGTCGCCAATGACACGTGTACTCGTGACCGGCGGGGCCGGATTCATTGGATCAAACTTCGTGCGCTGGGCGCATCGCGTCCACCCCGACTGGCACATCAGCACCCTTGACAAGCTGACGTACGCGGGCCGGCTCGAGAACCTCACCGAGGTGCTCGACAGTCCCAGGCACACGTTCGTGAAAGGTGATATCGCCGATGCGGCGGTCGCAGGTCCGCTCGTGCGCGAGTCGAACATCGTGGTGCATTTTGCGGCCGAGACCCACGTGGATCGCTCCATCCAGTCGGCGGCCGATTTCATCACGACCGACGTGATCGGGACGTTCGTGCTCCTGGAAGCCGCGCGGCAGGCGCCGGCACTCACGAAGTTCGTCCAGATCTCCACCGACGAAGTGTACGGGTCGGTGCCCGAGGGGCATTCGCGTGAGACCGACGAACTCCGGCCGCGGAATCCCTATTCGGCGAGCAAGGCCGGCGCCGACCGCCTGGCCTACAGCTACTGGGCGACCTATGGCGTTCCGGTGATCATCACCCGCGCCTCGAACAACTACGGCCCGAATCAGTTCCCGGAAAAGGTGATTCCGTTGTTCATCACCAACCTCATCGAGGGCCTGCAGGTTCCGCTGTATGGCGACGGCTTGAATGTGCGCGACTGGCTGCACGTCGACGACCATTGCCGCGGCATCCAGGCGGCGATCGATCACGGCGTCAACGGCGAGGTCTACAACATCGGCGGCGGCAACGAAGTGCGCAACCTGGATCTGACCCATCAGTTGCTGGGCCTCATGCAGAAACCGACGTCCATGATTCGGCCGGTCGAAGATCGCCTCGGGCACGACCGCCGATATGCCCTCGACACGACGAAGCTCCGCGCGCTTGGGTGGACTCCACAGGTCGCGTTTGATCAGGGCCTGGCCGACACGGTGCGCTGGTACGTCGACAACGAAGCCTGGTGGCGTCCCATCAAGGAGCAGGATCCCGCCTTCAAGGCGTATTACGCCGCGCAATACGGCAACCGTCCGGGAGCCTGACCGTGACCGGCATGGGTCCGGTCGTCGTCACCGGGGGCAGCGGCTTCGTCGGCCATCACCTGCTCGACGCACTGGCTGCAGAGCATCGCGGACCGCTCATTGCCTGGGGGCGTTCACGCACCGGCACCAGGGCGGATGTCAGGTGGCGACAGGTTGATGTGCTCGATCGCGAAGCCGTCGGTCGAGCGATCGCCGACGACCGCCCCGCCGCCCTCGTCCATCTGGCGGGCGCGCCCCACGTAGGCCACTCGTGGCAGAACGCGCTGCCAACACTTCAGATCAACGTACTCGGCACACATCATCTTCTGGAGGCCCTGCGCACGCATGCCCCGCAGTGCCGGACGCTTGTGGTGACATCCGGGATGATCTACAAGCCCGGGCCGGACGCGCTGACCGAAGACGCGCCGCTGGTCCCCACCAATCCCTATGGCCTGTCCAAGCTGGCGCAGGATGAGCTGGCCCGACTGGCCGTAACCACCGATGGCCTCAATGTGGTCGTCGCTCGTCCGTTCAACCATATCGGGCCTGGCCAGGACGCCTCGTTTGCGCTGTCGAGTTTCGCGCGACAAATCGCCCGCATCGAACAGGGGGAAGCGCGTCCGGAGATTCATGTCGGCAACCTCGACGCGCAACGCGACCTGACTGACGTCCGCGACGTGGTGGCCGCCTACCTCCGCCTGCTGGATGACGCCGTCCAGGGTTCGGCGTACAACGTGTGTTCCGGCCGCGTCTCGCGCATCGGCGATCTGCTCGACACGTTGCTGGGCATGACCGCGGCACACGTGGAGGTCGTGCCTGACCCGGAACGCCTGCGGCCTGCCGATATCCCTCATCTGCTGGGCAGTCACGAACGCCTGTCAAGGGACCTTGGCTGGCAGCCGTCAATTCCGATCACGCGGACCTTGTCCGACACACTGGATTGGTGGCGGCAAGCGCCGAGCCGTTCCGACAAAGGATGACGACCCGCACCGGCGAGGTGGGACGGCAGCTGCTGCACGTCGGTGTCGGGGCCTTGGCCCTGCTGCTGCGGTGGCTCGATTGGCGTGAGGCGGCCGCCATGGCCATCACGGCGATTGCCTTCAACCGACTGCTGCTGCCGTCACTCTCGCGCACAGTGTTCAGGCCGGCCGACCTTGCGCGGCCCTGGGCCACCGGCATCGTGCTCTACCCAACCGCGGTGCTCGGCCTGATTCTGCTGTTTGCCGATCGCCTCGAACTGGCCGCGGCGGGATGGGCAATCCTCGCGGCGGGCGACGGCGTGGCCACACTCGCCGGCACGAGTCTGCGCTCACCGCACTGGCCCTGGAACCCCGACAAGACCGTCGCCGGCACAACAGGATTCGTGATCGCGGCGACGCTCGCATCTGCAGGACTGCTCTGCTGGGTTGGCCAGCGTCCGCTCGATGCCCACGTGTTGGCACTGGCTCTTTCCGCGTCGGTGGCCGCCGGCTTCGCGGAGACGATCCCCGTCAGACTCGATGACAACGTCACGGTCGCCGGCGCCGCAGCACTCGTCCTGGCCACGCTTGGCGCCACTGACCTGACGACGTGGTCGGGCGTGGTCCAGGGTCTGGGGACGACGGTCGGTCTTGTGGCGGCCGCGAATGTGGCAGTGGCCGGGTTGGGTCTCGCCGCAGGCACGGTCACCGTGAGCGGTGCACTGGCCGGCGGAATCATCGGCACCGCGATCGCGATTGGCGGCGGCTGGGGCGCGTGGGGCGTGCTGCTCGTGATGTTCGTGACGATCTCGGCGGCGACCCGCCTCCGCCGCGCACAGAAGTCGTCCGCCGGCATTGCCGAGGGCCGCGGTGGACGACGCGGAGCCGCAAACGCGATCGCCAACACCGGTCTGGCCGCGTGGCTGTGTGCCCTGGCTCCTGGCGGGGCCGACGCCACGATCTGGCTGGTGGCGGCGATGGCCGCGTTGATCACTGCCGGCAGCGACACGGTCGCGAGTGAAGTCGGCAAGGCCTACGGCCGCACGACCTGGCTGGTGACCAGCTTGCGGCGCGTCACACCAGGCACCACCGGCGCCGTGTCGCTGGAGGGTACAGCCGCCGGTACGGCCAGCGCCGCGCTGCTCGCCGGGCTGGCCGCGGTATGGCAGGTCGTGCCGTGGATGGCGGTTCCTGTCATCACGGTGGGCGCCACGGTCGCCTCGCTTCTGGAAGGCGTCATCGGAGCGACGGCTGAGCGAAACGGTATCCTCAACAACGACATGGTGAACTTCTTCAACGCGGCGTTGGGCGCGGGGCTGACGCTGGCCCTGTGGGGATGGCTGGCATGACGCGCCTCAGGCTGTACGCGGAGTTCGCGCGCCCGTTCACGCTGGTGGCCCCCGCACTCGGATTTTTCTCCGGAGCCGTGACGGCCATTGGCGCCACGCCGGCCGAACCGTGGACGTGGACCGTCCTTGAACCCGGGCTCATCGGTGCGCTGATGGCGGCGGTGTTCAACGCCGGCAGCAACGCGCTCAATCAGATCTACGACCTGGAGATCGACCGCATCAACAAACCTCGGCGCCCACTCCCCTCGGGACGCATGTCCATGACTGACGCGTGGGCGTTCACCGTGGTCGCCTACCTGTTGACGCTGGCGCTGGCGTGGATGGTGGCACCGGACGGCCGGCACGAGTGCTTCTGGATCGTTCTGATCGCGGTGGTGGCCACCATCATCTACTCGATGCCGCCGCTGCGCACCAAGCAGCGCGGCATGTGGGCGAACATCACGATTGCGATTCCCCGCGGAGTGTTGCTGAAGGTGGCCGGCTGGTCGGCGGTCAAGACCATTGTCGGCGTTGAGCCGTGGTTCATCGGCGGCATTTTCGGACTGTTCCTGCTGGGCGCCTCCACGACCAAGGACTTCGCCGACATGGAGGGTGACGAGCGCGGCGGCTGCCGGACACTGCCGATCATTCACGGTGTGCGCAAGGCCGCGTGGATGATCTCGCCGTCGTTCGTGCTGCCGTTTCTGATGATTAACGTCGGGGTCTGGCTGAACATCCTGACCGGGAACACCGTGCTGCTGCACGCCCTGGGCCTCGGAATGACGGCGTACGGCAGCTACGTGTGTTACCTGATGCTGCGCCGGCCTGAGGACCTGGCCACCGAGGAGAACCACGTCTCCTGGGCGCACATGTATCGCATGATGTTCGTGCTGCAGATTGGATTTGCCGCGGCCTACGTCCTGTAGGCCGCGGCGGTTCGGCCGCGCGTCAGGCGCCCATGCGCAGGCGCATGAGGGCTTCAACTCGGGCTTCGGTCGGCGGGTGGGTCGAGAACAGACGGCCCATGTTCACACCCGCAAGCGGCGACTGAATGTACATGTGCGCCAGCGCAGGGTTGGCATCCATCGGGATCTGACGCGCGGCGGCTTCGATCCGGCGCAGCGCCTGCGCCAGCCCCATCGGGCTGCCGGCAATCTGGGCGCCCGTGCGGTCGGCCACGAACTCGCGCGACCGCGACACGGCCATCTGAATCAGTCCGGCGGCCATCGGCGCCAGGAATACCGTCGCCAGCAGCGCGACGGGATTGGAGCCGCCGCGTTCATCACGGTTACCGCCAAAGAACATCGCGAAGTGCGCCAGCGCGGTAATCGCGGACCCTATCGTGGCCGCAACCGTGCTGATGAGAATGTCGCGGTTCTGGATGTGCGCCAGTTCATGCGCCATCACGCCTTCCAGTTCAGCATCCGGCAGCAGCCGCATCAGCCCTTCCGTGGCCGCCACTGCAGCGTGCTGCGGGTTCCGCCCGGTCGCAAACGCGTTGGGCGACATCTCGGGCGTCACGTACACCTTGGGCATGGGCAGATTCGCACGCTGCGAGAGTCTCGCGGTCATGTCGTACAGCCGGTGTCCCGGGCCGACTTCGCGCGCGTGATTCATCCGCAGCACGATCTTGTCCGAGAACCAGTAGCTGCCGAAATTCATGGCAACGGCAAACACCAGCGCGATGACCAGGCCGCTCTGGCCGCCAACGACACCGCCTACGGTGACAAACAAGCCACCCAGCGCGGCCATCAACAGTGCGGTCTTGAGTCCGTTCATGATCTCCTCGAGTCTCCTGCTCTCTCTGACGCCGGGCGCACCTCCGGTGTTTCACGGACGTCCGCCTGCGTGATCCTGTCGTCCTATAATACGGAAGGTCATGCAGCTCAGATGGACAACGCTGATCGTGATGAGTGCGTGGTGCGCGTCGCCGGCATGGGCGCAGACGCAGACACCGCCACCCCGTCCCCTGCCGTTCCCCGGTGCGGCGGCCAGTGCGGCCACACCGCCGGCCGAGGCGCCGCCTGAGCAACCGGTGGCCACCACGCTGGGGGCGCCCGTATATCCCGCCGCCGTGTTCCTGGAAACGATCGATGCCGGCAAGGGCCAGCAATACCACCTGTACGGCGTGCAGGCGCCCTACGCCGACATCGTCGCCTACTACAAGACCACGCTGAAAAACGGCGGCCGTGTCATCTTCCAGGCCCCGGCCATGCACCAGTTCGAACTGGGCCGTTTCCAGGACGAGACGATGGCTTATCCACCGAGTGTGGTGATCAAGGACTACACGTGGAATGGCTCTGAAGGATACCCACACGTCGACGGCGCAGCCGTGACGCGGTATCGCACCGTCATTCAGATCGTGCCGCCTGCAGGCGGACGATAATCCTCTTCCAGCCGCTGCGCGACGTTGGCAAAGGGCGCGAGCCACGGTTCAAACCGGATGTAGATCCGCAGGCTCTTGCCAATGGCATACAGCCGCGTGTGAAAGGACTCCGGTCGTTCTGTGGGGTCGATAAGCGGCTCCTCGAGCGGCACGGGCGTCACGTCCGCTCCGAGAAACTCCATCGCCACGCTGATGCGAGGCGTCGTGGCGTCGACAACCACCGAACTCCAATGCAGCACATGGAACCGCCAGCCGAGCATGCCGCCGGCCGCACACGGCAGCGCCCTGGCCGAGCGCAGGATGGCGCTCAGGTCTGACCAGTTGACCGCGACCTCGCCCCCCTCATTGGAGATCGACGCCGGCAGAGCGCCGTCGGGCACGACATACATGCAGCCGTTGTCGAGGGTGGCGTCGGTGAGCGGAAACCACACCGTCATCCGATTGGACTTCTCGGGGCCATCAAAATGTGGTGCCCAGCCGGACGCGCCGGCCTTGGGCGCGACATGGAAGCACCAGACCAGCGTGTCTTCACGGTAGCCGGGTCCCAACACTGCGCGCAGCAGGGCCTGCACCGACGGCGTACGCGCCAGATCCCACACCTGGTCATAAACGAAGAGGAAGACCGGCGGCCATCCTGCCTCGCGGATGCGTTCGACGCCGAGGTGCAGCGCCGCGATGACGTCGGGATCACCAAACGGCGCCGCCTGCAGGTACCCGGCTCTCGCCATGTGCGCCACACGCGAGTCCAGTTCGACCGGGGACCAGGGCCGCCCTTCCGCGATGGACGGATGGCGTGGACTGCCGATCGACAGCTGCGGATTGAGCCGTCGCCAGTAGTCGATGTCGGTCGCTTCGTGCAGGCGCGCCGCCGCAGCCTCGTCCGGCATCGCCAGCGAGGCCATGAACGCGCGTGCGCGATCGCGAGGCGAGAGGGCCATGTGTGGTCAGGCGCGCGTGCGCCGGTATTCGTCCGCCTTGTCGGCCATGCCTTTGGCGCGGGCTTCATCCAGCGAGACCTGCGTCTCGGCCGCGTAGTCACGAATCTGCTGCGTGATTTCCATGCTGCAGAACTTGGGGCCGCACATCGAGCAGAAATGCGCGAGTTTGGCGCCCTCGGCCGGCAGGGTCTCGTCGTGGAAGGCGCGAGCCGTCACCGGATCAAGCGACAGGTTGAACTGATCCTGCCAGCGGAATTCAAACCGTGCCTTCGACAGCGCATCGTCCCACGCCTGCGCCCGCGGATGCCCCTTGGCCAGGTCGGCTGCGTGGGCGGCGATCTTGTACGCGATGACGCCGGCTTTGACATCGTCGCGGTTGGGCAGCCCCAGGTGTTCTTTTGGCGTGACGTAGCAGAGCATCGCCGTGCCGTACCAGCCGATCATCGCGGCGCCGATGGCCGACGTGATGTGGTCGTAACCCGGCGCGATGTCGGTCGTGAGCGGCCCCAGCGTGTAGAAGGGCGCTTCCTTGCACCACTCGAGCTGCTTGTCCATGTTTTCGCGGATGAGGTGCATCGGCACGTGACCCGGCCCCTCGTTCATCACCTGGACGTCGTACTCCCAGGCAATCTGTGTCAGCTCACCCTGCGTCTGGAGTTCCGCGAACTGCGCTTCGTCGTTGGCGTCGGCAATCGAGCCCGGCCGCAGGCCGTCACCCAGCGAAAACGACACGTCGTAGGCGCGCATGATTTCGCAGATTTCGCGGAAGTGGGTGTACAGGAAATTTTCCTGATGATGTGCAAGACACCACTTCGCGATGATCGAGCCGCCGCGCGACACGATGCCGGTGCGCCGGCGCGCGGTCATCGGGATGTAGCGCAGGAGCACGCCCGCGTGGATCGTGAAGTAGTC